>DATKLT010000014.1:0-55881 GCA_035542315.1 Solirubrobacterales bacterium | reverse complement strand
GTCGTCGGACTTCACCGTCAGCATCTCCTGCAGCGTGTAGGCGGCGCCGTAGGCCTCCAGGGCCCAGACCTCCATCTCGCCGAAGCGCTGGCCGCCGAACTGCGCCTTGCCGCCCAGCGGCTGCTGGGTGACGAGCGAGTAGGGGCCGGTCGAGCGGGCGTGGATCTTGTCGTCGACCAGATGCAGCAGCTTGAGGATGTACATGTAGCCGACCGTGACCTTGCCCTCGTAGGGCTCGCCGGTGCGGCCGTTGTAGAGCTGCGCGGTGCCCGAGGCGCGAGCGCCGGGGCGGGCGCCCGTGTCGATCCCGAGGTCGATGCCGCGCTCCTCGTTCTCGGCCTGCCACTGGACGAGGGCGTCGTCGACGTCCTCGACGGTGGCCCCGTCGAAGACCTGCGTGGCCACGTAGACGCGGCCGTCGCCCTGGTCGGAGTGGGCCTGCTTGTAGGCCTCGGAGCCGTCGTCGTACCAGCCGTTCGCCGCGACCCACCCGAGGTGGGTCTCGAGGATCTGGCCGATGTTCATCCGGCTCGGCACGCCGAGCGGGTTGAGGATCACGTCGACGGGGGTCCCGTCGGCGAGGTGCGGCATGTCCTCCTCGGGCACGATCTTCGAGATCACACCCTTGTTCCCGTGGCGGCCGGCGAGCTTGTCGCCCTCGGCAATCTTGCGCTTGGTCGCGACGTAGACGCGGACCAGGTCGTTGACGCCGGGCGGCAGGTCGTCGCCGTCGTCGCGGCTGAAGGTGAGGACGTCGATGACGACCCCGCCCTCGCCGTGCGGGACTTTCAGCGAGGTGTCGCGGACCTCGCGCGCCTTCTCCTTGAAGATCGCGCGGATCAGCTTCTCCTCGGCGGTCAGCTCGGTCTCGCCCTTGGGCGTCACCTTGCCGACGAGGAGGTCACCGGAGACCACCTCGGCGCCGACGCGGACGATGCCGCGCTCGTCGAGGTTGCGCAGGCTCTCCTCGGAGCGGTTGGGGATGTCGCGGGTGATCTCCTCGTCGCCGAGCTTGGTCGTGCGGGCGTCGATCTCGTACTCCTCGATGTGGATCGAGGTGAGTTCGTCGTCCTTGACCAGGCGCTCGGAGAGGATGATCGCGTCCTCGAAGTTGTAGCCCTCCCAGGACATGAAGGCGACCAGGCAGTTCTTGCCGAGGGCGATCTCACCGCCACCGGTCGAAGAGCCGTCGGCGAGCACGTCGCCGGCCTTGACCTGCGCCCCGGTGTTGACGATCGGGCGCTGGTGGATGATCGTCCCCTGGTTGGAGCGCATGAACTTGTGCAGCGGGTACTCGTCGCTGCCGGCGGAACCCGTGACGACGATCCGCTCGGCGTCGACGTGGGTGACTTCGCCGGCGTTGGCGGCCAGCACGACGTCACCGGTGTCGGTCGCGGCGCGGCGCTCCATCCCGGTGCCGATCAGCGGCGGGTCGGGTTTGAGCAGCGGCACCGCCTGCCTCTGCATGTTCGAGCCCATCAGCGCCCGGTTGGCGTCGTCGTGCTCGAGGAACGGAATCAGCGAGGTCGCCACCGACCAGATCTGGGACGGCGAGACGTCCATCAGGTCGACTTCCTTGGGGGCGGCGGTCGCGTACTCCTGCTCGCCGGCGCGGACCAGGACCTGCGGTCCCACCAGCTTGCCGCTCTTTTTGTCGAACTCGGAGTTCGCCTGGGCGATCACCTTGTCCTCGTCCTGGGTCGCGTCGTAGTGGACGATCTTGTCGGTGACGGCGCCGTCCTCGACGATCCGGTACGGGGTCGTGACGAAGCCGTGCTCGGAGATTTCGGCGTAGGAGGCGAGCGAGCCGATCAGGCCGATGTTCGGGCCCTCCGGGGTCTCGATCGGGCACATCCGGCCGTAGTGGGTCGGGTGCACGTCGCGGACCTCGATCGGGGCGCGCTCGCGGGTCAGACCGCCGGCGCCGAGCGCCGAGAGCCGGCGCCGGTGCGTGAGCCCGGCGAGGCTGTTGGTCTGGTCCATGAACTGCGAGAGCTGCGAGGAGCCGAAGAACTCCTTCATCGCCGCCACCACCGGGCGGATGTTGATGATCGTCTGCGGCGTGATCGCGTCGGAGTCCTCGGTCGTCAGCCGCTCGCGGACGACGCGCTCCATCCGGTAGAGGCCAATGCGGAAGGCCTCCTGGATCAGCTCGCCGACCGTGCGCAGACGCCGGTTGCCGAAGTGCTCGTACTCGTCGAGGTGCTCGTAGACCGCCTCGCGCGGGTAGGTGATCGCCTCCGCGGCATAGTCTTTGATCGGGTTCTCCTCGTCGATCTCCTCGGGGATCCCGAGCAGCTTCGGCAGGGAGACCAGCTCCTTGACCAGGGCGATGATGTCGTCGTGGGTGAGGACCCGGGTCTCGAGGTCGATGTCGAGGTCGAGACGGGCGTTGAGCTTGTAGCGACCGACGCGGGTCAGGTCGTAGCGCTTGGGGTCGAAGAAGAGCTGCTCGAGCAGCGCCTTGGCGGCGTCGACCGAGGGCGGCTCGCCCGGGCGCTGCTTTTTGAACAGCTCGATCAGGGCGCCCTCTTCGGTCCGGGTCGCTTCGGTGTCGGCCTCGATCGTGTGGCGCATGTAGATCGAGTTGTCGAACATGTCCAGCAGCTGCTGGTCCTCGACGTAGCCCATCGCCCGCAGCAGCACCGTGACCGGCAGCTTGCGCTTGCGGTCGATGCGCACGTAGACGCGGCCTTTTTTGTCGACTTCGAGCTCCAGCCAGGAGCCGCGAGCCGGCATCAGGTTGGCGATGAAGACCTGCTTTTCGGGGTCCTTCGGCGCCATCACGTAAGCGCCGGGGGAACGGACGAGCTGCGTCACGACGACGCGCTCGGTGCCGTTGATGATGAAGGTCCCGCGCTCGGTCATCCACGGGAAGTCGCCCATGAAGACGGCCTGCTCGCGGATCTCGCCGGTCTCCTTGTTCTGGAAGGCGACGGTCGCGGTCAGCGGCCGCGAGTACGTCATGTCCTTCTCGCGACACTCCTCGATCGAGTGCGGCGGCTCCTCGAACTTGAAGGCACCGAAGACGATCTGCAGGTTCCCCGTGTAGTCCTCGATCGGGGAGATGTCGTCAATCGTCTCCCGCAGCCCACCGGTCTCCGTGTCCGTCAGTTCCTGGAAGGAACGACGCTGGATGTCGATCAGGTGCGGGACTTCAAGGGGGTTCTCTAGGCGGGAAAAGCTCCTACGGGTTACAGGGGCAGCGTTAGAACGTGCCAAAGTCGGCGACTCCTCGGGCGGTCAGAGGGACGTAGATAAAGCGCAAATATGGGCAGGGGTACCTCAAAAGGCGCGCGACCGCGAAAAATAACACACGGCGACGCCCGGCTTCAAGCTTGGCTCCCCGCCTGGGTTTGCGGGCAGGCTGGGCGCGGGCTCTATTTGAGCTCGACCGTCGCCCCTGCCTCCTCGAGCTCGGCCTTGAGTTTCTCGGCCTCCTCGCGCTCGACGCCCTCTTTGACCGGGCCGGGGGCGGCGTCGACCAGGGCCTTGGCCTCTTTCAGGCCGAGACCGGTGGCCGCGCGCACGACCTTGATCACGGGGACTTTCTGCCCGCCGACCTCGGCCAGGTGGACGTCGACGGTCGAGGACTCTTCGCCACCGCCGTCGCCATCGCCGCCACCAGCGGCGGCAGCGGCCGGGGCCGCAGCCGCGACAGCCGTCGCGGAAACGCCGAACTCCTCCTCGAGCGCTTTGATCCGCTCGGAGAGCTCGAGGACGGAGATGCCTTTCAGCTCCTCGATCCAGTCCTCAGTGGAAATTTTGGTCGCTGCCATGTCTAACTACCCCTCTTCCTCGTTTGAATCTTCTGAAGTCTCTTCCTCTGCCGGAGCCTCCTCCGCGGCGGGCTCCTCTGAAGTCTCCTCGGCGGCAGGCTCCTCTGCGGGCACCTCATCGGCGGCAGGCTCGCTCTCCTCGGCCGGGGCCTCCTCGGCGGACGCGACATCCTCGGCGGGCGTGGCGGCCGGAGCCTCCCCGCTGACGAGCCCTTTCTCGGCGATCTGCCCCAGTTGCAGGGCCAGTCCCTGGATCATCGAACCCAAGCCGCGAACCAGGCCGGTCAGCGGGCTGGCGACGACTCCGGCCAGCTGGCCGTTGAGGACGTCGCGGCCGGGCAGTTTGGCGATCGATTTGAAGGCCGACTCGTCGAGCACCATCGCTTCCATGAAGCCGCCCTTGAAGGTGAGGACCTCGTGCTCTTTGTTGAAGCTGGTGATCGCCTTCGCCGCCTGCGCGGTGTCGCCGCGGACGAAGGTCAGCGCGGTCGGCCCTTGCAGCAGCCCGGCGAGCCGCTCCTCGCCGGCTTTGTCGGCGGCAAGTTTCGTCAGGCGGTTCTTGACGACGGTGAAGCTGGCGTCGGCCTCACGCAGCTTCGAGCGTAGCTCGGCCGCCTGGGAGACGCTGATGCCGCGGTAGTCGATCGCGAAGATCGCCTCAGATGCCTCGATCTGGGCGGCGATCTCTTCGATGTTTGCGGACTTTTCCTCGCGGTTCATGGTCTCTCCTGCACCGGGCTTGCGGGCTTGGCCCCGCCGGTGGTCTGGGGTGAGCGGCGACGCAGTGTAGAGAATCTCAGGCTGCGGCGGGCTCCGGCTCGGGCTCGGCGACGACCTCGGCCTCAGCCGCGGCAACGTCGCGCTCGGCGGAGCGGGTCGTGTCGACCCGGACTCCCGGGCCCATCGTGCTCGCCAGGGTGCAGGAGACGATGTATTTGCCCTTCGCCGAGGAAGGCTTGGCGCGGACGATCTCGTCGAGGACCGCCTGGTAGTTGTCGAGCAGCTTGCCCTCGTCGAAGCTGGCCTTGCCGATCGCCAGGTGGACGATCGCCTGACGGTCGGTGCGGTACTCGACTTTGCCGGCCTTGGAGTCGGTGACGGCCTTCTCGACCTCGTCGGTGACGGTGCCGACTTTCGGGTTCGGCATCTTGCCCTGGGGACCGAGCACACGGCCGAGCTGACCGACGGCTTTCATCATCTCCGGGGTCGAGATCGCGACGTCGAAGTCGGTCCAGCCCTCCTGGACTTTCTCGACCAGGTCCTGGCCGCCGACGAAGTCGGCACCGGCCGCCTCGGCGTCACGGGCCTGCTGGCCGGCGGCGAAGACAGCGACCTTGACGTCTTTGCCGAGGCCGTGCGGCAGCGCCAGCGTGCCACGCAGTTGCTCGTCGGCGTGGCGGACGTTGACGCCGAGCAGGACGTGCACCTCGACCGTCTCGTCGAACTTGGCGCTCGCCGTCTGCTTGACCAGGGCGATCGCCTCGGCGGGCGGGTAGGCGCGGTCGCGGTCGACTTTGCCGTACTGGTCGCGGTATCGCTTGCCGTGGGCCACGAAGATCTCCTAGTTGACGTCGACGCCCATCGAGCGGGCGGTGCCGGCGATGATCTTCGAAGCGGCGTCGATGTCGTTGGCGTTGAGGTCGGGCATCTTGCGCTCGGCGATCGCCCGGATCTGGTCCTGGGTGATCGTCCCGACTTTGTTGACGTGGGGCTCGCCGGAGCCCTTCGGGATTTTGATCGCTTCCTTGATCAGGACGGCGGCCGGCGGCGTCTTGGTGATGAAGGTGAACGAGCGGTCCTCGTAGACCGTGATCTCGACCGGGATGATCGTCCCGCCTTCGCCCTGGGTCTGCGCGTTGAAGGCTTTGCAGAAGTCCATGATGTTGACGCCGTGCTGACCCAGGGCGGGACCGACCGGCGGAGCCGGGTTCGCGTTGCCGGCCTGGATCTGGAGCTTGATGAGGGTGAGGACTTTTTTAGCCATGAGGGGTTGCGGAGGGTAGCGGTTCGCGCGAGCTAGATCTTCTTGACCTGGTCGTAGCCCACCTCAACGGGGGTCTCGCGGCCGAAGATCGAAACCAGGACCTTGAGTTTGGCGGCGTCCTCGTTGATCTCGGCGATCTCGCCAGAGAAGTCCGAGAGCGGGCCGGAGATGACTTTGACCGATTCGCCGATCGAGAACTGGGCCTGGGTGCGGGGCCGCTCCGCGGTCTCGCGGTGCAGGAGACGGTCGACCTCCGGTTTGGAGAGCGGCACCGGCTTGTTGCGCGAGCCGACGAAGCCGGTCACGCCGGGGGTGTTCTTGACCAGCCCCCAGGCGTCGTCGGTCATCTCCATGTTGACGAGCACGTAGCCGGGCATCGTCCGTTTCTCGGACTGGACTTTCTGCCCGTCCTTCATCTCGGAGACCTGTTCGGTGGGAACGACGACCTGCCGCACGTTGCGGTTCTGGCTCATCGTCTGCACCCGGTGCTCGAGGTTGTGCTTGACCTTGTTCTCGTGCCCGGAGTAGGTATTGATCACGTACCAGCGATACATCTCGTTATCGAAGCCTTTGCTTGTTGGGGATCCCGTCGTTACAGGATCAGCTTGACGAGTTCCTTGAAGACGTAGTCGAGGACGCCGAGGTAGACGGCGGCCACGGCAACGAAGAGAATGGTGACCGCGGTCGCCTGGATCAGCGTCTCGCGGTCGGGCC
Organism: Solirubrobacterales bacterium; assembly: GCA_035542315.1. GTDB lineage: Bacteria > Actinomycetota > Thermoleophilia > Solirubrobacterales > 70-9 > VAYN01. The sequence goes on along the minus strand of DATKLT010000014.1, from coordinate 49,404 downwards.
ACTGGACTTTCTTCAGCTCGGCCCAGCAGGACGTCAGGAAGCCGATCACGCCGCCGCGCTGGGCGCGTTCGGCCTTCGCCTGTTTCTGCTTTTTCTCGAGCTGCTGGGCCTCGCGGCGCTTGCGGTCGTCGATCTGGCGCTTCTCGGATTCCTTCTGCGCCTTCGCCTCGGCGCGGCGCTCGGCCCGCGAGGGCTTCGGCGCGTCCGGCGTTTCCAGATCGGCCTCGGAGGCGCCAGCGGCGATCCCGGCCTCTACCGCCTCGATCTCGGCGATGTCGCCGGAGACGGGGACCTGCGTGTCGTGCTGAGCGCGCGCGGTGCTCTCGACGCCGTCGCTCGAGCGACGGCGCTCCTCAGCTTCCCGAGCCCGGCGCTCGGCCTTCCGCTGTGCGCGGGTTTTGGCCATGGCCGGTTACCGCGTCTCCTTGTGAGCGGTGTGGTGACCGCACCAGCGGCAGAACTTGCGCATCTCGATCCGGTCCGGCGAGTTGCGCCGGGACTTGTTCGTCTGGTAGTTCCGTCGCTTGCAGTCTTCGCAAGCCAAAGTCACCGCAATGCGGACATCTCCGCGAGCCATCTTGTGTCCTCTTCCCTACTCGGCCGTTACAAGAGAAAACCCCGGGCCCGAGGCGCGAGGCACGACCTAGGATAGCGCCCCGGCGCGGCTCGGGATCCGCGCCCGCGGCAGGCGCTGGCCAGCGCCTACTTGAGGCGCAGGAGACGTTCGCTTTCGCGCGGGGCGCCGAGCGGCTGAACGGTCTCGGCAACGGCGCGGGCGCGGCGGCCCGCGGCGGCCTCGCCATCGGCGCCGAGCGGCACGATGACGTTCTGGCGGACGCCGCCCTGGACGTAGAAGGAGGCCTTGTGGGTGGCGCCACCGAGATGAAGGGCGACGGTGCCGGTGCAGCTCGAGCCCTGCGGGCCCTTGCACTTGACCGCAACGACGGCGCTGTCACCGACGAGGTTCGCGCTCTGGCGGGTGAAGGAGACGTTGACGCTGGGGCCGAGCAGCGCGGCCGGGACTTCGCTGGCGCTGGCGGCCGCGGAGCCGAGACCGGCGGCGAGGGCGGCAGTTGCCGCGAGTGCGGTCAGGGCCGCGAGGGCCCGGCGGGCAAGGTGGCTGCGCTGCGTCTGGCTCGTCTTCATGGCCTGAATGGGACCACAAACATACGAGTCCGTAACTAGGAGATCCGTCCAACCTGCCCCGGAGGGCTAAAGGTCGCGGCGCGATTTTGGAGTGTCCGGGCCGTCGCGACCAGTCCTGCCGGGAGGGTGCCCGCCACCCTCTCTGGGCAGGTAGGGCGGCGGGCACCCTCCCCTCCCAGACCCCGGGCGTACGGATCGCGTGGTTCCTTATGGACCTATGGCGTCCGAAAAGAACCACGGGCTGGAGATTCCGGCCGATCCGTCATCTCGTGGTTCTTTTTGGAAGCAGGACGTCCGAAAGGAACCACGACTCTGGGGGCGGGCGGGACGGGGCACCTACCTGCCCTGTGGGTGCGTCGGCCCGCCCGCCCTCGGTATGGCGGGGCTACAAACCGAGGGTTTTGGCGATGATCGTGCGCTGGATCTCGGAGGTGCCGCCGTAGATCGTCGAGACCAGCGAGGCGCGGACGAGCCGCTCCATGTCGTACTCCGAGGAGTAGCCGTAGCCGCCCATCATCTGCATCCCCTCGAGCGTCGTCCGTTTCGCCACTTCGGTGACGAAGAGCTTCACCATCGAGGCCTGTTGGGGCAGCATCCGGTCGGGGTCCTCGTCGGTCAGCGTCGCCACCCAGCGGGTCATCAGTCGCGCCGCTTCGAGGTCGGTGGCGAGGTCGGCGAGGCGGTGCTGAAGCGCCTGGAAGGAGCCGATCGGGCGGCCGAACTGCTTGCGCTCCTTGACGTAGGCGAGGACGTCGTCGAAGGCGCGCTGGGCGATCCCGAGCATCGTCGCAGCGAGGATCAGGCGCTCGACGTTGAGCCCCGCCATCAGCTGCATCCAGCCCTGATCGACCTCGCCGAGGACGGCGTCTGCCGGCGCCGCGCAGTCGGTGAAGTAGAGGTGGTTGGTCTCGCGGCCGCCCATCGTCTCGATCGGGACGACCTCCATCCCCTCGGCACCGCGCGGGACCCAGATCATCGTCATCCCCGCGTGCTTGTCCTCGGAGCGGGTGGTGCGGGCGACGACGAGGACGTGGTCGGAGACGTGGGCGTTGGAGCAGAAGACCTTCTGGCCGTTGAGGACGAAGCCGCCGTCGACCGCGGTCGCCGAGCAGCTCAGGGCGCCGACGTCGGAGCCGGCCTCGGGCTCGGTCATCGCGATCGCCTCGACGGCGCCGCCGGCAATCCCGCCGAGGACCTCCCGCTTCTGCTCCTCGCTGCCGAAGCGCTGGGTCGCGCCGGCGACGATCAGCGTCGTCGCGTAACCGCCGATCGGGGCCAGACCGCGCGAGGTCTCCTCCATGAAGAGGCAGGCGTCGAGCATCGTCCCACCCGAGCCGCCGTGCTCCTCCGGGATCGTCACCCCGAGCCAGCCGAGCTCGGCCATCTGCTTGTAGAGGTCGAAGCTGTGGTGCTCGCGAAAGCCGTCGGTGAGGCGCTCGCGCTGGTCGCGGGTGCCGCACTCGCGGTCGCAGAAGTCGCGGATCGCGGCGACGAAGTCCTGCTGCTCGTCGGTCAGGGAGAAGTCCACGGGGCCAGCCTATAGGGACGGGCCCGGTCCTGGCTGGCTGGCCAGGACCGGGCCCGCGGCCCGCTCAACGGAGGCGGAAGGGACGGCTGCTCGCGGTCGCGGTGCCGCCGGCGCCGCGGGCCTTGACGCGGCAGGTGGCGCTGTGACCGCCGACCTCGCCGCGCAGCGAGACTTCGCGTCCGGTCGCCTTGCTGCGGCGGCCGTCGAAGAGCCAGCCGTAGGAGTAGCTGCCGGCGTTTTCCCAGTGCCCTGCGTGGCAGACCAGCGTCCGGCCGGCGCGGGTCACCCGCGGACGCAGGACGTTGACCGGCGCCGAGCCGCCGCCGGCGGCGTTTCCACCCGAGCCTGAACTGGACGCGGCGACGTCGACTGCCAGTTCCCACCCCGCCAGGGTCAGCCCTTCGCCGTCGTCCAGGTAGGCGCAGAGGAAGTAGCGGCCGGCGGCCGGCGGCGTCCAGCCGACCTGGTTGGCGTAGTTGCCCTGGGAGTCGGTGTAGGGACGCAGCGACACTCCGAGGATCTGCCCACCCGCGCCTTCGGCGACGTAGAGGGCGCTCCCGTCGCTCACCGGGCAGCCCTGGACGACGGCGCCCGGCAGCGCCACGACCTCGATCCAGGCCAGGTCCCAGAACTCTTCCGGCGGCGCGACGACGCCGCTGAGCTGGACCGTCATCGCCCGCCCTGCAACCGGCGCGGCGGCAACCGAGACCTGGATCGTGTGGGGAGCGGCAAGCGCCGGCGCCGCGCCGGCCGCGAGCGAGGCACAGGTTGCAAAGGCAGCTAGAACCGCGGTTGCCAGTCGTCTCTTCACTTCGATTCCTCCTCAGTTCCGGTTCGCATCGATTCGATGCGCCCGAAGCTAGGAGGCAGGCTTTGACGAATCCTTGCCGCGGCGGCGGAACGGTTCTTCGAGGTCGGCGGCGGCGAAGACGCCGGTGCCGGGCTCCCCGCTCGCGTAGCGATAGAGGGCGACGGAGAAGACCTCGCGGGTCGCGAGGGAAAGGGCGGAGACCAGCAGGAGCGCCCCGATCGCGACCGCGATCAGCGCCGCCCCGGCCGTCGGGTCGTTATGCCTGATGACGATGCCGACCCCGAGGAGGATCGCCACCGGGATCGTCGCGAAGATAGTCCAAGCGCCGATGCCGATCAGGCCGGTGACGCCTTCGCCCCATTTGCCCCTGATCAACCGCACCGACTGCTTGGCGGTCTCCAGCGGCCCCGGGCCCTCGAGCGCCAGCAGCGGCACGGCGAAGATCGTCGCCAGGCTCCAAGCAGCTCCCAGCAACCAGGACGCGAGTCGCCCGGCACCCGGAATCCGCGAGGCAAGCTGCTCGAGCACGAGCCCGACGCCCGCCGCCAACAGCGACCACTGCGCGATCCGGCCCAGTCGCTTCCAGGAGATTCCAAGCGCCTCGCGCACGCCGATCGGCCGGCCGTCGAAGCTTGCTGCGGCAGCCCCGGCAAGGGCGACGTTGAAGAAGACGCCGAGGAAGGTCATCGGATAGAGACCGACGATCGCGGCCAGCGCCAGACGGCCCTGCGAATGAGTCGAGGAGTCGAGGTAGCCGGAGAAATAAAGGAGCGCGGCGGCCCCGGCCAGCCCGCAGCCTGCCCCCATCAGTGCGATCGAGACCATCGTCGGTTCGCGCCGGATCAATGCCCAGGAGATCGTGGTCAGACGCCAGCCCCGCGCCATCCTCCCCTCGGCCGGGGTGCCGCCGCCCTGCGTCTGCCCAGTCTCCGCGCCCACTGCAGGTCGGAGCCTAGCGAGATCGAGGGTCCTCGAAGCAAACCCGGGGCGCCTCGCCGAGCGCGACCCTACCGCCCGCGATTGGGCCGGGGCGCCACGGACGATGCGCTATAGATCGGGGCATGTCGGCGGCGGATCGGGCCTACGGCCACACCAAGCAACGCATCCTCGACGGCGAGTACGCCCAGGGCCGGCTGCTCGGCGAGGGCGAGGTCTCCGACGCGGTCGGGGTCAGCCGCACGCCCGTGCGGGAGGCGTTCCTGCGACTCGAGGCCGAGGGGCTGCTTCAGCTCTACCCAAAGCGCGGCGCCCTGGTGGTGCCGATCTCGGCGGCCGACGTCGAGGACGTGATGGAGACTCGGCTGCTGCTCGAGCGCTTCGCGATCGGGCGGGCGATCGAGCTCGACCTCGACCTCTCCGAGCGGCTGGCGGCGGCGATCGCGGCCCAGGAACGGCACGCGGACGCCGGCGACGCGGTCGCCTTCGTCGACGCCGACCGCGAGTTCCACCGCGTCTTCGTCGCCGCCACCGGTAACGCGATCGTCCTGCGCACGCACGACTCGCTGCGCGACCAGCAGAACCGGATGGGGATCGCCGCGCTCAGCGCCGGCCCCGAACGGATGGAGCGCATCCTCGAGCAGCACCGCGCGATCGTCGCCGCGGTCGGGCAGCACGACCTCGCTGAGGCCGAGGCGCTGATCGACCATCACCTCGACGAGACCCTGCGCCTGCTGCGCAGGGCCTCCGCCGCGCAGCTGGCTCAGTCGAGCAGCTCGTAGGCGACTTCGGTGAGGAAGTCGGGGAAGTCGTCGCCGAGCGCGACCGCCTCGAAGACGCGCCGCGTCTCCTGCGGCCGACCCGCCTGCCAGGTCTCCGCGCCGACCTCGGCCTCGATCCGGGCCAGCTCCTCGTCGAGGATGCGGGTGACCAGCTCGCGGTCGATCGCGGTGCCGTCCTCGAGCTTGGTGCCGTGGCGGATCCACTGCCAGATCTGGCTGCGGGAGATCTCGGCCGTGGCGGCGTCCTCCATCAGGTTGTCGAGGCCGACCGCGCCGCGACCGCCGAGCCAGAACGAGACGTACTGGAAGCCGACGCTGACGTTGCTGCGCAGGCCCGCCTCGGTCACCTCGCCCGGCGTCGCGGCGAGGTCGGCCAGCGCGCCGGCGCTGGGGACGACGTCGTCGCGCAGCCGCTCGATCTGGTTGGGACGGTCGCCGAGCACGGCGTCGAAGGCCGCCGTCGCGACCGCGACGACGTCGGGGTGGGCGACCCAGGTGCCATCGAAGCCGTCGCCGGCCTCCCGCTCCTTGTCGGCGCGGACGGCGGCGATCGCCCGCTGGTTGGCCTCCGCGTCGGTCCGGCTCGGGATCAGCGCCGCCATCCCCCCCATCGCGAAGATGCCGCGGCGGTGGCAGGTGCGGACCAGCAGCTCGGTGTAGGCGCGCATGAAGGGCACGGTCATCTTCACCTCGGCGCGGTCGGGGAGGACGGCGTCGGGGCGCTCGCGGAAGGTCTTGATCGCCGAGAAGATGTAGTCCCAGCGACCAGCGTTCATCCCGTAGGAGTGGTCGCGCAACTCCCACAGCATCTCGTCCATCTGGAAGGCCGCCGGCAGCGTCTCGATCAGAACCGTGGCGCGGAAGCTGCCGCGCTCGAGGCCGAGGGCGTCCTCGGCGAAGGCGAGCACCTCGTCCCAGAGGCGCGCCTCGAGGTGGTGCTCCATCTTCGGCAGGTAGAGGTAGGCGCCGAGCCCCTGGGTGGCCAGCCGAGGGGCGCCGTGGAAGGCGAAGAGGCCGAAGTCGACCAGGGAGCCGGCTCCAGGCGTGCCGTCGAAGTCGAGGTGGCGCTCGGGCAGGTGCCAGCCGCGGGGGCGCACCAGCAGCGTCGCCGTCTCCTCGTTCAGCTCGTAGTGACGGCCGTCGGAGCTCTCGTAGGAGATCGTCCCCTCGATCGCATCGATCAGGTTGGCGTGGCCGGAGACCTGATTGACCCAGGTCGGCGAGTTGGCGTCCTCGAAGTCGGCCATGAAGCCCTTGGCGCCGGAGTTGAGCGCGTTGATCACCAGCTTGCGATCGGTCGGCCCGGTGATCTCGACGCGGCGATCGGCGTAGTCGGCGCGGGGCGGAGCGGTGCGCCAGGAGGAGTCCTCGCGGATCTCGCGCGTCTCGGCCAGGAAGTCGAGCTCGGCGCCGGCGGCGAGGGCGGCACGGCGCTGCTTGCGCGCGGCGAGCAGCTCGAGCCGGCGGGCGTCGAAGCGGCCGTGCAGCTCGGCGAGGAAGGCGAGCGCATCCGGGCTGAGGATCTCGCTGCGCGAGCGCTCGTCGAGGGGGGTGTCTGCGATCGTCGGTTGGGGCATCGGGTGCTTCTGCTCCTTTACAGGGTTCGTGAGTAGGCGCGGTCGAGGACCTGCACGGTGTGCAGCGCCGGGATCGGCTGGCCGAGGCCCGACAGCTGCTTCTGCAGCTGGGCGAGGCAGCCGATGTTGCCGCTGGCGATCAGCTCAGCGCCGGTGGCGAGGAGATTTCGGGCCTTGCGCTCGCCAAGCTGGCTGGCGACCTCGGGCCGTTCGACGTTGTAGATGCCCGCTGAGCCACAACAGAGCTCGGCCTCGGCTGGCTGCAGCAGCTCGAGGCCCTCGATCGCGCCGAGCAGTCGGCGCGGCGCGGCGGTCACCTTCTGGGCGTGGGCGAGGTGGCAGGCGTCGTGGTAGGCGACGCGGCGCGGGGTGGCGAGCGCCGGCGGCGGCTCGGCGAGGCCGAGCTCGGCGAGGAACTCGGCGACGTCGCGGGTGCGCCCGGCGAGCCGCTCCGCCGCCTCCTGCTCGGGCTCGCCGAGGAAGAGGTGGCCGTACTCGCGCATCCCCGAGCCGCAGCCGGCGGCAGTGGTGATGACGGCGTCGAGATCGGCGGGGAAGGCAGCCAGGTTGCGGCGAGCGAGCCGGCGGGCGCCATCGGCCTCGCCGGCGTGCATCGCCAGCGAGCCGCAGCAGCCCTGCTCGGCGGGGACGATCACCTCAACCCCGTTGCGGGCAAGGACGCGGCCGGCGGCCCAGCCGATCTCCGGGTCGAGCTGCTGCTGGACGCAGCCGCCGAGCAGGGCGACGCGGGCGCGGCGCTCGCCTTCGGCGGCGAAGCCGGCCGGCAGCGGGCGGGCGGCGGGAAGCTGGTCGGGCAGCAGGTCGAGCATCGGGCGCAGCGTCTTGGGGACGGCCCTGCGGAACCTGCGGGCGAGGCCGCCGGTCTTTGCGGCGGCGCGGAAGCGCCTGCCGTAAGGGAGCGTGCGCAGGGTCAGCTCGCGGCGCAGGCGCTCGCCGGGCGGCCGCTTTCGCTCGGGCTCGACCCGGCTGCGGAACTCGGTGATCAGGTCGCCGTAGCGAACTCCCGATGGGCAGGCGGTCTCGCAGGCCTGGCAACCGAGGCAGTTGTCGAGGTAGGGCTGGGCCATCTCGACCTCCATCTTCCCCTCCAGCACTTCCTTCATCAGGAAGATGCGACCGCGCGGTGAGTCCATCTCCTCGCCCATCGTCACGTAGGTGGGGCAAGTCGGCAGGCAGAAGCCGCAGTGCACGCAGGAGGCGATCGGGTCGGCCATCAGCGGGCCGCGGACGCCGAGGCTCGCGAGCGGGATCTCGTGCTTCATCGGCGGCCACCGGCGAAGACGCCAGCCGGGTCGAGGGCGGCCGCGATGCGGCGGCCGAAGGCGCCGCCGGTCGCGGCCCCGATCAGCGGCTCGGGCAGCGGCGGGCCGGTGAGGACGACCCCGCTCATCCCCCGCGCGGCGAGCAGCTCGGAGAGCTCGTCCAGCGACGTCGCCTGCGGCCAGGCGACCCAGGCGACGTTGGCGGCGAGCCCGTAGCGGCGGCCGGCGCCGCGGCGCTCGAGCTCGGCGTCGAGGTCGACGACATGGCGCGGCGCGGTCGGAACGACGACGAGGCGCGCGCGACCCTCGACCCAGGCGAAACGGCACGCCTGTTCCCAGTGCGCCGCCTCGTCCTCGAGCGGCGCGCCGAGCGGTTCGAGCGCGCGGGCGAGGCGGGCGGTCCGCGCCTCGATCGACTCGGCGCTGCCGCCGATCCGGGCGGTGACGGCACCGTCGGGGTCGAGGTCGAGGGCGCTGAGCGGAATCGGGCCGCGGGCGAGCGCGGCGAGGGCGGCGAGACCCGCCGGCAGCCCGGCGGCGGGGAAGCGAACCGTGGCCGTCGCCTCGGGGCGGGGGAAGACCTTCAGCGAGAGCCCGACGATCACTCCGAGCCGGCCGAGGCTGCCGACCAGCAGCTTCGGCAGGTCGAAGCCGGCGGCGTTCTTCACCACCCTGCCGCCGCCCGCCGCGACCCTGCCGCTGCCGTCGACGAAGCGGACGCCGACGACGAAGTCGCGGATCCCGGCGGCGAAGCCACCCGGGCCGGTGAGACCGGCGGCGACGGCGCCGCCGATCGTCCCCGCCTCGCCCAGCCGCGGCGGATCGAACGGCAGCTGCTGGCCGTTTGCCGCGAGCATCGCGTCGATCTCGGCCAGCGTCGTGCCGGGCCGGGCGGTGAAGGTCAGCTCGGCCGGGTCGTAGTCGACGACGCCGGTCAGGCCGCTGACGTCGAGCGCCCGGACCTCGCCCTCGGGAACGGGGTGCGTCGCGGTCTTCGTTCCCCCCGCCACCGGGATCAACGGGACGCCCTCGGCAACCGCTGCCTGGACGGCGGCGACGTCGGTGGCGACGATCGCGTTCACACCGGCACCTGAGGCGGCGTCAGCATCTTGCCGCGGTTGGCGAGTCGCGCCGGGTCGACCGCCGCGCGCGCGTCCTCCATCAGCCCGAGGTCGTCGGCGGAGAACATCAGCTTCATGTAGTCGCGCTTCTCGACCCCGACGCCGTGCTCGCCGGTGATCGAGCCGCCGAGCGTCACGCAGAGGGCGAGGATGTCGGCGGCCAGCTCCTCGGCTCGCTCGACGGCGCCCTCCTCGCGGCCGTCGAAGAGGATCAGCGGGTGCAGGTTGCCGTCGCCGGCGTGGAAGACGTTGGCGACGCGGATCCCGCGCTCGGCGCTGAGGCGATCGATTTCGCGCAGCGCCTCCCCGAGCCGGGTGCGCGGCACGACGCCGTCCTGGACGATGTAGTCGGGCGCGAGCCAGCCGACGGCGGAGAAGGCGCTCTTGCGTCCCTTCCAGATCAGCGCCCGCTGCTCGGGGTCGGCGGTGGTCTGCATCTCGCCGCAGCCCGATCCGCGCAGGATGCCTTCGACCGCAAGCAGCTCCTGCTCGACCACTTCCTCCTCACCCTCCAGCTCGACGATCAGGAGCGCTTCGCCCTGCGGGTATTCCGGCTTGACCGAGGCCTCGGCGGCCTCGATCGCGAGCGCGTCCATGATCTCCATCGCGACCGGGAGCAAACCAGCGCCGACGATCGCCGCGACCGCGTCGCCCGCGCGCTCGAGCGAGTCGAAGACGGCGAGCGCGGTGCGCACCGATTCGGGAATCGCCACCAGCCGCAGAGTCGCCTCGACGGCGATCCCGAAGAGCCCCTCGCAGCCGCAGAACATCCCGGTCCAGTCGGGGCCGAGGTGCTCGGTCGAGTCGCCGCCGAGCTCGACCGCCTCGCCGTCAGGGAGGACGACGCGCAGGCCGAGGACGTGGTTGGCGGTCATCCCGTGCTTGAGGCAATGGGCGCCGCCGGAGTTGAAGGCGAGGTTGCCGCCGATCGTGCAGACCGACTGCGAGGATGGGTCGGGGGCGTAGGCGAGGCCGTGCGGCGCGGCGGCGGCGCTGACCGCGAGGTTGATCGCGCCGGGCTCGACAACGGCGATGCGGGCGTCGGGATCGACCGCGAGCACCCGATTGAGGCGGTTGAGGGCGATCACGATCCCGCCCTCGACCGGCAGCGATCCGCCGGACAGCGAGGTGCCGCTGCCGCGGGCGACGAACGGCATCTCCGCTTCGTGGCAGAGGCGAACCACGGCCTCGACCTCAGCGGCGCTCTCGACCACGGCGACGGCGAGCGGTCGCTGGTGGAAGGCGGTCAGCGCGTCGGAGCCGAAGGGGGCGAGCTGAGCCTCGGAGGCGAGGACACGATCTCCCAGGCCGAGGCCCTTGAGTGCGGCGATGAAGCGGTCGTCCTTCACTGTTGCATCTATATCGTATCTCTCTGCGCCATACGCGATCGCCGGCGACGTGATCATCACCGGCGCAGCGGTGAAGCCGTTCGAGCTGATCGGCGGATATGTCGGGGTAGGAACCGGTTGACCCCGGTTCCCGCCACCCGTGGATCCGAGTGGCAAACCGCTGGGCAATCGCCTGGCCAGGCAATTGTGCTCGGGTGTCCGTCCACGCGGCGCCCATTCGTCTTGGAGCAAGATGCCGGCACTCGGCCGGCTCGAGCAGAAAGGATCCAAGATGTCAATTCACCAGGAGGCGATCATCGAGGCGGCGCCGGAGGAGGTCTACGCGGTGCTCACCGATGGCGAGAAGTTCGCGGCGGCGACCGGGATGCCGGCGAACGTCGGCGACCGCGAGGGCGAGGCATTCACGCTGTTCGGCGGCCGGGTCGAGGGACGGCAGGTCGAACTAGTGCCCGGAGAGCGCGTCGTCCAGGCCTGGCGCTTCGGCGGCGAACACCCGGACGAGTGGCCGGCAGGCATCTACTCGATCGTGCGCTTCACGCTCGATCCGGCGCAGGCGGCAACGAAGCTGACCATCGACCACACGGGCATTCCGCCGGAATGGGTGGAGCACATCGACTCGAACTACCCGAACTTCTACCAGGACCCGCTGGCCGAGTACCTCGCCGGCTAGGCGCAGCCCGATGCGCTACGCATTGCTGGCATGGGTCGGCGAGGAGGAGCCGCTGACGGCGGTCGAACGTGATCGTCGCCGCGCCGCCCACGTCGGGCTCGAAGACGAGCTGCAGGCGCAGGGCAAGCTGGTCGGCCGCGCGCGACTGTGCGCGGCCGACGTCAGCACGACGGTCCGCCGCCGCGGCGACGAGCTGATCGTCGCCGACGGCCCGAACACCGAGATCAACGAGCAACTCGCCGGCTTTTTGGTCGTCGAATGCGAGCATCTCGACGAGGCGATCGGGCTAGCGGCGAAAATGCCGGCGGTAAGCCACGGCTCGATCGAGGTGAGGCCGGTCGGTGACGGCCCGAAAGGAGAAGACGGATGAAGTACGCATTGCTCGCCTACAGCAGGGGCGAGGAATCCGGGGAATCGGGTCCCCGGTCCATGCACCCCGGCATCGCCGCTGTGCTCGAGCGGCCGAACGTGACCGGCTACCTGAGACTGGAGCCGCCGCAGTCGGCTGGGACCGTACGAAGCAAGAACGGGACGACGCTGACGACCGACGGCCCGTTCGTCGAGAGCAAGGAGTTCCTCGGCGGCTTCATCCTGGTCGAGGCCGAGAGCCTCGACCAGGCCCTCGCCGTCGCCGCCGAATTGCAGGACCTCGACCTGACGGCGGCGATCGAGGTGCGGCCCGCGTTCGAATAGGAGCTCGAGGTGCTCGATGACGTCTTTCGCGACCAGTGGGGCCGAGTCCTGGCGACGCTGGTCGGCATCCTCGGCGACATCGAGCTCGCCGAGGACGCCGCCCAGGAGGCCTTCACCCTCGCGGCCGAGCGCTGGCCGCGCGACGGCGAGCCGGACAACCCGACCGCCTGGCTGATCGCGACGGCACGCAACCGGGCAATCGACCGCATCCGTCGCGACCGAACCCTGGCCCGTAAGACCGAGCAGCTCGGCCGCGAGCTGCGTGACCTGCCGGAGGAGACGATGGACGAGACAGCGGCACTGCCCGACGAGCGGCTGGAGCTGATCTTCACCTGCTGCCACCCAGCGCTCGCCCCCGAGGCGCAGGTGGCGTTGACCCTGCGCACGCTGGGCGGCCTCTCGACCGAGGAGGTCGCGGCCGCCTTCCTGGTGCCGTTCGAGACCATGAGCAAGCGGCTGGGACGCGCCAAGCGCAAGGTCCGGGAAGCCGGCATCCCCTTCGCGGTACCGCCCGCGCACCTCCTGCCCGAGCGGCTCGACGCGGTGCTGGCCGTGCTCTACCTGGTCTTCAACCAGGGATGGGGCGCGGGGCGCGTCGACCTAGCGGCGGAGGCGATCCGCCTCGGCCGCGTGCTCGCGGCGCTGATGCCCGACGAGCCCGAGGCGCTGGCGCTCCTCGCCCTGATGCTGATCAACGACTCGCGGCGCGAGGCCCGCCACCGCGGCGGCGCCCTCGTCCTGCTCGACGAACAGGACCGCTCGGCGTGGGACCGGGAGCAGATCGCCGAGGGTCGCGGGCTGGTCGAGCGGGCGACCGCGCTGGGCGGGACCGGCCCTTACGTCCTGCAGGCGGCAATCGCCGAGCTGCACGTGACCGAGCCGCGCGACTGGCGGCAGATCGAGCTGCTCTACCGCCAGCTCGGCCGCCTCACCGGCTCGCCGGTGGTCGAGATGAACCGGGCGGTCGCGATCGCCGAGCTGGAGGGCCCCGACGCCGCCCTCGCGATCCTCGACGGGCTGGAGCTCGACGGCTACCGCTACCTGCACTCGACCCGGGCCGACATGCTGCGGCGGCTTGGCCGGGACGAGGAGGCGCGGAGCGCCTACGGACGGGCGCTGGAGCTGACCGACGAGGGGCCCGAGCGGCGCTTCCTCCTGATGCGCCGCGCCGAATTGCCGCCGCCCGCGAACAGATAGCGGGCGGGGTGTCCGTGCCGGCGGCGCTCGTTCGTCATACAGGCAAACCAACCCCCAAGGAGGGACCATGCCCGACATCCTGCACCGCTTCACCATCGACGCCCCGCCCGAGCGCGTCCACGACCTGATCGCGACCAAGGAGGGCGTCGAGCGCTGGTGGACCGGCCATCCGAGCGACGGCGACGAGGCGACGCTTCAGGTCTTCTTCGGCGGCGAGAACCCGGCCGCGATCTTCGAGATCGCCGAGGACACCCCCGAGCGGATCGTCTGGCGGGTGGTGGACGGCCCCTCCGACTGGGTCGGCACGACGATCACGTTCGCATTCGAGCGGCGCCCCGACGACGGCACGACGCTGCTCTTCACCCACGCCGACTGGCGCGAGGCCAACGAGTTCATGGGCGGCTGCTCCACCAATTGGGGCGCCTACCTGACGAGCCTCAAGTCGGGCGCCGAGAGCGGCGAGTTCGCGGCGTACCCCGCTGGCGAGATGAGCCGCTGGAGTTGAGCTCAAGGCTCCTCGGGCTGGGAGGCCCCGGCCGGCACTCCGGCCGGGGCCTCGTCAGGCCCCAGCACGATGAGGGCGAGCCCGACCGCGACGACGCAGGCCAGCGCCGCCAGCAGGAAGGCGAGGCCGTAGCCCGAGGTCAGCGCCGAGCTAGGCGAGGAACCCGCGTCGAGCAGGTGCGAGGTGCGCGAGCTGGCAAAGGTGGCGAAGATCGCGAGGCCGACCGCCCCTCCCATCTGCAGGGTCGTGTTGAGAAGCCCCGACGCAAGCCCGGCCTGTTCGGGAGCGACGCCGCTCATCCCCAGCGACATCACCGCCGGGAAGACGAGGCCGGCGCCGGCGCCGATCAGGACGAATCCGGGCAGGACGCCGCCGAGATAGCTCGAGCCGGGATCGATCGCGGCCAACCAGGCCAGCCCCGCCGTCATCGCCAGCAGAGCCGGAACGAGGACGGACCGCGCGCCGAAGCGGAGGTTGAGAGGCGCGGAGGCGCCGACCGAGAGGGCACCGACGATCAGGGTCGCCGGCAGGAAGGCGAGGCCGACGTCGAGCGCCCCGAGGCCGCGCACCCGCTGCAGGTAGAGCGAGCCGAAGAAGAAGAGGGCGAAGCAGCCACTGACCGCCAGGGCCTGCACCGCGTTGGCGCCGAGCAGGGTGCGCGAGCGCAGGGCCGCCAGCGGCACCAGCGGCTGGGCAGCGCGCGCCTGGCGCCAGAAGAAGGCAGCGAGGCCGGCGAGGGCGAGGAGGCCGAAGCCAAGCGTGTGCGGCGAGCCCCAGCCACGCTCGGCGGCGCCGACGATCGCGTAGACGCCGAGCATCAGCGCCACGACCAGGAGGAATGCTCCCGGCAGGTCGGCGCCGCGCCCGAGACCGAGGCCGCGGTCGCGCGGCACCAGGCGCAGCGCGAAGAAGCCGCTGGCGGCGGCGATCGGCAGGTTGACGAAGAAGATCCAATGCCAGTCGATCGCTTCGGTCAGCACGCCGCCGGCGAGCAGGCCGAGCGAGCCGCCGGCGGAGGCGACAAAGCTGTAGATCCCGATCGCTTTGGCCTGCTCGCGCGGCTCGGGGAACATCGTCACGATCATCCCGAGGATGACCGAGGAGGTGAGGGCGGCGCCTATGCCCTGGGCAAAACGGGCGATGCCGAGCGCCCAGCGCGAGTCGGCGAAGCCGCAGGCAAGCGAGGCGGCGGCGAAGAGGAGCAGGCCGGCGAGGAAGACGTCGCGGCGGCCGAGCAGGTCACCGAGCCGCCCGGCCAGCAACAGCAGCCCGCCGAAGGGGATCAGGTAGGCGTTCACCACCCAGGCCAGGCTCGACGGGGAAAAGCCGAGGTCGGCCTGGATCGTCGGCAGGGCGACGTTGACGATCGTCGTGTCGAGGATGATCATCAGCATCCCCGCGCAGAGGACGAGCAACGCCGCCCAGCGCGAGCCAGGATATATGTGTGATTGATTATATGTTTGATCGCAAGAACCCATCGGTCCCCTTTCGTCGTCGTTTCTCAGCAGTTCCCGTGCAGGCGCTGGTAACGGGCTTCCAGCTCGGGATAGGGCGCCAGCCGGTGACGGTCGGCGGTCGGCCGCTCGGCCGCTTCGCGGGCGCCGTCGAGCCAATCGCTCAGCGCGTCGAGGCAGGGCGGCTCGCAGTCGGTGACCTCGCCCTCGCGCATGCCCGACCGATGACCACCCCCCAGGAGGACCAAGCCCACCTCGCGCAGGATCCGCAGGTGACGGGAGGCGTTGGGCTGGCTGAGGCCGGTACGCGCGACGATCTCCCCGACGTCATGGGGCCGGTCGACCAGAAGGTCGAGGATGCCCCTGCGCGAGGGGTCGGCGATCACCTCGAAGACGTTGTCCATGGCTTGTATTCAATCATATCCTTATATAAGCATTAGATTACTAATGCTCTGCGAGCAGAGCGAGGGAGCCAGATGGCGAGAGCCGCCAACGCTGTCCGTTCGTGTAAACTAACCGTTAGTGATAACTAACCATGCGAAACGGACGATCGAGGCGTTGGCGGACCCGACCCGCCGGCAGATCTTCGAACGGCTGGCCGAGAAGCCGGCGGCGGTCGGGGAAATCGCCGCGGAGCTGCCCGTGACCCGACCGGCGGTATCCCAGCACCTGCGGGTGTTGAAAGACGCCGGCCTGATCAGCGCCAACAAGGCCGGAACGCGAAACATCTACAGGCTCGAGCCGGACGGGCTGCAGGCGCTGCGCGCCTACCTCGATCGGTTCTGGCAGACGTCCTTGGCTTCCTTCAAGGAGGCGGTCGAGGCGGAAAGGAGAGTGCAATGACCCAAACCGAAGCCGAGGCAACGAGCATCACCCAAGCGACCACCGTGGATGCGCCGATCGAGCACGTGTTCCAGCTCTTCACCGACGGGATCGGAAGCTGGTGGGACCCCAACCACCACCTGATCGAAGGTCCGATCGAGCGAATGGTCTTCGAGCCTCGGGTGGGCGGCGCGATCTACGACGTCGGAGCCGACGGCAGCGAGTGCCGCTGGGCGCGCGTCCTCGCCTACGACCCGCCCGACCGCGTCCTCTTCACCTGGGACATCGGCCTCGATTGGAAGATCGAGCCCGACCCGGCCAAAGCCAGCGAGGTGGAGGTCCGCTTCAGCGCCGAGGGAACCGGTCGAACGAGGGTCGAGCTGACGCACAGCCACCTCGACCGACATGGGCCCGGCTGGGAGTCGATGCGCGAAGCGGTCGCCTCGCCCGGAGGCTGGCCGGCAGGAATCGAGCGCTTCGCGGCCGAGCTCGCGGCGCCGACTCGGGACGTGGTGGGATAGGCGAGCGAGCGGCAGCAAGGCCGCGGACCGCCCCGGCCGCGACGCTCGCCTGCGGGCTCGCGGCCGGGGCGCTGGTGGCGGCGCTCACCGTCGGCTTCCTGGGCCGCTACGGCTGGGACCGCGACGAGCTCTACTACCTTTCGGCCGCCAAGCACCTGGCCGCGGGGTACGTCGATTTCCCGCCGCTGGTGGCGCTGCTCGGCTGGGCCGTGCACGCCCTCTTCGGCGATTCGCTGGCGGCCCTGCGACTGACCTGCCTCGCCTGTGGAATCGGCTCGGTCGTCCTCGTGGCGGCGATGGCGCGCGAGCTGGGCGGCAGCCTGCGCGTCCAGCTCGCTGCCGCGCTGGCCTGGGGCCTCACCCCCTACGTCCTCGGCTCGGCCTCGATCTTCCACCCGACCTGGCTCGACCTGCTCGCCTGGAGCGCCTTCTGCTACCTGGCGCTGCGCATCCTCGGCCGGCCCGAGCCGCGGCTGTGGCCGGCGCTCGGCCTCGTCGCCGGTCTCGGGCTCGAGGCCAAGTACACGATTCTCGTCCTGCTGGCCAGCTTCGGCCTCGGCCTGGTGCTGAGCCCGGCGCGAGCGCAGCTGCGAACGCGTGGGCCCTGGATCGCGCTCGGCCTCGCCGCTCTGCTGGTGGTGCCCAACCTGATCTGGCAGGCCGACCACGGCTGGGCGAGCCTGCACTTCTTCGGCTCCCAGAACGCGGTCACCGCCGAACAGACTTCGCGGCTGCAGTTCGCGGCCGAGCAGATCCTCTTCCTCGGAGCCAGCCTCGTCCTCGTGGTGGCGGGCGTGGTGCGGCTCTGGCGCTCGCCGGCGCTGCGGGCGCTGGCCTTCGTGCCGTTGGGGGCGACCGCGATCTTCTTCTGCACGCGCGGGCGCTCCTACTACCCGCTGCCGGGCGACGGGCTCGCGCTCGCCGCCGGCACGGTCGCCTTCGCGCAGTGGCTCGGGCGCTCGCGACGACGCTCCCTGGCGCTGGCCGCCCTCTGTCTGGCGCAGGCGCTGGTGCTTGTGGTGGCGGCGCCGATCGTAGTGCCGGTGTATCCGACCGCGACGATGATCGAACGCAAGCTCTACGAACCCTCCTTCTACGACGCCGAGATCGGCTGGCCCGAACTGAGCAGAGCGACGGCGCGGGCCTGGCGCTCGCTGCCGCCACCCGCCCGAGCCCGGCAGGCGATCGTCACCGCCAACTACGGGGAGGCCTCGGCGCTGGAACTGCTCGGCCCCGCGCTGGGGCTGCCTGCGCCGCTCAGCGGCCATCTATCCTGGCAATACTGGCGGCCGGCGCGGCTGCCCGAGCGCGCGGTGGTTCTGCTCGGCTTCGATCCCAGCTTCGTCGACCGCGTCTGCGTCGACCACCGGCTGCTCGGCCGGGTCGGCAACCGCTACCACCTGGAAAACGAAGAGCGCGGCGCGCGGATCGTGGAGTGCCGACTGCCGGCACGCCTCAGCGCGCTCTGGAAACGGGACTTCGCCACCGACCAGCTCTGACAGGGGTCGTCGGCACGGACACACTGCAATGTCCAATAGTACAATTGGTCGGTGGCCACTCGAATGCCGGCACTCGAGAAACTCCCGAGCCGCCGGCGGCAGGTGACCGAGACCGTCCGCGCCGCGATTATCTCAGGTGAGATGGAGCCGGGGATCGTTTACTCAGCGCCGAGCCTGGCCGAGCAGTTCGGGGTCTCGGCGACGCCGGTGCGCGAGGCAATGCTCGACCTCGCCAAGGACGGCCTGATCGAGGTCGTCCGCAATAAGGGCTTCCGGGTACTGGAGCCCAGCGACCACGAACTCGACGAAATGCTCGAGCTGAGGCTGCTGCTGGAGGTGCCGACCGCGGGCAAAGTGGCACGGGCGGGGGCAGCGAAGGCAAAGCTCGACGAGCTGCGCGAGCTCGCTGCCGCCACGGTAAAAGCCGCCGAGGAGCGCGACTTCTCGGGTCATGTGCTGGTCGACATTGCCTTCCACGTCGAGCTGCTCGGCCTCGGGGAAAACCAGCAGCTGGTCGAGGTCGTCAGGGGCCTGCGCCTGCGCTCGCGCCTCTTCGGCCTCGGCTCGCCGGCCAAGTCGGACTTCCTACTGCGCGTCTCCCACGAGCACGAACGGCTGGTCGACATGGTCGTCGCCAAGGACGGCGAGGGCGCCGAAGCGCTGATGCGCGAGCACATCCTCGCGATCCGGCGGGAGTGGCGCCGGGAGCAGTCCTCCTAAGCGGGATTGGCGAAACCCCGCCTGCAGCTCAAAGAGCGGAGGGGCGGCTCTTCTCCTAGGCGAGGGGCTCGCGGGCGAGCAGGCGCTCGAAGACCTGTCCCTTGCGCAGGGCATCGTGCTCGAGATCCTCCGAGAGCCATGTCGTGGTGTTGGCGACTTCGGCCGCGGCGCGCATCGACATCTCGGCGTCGACGAACAGATCGCGGGCGTAGACGACGGCGCGAACCGGCACGCGATTGTCGGCGAGCGCGGCCCGGTCGTACAGCGGCGTCCAGCCCTCGTACTCGGCCAACGCCTCGGCGATCTCGGCGAACGGCCGCAGGGTCGGGTCCTCCTCGAAGTACCAGGGAAAGATCATCTCGCCTGTGAAGAGCGGCACCGAGGCCGTCTCCCCGAACTGCGGGAACTCGGCGCCGATCCGCTGCGCCGCCCAGCGCGAGGCGCGGCCCTGGCAGTAGACGGCCTCGTGCAGGACGCAGAAGAGCGGCCGCCCGGCGAAGGAGAGCAGGGCGTCGGCCGCAGCGAGGAAACCGTCTCCCGGCACCGGCGCCGAGCTCGACCCCGGAAAGGCCGACTCGAGCAGGAAGTGGAGGCGATCGAAGCCGTCGGTGAGACCGAGCTGGATCCCAAGCGTGCGCAGGCGACGTGCGCTCAGACGCTCGCCGCGCGGCAGGCGCACGACCCTGCGCTCGAGGTGGCCGCAGAGGCGGTGGAGGCGATCGCGGTCTTCGGGGAAGCGGTCGAAGTAGTGCGCGTTCGCATTGATCAGGCGCGGGTAGGCGGCCCGATAGACGTCGTCCGCGCTGGCCGTCAGGGAGGGCAGGCCTCCGCAGATATAGACGTTCGCGAGCCCATCGGGAGCAAAGGAGAGATAGGTCATCGCGCACCAGCCGCCGAAGCTCTGGGCGAGCAGCGTGAAGCGGCCGTCGCCGATCAATTCGCGACGCAGCAGCTCGGCGTCGGCGACGATCGAGTCGGCGCGAAAGTGGGTCAGGTAACGAGCCTGTTCGGCGACCGATCCCCGTGCGGCGAGCCGCACGGCGTTGACCGGCGTGCTGCGGCCGGTGCCGCGAGAATCCATGAAGAGCACCCGGTAATCACGGAGCGCCTCCCCCAGCCAGCCGTGCCCCGGGCCGGGTCGATCGGAGGCATGCCCCGGCCCGCCCTGCAGGTAGAGGAGGACAGGGAGCGACTCGTTGGCGCGGTCGGCGTCGACGACCTCGCGGGCGTAGACTTCGATCCGCTCGCCGCCGGGGTCGCCGTGGTCGAGCGGCGCCTGGATGAAGTGGTCGATCCAGAGCTGGTCGGCGACGCGCATCAAACCGGCGATCACCCGATCCCGCGCAATCGCTCGGTCTCGCCCGGCTCGACCTCGAGGGTGTGCGGATCGAGCGCCACGCCGTAGCGCTCGCGGGCGGCCCGGGCGCTGACCAGCCCGCGCCTGACGTCCTCGCACACGCGCTCGGGGTCGCGCTGAAGGGGGTCGCCGAAGCCGCCGCCGCCGCCCGTCTGCAGGGTGATGACCGTCTGCGCCGGCAGCTCGAGGCGGTTGACCTTGAGCCCCTGCCAGTGGCCGGCGGGACCGTCGGTCTGGCAGTCGGGACCGGCCCCGGCGGACCCGCCGGCGAGGCCCCAGGCCGGGGTGCGGGAGCGCTCGAGCCAGAGCGAGAGGCTTGCGTCCTCCAGCAGGCGATAGGTGCGCCGGACGCCGCAGCCCCCGCGCAAGCGTCCGGGGCCGCCGCTGTCGGTGCGGATCGCGAACTCGTCGATCTGAACCGGGTACTTACTCTCGTATACCTCCACCGGGATGTTCTTGAAGGCGCCGTTGGCGAGGCTGATCAGAGCGCTCTCGCCGTCGTCGCGCCCGTGAGCGCCCCAGCCCCCGGCGGTCGGTTCGGAGGAGACCCAGAAGCTGCGATCGGGGCGCTCGCCGGCGATCGTGATCACCATCGAGTCGCCGTAGTCGGGGCAGACGGCGTCCTCGCCGAGCGCCTCGCCAACGGCGGAGATGATCAGCGTGATCAGCAGCCCGAGCCCGGTGAAATACCATTCGCAGGCGACCGGCTCACGGGCGTTGAAGCAGCAGTGATCGGGAATCGTGACCTCGAGCGGGTCGAAGGTGCCGCCGGTCACCGCCATGTCCGGCCTGATCAGCGACTTGTAGGCGAGCTGGATCGCGGAGACCGCCTGCGCGTAGCCGCAGTTGACCGGGCCCAGCTGCGGCGGAGCGGTCCCGGTCAGATCGACGGCGAAGCGCTCGCCCTCGATCGTCACCTCGACCGCGACCCGCACCGGGTCGCTGCCGACGCCGTCGTTGTCGAGCTCGCCCTCGGCGCGGTAGACGCCGTCCGGCAGCGCCGCGACAGCGGCCCGGTGGCGTTCGGCCGCCTGCTCGAAGATCTTCTCCTTGGCCGCTTCGAAGACCTCGAGCCCGACCCGATCGAGCATCTGGCGGACCCGCTCTTCGCCGGTGCGGCAGGCCGCGATCTGCGCGTCGAGGTCGCCGATCAGCTCGTAGCCCAAGCGGCTGTTGCGGCGCAGGAAGTCCATCCACTGCGGGTCGGGCTGGTAGCGGCTGACCACCTTGGTCGGCGCCAGCCGGAAGCCCTCCTGGTAGACGTCGACGGAGCGCATCGTGGAGCCGATGTCCTTGCCCCCGACGTCCTGCCAGTGGGCGCGGGAGGCGGCGAAGCCGACCAGCTGCTCTTCGTAGAAGATCGGGCCGAAGACGGTGACGTCGTGCAGGTGGGTCCCCTGGATGTAGGGGTCGTTCATGATCACCACGTCGCCCGGCTCGAACCAGTCCAGGCCGTGGTGCTCGAGCGCGTGGCGGACGCAAACCTCGAGGTTGCAGAGGAACAGCGGCACCCCGGTCGACTGGCCCAGCGGGTTGGCCTCGCGGTCCATCAGCGCCACCGCGCAGTCGCGGCCCTCGTAGATGATCGGCGTGTAGGCCGAGCGAAAGAGCGCCGCGTTCATGTCGTTGGCACAAGAGGTGAGGAAGTTGTGGATCACCTCGGTCGTGATCGGGTCGACCGCCCGCACCGCACCCTTCATTTCGTTCCTCCGCTTCGGTTCATTGCAAGATGCCCTCCCTCGACGACCCGCGCCGACCAGCCGGGCGGGACCACCGTGGTCGAGGTCGACTCCTCGATCACCGCCGGCCCGGCGAGCGAGCTGCCGGCGGCGATCGCGGCCCGGTCGGCGACCGTGGCCGCCTGCCACTCGCCGCCGAAGCGCACCGAGCGATCCCCGTGCGGAGCGTCGCGAACGGCTGGCGCCACGCTCCCCGCCGGCCGCGGCAGGTCACCCCGCACGGTCACCCAGAGCTTGACGACCTCGGCCGGGCTGGCGGCGCTGGAGTGGCCGTAGCGCTCGTGGTAGAGGCGGTCGAAGTCGACCTTGACCGCCGCCGGGTCGAGCTCGGGCGACGGCACCGGGACCCGCAACGAATACTCCTGCCCCACATAGCGCAGATCGGCCATGCAGGTCGCGTGCATCCGCTGCGGGTCCACGTCCTCGGAGAGCAACAGCTCCCGACCCTGGGCCTCGAGCGCGGCGAAGGCCGCCGCGGCCTCGCCGACGTCGATCTCCTCGAGCGCCCGGAAGTGGGTTACGCGCAGATCGTGGCGCACATCGGTTTGCAGCATGCCCCAGGCCGAGAAGGTGCCCGGGTGAGCCGGCACGATCACCTCGTCGATCTCGAGCTGCTCGGCGAGCGCGGCGGCGTGCATCGGCCCGGCGCCGCCGTAGGCGACGAGCGCGAACTCGCGGGGGTCGATGCCGCGCTCGACGGTCTGGGTGCGGATCGCGTCGGCCATCGCTGCGTTGACGATGTCGAGGATGCCCTGCGCGGTCTCCACCGCGGAGAGGCCCAGCTCGCCGCCGAGGCCGGCGAGCGCCTCCTCCGCGGCGGCGAGGTCGAGCTCCATGCCGCCGCCGGCGAAGGAGCTGGTGTTGACCCGCCCGAGCGCGAGGTTGGCGTCGGTGACGGTGGGCTCGCTGCCGCCGCGGCCGTAGCAGACCGGGCCGGGCTCCGAGCCGGCGCTGCGCGGGCCGACCCGCAGGGCGGCGCCGTCGAGCCAGGCGACCGAGCCGCCGCCGGCGCCGATGCCGGTGATGTCGACGGCCGACATCTGCAGCGGCAGCCCGTCGATCTCGGTCTCGGTCGAGACCGAGGCCTCGCCCCCGATCGTGAGGCTGACGTCGAAGGAGGTCCCCCCCATGTCGACGCAGACGACGTTCGGGCGGTCGAGGACGCGGCTGATCTCCTGGGCGCCGATGGCGCCGCCGACCGGGCCCGAGAGCAGGGTCTGGATCGGTTCCTCGCGGGCGACCTCGGCGCTCATCACGCCGCCGTTGGACTGCATCACGTGCAGCGAGCGCCCGCCACCTTGATCGAGCTGCTCGATCAGGGTCGAGAGGTAGCGCTCGATCACCGGCGCGATATAGGCGCTGGTGACCGTGGTCGAGGCGCGCGCGTACTCGCGCCACTCCGGCGAGACGCGGTGGGAGAGCAGCACCGGGATCCCCAGCTCCTCGCGGAGGTGGCGCTCGAGGGCGAGCTCGTGGTCGGGGGCCATGTAGCCGTAGAGCAGGCAGACCGCGAGGGATTCGAGGCCCTGGCCGCGAATCTGCTCGACCACGGGCGCCAGCGCGGCCAGGTCCAGCTCCCGCTGCACTTCACCGTCGTTGCCGATCCGCTCCTCGACGGCGAAGATCTGTTCGGCCTCCAGCAGCGGCCGCGGCTTGCGATAGCGGATGTCGAAGATGTCGAGCCGATCGTTGCCGCCGATCAGGTAGGCGTCCTCGAAGCCGGCGGTCATCAGCAGCCCGGTCCGCGCCCCGCGCCGCTCCAGCACCGCGTTGAGGCCGACGGTGGTGCCGTGGACGAGGAACTCGACCTGCTCGGGGCCGCCGGCGAAGCGCTCGATCGCCGTCAGCACCGCCCGCGCCGGGTCCTCGCGGGTCGACAGCACCTTGCCGGTGCTCACCTCTCCGGAGCTCGCGTCCTGGACGACGATGTCGGTGAAGGTGCCGCCGATGTCGACGGCTACGCGGTAGCGCGGCTGGACGGGTCCTGCTTGAGGCATTTGGTCGAGCTCCTGTGAGGTTGTGGTTTAGCGCCGTCTGCCGGCGGCCGCCAGCGCCACGGCGGAGACGATGACGACGCCGGTGACGAGGCTTTCGTAGAACGGGTTGGCGCCGAGCAGGTTGAAGCCGTTGCCGATCAGGGCCAGCAGGTAGACGCCGATCAGGCTGCGCCAAACGGCGCCAGCGCCGCCGTAGATGCTGGTGCCGCCGAGGATCACGGCGGCGATCGCGGTCAGGGTGAACGACGCCCCTTGGGTCGGCTGCCCGCTTTGCACCCGCGAGACCAGGATCGCCGCCGCGAGCCCTGACGCGAGCCCGCTGAAGGCGAAGGTGACGACGTGGATCAGGTTGACCCGGATGCCGGAGAGCAGCGCCGCCTCGGGGTTGCCGCCGACCGCGAAGACGTGGCGGCCGGTGACCGTGCGGTTGAGCAGCACCATCGCGCAGATCGCGAAGGCGATCAGCAGCAGGCTGGCGTTGGCGACTTCGCCGAGCGCGCCCTGGCCGAGCCAGGTGAAGCCCGGCAGCGAGACGGGGATCAGGGCGCCGTTGGTGATCAGCAGGGCGAGGCCCGAGTAGACGAGGCTGGTGGCGAGGGTCGCGAGGAAGGAGTGGATCCGGAACAGGGTGATGATCAGCCCGTTGACCACCCCCAGGCCGAGCCCGACGGCGGGGGCGCAGAGCATGCCGAGCCAGACCGAGCCGGTGTCGACCGCGACCTTGGCGGCGAGGACGTTGGCGACGGCGACGATCGCGCCGGTCGAGAGGTCGAAGCTGCCGGCGATGATCACCAGCGTCATCGCGCAGGCGATGATCGCCACCGGCGCCTGCTGGCTGAGGATGTTGAGCAGGTTCTGACTGGTGAGGAAGGCCGGGGAGGCGATGCTGAGGACGACGAAGAGAACCGCGAAGAGGATCAGCGCCGCGTAGTTGCGCGCCAGGATCAGCGCCGAGAGCAATTGCGGGCGCCCGGGGCCACCAAGCTCGCGCGGCGCCGGAGGTGCAGCTGGGATCGAGCTCATCGAGCCTGTTCCTTCCCTTTCGTGTTGCGCTGTAGACCGAAGATCGTGTAGAGGACCTCCTCGGCGGAGGTCTCGGCGGAGGCCACCTCGTGGGTGGTGCGACCCTCGCGGATCACATAGGCGCGATGGGAAAGGCCCAGCACCTCCTCCAGCTCGCTGGAGATGAGAAGGACGCCGGCGCCTGCCCGGGCCAGCTGGTGGATCAGGGCGTAGATGTGCATCCGCGAGCCGACGTCGACGCCGCGCGTCGGCTCGTCGAGGAGGACCAGCCGCGGGCTCACCGTCATCCACTTCGCGAACAGGACCTTCTGCTGGTTGCCGCCAGAGAGCGTCCCGATCTCGTGGCCGACGTCGTTGGGGACGATGTTGAGACGGTCGACCATGCCCTCGGCGACCTGACGTTCGCGACGGTCCGAGAGCAGCCCCATGTGGCGGACCCTGCCGCTGACCGGGAGGCCGATGTTGCGCTGCACGTTGGTGGTGAAGATCAGCCCCTCGCGCTTGCGGTCCTCGGGGATGAAGACGATGCCGCGCGAGATCGCGCCCCGCACCGAGCGCGGCGCGTAGGGCTCGCCGTCGATCTCCATCTCGCCGGACGTCAGCCGATCGGCGCCGTAGATCGCGCGCGCCAGCTCGGTGCGCCCGGCACCGACGAGGCCGGCCAAGCCGACGATCTCGCCGGGGTCGATGTGCAGGGAGACTCCGTCGAGGCCGGTGTCGGTGCGCAGCTCGTGCAGCTTCAGTCGCGGCGGCCCCGAGTGCGCCGGCACCGGCGACGGCGCCGGGAAGGCGACGTCGCTGGGCTGGCCGAGCATGCTCTCGACCAGCGACTCCTCGCTCTCCTCGCTGGTTGCGTCGGTCCGCACCTGGACCCCGTCGCGGAGGATCGTTACCCGATCGCAGGTCGCCAGCACCGCCCTCAGGAAGTGGGTGACGTAGACGATCAGCTTGCCCTGCCCGCGGAGGCGGGCGATCACCTGGTGCAGGCGCTCGACCTCGTCGGCGGTGAGCGAGCTGGTCGGCTCGTCCATGATGATCACCCGCGCGTCGCGGGCCAGAGCCCGCATGATCTCTACCTTCTGCTGGTCGGCGATCCGAAGATCGCCGACCAGCCTGTCGGGCTCGAGGCCCATCTGGACCGTCTCCTCGAGCTGATCGAAACGCTTGCTTGCGCGGCCGAGGAGAAAGCCGGCACGGTTGCGCTCGATGCCGAGGAAGACGTTTTCGGCGACGGTCCGTTCGGGCAGCAGCGAGAGCTCCTGTTGGATCGTGGCCACCCCGAGATGGAGCGCTTCACGTGGAGAGCGCCCCCTCATCGGGTGACCATCGATCTCAACCACACCCGCGTCCGCCCGGTAGACGCCCCCGACGATCTTGCCGAGGGTCGACTTGCCGGCGCCGTTCTCGCCGATCAGAGCATGCGCTTCGCCGCCGTTCAGCTCGAGATTGACGTCATCGAGCACGACGTTGGCGCCGAAGGACTTGCGCACGGAGCGCAGCCTGACCAGCGGTTGGCTCATCCGCTCCACTCACCTTCGAACGTCGGGTTCTGTTCGAGCACCGGTTTGGTGAGTATGGTCGGCACGGGCGCGGCTTTGGCGAGGTTGATGTTTCCTTCGACTTCTTCGCCCCGCAGCGTCTTCACCACCTGTTCGAGGGCGAGTTCGCCAGCGGTGGCCGGCCAGTTGCCCGCGGTCAGGTTCCATTCGCCGGCCCGCACCGCGGCGACGCCCTGCTTGCTCGCACCCTCGGAATCGATGAAGAGTTCTCCCGCCCCGACCATCTTCTTGACGTCGTAGCCGGCGTTCTTCAGCGCGATCTGCGCGCCCTGGGTCATCTGGTCGCCGGAGATCAACGCGTCGATTTCCGGATGGGCCTGGAGGATGTTCGTCATCACGGTCAGCGCCGTGTTGCGGTCGTAGTTGCCCTGGCCGGTGGCAAGGATTTCGATGTTGGGGTGTTCATCGAGGACCGACTTGTAGGCTTCGTAGCGGATCTTGTCGAAGGGGTACTGCAGGCCGCCGACCATCAGGACGACACGGCAGGGGTCCTTCGCTTCGCACCACTTGGCCGCTTCTTCGGCCTGCAGGGTGGTCGCGTAGGAGGGCTTTTCGATCACGCTCAGCAGGCCTTCGACCTGGGGAGTGAGCGAGTCCAGTTCGGGCCCGAGCGGGTTGAGGACGTTGGAGACGACCACCCCCGAGCCGATCAGGCCTTCGACCGCGGGCACGATGCCGACCGTGTCGTTCGCCAGCAGGACCGCCCCGTCGTACTGCTGGGAAGTGGTCGCATCCTGGACCTGGTTGTACTGGGTGGTGGCGTCGAAGTTCCCGTTCTGGATGCTGAGTTCGACGTTGCCGAGTTCTTCTGCCTTCTTCTCCATGCTGGTCCAGACGGCGTTCGAGAACCCGTTGGCGGTCGCCGAGGCGAAGTAGACGACCTTGAGCGGTGCTTCGGAGGCACCTGCTTCGGTGCTGGCGGAGGCTTCGGTGCCACTGCTCGAGCCCGAGCTCGAGCCGCCACCGCAGGCCGCCAGGAGGACACCGCTGAGGGCGATCAAGGCGATCGCCAGGGGCGCCGCTCCTCGACCCGATCTCGCGGATATCGATTTCAGCATCAAACACTCCCCTCAGGAGGATTGTGGGCAATAACTATTGTAGTGTAACATGTTACTGGTCACGGGTCAAACAGCTCTTTTCGCCAGCTGGTCGAAGCTCGGCACGAGCGCTTCGTAGCAGGAGCGGTAGATCGCGTAAAGCTCCTGGTAGAGCGCACGGTTGGCCGGGTCGGGTTCGAACACCCGTGCCTCTCGCACCACCGCGGCGGCACCCTCTGCCGGGTCCTGCCACCAGCCGATGCCGACTCCGGCGAGGATCGCGGCGCCGAGCGCACCGGCGTCGCTCTGCTCCATCACCACCACCGGCAGGCCGAGGACGTCGGCCTCGATCTGTTTCCACAGCGAGCTGCGCGAGCCGCCGCCGAGCGCCCGGACCGAGTCGATCTGGACGCCGAGCG
The DNA here is from genome assembly GCA_035542315.1 of Solirubrobacterales bacterium. GTDB lineage: Bacteria > Actinomycetota > Thermoleophilia > Solirubrobacterales > 70-9 > VAYN01. Next base: position 21,659 of record DATKLT010000014.1, on the reverse strand, counting down.
CAGACATCGTCTCGACGTTGCGGCGCACGACGAAGGCGATCGACTCCATCAGCGCCCGCATCACGTGGCCGCGGCCGTGACCCAGCGTCAGCCCGACCAGGGCACCGCGGGCGGCGTCGTTGTTCTCGGGCGCCATCGCGCCCTGCAGGTGGGGCAGCATCACCAGCCCGTCGGCACCGGGACCGACCTCCGCCGCGAGCGCCGCGAGGCGGTCGTACGCGTCTTCCTCGCCCTCCCCCGCCAGCTCGCCCGCCTCGGTGTAGAAGCGGTCGCGAAACCAGCGCAGAACGATGCCGCCGCTGGTGAAGGTGTGGAACATGTAGCTGTCGGGGATGCCGTGGTAGTGGCAGGGCATCGCCCGGCGCGGATCGAGGCGGGCCTGGTCGAGCGTCGCGCAGAGCGCGATCGCGGCGCCGGTGTTCTCGCTGAAGCCGCCGGCCGTGGTGTTGGCGGCCCCGATCGCCCCGCAGGCCTGGTCGAGGGCGCCAGCGCAGACCACCGCCCGTGGCGAGACCCCCAGCTCCGCCGCCGCGCCGGCGTCGATCCGACCGAGCGGTGCCCCGGGCTCGACCAGCTCAGGCAGCTGCTCGACCCCGATCCCGATCGCCGCCAGCATCTCCGGCCACCAGGCCTTGGCGCGAAAGTCCCAGTAGCAGGTCGAGGTCGCCTGCGAGCCCTCGGTCACGTACTCGCCGGTCAGCCTGAAGGTCAGGTAGTCCTCGATCAGCAGGTACCGATGGGTTGCCTCGGCGACCTCGGGCTCATGGCGGTTGAGCCAGAGGACCTTCGCCGCCGGCCAGGCCGCGAGCATCTCCGGCTGCCCCGTCACCTCGTAGAAGCGGTCCCCGCCGAGCCGATCGGCCAGCTCGGCGGCCTCCTCGCCGGCCCGGGAGTCGAGCCAGACGATCGCGTCGCGCAGCGGCTCGCCGGCGGCGCCGACCGGCACCATCGTCTCGCCCTGAGCCGAGATCCCGATCGCCGCGATCGCGCCCGGATCGACGGCCGGCAGCGCCCAGAGCGCGGCCAGGGAAGCCTTCAGCGTCTCCCAGTAGGCATCGCAGGAAAGCTCGACCCAGCCGGGGCGGGGCGTGGCCAGCTGGTACTCCCGGGATGCCTCGCCGAGCAGCTGCCCGCGCTCGTCATATACCGCCGCCTTCAGCGCCGTCGTCCCGACGTCGATCGCGAGGACGGCCGCGGCCGCCCCCTCACTCACCGGGGGCCCCCGCCCAGACGACCAGGACCGGCTCCTCGCCGATGTTGGTGATCGTGTGGGGAACGCCCGGCGGGATGATCAGCGCGTCGCCGGCCCGCAGTTGCTCGCAGCGCTCGCCGAGGTCGACGAGGGCCTCGCCGCGGGCGCAGAAGAAGACCTCGACGCTGCGGGCGTGCCCGTCGTCGACGGCGCCGGTAGCGCCGACCGGGACGGTGGAGGTGCCGAACCACATCCGCTCCTCGCGCAAGTACTCGCGGCAAAGCTCGGGGCCCTCCATGAAGCTGCGCGCGGCAAGCTCGCGCACGACCTCGGCGGCCATTAGGGGCGCACCGCCTTCGCCGCTCCCGCCGCCTGCATCGTCGCCTGGATCTGGTCTCGCAGGGAACGGTCGGGGCTGAGTTCCCAGTCGAGCGCGGCACGGCCGATCGTGAAGGCCCAGGCGCCGGCGCCGCTGACCGCCCGCACCCGCGCCAGGGAATCGATCGAGCCGGCGACGATCACCGGCAGCGACGCCTTCTCGCAGACCTCGCGGGTCAGCTCGGTGCCGTCCAGCTCGATGTGGCGGTAGGCGAGCAGGTTGATGCCGTCGACCGCGCCGGCCATCTCCTCGGCGTCGGCGAGGATCTCCGCGACCGAGCCGGTGAGCCGCGCGGGATGACCCTCGATGCCGCCGGGATAGGGGAAGTAGCGGACCGGCTCGCCGGCGACCACCTCGCTGACCCGCTGCCAGCGGGTGCCGCCGATCAGGTAGTCGACGCCAAGCTCGACGCCAAGCTCAGCCGAGCGCAGCTCCTCCTCCTCGCTCAGCGAGACGACCTCCAGATGCGCCGTCCGCCCGGCAGCGTGCAGGCGCTCGACCAGGCGGGTCATCCCCTCCTTGCCGAGGCCGACGTCCTTGAAGCCGACGTGGCCGATCTGGGTCTGCAGAACTTCGTCGAGCAGCTCCTCGGCGTCGGCGACGGTGACATCGTGACGGGTGAGCATGAGGATGAATTCGGACATCGCGGCTCCTTTGCGTTTCTCAGGGCTGGTAGGGGATCGGGGAGATCTGCGGGGTGCGGCCGGCGAGGAGGTCGCAGAGAAGGCGCGCCGAGCCCATCGCCTGGGTCCAGCCGAGGTGGCCGTGACCGGTATTGAGGAAGAGGTTCGCCACCGCGCTCTGCCCGATCAGCGGCAGCCCCGACGGGGTGACCGGTCGCAGCCCGTCGCCGGGCCGGGCCGCGGCCCACTCGAGCGCCCCCGGGAAGAGCTTCTCGCCGCTGCGGCGGATCGCGGCGAAGTCGGCGTCGCGGTGGCCGGAGCGGTGGCCGCGGAACTCCGCGGTGCTGGTCAGCCGCAGGCCGTCGCCGATCCGCGAGAAGGCGACGCGCTCGTCCTCATCGACTCCGCCCACGGCCGCCACCCGCCCGCCGGCGCGCAGCGGCACCGTGACCGAATAGCCGCTGGCCGGGGCGATCGCGAGGCGCAGGCCGGCTCCGGCCGCGAGCTTCGAGCTGGCGGCGCCCAGCGCTAGGACGTAGGCGTCGGCGCTCTCGATGCCGCCGTCCTCGGTCTCGCAGCCGACCAGCGCGGCGCCCTCGCGATGCAGGGCCGTGAGCGAGCGGCCGAGCGAGAAGTGCACACCTGCGCCGGCGGCGCGCTCGGCCAGCGCCCGGGTGAAGGCGCGGCAGTCGGCGTGGCCCGAGCGCGGCGAGTAGACGGCTCCCGCCAGCGCCGGTCCGGCCGCGGCGAAGCCCGGGTCGAGTTTGACCAGCGCATCGCGGTCGAGCAGCTCGAGCGGCTCGCCGGCGAGCAGGCGCCGGCGCTCGGCGAGCAGCTCGGCGAGCGCCGGCGCCCGGCCCGACAGCATCAGCATGCCGTTGCGCTCGAAGCCGAACTCGAGCTTCTCGTGCTCACGCAGCCTTGCCAGCTCGTCGACGCTGTAGAGGCTGAGCGCGTGCGCAGCGGCGACGTTGGCGCGGTGACGACGCGGCAGGCATTGGGCGAGGAAGCGCGTTCCCCACGGCAGCAACGCGAGGCCGGCGGAGCGGCGCAGGCGGAGCGGCCCAGAGCGCCTCGCGAGCAGAGAGCGGCCCAGGTCGAGCGGCGCCCGCGGCGCCGACCAGACGGTCGAGTCGCCGATCGCGAGCAGGCCGGCGTTGGCGGCGCTGGCGCCCGCTCCAACCTCACCGGCGTGGTCGAGCACGCGGACCTCGTGCCCCTCGGCGGCCAGGCACCAGGCGGTGGTGACACCGATCACGCCCGCGCCGAGGACCACGACCCGCACGGCTGCCTCAGGCGGCGGCGCCGCGCAAGAGGCCGGCTTCGACGAGGATGGCGCCGATCTGTTTGATCGCCTCGGGATCGGTGGTCGGCTCGAGCGGCGATCGCACCTGCCCTCCGGGCTGGCCCAGCAGGTCCATCGCCGCCTTCAGCTGCGAGCTCGGGGAGCCGAAGCGGCCACCGAAGTCGGGGCGGATCAGGCCGGCAGTGAGCTGCCAGTAGCGGTCGGCCTGCCTGCGCGCCTCGTCCAGGTCGCCCTGCCAGAGCGACTCGAAGAAGGGCACGGCGAAGGGGGCGCCGATACCGCCGCCGTCGATGTAGCCGTCGCCGCCGAGCTCGCGGATGATCGCCAGGCCACGGCGGTTGATCAGGCTGGCGAAGATCCGCACGCGGTCGGCCAGCGCCTCGATGCAGTCGACGACCAGCGGCCAGTGGGCGGTGCTGTTCTTGATCGCGACGACGTGCTCGAGGTCGGCGATCCATTTGGCGGTCTCGAGCTCGATCTCCAGCCCGGTGCCGCGCGGCCAGTTGTAGGCGATCAAGGGCAGCTCGATCGCGCGATCGACCGCCGAGTAGAAGGCGAGCACCTCCTCCTGGGTCGGGTGCGCGTAGGGCGGCGGCGTGCAGAGCACCCCGTCGGCGCCGGCCTCCGCCGCGTGGGCGGCCAGGTCGATGACCTCCTCGGGGGTGAAGCCGGTGCAACCGATCACCACCGGGACCCGCCCGGCGACGGCGGCGATCGCCAGCTCGGCGACGCGCCGGCGCTCGGCGTTCGACTGGGCCCACCACTCGCCGGAGCTGCCGTTGACCAGGATGCCGTGGACCCCATCGTCCACGTACTGGCCCAGCAGGGCTCCGATGGCGCCCTCGTCGAGCGCCCCGTCGGCGCTGAAGGGAGTGGGCGCCGCGGGCCAATACCCCCGCCACTGCACCGTGCTTCGGTCCATCTGATCTCCTTTTGCGTTGGTTCGCGGCTAGAAGCTGATGCCGCTCGGGAAGGGGTCTTCGGGGTCCAGCAGGAACTGGTGGTGGCCCGTGATCCAGGCCCGCGCGGTGATCGAGGGCACGACCGCGGCGAGCCCGCCGACCTCGGTCTGGTGCTCGATGCGGGCCACGAAGTGCGAGCCGATCAGCGATTCGTTGACGAACTCCTGGCCAACCGCCAGCTCGCCGGCGGCGGCGAGCTGGGCGACGCGCGCCGAGGTGCCGGTGCCGCAGGGCGAGCGGTCGAAGTAGCCGCTGCGGCCGACGACGACGCTGCGCGAGTCCGCCTCGCCCAAAGCCGGCCCGACGAACTGGGTGTAGCGCGTGCCGCTCTCCCCGGTCTCGGGGTGCGCCGGGAGCGGCTCGGCATCGACCGCGGCGGCGATCTCGCGACCCAGCCTGACCAGCTCGGGGCCGGCCTCGGGCCGCAGCTCCAGACCGAGGCTGGCGGCCTCGACGATCGGGTAGAAGTTGCCGCCGAAGGCGAGGTCGTAGCGCACCTCCCCCACCCCCGGGACCTGCACGGCGCAGTCGCCCGCGGCGAGAAAGGAGGGGACGTTGGTCAGCGTCGCGCTGCGGGCGCGGCCCTCGCTGACGGCGACCGAGACCGCGACCAGGCCCGCAGCGGTGTCGAGGCGGACCACGGTGGTCGGCTCGCTCACGGCCAGCATCCCGGTTTCCACCATCGACGTCGCGACCCCGATCGCGGCGTGTCCGCACATCGGCAGGAAGCCGCTGGCCTCGACGAAGATGACGCCGACGTCGGCCGCGGGATCGCGCGGCGCCTGCAGGATCGCGGCGGTCATCGCCAGGTGGCCGCGCGGCTCGAGCACGAGCAGCCCGTGCAGGTCGGCGTGCTCGCGGGCGGCGGTCGCGAGGGACTCGCGCATGGTCTCGCCGGCGATCGGCTCGACGCCCCCGATCACCATCCGAGTCGCCATCCCCTCGGTATGGCTCTCGACCGTGCTGATCAGACGCCGGCTGCGCATCGCGGACCCTTCTCGTTCATCGCTGTGTGACATTGTACCATTACTGATCGAGGCGGAGCCCTCACGGCAGGTACCCGCCGCTGAACCCGATCAGCTCGCCGGTCAGCGGCGCCGCCTGGCCGGAGAGCAGGAAGCCGATCAGCGCCTCCATCTCGCGCGGCGAGCCGAGGCGCCCGAGCGGCACCTCGCGCTCGACCCGAGCGCGCAGGGCGGGGTCCTCGTCCCAGCGTCGCGGCGGGAAGTAGGTCGGGTTCTCGAAGAAGGTGGGGCCGACCGCGAAGAGGAGGATGCCCTCCCGCGCGAGGCTCTTGGCCGCCGCCTGGACCAGGCTCGTCGTCGCCGCCCGCGCCGCGGTGTACAGGGGCTTGCCGGCGATCGGGCGCCGCGCCGCGGCCGAGGTGAGGAAGACGATCGTCCCGCCGCCGCTGGCGCGCATCGGGCCAAGGGCGGCAGCGAGGACGCGGAAGGGGTCGACGGTGAGGCGCTCCAGCAGCTCGCGCAGCGCCGCCGGAGGAGCCTCGAGGCCGAGGCAATCCGCGGGCGGCGCGACGTAGTCGTTGCTGACGATCGCGGCCAGTCGCTCGCCGTGCTCGAGCGCGGCATCGACCGCCGCGGCGGGATCGGTCGCGCGCAGCGCCACCGTCCCGGGCCGGTCCTCGGCGAACTCGAGCCGAGCCGCCTCGTCGGCGAAGCCCGGGTCGTGGCAAAGGGCGCGGAAGCCAGCCGCCTGCAGCGCCGCCAGCGCCGCGGGGCCGCCGAAGTGGGTCGCGTTGGTGAGCAGCGCCAGTGGGACCTCGGGAGCCATATCCACCCTCAGAGGCGCTCGCAGATCGCCGTGGCGAACGCCGCCGGTGCTTGCAGCGGCAGGAAGTGCCCGGCCTCGGGCTCGACCCGCAGCTCCAGGTCGGTGAACCATTGCTCCAGGCGATCGGCCCAGGCGAGCGGGAAGAGCGGGTCGCGCCCGCTCCAGAGCATCGTCGTCGGCACCCCGATCGGACCGCTCTCCTCACGCCCGCCGACGTTCATCCGGTACCAGGCGAGGCTCGCGGCGAAGGCCCCCCGGCGCGCATAGAGATCGACGAGCTGCTCGAACTCGGGGCCCCGGGCAAGGCTGGGGGTGCCCGACCAATGCGTCCAGATATGGCGCAGGTAGGGCTCGAGCGCCGCGCGGTTGCCGTCGAGCATCTGGTCGGCGACCGCCAGCCGGTGGAAGGTCATGTACCAGAACTCTTCCTGGGCGGCGGGCTCCAGCCGACGCTCGCCGATGCCCGCGTAGGGGGGCGTCAGGACCAGGGCGGAGACCGCCTCGGGCGCCATTTTGGCGAGGACCTGGGCGATCCAGCTGCCAACGTCGTAGCCGGCCAGGACCGGCCGGACCAAGCCGCGCTCCGCGATCGCTTCGAGGAGGCGGGCGGCATGGGCGGCCGCGGTCGCTTCGGCCGGGTCGCCGAGCCGCTCGGCCGAGCGGCCGAAGCCATCGAGGTCGGGCGCGTAGACGGTGGTCCCGGACGGCAGCAGCGGGATCACCTCGCGAAAGTCGGCGGCGGTACCGGGCCAGCCGTGCAGCAGAACCACCGAGTCGGTCATTCAGCACCCTCCCACGCGGCGAAGCGACGGCCTGGGTCTATCAGCGGTTTCTGACACTTCGAGGAGAGTAGCACTGCAATTGCACATTGCTCTGAGTGGCGCCGGGCGAGCCGGAGACGGTTCCACGACCCCCTCCGAGCCAAGCAGATCGGCGCCTTTCGCGCAGCGGCATTCGCTTGGGCAGAGCCGCAGAAATCCTGCTTGCGCGCGGTCTCGAAGGTGGCAGGGTGAGGCGCGATCGAACTCTAGGAGGAGAAGCTATGTCAACGACGGAAACTGGAAAGCTCGACGGCCAGGTCGCGATCGTCACCGGCGGCGGCGGCGGAATCGGCGGAGCGGTGGCCAAACGGCTCGCGGCCGAGGGCGCGGCCGTCGTGGTCGACGACATCGACGAGTCTCGCGCCGTCACCGTCGCCGACCAGATCAAGGGCGCCGGCGGGCGGGCGCTCGGGATCGGCGCGGACGTCTCGGATCCCGCCGAGGTCGATCGCCTCTTCGAGACGGCGCTTGCCGAGTTCGGCGACCTGACGATCCTCGTCAACAACGCCGGCCTGATCAACCAGTCCCGCCATTTCTTCGAGGGCGACCTGGAGTGGTGGAGCCTGGTCCTGGGAACGAACCTGACCAGCGTCTACCTCTGCAGCGACCGGGCCGCCCGGATCATGGCCCGCCGCCGCGGCGGTGCCATCATCTCCTCCTCCTCGGGAGGCGCGACGCGGGCCCACCGCGGCAACGTCGCCTATGACGCCGCCAAGGGGGGAATCGAGGCGGCCACCCGCGCCCTCGCCCTCGATCTCGCCCCCTACGGGATCCGGGTCAACGCGGTCGCCCCGGGCGCGATCGACGTTTCGCCGCCCGGCACCCTGAGCGACGAGGAGCGAGCGCAGCGCGGGGCCTCGATCCCGCTCGGCCGGATCGGCGTGCCCGAGGACCTCACTGGCGCCTACGCCTTCCTCGCCGGCCCCGACGCCGCCTACGTCACCGGCGTCGTCGTCTCCGTCGACGGCGGCATGGTGAGCCAGCAGCGCTCGGCGGAGATCGACATCTTCGGGCTCGACCGCTACCCGGCGATCGAGCCCGAGCCAGGCTTCGAGCGAGCGTGAGCACGACCCCGGCGAGGGCAGGCGACCCGGGCGCCGCGGGGCGCCGCGGGCTGAGCCTGGCGGCGATCCCGCGCAACCTGATCCTGGCGGCGACGCGCAGCCCCCGGATCGGGCGCTGGGCCCGTCGCTACGGGCTCAGCCTGGGGGCGACCCGGTTCGTCGCCGGGGAGGAGCTCGACGATTGCGTCGGCGCCCTGCGCGAGCTTTCCGCGCGGGGAGTCCTGGGCTACGCGATCAAGCTTGGCGAGAGCGTCACCGACGCGGCGGAAATCGAGCCGCGGCTGAGCGAGTACCAGCGGCTGGCCGAGCGGCTCGCCGACGAGCGGATCGGGGCGACGATGGCGATCAAGCTGAGCAGCGTCGGCCTCGCGATCGACCAGCGGCTCGCCCTGGAGGCCGCCCGGGAGGTGGTGGGGCGCTGCGCCGCCCTCGGCGTCTTCGTCCGCCTCGACATGGAGCAGGCGAGCACGGTCGACGCCACCCTCGCGATCTACCGGCAGCTGCGGGAGGAGGGCTTCGACAACACCGGCGTCGTCCTCCAGGCCTACCTCCACCGCACCCTGGCCGACCTCGAGGCGCTGCGCGAGCTGGAGCCCAACGTCAGGGTGGTGAAGGGCGCCTACCTGGAGGCCGCCAGCGTCGCCTTCGCCCACAAGCGGGACGTCGACCGCAATTTCCTCCGCCTGATCGACGCGGCGCTGCAAGGCGCCGGCTTCACCGCCATCGCCACCCACGACGAAGCCGCGATCGCCCACGCGCTGGCCCTGCTCGGGCCCGAGCGGGGAAGAGCGGTGCGCCACGAGTTCCAGATGCTCTACGGGGTTCGCACCGCGGCCCAGGAACGGCTCGTGGCGGGCGGTCAGAGCGTCCGGGTCTGCGTGCCCTACGGGCCCGACTGGTTCGTCTACTTCGGCCGCCGCCTCGCCGAGCGGCCGGCCAACCTGCTGTTCGTCGCGCGCAGCCTGGTTGCCCGGTGACCCAGCCTCCCTCAGCCGAGGCGCTGCGCGCCCGGGCCGAACGGCTGACCGCCGAGCTGCCGAGCGGCGGCGCGGCGATCGCCCGTGACGTCGCCAACGTGCACTGGCTGACCGGGCTGGCCGGAGAGCCTCACCAGCTCTACGACATGGCGCCGCTGCGGGCGGTGGTCGGCCCCAGCGGCGAGGTCCGGATCGTGGCCCCCGCCAGCGAGCTTGCCTGGATCGAGGAGCAACGCGGGCTCGAGGGGGTGATCGCCCACGGCAAGTTCTTCCTCGCCGGCGAGCCGAGCACCGCCCTGCGCGAGGCAATCTCGCGAAGCGGGACGCTGCTGGAGGCGCTGCGGCAGGCCCTCGGGGAGGTCGGCGCCGGCGCACGGGTCGTCCTCGACGGCGGCGAGCGGACCGGCCTCGACCCGCAACTGGAGGGAAGCTTCGCCGACTCGGTTCTCCTCTCCCCGCAGGCCTGGCTTCGAGCCCGGGCGGGCAAGGACGCGGGCGAGCTGGCCGCGTTGCGGGCGGCCAATGCCGTCGCCGAGGCGGCGATCGTCGCTGCCCTGGGGCGAGCGCGGCCGGGCTGCACCGAGGCCGAGCTGGTCGGCTGGCTGCGCGAGACGATGGTCCGCGCGGGCGCCCGGCCGATGCTCGCCTCGGTCGGGTTCGGCGAGCGCGGCGCCCTGGTCGATTTCACCGCTTCCCCGCAGCGCCGGCTCGCGGAAGGCGAGCCGATTCGCCTCGACGTCGGCTGCACCGTCTCCGGGTACCACGCCGACCTCGCCCGCACCGCGGTTCTCGGCGAGCCGCCGGCTTGGCTGGCGGAGGCCCATCAGGCGCTGCTCGCCGGCGAGCAGGCCGCGATCGACGGGCTGCGAGCGGGTGCCAACGGCGCGGAGCTGCACGAGCTGGCGGTGCAGGGGACGCGCGCGGCGGGGCTCGCCGAGTACTCGCGCACTCACTGCGGACACGGGATCGGGCTGGCGATGTACGAACCGCCCCTGCTCGCGCCCGGTCAGAGCGAGCCGATCGAGGCAGGCATGACGCTTTGCGTCGAGACCCCGCTCTACCTGATCGGCAAAGCGGGAATCCAGATAGAGGACGCGGTGGTGGTGACCGAGAGCGGCTGCGAGCGGCTCGGGCAGCTGCCGCGACAACTGCTGGCGGCGGGACCGCCAGCGAGAGGAGGAAACGATGAGTGAGCCGAAGACCCTGAACAGCGAGACGGTGGCGGCGCCGATCGGCCCCTACAGCCATGCGTCGGTCTGCGCCGGCCTGCTGTTCGCCACCGGACAGCTGCCCCTTGACGCCGACGGCGAGCTGGTCGGCGGTGGCGCCGGCGCCCAGGCGACTCAATGCCTGGCCAATCTCGCCGCGGTTTGCGCCAGCGCCGGCACCTCGCTCGATCGCGCCGTCCGCCTCGGCGTCTACGTCACCGATCTGGGTGCCTTCGCGGAGGTCAACGAGGCCTACTCGCGCGCGCTTGGCGAGCATCGGCCGGCGCGGACGACGGTGGAGGTCGCGGCGCTGCCCCTGGGCGCAGCGGTGGAGATCGACGCGATCGTGGCGCTCTGAGGTGTACCCACCGCCCGGGTCCGAGAGCCAGCCCGACTGGAAGGCGCTGCGGGCCCAGACCCCCGGGGCCGAGGCCACGGTCCACCTCAACGCCGCCGGCGCGGCACTGATGGCCGAGCCGGTGCTCGCCGGGCTGACCGAGCAGGTCGAACTCGAAGCGCGGCTGGGGGGCTACGAGGCCGCCGAGCGGAACGCCGCGGCGATCGCCGACCTCTACCCGGCCGCGGCGGCGCTCCTGGGCTGCGCCAGCGACGAGATCGCCTTCGTCGAGAACGCGACCCGTGGCTGGCAGCTGGCCTTCTACTCGATCCCGCTCTCGCCCGCAGACCGGATCCTCACCTCCGTCGCCGAGTACGCCAGCAACTACATCGCCTTCCTCCAGGTCGCGCGGCGAACCGGGGCGCGGATCGAGGTGGTCCCCAACGACGAGCGGGGCCAGCTCTCGGTCGCGGCCCTCGCCGCGCTGCTCGACGAAGACGTGCGGGTCGTCGCGATCACCCACGTCCCGACCAACGGCGGCCTCGTCAACCCGGCGGCGGAGGTCGGCGCGCTGACCCGCGACTCGGGGGCGATCTTCCTGCTCGACGCCTGCCAGTCGGCGGGGCAGCTCGATCTCGACGTCGAGCGGATCGGCTGCGACCTGCTCTCCTTCACCGGCCGCAAGTACGTGCGCGGGCCCCGCGGCACCGGGATCCTCTACGGTCGGCGTGAGGTGATCGAAGACCTCGAGCCGCCGCTGCTCGACCTGCGGGCGGCGAGCTGGCAGAGTCAGGAGAGCTACGTCATCGCCCCCGGGGCCCGGCGCTTCGAGTGCTGGGAGTCGAGCGTCGCCGGGCGGGTCGGGCTGGCCCGCGCCCTGCGCCAGGTCGAAGCGATCGGCATCGGGGCGATCGCCGCCCGCGTCGGCGGGCTGGCCGAGCGCCTGCGCGGCATGCTGGCCGAGGTCCCCGGGCTCACCCTTCGCGACCTCGGCCGCGAGCCCTGCGGCATCGTCACCTTCACCCTCGCCGGCCACGAGGCCAAGACGCTGCGCGAGCAGCTCGGCCGCCGCGGGATCAGCGTCTGGCACTCGGGCGTGGAGTCGACCCGGCTCGACATGCAGGCCCGGGGTCTGGACCAGGTCGTGCGCGCCTCGCTTCACTACTACAACGACGAGGAGGATCTCGATCGCCTGCTCGCCGCGCTGGAAGAGCTGGCCTGAGCGCACCGCTGCCCGACCCGCGCTCGACGGCCGCCTCAAGGGCTGGCCAGCGCTCGGCCTGAGGCGTCCGAGCTGGCAACCGCGATCGGCCAGCTGGTCGAGGAGGACCCGATGCTGAGCGCCGGCGGAAGCGCCTTCTTCGATCGCGTCGAGGCCCTGCCGCAGGGTCGCGGGGCCCCGGGCCCCGCTTCGAGCCGGCGATCGAGCTGCACACCACGGTCCTCTCCCGCCCTGAGCCCGAGCGGGCGATCCTCGACTTCGGCCGGCGCGATTGCTCCCTATTACGCCAGGCTGCCGGTGCCGCTCTGGCAGGTCTCGCAGGCCGCCGGCCTGCGGGCCAGCTCCCTCAACGACCAGCACGCGATGGCCGAGATCGCCGCCGACTCGGAGCTGGCCCAAGCGCACGGCGGAAACGGCGCGAGGCGCGGGAGTGCGGGTGTGAGGGGCCCCAGGGCTGGCGGGGCCTCCTTTCGCTAGTGGCCGTCGGGTAGGACGGGTAGGCGCTGCTCGGCCCCCGCCCGCTCGCCGATCTCCTGCAGCAGCGCGAGCATCTGGGCGGTGGTCGGCGAGCGCAGGCCGCCGGCGCGGCAGACGGCGATGATCTGGCGCAGGAGGGGCCGCGAAGCGATCGGCAGGACGACTAGACCAGGGTGGGCGACCGCGGTGGCGAGGGCCGGCAGGAAGGCGACGCCGACCCCGCTTGCAACCAGTGCCTGGGCGACGTGGTAGTCGTTGGTCTCGAAGTTGATCCGCGGCTCGAAGCCCGCGGCGCGGCAGACGTTGGCGGTGAACTCATGGACTGAGGAGCGCGGCGGGGAGCTGACCCAGGGGTCCTCGACCAGCTCGGTCAGGTCCACCTCCGCCGCCCCGGCGAGGCGATGGGAGAGCGGCAGGGCGACGCCGATCGGGTCCTCCATCAGGAGGAAGTCTTCGGTCGAGTCGACGTCCAGGTACTTGACGCCCTCGTAGCGGAAGTTCAGCCCGAGGTCGATGCGGCCGGCCTTGATCTCGGCCAGGTACTCCTCGGGCTCGGCCTCGACCAGGGTCAGCTCGACCTGGGGGTGGCGCTCGTGGAAGGTCGTGATCGCCTCGGCGAGGATCGTCTCACCGGCGCTGCGAAAGGTGGCGAGGCGGAGGCGGCCTCCGTGCAGCCCGGCGATCTCCTTGATCTCGGTCTCGGCCAGCTCCAGCCGGGAGAGCACGATCTCGGCGTGGGCCACCAGCGTGCGCCCGGCATCGGTCAGCGTGATCGAGCGCGGCCCCCGCTCGACGAGGGCGACGCCGACCTCGCGCTCGAGCGTGGCGATCTGCTGAGAGACCGCGCTGGGGGTGTAGTGGAGCGCGTCGGCGGCGCCGGCCATCGAGCCCTGCGAGGCGACCTCGACCAAGACCCGCACGCGCCTGACGTCGATCATCCTGCGAGCCTAGATGATCGATTCCGCGGCGAGGTGCGACTGGGGGCGCGCCCGGTCGAGCACTCTAGCTCGCCCCCCGCGGGCGCACCAGGCCACCCCTCGGGCGCCGCGAAGGACCGCTGCGGGCGCGCAGCGCCGCCAGGAAGCCGGCGACGAGGACGAGCGCGCCGAGCCACTGGACGGGGCTCGGCTGCTCGCCGAGCAGGGCGACGCCGACGGTGAGCCCGCAGAGCGGTTGCAGGGTCAGGACCAGCGAGGTGAGCGACGGCGAGAGCTTCGCCGCCGGCACGGTGAGCAGCATCCAGCCCGCGGCAGCGGTCAGCGAGAAGAGCACGAGCCAGGGCTGAGCCGATCTGGGAGCGGGCACCTGCAGGCCGCCGAAGAGGACGCCGATCAGGATCGAAGTGGCGGCCGCCGCCGCGGTCGCCAGCGCCAGCGGCTCGATCGTCGCCACCCCCTCGCCGGCGCGCCTGATCAGCAGGATGTAGGCGCCGTAGAGAACTCCGGCGAGGGTCGCCAGCGCCGCGCCGGCGACCGGGTCTGCCCCGTAGGCGCCGGCCTCGCCGACGCCGCCGATCAGAGCGACGCCAAGGCACATCGCGCCGACAGCGCCGGCGACCCGGGCGCTGAGCCGCTCGCCGAAGAGCAGCGCCGAGGCGAGGACGACGAAGACGAGCTGGACGTTGGCGAGCACCGTCGCCAGGCCGGCGCCGATCTCCTCGACCGAGCGCAACCAGAGGACGAGATCGGCGGCCAGCAGCGCCCCGGCGAGCGCCGCCATCCAGCGCGGGCCGCGCCAGGCGGGCTGGCGGCTGCGCTCGTAACGGCAGAGCGCGTAGAGGACGGGCAACGCGTAGAGGGCCCGGTAGAGGGAGGCGCTGACCGGGCTCACCCCAGTCTGCTCGAAGACCGCGGCGTGGAGGCCGAGGACCAGCGCCCCCAGGCAGCTGAGCAGCAGCGGGTGGGCGCCGAGCGGCCCCCAGGCACCCGCCCTCCTACCGCTAGACACCGAATGCGCCCGCGAGCAGCTCGACGATCGCCGCAGCGAGGTCGCCGCCGGGGTCCAGGTCGGGGTTGTAGTCGGTGACCGTGGCGCCGATCAGCCGTGGCGAAGCAAGCAGCGGCGCGAGCAGGCCGGCCACCGACTCGAAGCCAAGGCCGGTGGCGACCGGGAAGCTGACCGCCCCCATCGCGGCGGCATCGATCACGTCGACGTCGACGTGCAACCAGAAGGGCGCCGATCCCCGCCCCGCCTGCGCGGCGACCTCCTCGCCCACCGGGCCGGCGCCGCGAGCCGCGACCTCGTGGCAGTCGATCACCCGCAGCGAGGGCGCCAGCTCAGCCGGGCCGGGGGCGCGCAGCGCCACCCGCCGCTCGTGATCGCCGTCGCCGACGGCGATCACGTCGGCGGCGTCGACGAGCGGCGGCTCACCGGCGAGCGCGGTCAGCCCGAGCGGCCCGTGGCCGACCAGGATCGCGAGGTCCATGCCGGCCACCTCGCCGGTCGACGAGCTGTCCCCGTCGAAGAGATCGAGATGGCCGTCGACGAAGACCAGGGCGACGGGCCCGAGCTGGCGGCGAACGCCGGCCATCGCGCCGGGCAGGATCGAGCAGCAGCCGCCGAGCAGGATCGGCCGCCAGCCGGCCGCCAGCGCCGAAGCGGTGGCGGCGGCGATCGTCTGCGAAGCGGCGAGCAGCTCGCGGTAGCCGCGAATCCCGGACACCGGGTCGACGGCGGAGTCCTCGATCGCGATCCCCAGGTCGCCGAAGTCGAAGGCGCCGAGCGCCTCGGCGAGCCCCGCCTGGCGCAGTGCGGCCGGGGCCCGGGCCTCGCCGCGGCCGGTGCCCGAGCCATCGAGCGGGGCGCCGATCAGCAGCAGCGGCCGCTCAGCGGCCGGGATGACCTGCTCGAAGGGAGAGCTGATGCCCACGCACCCCATGTTGGTGCCAACTCGCGAGAGGCGCGATCGAGGTCTCTTGGGGTCAGCTTGAGCAGCGGTAACGGGTGCCCTACCCCGCCGGCAGCGAGTCCGCTGCGCCCGCCAGCCGGGGCGCCGCCGCGAGCAGCTCGCGGGTGCGCCGATCGCGCGGAGCAGCGAAGACCTCGCCGACCGGGCCGCCCTCGCAGACGCGGCCTTCGCTGAGGATCAGGACGCGGTCGGCGAGCGACGCGACGACCCCGAGGTTGTGGGTGATGAAGAGCAGCGAGAGGTCGAGCTCGGCGCGCAGCTCGGCCAGCAGCTCGACCACCGCCGCCTGGACCGAGACGTCGAGCGCCGAGGTGATCTCGTCGCAGACCAGGAGCTGGGGATCGGCGGCGAGGGCGCGGGCGACCGCGACCCGCTGGCGCTCGCCCCCCGAAAGCTCGCTCGGCAGCCGCGTGCCGACCCGCTCGGGCAGGCGGACCCGCTCCAGCAGCGCGGCCGCGCGTTGCTCCGCTGCCGCCGCGCTCTGGCCCGCCAGCAGGCGCGCGGGCCGGGCGACCTGCTCGGCTACCAGACGGCGCGGGTTGAGCGACTCGTCGGGATTCTGGAAGACGATCTGGATCCGCCGCCGCTGCTCGCGCGGGCGCTCGCCGGCGGTGGCGGCGAGGCGCTCGCCGCCGAGCGTCAGGCTGCCGGCGCTCGGGCGGTGCAGGCCGGCGATCACGCGGGCGATCGTCGTCTTGCCCGAGCCCGACTCGCCGGCGAGGGCGAGGCACTCGCCCTGGTGGATGACGAAGGAGACCCCCTCGACCACCGGCCGGGACTCGCGCCCGCGGTGGCTGGCGCAAAGCTCGTCGACCGAGAGCAGGGCCGGTCGCGCGCTCTCGACCCGAGGCGGCCGCAGGACACGCTCGTGCAGCCGCGCCTCACCGGCCCGAAAGCAGCGCACCTCGACCGCGTCCCGGGCCGCCGCCAGCAGTGGCATCTCGGCCTCGCAGCGGGCGTCCGCCAGCGGGCAGCGCGGCGCGAACGAGCATCCACGCGGACGCTCCCCGACCCCGACCGAGACTCCGGGGATGCCGTTCAGCGCGTGCGGGGCGAGATGGTCGGGAACCGATTCGACCAGGCCCCGGGTGTAGGGGTGCTGGGGATCGGAGAGGACCGTCGCGGTGGGTCCGCGCTCGACGATCCGCCCCGCGTACATGACGGCGATCTCGTCGGCGATCTGGGAGACGACGGCGAGGTCGTGGGACACGTAGATGAGCGCGAGGCCCGCATCGCGGTGCAATGCCTCGATCTCGGCTAGGACGTGGGCCTGGGTGAGCACGTCGAGGCCGGTGGTCGGCTCGTCGAGGACGATCAGCGCTGGCGTGCAGGCGAGCGCCATCGCGATCAGCACCCGCTGCTGCTGGCCGCCGGAGAGCTGGTGGGGGAAGCGGCGGCGGAAGGCCTCCTCGCTCGGCAGCCGCACCCGGGAGAGCAGCTCGACCGTGGTCGCGACCGGGTCCAGGTCGGGGCGGTGCTCGACGATCACGTCCGCCACCGAGTCGCCGATCCGAAGCGAGGGGTTGAGGCTGCTCGCCGGATCCTGGGGGACGTGCGCGATCACCCGGCCGCGCAGCGCCCGGGCACGGCGCTCGTCGTCGAGCGGCATCGGCTCCCCTTCCAGCTCGACCGCGCCGGCGGCGATCTCGACCCCCGGCCTGACGTAGCCGAGCAGGGCCAGGGCGAGGGTCGACTTCCCGGATCCCGACTCGCCGACGACGCCAAGCGCCCGTCCGCGCGGCAGCTCGAGCGAGACCTCGTCGATCACCGCTGGGCCGCCGCGAAGCCGCACCCGCAGGTCGCGCACCGCGAGCAGGGAAGCGCCGCCCGCGCCGGGCGGCGGCTCGGGCGGGGGCGGCTCGGTGGCGGGCGGCGCCGGTGCCCGCACCTCAGGCTCGGTGGAGGTGCGATCGAGCTCGGCCGAAACCGCGTCGCCGACCAGGTTCACCGAGACGGTCAGCAGGCAGATGCAGGCGGCCGGGACGATCGTCGCCCATGGGTTCAGGGTCAGGATCTGCCGGTTCTCGGAGATCATCAGCGCCCAGTTGGACGCCGGCGGCTGCAGGCCGAGGTTGAGGAAGTTGACGGCGGCGATCAGCAGGATCGAGAAGGTCAGGTATAGGCCAGCGCTGGAAATCAGCGGGCCGAGGATGTTGGGCAGGATCTCGCGGCGGAGGATCGCCGGCGTGCGCTCGCCGCGAGCGACGGCGGCCTCGACGTAGCCACGGACCGAGGCTTCGCGGACGGCGCCGTAGACGATGCGGCTGATGCCCGGCATCTGAACCAGGGCGACGGCGACGATCAGGGTCAGGCGCGAGGTGCCGAAGCTGGTCGCGACGAGGAGGAAGAAGAGCAGCGGCGGAAAGGCGAGGATGACGTCGACGCTGCGCATCAGGACCGGGTCGATCAGGCTGCGGCTGTAGCCGGCAACCATGCCGATCGGGATCGCGAAGGCGAGCGCGATCGCCGTCGCTGCCAGCGAGAGGCCGAGCACGCTGCGGCCGCCGTAGAGGACCCGGCTGAGCACGTCGCGGCCGAGGAAATCGGTCCCCAGCAGGGTCCCCGTCCCGGGAGGGGACCCGGGCGGCCCGATCAGGGCCGTCGGCGAATGGGGGGCGAGCGCCGGTCCGAGGAAGGCGAGCAGGAAGGTCAGCCCGAGCAGGACCAGCCCGGCGCGGCCGCGCCGGGTACGGGCGAAGCGGAGGAGCAGCGAGTCGCGACGCCGCCCTCCATCGTTGGCGCCGGCGCTCATCCTTGGGTCCTCAGCTTCGGGACGAGCAGGATCACCAGCAGGTCGGCGATCACGTTGATCGAGATGTAGATCGCCGCGAGGATGACCGCGATCGCGAGCACGACGGTGTTGTCGTGGCTGCTGACGGCCGAGACCAGCTCGCTGCCGAGGCCGGGATAGCCGAAGACCGCCTCGGTGACGATCACGCCGCCGAACAGGTATTGAATCGAGATCGCGAAGATCTGCACGCTGGGCGCCAGCGCGTTGCGCAGCACGTAGCGGCGCAGCACGCGGCGCTCGGAGATGCCCGCCAGCCGCGCCGTCTCCACGTAGGCGCTGCGCAGGACTTCGATCGTCCCCACCCGGACCAGCCGGGCGGTGGCGGCGACCGAGACCCCGAGCAGGGTGAGGACGGGGAGAACCAGGATGTCGGGATGGGCGAGCGGCGTTTCGCCCGGTTCGACCAGGGAGACCGGCGGCAGCAGATCGAGCCAGACGAAGAAGACGACGATCACCAGCGAGCCGACGACGAACTCAGGCAGCGCGGTGAAGATCAGCGCCGTGGTCGAGATCACCTGGTCGCGCCAGCGGCCGGCGCTGACGCCGGCCATCACGCCGAGGAACAGCGAGAGCGGGATCAGGAGCGCGATCGTGATCGCGGCGAGGATCGCGGTGTTGACCAGGCGGGGGCGGACCAGGGGCCAGACCGGGGCGCTCTGCTTGCCCTGGGCGAGACCGATCGAGGACTGGCCGAGATCGCCCTGGGCGAGTTCGGAGAGCCAGTCCAGGTAGCGTTCGGGCACGGGTCTGTCGTAGCCGAGCTGATGGTCGATTCGCGCCAGCAGGGCGGGCTTCGCGTGGCGGCCGAGGACCGCGGCGGCGGGCGATCCCGGCAGCACCGAGACGGCGAGGAAGACCAGCACCGAGGCCGCCAGCAGGGTGATCAGCCCCTGGCTCGTGCGGCGGATGAGGAAGGGCCGCACCGCCGAAGGCGCCACCGGGCCCCCGCCCGCGCTGGCCCCGGTGGCAGCGGGCCGCGCGGAGCGGGGAGTCTCGTTGGCCGCCGTCACGGCCGCTGCGCCGGGGCGCCGGCCCTCAGCCGAGGCCCCAGTTCCAGACCCGGAGGTCGTCGTTGCCGTACATCCACCCAGTGCCGGGCCCGCCGTAGCCGCGAACCGCGGAGGAGACCCCGTCGGTCGACTGGTAGTAGCACCAGGCGATGTTGCCGCCTTCCTTCCACTGGATGCGCTGCAGCTTGCTCCACAGCTCCTGTGCTTCCTGTTCGTTGGTCGCCCCCTGGGCCTTGTAGAAGAGCCGGTCGAAGCTTGCCGAGTGCCAGTGGGTCTCGTTGATCGGCGAGTTGGTCAGGAGCGCCTGGGAGTAATAGCCGTTGAGCGACGGTGCCGCCCAGATGTCCTGGGCGAAGGTCTGCTTGAGGAAGGAGATCGCCGGGTTGAAGTAGGAGGAGACCTGTTCCTGCTTGACCTCGACCTGGACCCCGGCCGCTGCCGCCTGCTGGGCGAAGACCGTGGCGGACTCGACGAATCCGGGCAGCACCGGCGCGGTGTTGAGGGTCACCTTGAGGTCGGCGGCACCCGCCGACTTGAGCAGCGACTTGGCCCGTTCGATGTCCTGGCTGTGCTGGGGCAGGCCGTGGTCGAAGTAGCGCGCACCATGACCCATGATGTCGTTGCCGACCGTGCCGAAGCCGCTCAGCGTGTCGTCGATCATCTGCTGGCGATCGACGATCAGCTTCATCGCTTCGCGCACGCGCACGTCCTTGAACGGGCCGCTGTCGCAGCGCATGTAGATCGTGTAGGCCTCGCCCGGGGCGCCGACGACGACGGTGTACTGGCCGCCGTCGAGGTTCGCCCGGGCATCGGCGAAGGTGAGGCCCTGGCAGATGTCGATCCGACCCCCGAGGAGCGCGTTGACGCGCGCGGTCGAGTCGTCGATCGAGATGATCTCGAGTTCGTCGGGATAGGGTCGTGGCGAGTCCCAGTAGTCGCGGTTGGCGCTGAGCACGGCCTGCTGACCGGGGGTGAAGGATTCCAGCTTGTAGGGGCCGGTGCCGATCGGGTTGGTGAAGTCCGTCGCTCCGTCCTGGACCACGTAGCTCGCGTTGAGGTCGAGGAAATACGCCGCCAAATCGGCGATCGGCAGCTTCAGGGGCACCTTGACCGTCAGCTCGTCGATCTTCTTCAGCTGGTCGAGGCGGACGTTGGCGACGGCGGCGTTGCCGAGGTTCTTCGGCTGGCCGATGAAGCGCAGTGTGTAGATCATGTCGTCGGCACCGAAGGGCTTGCCGTCGTGCCAGGTGACCCCGGGGCGGAGCTTCAGCTCGTAGCTGGTCGCGTCCTTGCTCGGGTTCCACTGCATCACCAGGCCGGGTTCGCGGCCGTAGTTGGGCGCCGGGCGCACCATCACGTCGAAGACCGAGTTCGCGTGCAGGAAATCGATCGGCGACGCGACCAGAGCCGGGTTGAAGCTCTCGCTGGTGCCGTTGCCCGCATTGGCGACGCGCAGGCGACCGCCGGGTTTGGGCGTCGAGGCCGCGAGGCCCGCACCGGCGGTGGTGTGGACGATGCCGGCGGTGGAGCCGCCCGAGCCGGCGCCGCAGGCGGCGAGCAGGCCACCGGCGGCGACGCCGAGGCCGGCACCGCCCAGGGTCTGCAGGAACCGCCGACGGTCAAGCTCCCGAAGCGACCAATCCGCGTGCTGGGACACATTCTTGTTTTCGCTCACGCTCAACTCCTCCTGGGTTTGCAAAGCGACCCTAGACGCACTCCGAAGCCCTGTCGTGTAGCGATCTTGCGGCTAAGGGTTAGGCGGGCTAACGCCTGGTCGAGCGGGAGCCGGCGGCCAGGCGTGCGGGTAGTCGCGGGCGGCCGCCTGCTCGGAGACCAGCCCGTCGGCGACGTCCTCCGCCACCGCCTGTGCCGCCCGCAGCGGCGGCGGGCCATGGCCACCGCCACCGCCCGTGCGCATCTCGACGACGCTGCCCGCCGCCAGCTCGAGGTCGGTGACCTTCGTGTAGGGGCGCCGCTGACCCTCTGGGTCGAGGACCGCGATCGAGTTCGCCCTGCCGCAGCCGCCGCCCGCGAGCCCCCAGGGAGGCGTCTTGGTTCGCTCCCAGGAGATGCAGACGCGGGTCTGCCGCTCGACTCGATAGGAGATGTCGACCCCGGGGCCGCCACGGAACTGGCCGGCGCCGGCCGAGTCAGCGGCGAACTCGAAGCGCTCGACCAGAACCGGGTGCTTCGCCTCCCAGACCTCCGCCGGCATGTTGCGGATGCCCGAGCAGGAGACGTGCATCAGCGGCGCGTCGGCGTCGGCGCTCTGCGTCGCCCCCTGGCCGACGAAATGATCGCCGCCGTCGATCCAGTACTCGCCGTCGGCATCCTCGCCCCACCAGGTGACCGCGCAGACGTCGCCGCCGCTGCCCGCCGGCACCCCGCCCGGCCAGACCTCGGCCAGGGCGCGGTGGATCAGGTCGATCACGTGCTGCATCGGCCAGCCGTAGAGGAAGATCGGGCTCGGAGGCCCGGGCTCGAACAGGGTCCCCGGCTCGGTCAGCACCTCGATCGGGCGGAAGTGCCCGTCGTTGGCCGATGCCATCGGCGCGGCGAGGCTCATGATCGCGATGTTGACCCCGGAGATG
>DATKLT010000013.1:0-34816 GCA_035542315.1 Solirubrobacterales bacterium | reverse complement strand
GAGACCCTCTCCGGAGCAACAGGGGGGAGGCTCCGGAGAGGGTCTCCCCACCCCCTCCACTCGGAACGTTGTCTCAGCTCCCGTAGGACGAAGGCGGCGGCAAACCTCCCCCTCCAATGCTTCCGAAGGTCGTGGTTCCTTTCGGACCCAATGCTTCCGAAAGGAACCACGCGATGGCAATTCCGGCCCCATCGGCACCCCGCGGTTCTTTTTGGAACCAGGAGGTCCAAAAGGAACCGCGACTCGGGGAGGGCGCGTGGGGGACGGGCGGACCGGCCCACCTAACTGCCCATTGGTGGGTCGGTCCGCCCGTCTCGCGTCGCTTCGACCCCCCAGCGGGTAACTTTGTCGTGAGGTCGCCGATCCGAGACTTGGAGGGGACGAATGCCGACTTATCTGATGCTGACCAACCTGACCGCCGAGGGCGTGCGGACGTTGAAGAACAATCCGGGACGGGTCGCGGAGGTGAACAAGGAGGTCGAGCAGATCGGCGCCAGGGTGATCGCCCAGTACGCGACGCTCGGCCAGTACGACTTCGTCACCGTGATCGAGGCGCCCGACGAGAAGACGATGGCCAAGGTCTCGGTCGAGCTCGGCTCGCGCGGGACGATGACCAGCCAGACGCTGACCGCGATGCCGGCCGAGGACCTGGCCGGGTCGCTGTAAGGGTTCTTTGAAGGCACTCGTCGTAGGCGGTGGCGGTCGCGAGCACGCGATCGTGCGGGCGCTGAAGCGCTCGGCCCACGAGCCGGAGGTGCTCTGCGCACCGGGCAACGCCGGGATCGCCGCCGACGCCGAGTGTTTCCCGCAGGTCGCCGCCGACGACGTCGAGGCGATCGTCGCCCTCGCCCGCGACGAGGGAGTCGACCTGGTTGCGGTCGGGCCCGAGGCGGCGCTGGTTGCCGGCGTCGTCGACGCGCTGGAGGCGGCCGGGGTGCCGGCCTTCGGGCCGAGCCGGGCGGCGGCCGAGCTGGAGGGCTCGAAGGCGTTCGCCAAGGAGCTGATGGAGGTGGCCGGCGTGCCGACCGCCGGCCACGTCCTCCTGCGCAGCCGCGAGCAGGCACTCGAGCAGCTTGCCGCGACGACCTACCCGACCGTGCTCAAGGCCGACGGCCTGGCGGCGGGCAAGGGCGTGATCATCTGCCCAAGCGAGGCCGAGGCGCGCGAGGCGATCGACGTCTTCTTCACCGAGCAGCGCTTCGGCGCGACGACGGTGGTCCTGGAGGAGTTCCTCGAGGGCGAGGAGCTCTCGCTGCTGGCGCTCTGCGACGGCGAGAACGTGGTGCCGCTGGCGCCGGCACAGGACTACAAGCGGATCTTCGACGGCGACGAGGGGCCGAACACCGGCGGCATGGGCAGCTACTCGCCGGTCCCCGGCTTCGGCCCCGACGAGGTCGAGGCGATCGTCGACCGGGTCCATCGCCCGGTGGTGGCGGCGATGGCGCGCCGCGGCGTCCCCTTCCACGGCGTCCTCTACGCCGGCCTGATGATGACCGCCGCCGGCCCCAAGGTGCTCGAGTTCAACACCCGCTTCGGCGACCCCGAGACGCAGGCGGTGCTGCCGCGTCTGCGCACCGACCTGGTCGACCTCTTCCTCGCCGCCCGCGAGCCCGGCGGCCTCGCCGGCGCCGGCGCCGTGTTCGATCCCAACTGGGCGGTGACCCTCGTCCTCGCCTCGGCCGGCTATCCAGACAGCTCCTCCAAGGGCGACGCGATCGAGGGCCTCGCCGCTGCTGCCGAGCTGGCCGAGATCACCCACGCCGGTACGGCAGAGCGCGACGGGCAGGTCGTCACCGCCGGCGGTCGCGTGCTCAACGTCACCGCGCTTGGACCCGGCCCAGCCGAGGCCCGCGATCGCGCGTACGATGCGGCGAGCCGGATCTCCTTCGACGGGATGCAGATCCGCACCGACATCGCCGCCCGCGCCGTCGAGCGCGCTGCCGGCCAACCCACCAGCTCCCAGTAGAGAGGCACGATGACCGAGATCTCAGACCCGACCCCGACCCCGCCGCCCGACCTGGACCGCACCGAGGCCTCCGACACGCTCGAGGAGATCCAGGGGATCGACGCCGAGACGCCGCTGGTCGGGATCATCATGGGGTCCAAGAACGACATGGACAAGATGCTGCCCGCGGAGAAAGCCCTGCAGGACGCCGGGATCCTCTGCGAGGTGCGGGTGATGAGCGCTCACCGCGATCCCGAGCTAGTGCGCGAGTACTGCATGAACGCCCGGATGCGGGGGATGAAGGTGATCATCGCCGGGGCCGGGATGTCGGCGGCGCTGCCGGGCGTCGCTGCGGCCCATACCGACCTGCCGGTGATCGGCGTGCCGATCCTCGGCAAGAGCCTCGGCGGCCTCGACGCGCTGTTGTCCGCCGTGCAGATGCCGCCGGGGATCCCGGTCGCCTGCGTCGCGATCGACGGCGCCAAAAACGCCGGCATCTTGGCAGCGCGGATAATCAACGCGTGATCCCGCGCTACACCCGCCCTGAGCTGGGGGCAGTCTGGACGCAGCAGGCGAAGCTCGAGTCCTGGCTCGAGGTCGAGCTGGCGGCAACCGAGGCCTGGGCGGCCGAGGGCGTCGTCCCGGCTGAGGTCGCCGAGCAGGCCCGTGCCAAGGCGTCATTCACGGTCGAGGCGGTCGACGAGCGGGAGAAGGTGACCGACCACGACGTCGCCGCCTTCGTCGATGTCGTCGCCGCCTCGGTCGGCCCGGAGGGCGGGCGCTGGATCCACTACGGCCTCACCTCCTCCGACGTGCTCGACACGGCGCTGGCGCTGCAGCTGCGCCGCGCCGGCGAGATCGTCGTCGCCGGCGCCCGCGCCTACCGCGACGCGCTCCTCGAGCGGGCGCTGGAGCAGCGCGAGACGCTCTGCGTCGGCCGCACCCACGGCGTCCACGCCGAGCCGACCACCTTCGGCCTGCGCCTCGCCGGCTTCGCCTTCGAGGCCGACCGCAACCTGAGCCGACTCGAAGCCGCCTTCGCCCAGCTCGCCGTCGGCAAGCTCTCGGGCGCGGTCGGCACCTACGCCTCGGTACCGCCGGCGGTCGAGGCGCGGGTGATGGAGCGGCTCGGGCTGGGCCGCGAGGACGTCGCCACCCAGGTCGTGCCGCGCGACCGCCACGCCGAGCTGCTGGCCGCGATCGCGATCGCCGGCGCCGGCCTCGAGCGCTTCGCGACCGAGGTCCGCAACCTGCAGAGAACCGAGGTGCGCGAGGTCGAAGAGCCGTTCGCCGCCGGCCAGAAGGGCTCCTCGGCGATGCCGCACAAGCGCAACCCGATCCGCACCGAGCGGATCACCGGGCTCGCCCGCGTCCTCCGCGGCTACGCCCAGACCGGGTTCGAGAACGTCGCCCTCTGGCACGAGCGCGACATCTCCCACTCCGGCGCCGAGCGCGTCGTCTTCCCCGACGCGACGATCCTGCTCGACTACATGCAGGACCTGACGACGAAGGTCACCGCCGGGATGACGATCCGCGCCGACCGCATGCACGAGAACCTCGAGCTGACCCACGGCGCCCTCTTCAGCCAGCGGGCGCTGACCGCGCTGGTCGAGTCCGGGATGACCCGCGACGACGCCTACCGCGTCGTCCAGGAGAACGCCCAGCGCGCCTGGGACACCGGCATCCACTTCCGCGAGCTGCTCGCCGAGGCAGCGCCGCAGCTCGACCTCGACGTTGTCTTCGACTACGGCGCCTACCTCACCCACCTGCCCGAGATCTTCGGGCGGCTGGAAGCGCTGCGCTCGGCCTGAGGCCGGCTCGCCGGCCGATTGCGCGAGACGCCTTGTGCGACTCGCAGGAGTGACGCGACGGCGCAGTTCTGTACGCGGCGGAGGATGCGCGCCGCGGGCCGGTTTGCATCGGGCACCCTGACTGTACGGCTGGCCAAACAGGCGTCGGCGCAGACTGTCCAGCGGGCCGTACGACCCACCTGGCCACGGACCTAGATTCCCGCGCCTCATCGGTCCGTGTCTGGGACGGACCCCCCTGTTCGCGTCCCCCAACCCAACCCGGGAGAACTCCTTGACCCTCTCATCCTTGCCTCGACAGGCCCTGCCCCTGCGCAGGTTCTTGCCGTTGCTGGTGGCCGCCCTGGCGCTCTGCGCGCTGGTGGCGATCGCCGGCGCCGGCAGCGCAGCCGGCGCCACCTACGAAGAACTTCCCGATCCGATGCAGCGCGGCAGCTACGTCGTCAAGCGGACCGACCCATTGAAACTCGGCCTCGCCACCTTCCAGGAACCGAACAGCAAAGGCCTGGTCCCCGGTCTGACGGGGCCGCCGAGCACGAAAGCCAACGAATCGCTGACGGCTGAGATCCGCGGCGTGATGTACCAGCCCGAAGGCTATGCAGGGAAGTCTCCTCTGCTGCTTTTCGTCCACGGCAACCACAGCGAATGCGACTCCGGCAGCGGTCCAAACTGCACCACCTTCAAGCGCAACGACGAGGGCTACGCCTATCTGGGCGAAAACCTCGCCAGCTGGGGCTACACGGTCGTCTCGCTCGACCAGGACGAACTGATGGCGCGCCAGGACGGCCTTGGCAAGGGAATGCACAACCGTCGCCTGCTGATCATGGCGATGCTCGACAAGCTGAAAGAAGCGAGCGAAGGCCCGGTTCCGACCGAAACGCACTCGAACGTCGGCAGCCTGCTCGCCGGCAAGCTCGACATGACGCGGATCGGCCTGATGGGCCACTCCCGCGGCGGCGACGCGGTCTCGAGCTTCGTCGAATACGACCACACCCGGCCGGCTGGCGAACGCTACCCGCTACGCGCGGTGATCTCGCTGGCTCCGGTCGACTATGAACGGCACGTCCCCTACGGCGTCCCCTTCATGACCGTGTTCGGCAGCTGCGACGGCGACGTCTCCAACCTGCAGGGCGCCCGTCTCTACGAACGCAGCCAGTACGCCGGCGACCCCTACCCGAAGTTCCAGGTGGAGCAGATCGGCGGCAACCACGACGCCTACAACACGATCTGGCAGGCCGACGGCGACGACGCCCAGACCGCGGACGCTGCCTGCGGCCCGGACGTCACCGGCTACTCCAGCGGCAAAGGCAAACTCGCCACCGCCACCAACCCACACAGCATCCGCCTCTCCGGCGAAGCGGGGCCGCACTTCGCGGCGCTCGAAGGCGAAACCCGTCCCTACGACATCGTCAACGGGGCTGGCAACGTCTCCAAGCTCGACCCGCTCGTCAACACCCGGATCTCGGGCGACCCGGCACGGATGGGCGACCAGGAGAAGCTCGGGCTGGCGACGATGTCCGCCTTCTTCCGTCGCTACGTCGGCGGCGAGGGCGCCTTCGAACCGTATCTGACCGGCGAACTCTCGGCCGAAGGCAAACCGTCGGTGCCGATGTCCGCCTGCCCGACCAGCGAAGCCGGCATGCGGATCCCCTGCTTCGACCGCGTCGCCGACAGCTACACGGCGCCGCCGGACGAACGGCTCGACGTGATCCGGCCCGACACCGAACACCCGACCACGGTCAGCGCACTCGGGACCAAGATCGTCGCGACCGGGTTCGCCAACCCCTACCCGAAGAAAGGCGGGGGCGTGATCCCGAAGCCGGCGACGACCGCCAACGGGATCGACTGGTGCAACCCCGACCCCAAGCAGCAGGAACCTGCCCAGCTCAACGAAGGCAGCAACCCGACCTCGGCCAAGCCGTGCCCCGCTCCGGGCCTGGAAGCCGTCGGCGGACAGGCCGCGGGGACGCGCGAACGCGCCCCGGCCAACGGCTCCTACGGGCGCCAGCTTGCCGTCGCCTGGGAAGAACCGGTCGAGACCGAAGGCAAGCCGGCATCGCTGAGCACGATGATCCCGGGCGCCGACAAGGACGTCAGCGGCTACAAAGCGCTGTACCTGGCCGCCGCCGTCAACTTCTTCGACACGCGCAACCCCGCTCGTGGCGAAGAAGGGCTGTGGAACCCGGAGACGGCGCCGCAGAATTTCACGATCGCGGTGACCGATGCCGAAGGCAACGAAGGGACGGTCGAAGCGGGCAGCAAACGCTACGGCACGGCCCTGCAGCAAACGCTCGGGTCGACCTCGGCCCGTGTCCACGTCATCCTCCGCGACATCCGCGTGCCGCTCGAAGACTTCGCCAAACAGGGCGTCGATCTGAGCACGGTGCGCAAGGTCTCGCTTCGCTTCGGCGAACTCGGGATGCCGCAGAGCGGTTCGATCCAGCTCGCCGACCTACGCTTTGAGCAGTCGGTGACCGGCTCGGATCTGCTGCTCGATAGCACCGCACCGAACGCGGGCCCGGGCGAAGGACCGCCGACCAGCGGCCCGAACCCGATCACCGAAATGGAATCCGGCGTCTACCAGCGCGCCAACGCCGATTTCGAAATCCCCGACAAAAGCAAGACGCCGGGCGCCAGCGTCTGGACCGTCGACGACGACGGAGTGCAGTGCCCCAACGCCCAGTTCGAAAAGATCCAGGAAGCCGTCGAATACGCCAGCCCCTGGGACACGATCATGGTCTGCGCCGGCACCTACGCCGAATCGTCGACCCCGGTCAGCAGCGAACTCAACCCGGTTCAGTCCGGAGCGATGAACGGCCTGACGATCAACAAGCCGTTGAAGATCGTCGGCGCCGGTGCGAGCAAAGTCACGATCAAACCGGCGGCCTCGCTGACCACCCTGTACGGCACCGAACCGTATCTGCGCGACGGCGGCGGCAACGTCATCACCGTCTCCAGGCAGTCGCTCGGCTCGACGGAATACGACGAGGAGTACGTCGACATCTCCGGAGTCACGATCGAATCCGCGAACACGTACGCCGAGGCCGGCGTCGCGTTCTTCAACGCCTCGGGCAGGATCGCCAACAGCGTCGTCGGCCCGCTCAAACGAGTGACCAAAGCCGAAGAACTGACGGCTAAACCCTGGGGCTATGGCGTGATCGCCACCAACTGGCAGGTTGGTTCCGGATCCGGTACCGCAGAACGCCAGGTGACGATCGTCAACAGCAAAGTGACCGGGTACCAGTCGGGCGGGATCCGCTTCGACGACGCCAAAGGCACCGATGCCTCGGCGACGGCCACCGAACCGCAGGGGATCAAAGAGGTCGGGTTCGTCAAGAACACGCTGGTCGAAGGATCGGGTGCGAGCACCACGATCCCGCAGACCGGGATCCAGTACCACGCCGGCGCCACCGGGTCGGTGACCGGCAGCAAAATCGCCAACAACCGGTACACGACGGAACCGCGCAAATCGGTCGGCATCCTGCTGACCGGGGCGGGATCGACCACGATCAGCGGCTCGACGATCGTCGGCAACGGCTACGGCCTGTTCAACGCCGACCTCAAAAACGAAGCCGTGCGGGAAGCGGCACCGGTGACTGCCAGCGAAAACTACTGGGGTACCAACGGCACCCCGATAGTCGGCCCGACGGTGATCGGCCCACCCGACGAAGAGGGCATCTCCGGCAACGACCTCGCCGCCAACGCGTCGGTGTTGTTCGCCCCGGTGCTCGGAGCGGCCCCGGCCGCGCCCGTCCTCGGCACCCAGTCCGACGCGGCACCGGTCGGAGCCATCGTCAACCCCGGCGGCGGTGAAACCGTCGAAGCGGGGGTCGCGATGGAACCGGTCGTGCTCGCCGAAGACGACTACGGAGTCAAATCGGTCAGCCTCAAGGTCGACGGAGCTCCGCTGGGGACCCGCTCGGAAGCCCCGTACGGGTTCAACTGGACGCCGCCCGCCTCGGCGATCGGCTCCACGGTCACGCTCGAGGCGACGATCACCGACAGCGGCGGTCAGACGATTACGACCAGCGACGTCACGGTCGAAATCGTCAAGTCGACGGATGAAGAATCCGTCGAAGAAGCGGAAGAAAAAGCCGCCAAAGCCGCCCAGGAAGTGAAAGAAGCGATCGAAAAAGCGGAAGCCGCTGCCAAAGAAGCGGAAGAAAAAGCGGAAGCCGCAGTGAAGGCCGCGGAAGAAGCAGCCGAAGCGGGCACCAAAGCCGCCGAAGAAAAAGCGGAAGCCGCTGCCAAAGAAGCGCAGGAAGCACAGGAGGCGGCCGAAGGAGCCAGTAAAGCCGCCGAAGAAGCGGAAGAACGGGCGGAAGCCGCGATCAAAGCGGCCGAAGAAAAAGCGGAAGCGGCAGCCAAAGCGGCTGAAGCGAAAGCCGAAGCCGCTGCGAAAGCCGCAGAAGCCAAGGCCGAAGCCGCTGCCAAAGAAGCGAGGGAAGCCAAAGAACAGGCCGAAGCCGCGATCAAGGCGGCCGCTCCGCCCCAGATCCCGACGCCAGGCAAAGAGATCAAGAACAAGGGCAAGGGCACAGCCCGGCTCGTGATCGCGGTCCCCGCGCCCGGCAAGCTGGTCGTCTCCGGAGCGGGCATCGTCCCAGTGACCGGCAACCCGACCGCCCCCGGCAAGGTCCAGGTCCAAATCAAGGCCAAGGGCAAGGCCTTGAAGACCCTGAACGAAACGGGCAAGGTCACGGTCGTAGTGAAGGTCTCCTTCACCGGGCCCGACGGCAAGACCGGGACGACGACGAAGGCGGTGGTCCTGGTCAAGAGCTAGCCCAGCGCGGGAGGCGCATGGACACAGACGCCCCCGCCCCGGCGATCGCCGGGGCGGGGGCGTTTCTCGTTAACTCAACATCGCGAGAGGTAGGCTGAGCGCGTGATCCTCTACACCTGCGGACAGAAGACCCACGTTCCCGCCCTGCACCCCTGCGGTCGCGCCGGCAAGGCGCTCGACGACGCCGGCTACGAGTACGAGCTAAAGATCGTCGGCGGCTATCGGCTGATGCCGTGGACCTGGCGCAGCCGCGGCGACGATCGCACCGAGGTGAAGAAGCTGAGCGGCACCAACGAGGTCCCGATCCTCGTCCTCGACAACGGCGAGGTCATCTCCGGCTCCGGCACGATCGCCCGCTGGGCCAAGGAGCACCCCCACTCGCCTGCGAAGTCCGGCGTCTGAGTCTCTCCTAGACAGCGACGGCGGCGGGCTCGCGCGCCTCGTGGCGAGCCTCGAGGACGACCGGGGTGCCGTCCTTCGGCGAGAGCGTGATGTTGCGGCGGCCGGTCTGCTCGGGCGCCGGGCTGGCCTTGCGCAGCTCGCAGCGGGTCAGCACCTCGCGCAGCACGATCCGCATCTCGAACTCGGCGAAGGCGGCGCCGAGGCAGCGGCGCATGCCGCCGCCGTAGGGGATCCAGCCGTAGGTCTCCGGCGGGTTGTCGAGGAAACGCTCCGGTCTGAAGGCGAGCGGTTCGGGATAGAGGTCGGGACGGGTGTGGGTGAGCCAGATCGCGGGCGTCACGTCGGTCCCCGGCGGCAGCGTCAGCCCGTCCGCGACGAGCTCCTTGCGGAGGCGGCGGCCGGCGAGCGGGACGACCGGGCGCAGGCGCAGCGACTCGGTGATCGTCGCCCGCATGTAGTCGTCCTCGCCGGCAGCGATTGAATCGCGCAGTCGGGCCAGCGCCGCCGGGTGGCGCAGCAGCAGGTCGAAGGTCCAGGCCAGCGCCGTCGCCGTCGTCTCGTGGCCGGCGAGCAGCAGCGTCATCAGGTGGTCGCGCAGCTCTTTGTCGCTCATCTCACTGCCGTCCTCGAAGCGGGCGACCATCAGCAGCGAGAGGATGTCGCTGCGTTGCTCGAGGTCGGGCCGGGTGCGGTGCTCGGCGATCTCGGCGTAGAGCAGCTCGTCGACTTCCCGCAGCTGCCCTTCGAAGCTGGCCCAGGGCCCGCGGCCGCCGAAGCGACGGGTGGCGAGCCCGAGCAGCTGGCGCCGCGGCGAGGCGGTTTCGGTCAGCACCGTCGCCAGCATCTGCCGCAGCCGCTCCAGCCGCGGCCCTTCGGCGACGCCGAAGACGACGCGCAGGATCGCCTCCAGGGTGATCGCCTGCATCCGCGGGTGGATCCGAAACTCGGTGCCGAGCGGCCAGGAGTCGATCTCGCCGTCGACGATCTCGGCCAGGACCGGCTCGTAGGCACGCATCCTCTCGCCATGAAAGGGCGGCAGCATCAGCCGGCGCCGGGCGAGGTGCTCAGAGCCTTCCAGCAGCAGCAGCGATTGGGGGCCGAGGATCGGTTCGAGGATGATGTTGCGCCCCGCCGGCAGGCCGATGTCGCGCTCCGTATACAGCGCCTTGATCGCGGCCGGGTCGGAGACCAGCACCATCGGCCGCTCGAAGCCGAGGAAGCGGACGCTGAAGGCGTCGCCGTAGAGGCGACGGCACTCGCGCATGAAGGCGAGCGGGCGGAAGCTCCAGGCGAGCGTCTGCATCAAAGGGCTCTTGCGCGGTTCGGGTGGGAGTCCCACGGTCGAGAGGATCTCACCAAAGGGGCCAAGACGTGCGCCGCTGGCGCGATGGTTAGCATCGCCTTAATGACGACTCTTACCGATCTGAAGCTGCATTCGTCCGGCAAGGTGCGCGAGGTCTACGAGTGGGAAGACGACCTGCTGATGGTCGCCTCCGACCGGATCTCGATCTACGACGTCGTGATGCCGACGCCGGTCACCGACAAGGGCAAGGTCCTCAACCGCATGTCGGTCTTCTGGTTCGGGCTGACCGAGGGCATCGTCCCCAACCACTTCATCTCCGAGGACGTGCCGGAGGAGGTGGCCGAACGCGCGATGCGAGTGCGCAAGCTGCAGATGTACCCGGTCGAGTGCGTCGTCCGTGGCTACCTCTCGGGCTCGGGCTGGAAGGAATACAAGGAGGGCGGCGCGGTCTGCGGGATCGAGCTGCCGGCCGGCCTGGTCGAGTCCGACAGGCTGCCGGAGCCGATCTTCACCCCGGCGACCAAGGCCGAGATCGGCGACCACGACGAGAACGTCGACTTCGACCGCGCCGCCGAGATCGTCGGCGACCGGGCGCTGCTGGAGGACCTGCGCCGGATCTCGATCGAGGTCTACCAGCGCGGAGCCGAGCACGCCGCCGAACGCGGGATCATCCTCGCCGACACCAAGTTCGAGTTCGGCCGCCACGCCGGCGCCGAGATCGTCCTCGGCGACGAGGTCCTGACCCCCGACTCCTCGCGCTTCTGGCCCGCCGACAGCTACGAGCCGGGCCGCACTCCCCCCTCCTTCGACAAGCAGTTCGTCCGCGACTGGGCCAGCGCCCAGGGCTGGGACAAATCGCCGCCGGCGCCGGAGCTGCCGGCCGACGTGGTCGAGCAGACGCGCGGCAAATACGTCGAGGCCTACGAACGGATCACCGGGGAGTCCTTCTGAAAGCGCGCGTTCTGATCCGGCCCAAGGAGGGAATCCTCGACCCCCAGGGCAAGGCGGTCGAGCGGGCGCTGCCGGCGCTCGGCTTCGACGGAGTCGAGCACGTCCGGGTCGGCCGCATGGTCGAGCTCGAGGCCGAGGACCCCGAGCGGCTGGCGGAGCTCTGCGAGAAGCTGCTCGCCAACCCGCTGATCGAGGACTACGAGATCCAGACCCTTTGAACGCGGCGAGTCGCCAATTCGGCAGCCACCCCCGGACGCGAAGCGGAGGAGGTGGCGTTCATTAAGTGGGGTGTTCTCCAATTTCCTGGCTCCTGCGACGAGCGGGACGCGCTGCACGCCTGCCGGATCGCCGGCGACGAAGCGCGGCTGATCTGGCATGAGGACCGCGACCTCGGCGGCGTCGACGGCGTCGTCGTCCCCGGCGGGTTCTCCTACGGCGATTACCTGCGTGCCGGCGCGATCGCCCGCTTCTCGCCGGCGATGGAAGCGGTCGCCGAGCTCGCCGCCGCGGGCGGTCCGGTGCTGGGCATCTGCAACGGCTTCCAGGTCCTCTGCGAGGCCGGCCTCCTGCCCGGCGCGTTGCTCCGCAACGCCGGGCTACGCTTCCGCTGCCACCAGGTCGAGCTGATCGAGGAGGGCACCGGCGAGCGGCTCTCGATCCCGGCCAAGCACGGCGAAGGCCGCTACTACGCGCCCGAGGAGACGCTCGACCGGCTGGAGGCGAACGGCCAGGTCGCCTACCGCTACGCCGACGGCCACAACTCCAACGGCTCGCTGCGGGATATCGCCGGCGTCACCAACGAGCGCGGCAACGTGCTCGGCCTGATGCCCCACCCCGAGCACGCGGTCGACCCGCTGACCGGCTCGACCGACGGGCTGCGGGTCTTCGAGCGGATGAGCGGGGTCCTGGCGTGACCGTCGGCACTCCCAAATACCGCGAGCTCGGCCTGACCGACTCCGAGTACGAGCTGATCGTCGAGAAGCTGGGGCGAGAGCCGAACGACGTCGAGCTGGCGATGTTCAGCCTGCTCTGGTCCGAGCACTGCGCCTACAAGCATTCGCGCAAGCTGCTGCGGCGGCTGCCGACCGAGGGCGAGCGGGTGCTGATGGGGCCGGGAGAGAACGCCGGCGCCGTCGACGTCGGCAACGGCTACGCCGTTGCCTTCAAGGTCGAGTCCCACAACCACCCGAGCGCGGTCGAACCGTTCGAGGGGGCGGCGACCGGGGTCGGCGGCATCCTCCGCGACGTCTTCGCGATCGGGGCGCGGCCGATCGCGATCCTCGACAGCCTCCGCTTCGGCGAGCTCGACTCGGTCCGCTCGCGCCACCTGCTCGACGGCGCCGTGCGCGGGATCGGCCACTACGGCAACTCGATCGGGGTGGCGACGGTCGGCGGCGAGATCTACTTCGAGGAGCCCTACGAGCACAACTGCCTGGTCAACGCGATGTGCATTGGCCTGGCGAAGAGCGCCGACATGGTGCGGGCGGCCGCTGCCGGGGTCGGCAACGCCGTCGTGCTGATGGGGGCGGCGACCGGGCGCGACGGAATCGGCGGTGCCTCGGTGCTGGCCTCGGCCGAGCTCGGCGAGGGCGACGAGACGAAGCGACCGACGGTCCAGATCGGCGACCCGTTCGAGGAGTCGAAGGTGCTCGAGTGCTGCCTGGAGCTGCTGGAGAAAGGGCTGCTGGTCTCGCTGCAGGATCTCGGCGCGGCAGGGCTGACCTCCTCGGCGGGTGAGATGGCCTCCGCCGGCGGCGTCGGCATCGACCTCGACGTCGCCAGGGTGCCGCTGCGCGAGGCCGACATGGAGCCCTTCGAGATCATGGTCTCCGAGTCCCAGGAGCGCATGCTTGGCGTGGTCGAGCCGGCCCGGGTCGCCGAGGTGCGGGCGATCTGCGAGAAGTGGCAGACCGGGTCGGCGGAGATCGGCGTCGTCACCGATACCGGCGCGATCCGGATCCTGCGCGGGGAGGAGGTCGTCGGCGAGATGCCGGTCGCGGCGCTGGTCGACGGCTGCCCGCTGTACGACCTCGAGCCGGCCGAGCCGGCGGGGTGGATCTACGGCAACCGGGCGACGCTGGCTGCGGGGGTGAGCGCCGAGGACGAGCTGCTGGCGCTGCTGGCGGCGCCCAACATCGCCTCCAAGCGCTGGGCCTTCGAGCAGTACGACTCGGTCGTCGGCTCGCGCACCGTGCGCCGCCCCGAGCAGGCCGATGCCGCCGTCCTGCAGCTGCCCGAGTCCGGCAACGCGATCGCGGTCTCGATCGACGGCAACGGCCGCCGCGTCGCCTGCGACCCCTACGCGGGGACGATCGAGGCGGTGCTCGAGTGCGCCCAGAACCTCGCCTGCGTCGGCGCCGAGCCGCTCGGCCTGACCAACTGCCTCAACTTCGGCAACCCGGAGAAGCCGGCGACCGCCTGGCAGCTCGATCGCGCCGTCAGCGGCCTCGCCGACGTCTGCACGGCGCTCGGCGTCCCCGTAGTCGGCGGCAACGTCTCCCTCTACAACGAGGGCCCCGACGGCCCGATCTACCCGAC
Source organism: Solirubrobacterales bacterium (assembly GCA_035542315.1). GTDB lineage: Bacteria > Actinomycetota > Thermoleophilia > Solirubrobacterales > 70-9 > VAYN01. The sequence continues at coordinate 21,086 of DATKLT010000013.1, read as the reverse complement.
GCCGGTCGTCTCGATGGTCGGTGAAGTTCCCGACCCCGCCCAGGTCGCCGGCAGCGCCTTCGCCGCCGCGGGCGACGCGATCGCCCTCTTCGGCCCCTTCTCCCCCACCCTCGCGGGCTCGGAGCTGGCCAAGCAGCGGGGAGAGCTCGACGTCGGCCTGCCGCAACCCGACGTCAGCAAGGTCGCCAACGCCTGCGCCCAGATCCGCGCCGCGGTCCGCGCCGGCAAGCTCGCCTCCGCCCACGACGTCAGCGACGGCGGTCTCGCCTGCGCCCTCGCCGAGTCGGCGATCGCCGGCGAGCTCGGCTGCCACGTCGATCTGCAGCCGCTGCGCGAACGCGGCTGCTCGCCGGAAGAGGCGCTGTTCGGCGAGGGCTCCGGCGGCTTCCTGCTCAGCGGCGAGCGCGCCGTGCTGGAGGATCTCGGCGCCGTCCTGATCGGCGAGGTCGGCGGCACCACGATCGAGATCGCCGCCGGCGACCGCAGCCTCGTCCTCGGCCTCGGCGGCGCGGCGAGCGCCTGGCGCTCGCTGGACGAGAAGGCCGAAGCGCTGGCCGATTAGGCCGAGTTTGGGGGTTCCCGGTTGCGACGTCGCCGAGCGAGCCTATTCTCGGCCTCTCCAAGTCCAATCGAGGGGAGCGATGCAATGCGAAGTTGGCTGGCGGCAGCGGTGGCGGTGGCGATCGGGGCGCTCGGACTGCTCGGAGCCGCATCGGCCTCGGCGGCGACGGAATTCGGCGACACCTGCATCGGCAACGGCGCCGCGCCCGGCAACTACACGCTGACCACGGAATCGGACCCGAGCTCCGCGCTGCCGATCACCGCGCCGGTATCCGGGATCGTCACCCAGCTGAAGGTCAACATCGATTCGAGCTTCTCGCCGCCGCCGGTACCGTCCTGGATCAAGGTCCTGCACCCGACCGGCACGCCAGGAAGCTTCCAGGTGACCGGGGAAGCGCAGATGACGCTCCGCTCCGGCACCCTGAACACGGCCAACGTGAGGATGCCGATCCAGGCAGGCGACCAGCTCGGGTTGTATGGGGCCGTCGTCGAATTCGCACCCGGTGAATCGGGGCCGATCAGCTTCCTTTGCGGCTCGGATCATGCCCCCGGAGCCGAGATCCTGGCGCACGGTGGCGACCTCCTCCTCGGCGAAACCGGATCCTTCTTCGCGGCCGCCCCGGAGGCCGTGCCGGTCGTCGCCCGGATCGAGCCCGACGCCGACGGCGACGGGTACGGCGACGAGACCCAGGACAAATGCGCGCAGGCGGCGACGCTGCAAACCGCGTGCGGCTCGGTCGTGGTGTCCCTGCTGAGCCAGGCGGGGACGAGCGGGGTCACGGTCTTGGTCACGACCGACACCTCGGCGCCGGTCAGCGTCAAGGGCGTCGTCAAGCTAGGCAAAGGCAAGAAAGCAAAGCTCAGTGGGGGCAGCCACACCGTCTCGCCGGGCCAGATCGCGAGCTTCAAGCTGAAGTTCCCTGGCAAGCTGAAGGCGAAACTGAAGGAGCTGCCGCCAAGCAAGACGCTCTCGCTGAAGCTGGCTGTCGGCGCGACCAACGTCCTCGGCACGGTCAACACCACGACGAAGACGATCAAGCTGAAGGGTCAGGCCTGACCCCACCCCACCGTGGTTGAGCTTTCCTTCGCTATTCGACGGAAAGCTCAACCACGGTAGCCTGGCTGGGTGGCCAAGGTCTTCGAGGGCATCGACGAGCACCAGCGCGAGTGGATCTCCAGCCAGCGGCTCTTCTTCGTCGGCAGCGCGCCGCTCGACGGCGACGGCCACGTCAACGTCTCGCCGAAGGGGCCGATCGGGACGCTGCGAGTGCTCGACGAGCACACCGTCGCCTATCTGGACATGGTCGGCTCCGGTGCCGAGACCGTCGCCCACCTGCGCGAGAACGGCCGCATCGTCGTCATGCTCTGCGCCTTCGAAGGGCCGCCCCGGATCCTCCGCCTGCACGGCCGCGGCGAGGTGATCCCAGCCGACGACCCGCGCTTCGCGGTGCTCTACGAGCAAGCCGGCTTCGAAGACCCGCACCCGGTGACCGAGGCGCGGCGGGCGATCATCCACGTCGACGTCGACCGCGTCGCCGACGCCTGCGGCTACGGCGTGCCGCTGATGAGCTATGAGGGCGAACGCGAGCACATGGAGGCCTGGGCGGCGAAGAAGATGCGCAGCGGCGGCCCGGCGGCCCTCGACGAGTACATGGCGGAGAAGAACGCGGTCAGCATCGACGGCCTGCCGGCGTTCAATCCACGGAGCTGAGCGGCACCACGGCGGCGACCTCGGCGGCGGCTGGTCTGGAAACGGAGAGCGGACGCAGCGCCAGCACCGTCGCGCCCGCGGCGAGGGCGGCGAAGACCGAGAAGAGGTAGGCGCCGTCGGAGACGTGCAGGGCGGCGGCGAGGGTCGCCGGTTCGCCGACGATCGCGACCAGGATCGCGGTGCCGAGGACGGCACCGACCTGGCGGAAGGCGGCGTTGACTGCGCTGGCGGTGGCGAAGCGGTCGTCGGGGACGTCGCGGACCGCGGCCGATCCGAGGGTCGGGAAGGCGAGGCCGATGCCGATCCCGGTTAGCGCCGAGCCGGGCAGCCAGAGGCCGAGCCAGTCGGGCTGCGCGCCGGCCGAGCGCAGGACCATCACCCCGGCGGCGAAGACCAGGGTCCCCGGGAAGATCACCGCGCGGTGGCCGAAGCGGTCGGCAAGACGGCCGGCAGGCCCGGCGAAGACGGTCGAAAGCGTCGGCCCGGGGAGGGTCGCGGCACCGGCCTGCAGCACGGTGTAGCCCCAGACGCCGGTGAGGAAGAGGACGTTGCCGAGGATCAGCGAGAAGAAGGCGGCGGCGAAGAGCAGGGTGCCGAGGTTGCCGAGGGCGAAGGAGCGGTGCTCGAAGAGCTGCGGCTCGACGATCGGCCGCGGGTGACGAAAGCTGCGGGCGACGACGGCCGCGAGCAGCGCCAGGCCAGCGGCGAAGCAGCCGAGGGTCGAGGCGGCGGCCCAGCCCCAGTCGTTGCCCTCGACGATCGCCAGCGTGATCAGCGCCAGACCCGCCGCCAACGCCAGCGCGCCGGGGAGGTCGGGGAGGCGGGAGTCGAGTCTCGGCTGGTCGGAAAGGCGGCGGCGGCCGGCGAGCAGGATCGCGGCGCCGAGGGGAAGGTTGACGAGGAAGACGAGTCGCCAGTCGGCGAGCTCGACCAAGGCGCCGCCGAGGGTCGGGCCGACCGCCGCCGCCGCGGCTGCCGCCGCTCCCCAGAGGCCGACGCCGGCGGCGCGGCGCTCGGGCGGGAAGCGGTCGAGGACGATCGCCAGCGAAGCGGGCGCGATCAGCGCCGCGCCGACTCCCTGGACGACGCGAAAGGCGATCAGCAGCTCGAGGCTCGGCGCCGCCGCGCAGAGGCCGCTGGCGACGGTGAAGGCGGCGACGCCGAGGAGGAAGACGCGCTTGTGGCCGAAGCGGTCGGCGAGCCCGCCTGCGGGGACCAACAGCGCCGCGATGACGACGAAGTAGCCGTCGAGGACCCAGGAGAGGAGGTCGCGTCCCGACCTCGAGAAGGAGGCGGAGATGTCGGGGAAGGCGATGTTGACGATCGTCGTGTCGAGGAAGGCGACGAAGGCGCCCGCGCAGGCGATCGCGATCGCGCTCTTTCTATGTCCAGCGTCATACATCGCCCCGAGAGACTAGACTATGTCCATGGTCATAGGTAAGGCCGAACCATCGAGGGGCGCATTTGTCCGGTAATGCCGAACAAATGCGCCCCGCCCGCGACGGTCGCGACCGGCTCCTCTACGGCGCCGGCCGCCTGCTCGCCGAGCGCGGCTACGCGGGAATGGAGCTGCGCGACGTCGCCGAGCGCGGCGAAGCGCCGCGCGGCTCGATCTACCACCACTTCCCCGGCGGCAAGGCGCAGCTCGCCGCCGAGGCGGCTGAGCTCGACGGCGTCCGCATCCGGATCGGGATCGAACGCTCGCTGGTCGAGCGCGGCCTGCGCGAGACCCTCGCCCTCTTCGGCGAGATCTTCCGCCAGCGCGCCGCCGACGACCCGGCCCGGATCGGCTGCCCGGTAGCCGCCGCCGCCCTCGCCCGCCCCGAGGACCCCGCCCTCGCCGCCGCCGCCACCGCCGCCTTCGAGAGCTGGGAAGGAGCGATCTCCGACGCCCTCGTCCGCGAAGGCGTCGCCGCCGCCAAGGCGGCCACCTTCGCCGGCATGGTCGTCTCCACCGTCGAGGGTGCCCTCGTCCGCTCCCGCGCCGCCGCCGACCTGGCGCCGCTCGACTTGGCGATCGCCGGCCTCGGCCAAGCGCTCGACGCGCTGCTGGCCGAAGCGCACCCCTGACCTCCCACTCCGCAAATTGGGAGGGTCCCGGCGGGACGGCGCGATCGGCGCTCGCTGCTACCCTGCGCGGGTAGGCAGTCCGCCTGCGCTTCTGTCCTTCTCGAATCAGCGAGGAAAAGCGCGTCTTGACTACCGATCAGCGGCTCCTGGAAGACCGCGACGGGCCGCGTGACGAGTGCGGCGTCTTTGGCGTATACGCACCCGGCCACGACGTCTCCCGACTTGCCTACTTCGGGCTCTACGCGCTGCAGCACCGCGGCCAGGAGTCAGCCGGGATCGCGACCTGCGAGGGCGGCCACATCACCACTCTGCGCGACTCCGGCCTCGTCTCCCAGGTCTTCGACGAGGAGAAGCTGCTGGCGCTGCAGGGCGACATGGCGATCGGCCACGTTCGTTACTCGACCACCGGCGGCGGCTCCTGGGAGAACGCGCAGCCGATCTGGCGCGACGACGGTCGCGAGGTGGCGCTCGCCCACAACGGCAACCTGACCAACGCAGTCGAGCTGTGGAGCGAGCTGAAGGAGCGTGGGATCGACTTCCGCGGCACCTCTGACTCGGAGATCATCGCCGCCCTGCTCTCCTCCCACGGCGGGCGGATGATCGAGGACGCCGTCGCCGACGTGATGCCGCAGTTGGAGGGCGCCTACTCGACGGTGGTGATGACCAAGCGCGCGATCGTCGCCTTCCGCGACCCGCACGGGATCCGGCCGCTCAGCCTCGGCCGCCTCGGCGACCGCTTCGTCGTCGCCTCCGAGAGCTGCGCCTTCGACATCATCGGCGCCGAGCTGATGCGCGAGGTGCACCCAGGCGAACTGGTCTCACTGACCGAGCGCGGGCTGGAGACGCGCCAGGTGGTCAGGGCCGAGCGCCGCTCGAGCTGCGTCTTCGAGCACATCTACTTCTCCCGCCCCGACAGCCGGCTCGAGGGCCGCGTCCTGCAGCAGGCGCGCGGGCGGATGGGCGAGATTCTCTGGCGCGAGGCGCCGGTCGAGGCCGACCTGGTGATCGCCGTCCCCGACTCCGGCAACCCCGCCGCGGCTGGCTTCGCCCGCGCCTCGGGTCTGCCCCGCGACGACGGCCTGATCAAGAACCGCTACGTCGCCCGCACCTTCATCCAGCCCGGCCAGGAGCTGCGCAAGCACGGGCTGCGGCTCAAGTTCAATCCGCTGCCGGAGATCGTCGCCGGGCAGCGGATCGTCGTCGTCGACGACTCGATCGTGCGCGGCAACACGACTCGCCAGATCGTCGGCATGCTGCGCGACGCCGGCGCGACCGAGGTTCACCTGCGGATCTCGGCGCCGCCGATCCGCAACCCCTGCCACTACGGCGTCGACATGTCGACCCGCGAGGAGATGATCGCCCACAACCGCTCGGTCCAGGAGATCGCCGACGAGCTCGACGCCGACAGCCTCGCCTACCTCTCGATGGACGGCGTCTACGAGGCGATCGGCGGCAGCCCCGACGACCACTGTGACGCCTGCTTCAGCGGCCGCTACCCGCTCGGCGACCCCGACGACGCCAACGGCAAGTTCGCGCTCGAGGACATCGCCGTACTCCCCGCCTCCCCAGGCTGAGAACGCACTTCGTCCCGCATAGCGGGAATTACTGCGTTCTCACCCCACCATTAGTTCCACGCCGAGCCAGACGATGACCAGGGTCGTCAGCAGGATCGCTCCCTGCAGGAGGTGGGCTTTGCCCCAGCGCAGGTGGGCCAGGGCGAGGACGATGAGCAGCCCGACCAGGGCCAGCTTCCACTGCAGGGTCGAGTTGCCGAAGAGGTCGTAGTGGGAGGCCATCGCCCAGCCGGTGACGAGGAGGACGGCGAGCGCCGCCAGCGAGCCGTAGCCGAAGCGGCGGGCGACGGCGCGCATCCGCTCGCGCTCGGCATCGCCGCGCAGGACGGGGACGACGGCGAGCCCGAAGACGAGCTGCCCGCCGACGAAGAAGGCCATCGCCAGCAGGTGGATATAGAGGACCGCCTGCCAGAAGGTGCTCATGGCCCGAAGTGTCCCAGGGTCCGGCCCTGAGTAGGGTGCGGGCGTGAGCAGCTTCCGCCTCGTCGTCCTCGCCTCCGGCTCCGGCACCAACCTGCAGGCGATCTTCGACTCGCTGCACAGCCGCGAGGGGATCGAGGTGGTCGCGGTCGGCTCCGACAAGCCGGCGGCGCGGGCACTGGAGCGGGCGGTGGCGGCCGGGGTCGAGACCGGCGTCTTCCCCCGCGACGCCTACGAGGACCGGCTCGGTCGCGACGGCGCGATGGCCGACTGGATCGAGGCCCACCGCCCCGACCTGATCGTCCTCGCCGGCTACATGCAGCTGCTCAGCGAACCGTTCGTCGCCCGCTTCCGCGGCCGCATCGTCAACGTCCACCCGGCGCTGCTGCCGAGCTTCCCCGGGCTCGACGCGATCGGCCAGGCGCTCGCGGCCGGGGTCGAGGTGACCGGGGTCACCGTCCACTTCGTCGACGAGGGGGTCGACACCGGGCCGGCGATCGTCCAGCGCGAGGTGCCGGTGCCGCCGGGGCGCGACCGGGCGCATCTGGAAGCGGCGATCCACGCCGTCGAGCACCAGCTCTACCCGGAGGCGATCCGCATGATCGCCTCGGGCAAGGCTAGGATCGACCCCAGCGACCCCAGCACGGTCGCGATCGACTAGATGACCGAGGCAGAGGCAGACACCCCCACCGAGATCGCCGCGGACGGCGCGATCCGCGTGCGCCGGGCCCTGATCTCGGTCTCCGACAAGACCGGCGTGGCCGACTTCGCCCGCAGCCTCGCCTCGCTCGGGGTCGAGATCCTCAGCACCGGCGGCACCGCGACGGCGCTGCGCGAGGCCGGCCTCGAGGTCACCGACGTCTCCGAGTTCACCGGCCAGGAAGAGATCCTCGACGGCCGGGTGAAGACCCTGCACCCGCGGCTGCACGCGGCGCTGCTGGCGCGGCGCGAGGACCCCGACCACATGGCGACGCTGGCGCGCGAAGGGATCGAGCCGATCGACGTCGTCTGCGTCAACCTCTACCCCTTCGAGCAGACCGTCGCCGCCCGCGACGTCGCCCCCGAGGTGGCGATCGAGAACATCGACATCGGCGGCCCGACGATGATCCGCGCCGCGGCCAAGAACCACGAGGGCGTCGCCGTCGTCGTCAAGCCCGAGTCCTACGACGCGGTCTGCGCCGAGCTGGAGGAGTCGGGCGGCACGATCTCGGCCTCGACCCGGCACTGGCTCGCCAACGAGGCCTTCGCCCAGACCGCCCGCTACGACGCCGCGATCAGCCGCTGGTTCTCGACCGAGTACGAGGACTTCCCCGAACACCTCGCGGTCGCCTACGAAAAGGTGATCGACCTCTCCTACGGCGAGAACCCGCACCAGCGGGCGGCGCTCTACGCCGACGTCGGCGCCCGCAGCCACATCCTCTCGCGGGTCTCGAAGCTGCACGGGCGGGCGCTCTCCTTCAACAACGTCCTCGACCTCGACTCGGCACGGGCGCTGGTCGCCGATTTCGAGCAGCCGGCCTGCGTGATCGTCAAGCACAACAACCCCTGCGGGGTGGCGGTCGGTGCCGACGCGCTCGAGGCCTACCTGAAGGCCCTCGCCTGCGACCCGGTCTCCGCCTACGGCGGCATCATCGCCCTCAACCGGCGGGTCTCGGTGGCGCTGGCCGAGGAGCTGCACAAGAACTTCGTCGAGGTCCTCTACGCACCCGGATACGAAGCAGGCTCGCTCGACGTCCTCCAGCAGAAGGAGGCGATCCGGATCCTCGACGAGGAGGAGCGGCGCGAGCCCGAGACGGGCGAACGCGACGTCAAGCGGGTCCTCGGCGGCCTCCTGATCCAGGACCGCGACGGCGACCCCGAGCCGCGCCAGATCATGGAGGTGGTGACGAAGGCCGAGCCGAGCGAGCAGCAGTGGCAGGACCTGCTCTTCGCCTGGACCGTCAGCCGCCGGGTCCGCTCCAACGCGATCGTGATCGCCAAGGACGGCGCCACGCTCGGGATCGGCGCCGGCCAGATGAGCCGCGTCGACTCGGTCCGCCTCGCGGTCGAGAAGTGCCGCGACGCCCGCGGCGAGGAGGCCGACGCCCTGCTCGCCGGCTCCGCCGTCGCCTCCGACGCCTTCTTCCCCTTCGCCGACGGCCCCGAGCTCGCCCTCCAGGCCGGCGCCACCGCGGTGATCCAACCCGGCGGCTCCAAACGCGACGCCGAGGTGATCGAGGCCTGCGACGCGCAGGGCGTGGCGATGATCTTCACCAAGCACCGCCACTTCCGCCACTAGCTCTTTCTGGGTCAGAGCACTTCGACGAGGACGAAGGCGGTGACGACGACGACGCCGAGGACGGCGCCGCCGAACCACCTGCGCGCTTCGCCCAGCCGCGCCAGCTTCCATTCGTGGACCCGCAGTTCGCGCTCCTGGGCCAGCAGCAGGAAGCTGGTGTGGTTGCGCGTCGCCCGCAACCCGCCGCTCGCCGAATCGGCCTCGAGGATCGGGCCGACGCCGCTCGGCGAGACCCGCTCGAAGGAGAGCATCACGGCTTGCAGCGCTCTGATCCCGGCGACGATCGCGCAGACGCTGGCGAGCGCGAAGGCGGCGGCGCTGAGCTGCCGCCAGGGGGAGCCGAGCGCGCCTTCCCCGGCGCCGAGCAGGATGCTCGCGTTGGCGAGGACCAGGGTGCTGGAGAGGCCGGCGGCTCCGAGGAAGAAGTTGGCGCGCTGCTCGACGGTCGCATTCCGTTCCCGCTGCAGCTCATACCCCTCCTGCGCCTGCTCGTGGAGTTCCTTGACCTCGTCGTCGCGCAGGCGCGAGAGGCAGCTGAGAAAGACGTTACGGCAGCGCTTGGTGTCCTCTTCGTCGGGGGAGCGCGCGGCGCCGCCGGCAAGCGGGGGGACGACCAGGCGGCCGCCGGCGGTGCGGGTCAGCCGAGCCTTGAAGCTGGACCAGCGCAGACGCTCGCGGTCCAGGTCGGAGGTGATGCACTGCAGGGCGTGGTACGCGAGCCCCCCGTCGTCGTCGGCGGCGACCCAGGCTCGCTCGTCGTAGAAGTCGGTCGGCCGCACGATCCGCACCCACTCGCCGTCGACCAGCACCTCGACGCCGTTGCCGCCCAGGTGACGGGCGAGCGCTCCGTCGCTGAGCCGGCTCCGGAACTTGTACTGCGTCCGGGCCCGTTCAGCCATCCGCAACTGCTCTCTGAGGTCTCCCGGCTCGACCAGCAAGCGGCAATCCTAGGAGTACCCCAACTACTAGTCAAACGTTCAGGTGTGTTCTCGCTGGCGCTCCCTCGCGCGCATCACGTGCTCACACACTTCGCTTGGAGTGTCGGCGGTAACCAGCAGCTCCTTGTCGCCGGGACCGATCAGGCCGCAGTCCTCGAGGTCGGTGTCGAGCCAGCGCAGCAGCGGCCGCCAATGCTCGGAGTCGACGAGGATCGTCGGGAAGTGGCGAATCCGGTTGGTCTGGATCAGGGTCAGGCTCTCGAACATCTCGTCGAGGGTGCCGAAGCCGCCGGGCATGATCACGAAGGCGCGGGCGTAGCGGACGAACATCAGCTTGCGGGCGAAGAAGTAGTGGAAGTCGAGGCTGCGGTTGGCGTAGGGGTTGGGCTGCTGCTCGTGGGGCAGCTCGATGTTGAGACCGATCGAGAGGCCGCCGGCTTCGGCGGCGCCGCGGTTCGCCGCCTCCATCAACCCCGAGCCGCCGCCGGTGATCACGCTGAAGCCGTGATCGACCAGGCAGTGCGCGGTCTCCCGGCAAAGCTCGTACCAGCGATGGCCCTCGGCGACGCGGGCCGAGCCGAAGACCGAGACCCCGTCCTCGACGTCGCCCAGCGCCTCGAAGCCGCGCTCGATCTCGTCGTGGATCCGCTGCAGGCGAACCTCGTCGTCGCCGGCGAGGTCGGCGGGGACGCGCAGCAGGTGCTCGTCGTGGCGGGCGGGCTCGCTCACAGGACGAGCACGTCGGTAGCGCCGGCCGCGTTCATGCAACCGACGCTACCTGGAGCGTGCAGCGAGATGCGGCGCGGTGCCTATTCGCCGCTCTTGGGACCGAGGCCGAAGCCCCAGCCGGCGTATTCGTGGGCGCTGAAGTCCCAGCCGCCTTCGGGAGCCCTGACCGGTGCCTGGCCAGCCGCTGCCGCGACCGGTTCGCAAGGGCCGACCTCGCCTTCGGCGACCCGAACCTGCCCGACGGTGTCGATCTGGGCCGACTCGGTGCTGTGGATCTCGACTCGTCCGGAGCTGGCGCCCGAGGGAGCCGGCTGCCGGTAGCCGGCGGGCGTCGGCGAGCTCGACATGACCAGGGTCTGGTCGGGCCGCAGGCCGCTGGGATCGATCACGAAGCTCGGCCAATCGGCCGCCGCGTAGTCACCCTGCCGCACGGCGTCGCGGATTTCTTCGTCCATTTCCTGCCGCTGCTGGTAGTCGCCGACGGCGATCGTCAGCGGCCCGTCGATGCTTTCGTAGTCGAAGCCTGCCCAGGGCTGGGGCTGGGACTGGTTCGGCTCCAGGGTGCGAAGCAGCGCCATCGACGGCTGGTAGTGAGGTTCACGGCAGGTCATTCCCGCCGGGAGAAAGGTCACCTGAGAGCGAACGCCAGCTTCCTCCAGGGCCTGTTCGACTCCTTCGGGATCGCCGAGGTTGTAGATCTGGATCCTCACCCCGCCGCCGTCCTCCCGTTCGACCGCGAAGGCGGCCGGGGTGTTGTCGCCGCCAGCGCTGACGAAAAGCACCGCGCCGGCAGCGGCGAGAGCCGCCGCGCCGCCCAGGGCGAGCCGCATCGGGCGCCCCCCACGAAGTCGGGAGGGCTGCCGCGTCGCCGCGGGCGGGGCCGGCAGCGGCTCGGCCAGCAGGGCGTCCAGCAGCTCCTCCTCGGCGGCCGAAAGCGGCTGGCTGGCCGGCCGCTCGCGATCGACGGGGTTGCTCGCAGCCACCCTTGCCTTCAGGTCGTTCGATCTCATGGTTCCTCCTTTAGCTGCAGGCTGGTCTTCTTGGCAAGGTCGGAGTGCCGCTCGGCGAGCGCCCGGCGAAGCCGGCGGCGAGCGCGGTGCAGACGGCTGCGGGCCGCGATCGCGGAGATCCCGAGGACCCGGGCGGCCTGGGAGGGGGTCAGCTCCTCCCAGGCGCTGAGGCGGAGGATCTCGCGGTCGTCGGGGTCGAGCCGGTCGAGCGCCGACTCGAGCCGCTCGTCGCGCTCCTCGCCGCTCGAGCGCGCCGCGACCGCCGCCAGGTCGTCGCGGAGGCGATCCGCGAGGCGGTGGCGACGCTGCTCGCCGCGACGCTGGTTGGCGAGGGTGCGGCGCGCGACCCCGTAGAGCCAGGGACGGGCTTCGTCTCCGGGGGGCACGTCGGGCAGGCGTCGCCAGGCGACGAGGAAGGCCTCGGCGACCGCATCGGCGGCATCCTCGGCGTCGGCGGTCCGCCGCACGGCGTAGGCGAGGACCTCCCGCAGGTGAGCGGCGTAGAGCTTGCGGAAGCGTTCCTCCGCCAGGCGGCGATCGAGGGCGTTGCGGTTGTCGCTGGTCATTGCCTGCACTACTTCCCGAATGTCCGGCAGGCATCCGAGCGTTGCAGCTTGCCTCCGTTGGCCCCGCGCCGCCGTCGAGGACGCGGCGACCGTGCAGAGCTACCTCGCGGCCTTCGAGCAGGCAGGCTGCGACGAGGTGACCCTCTTCCCCTGCGCCAGCGACCCGGCCTAGGTCGACCTGCTGGCCGACGCCGCCGGGCTCTGAGGTGAACCCAGCCGAACAATGACGAACCACGCGGCGCTGATCCCAGGCGAGCCAGTCTCGCTGGCACTGAGGGCCATCAGGCGCCGATGACGTCGCAGCCGACTCGCACGATGCCCTCGAACTGCTCGTCGCAGGTCAGAACCGGTTGCGCCGTTGATCGGCATCGTGTACCTCGGAATCAACCCTGCTCTGTTTAAACTGCGGGCACGTTGCCCGTACATTCCCAGAGTATTTAATCGTGATCATGCTGCCTGGAGATGCCGGGAAGGCCGTGGAGTGACGACTAAGCCGTGACCGCAACCGCGCCTGGCATTACTGAGTCTTACGACGCGCCCTCCAGGGTCTGCCGCTAGGGCCTCGAACCGGCAATTGCCAGGCTCAAGTCGTCAAGATGATTCGGGCAGGCCGGACGGCGCCGGGGGAGGCGAGGTATCAGGAGACGGCGGAGACCCGAGATTTCGAATCAGCCAAGACGGGCTGAGAAGAGCGGCAGTAGAGGCGAAACGATTTAAAGAGAAGGGCGCCAGAGAGCAGACGCAGGGCGCGGGGGATCTGCCAAGTCGCCATGGTCAGACGGCGACGACTTCTCACCGGCTCCCCGACCTGGAGCAACTACTCGCGATCTTTGGCGGCGCCGTGGGTCTCGGCTCGATCTATGTACTGCCCATTCGCTTCGCGCTGCCGACGCTTTGCCTGGCCCTCGTGGTGGTGAGCCTGAAAACTCGCGGAGGTACTCGCCTTGCGACTGCCGCCTTGTCCCTCTGCGCGGCTGTGGCAGCGATTGGTTTTTGGGTCGCTTTCCTCTTTGGCCCTAGCAGTGACCCGGGGCTCATCAGCGAAGCCGCTCGGGCAAAGATGCGCCTAGAGATCGTTGAAGAGATCAACAGGCTGCGCCGCCAAAACGACCTCAAATCTCTCAACTACGACCCTTCCCTCTCTCTGTTTGCTCAGCAGCGGGCGGATTACGGGGCTGCTAGCCACACCGGGGGCGCCACGGAACAAACCGTCGCCCGATTGTCGCCGTCACGCGAAACGAACGTGTGGGCAGAGATGGCTGGCGTCGCCTGCTCCTGGAAACACTTGTTTGAAATGAAAGAAGGCACGGCACCTACGCCAGCACACCCTGAAATTGGCTTCATCGAAGGCGGTTGGGGAGTCCACGGATCTCACGTCTACCTGTCACCCAGCTTTTCCTCCTTGGGGGTAGGGCTGGAACAAATCCCAGGCGGGGATCTCAGCGTGGTCATTGACCTGACGGGTCGCCCGAGGGCTCACCTTCCGTGGTTCCACAATGAACTGCCCAATTTGCTGGGGGTGGTTGTCGGCCACGGAGATCCGTCCATCCCCGAATGCGACTGAGCTTTCCCCGCAGGCGGTTGCGGCTCGACCACCGCAAGACGCCTTGCGGTCATGCCCCCGGCGGGATTCGAACCCGCGACGCGCGGCTTAAAAGGCCGCCGCTCTAACCGACTGAGCTACAGGGGCAGACACGGCCGTAGGGTAGAGCCTGGCCGGGAAAGGCGGCGTCGCCCTCGGGCGGCCGGCGAGATCGGGGACTTTGCGAAGGAGTCTGAAGAATGGTCGGGTTTGTAGTAGCGGCCTAAACTCGACCGGTGCATTCCCAGTCGGGCACGGATCGACCGAAGCCGTTCTGCTTCATCGCGATGCCGTTCGGGACCAAGCCGGACGGCCGCGGGGGCAGCATCGACTTCGACCGCGTCTGCGACGAGCTGCTGGCGCCGGCGGCGGTGGACGCCGGGCTGGATCCGCTGCGGGGCGACCGGGAGGCGATCGGCGGGCTGATCCAGAAGCCGATGTTCGAGCGGCTGATCCTTGCCGAGTACGCGATCGTCGACATCACCAGCGCCAACCCGAACGTCTACTACGAGCTCGGGGTGCGCCACGCCGTGCGTCCCTACTCGACCGTGCTGGTCGGGGCCGACACCAACTCGATTCCCTTCGACCTCGCCCCCAACCGGGTACTGCCCTACGCGCTGGATGGGGACGGGGTGCCGGCCGACGCCGCGGCCGGCCGCGAGGCGCTCGCCGCCGCCTTGGTCGCGGCCCGCGAGGCGCAGACCGACAGCCCGGTCTTCCAGCTGATCGACAGCCTGCCGGCGGCGAACATCGACCGCCTCAAAACCGACACCTTCCGCGACGAGGCCGTCTACTCGGCGGCGCGCAAGCGGCGGCTGGCGGCGGCGCGGCGCGAAAGCGATGAGGCGCTGCTCGCGGTCGAGCGCGAGCTGGGGCCGCTGAGCGACGTCGAGGCCGGCGTCCTCGTCGACCTCCTCCTCTCCTACCGGGCGCGGGAGATGTGGGGCGAGATGGTGCGGCTGGCGGAGTCGATGCCCGAGCCGGTGCGACGCACCGCGCTGGTCCGCGAGCAGCACGCCTTCGCCCTCAACCGCGCCGGCCGCGACGAGGAGGCCGAGGAAGTCCTGCTCGGGGTCCTCGACGAGCGCGGGCCGAGCAGCGAGACGCTCGGTCTGCTGGGCCGCATATATAAGGACCGTTGGGAACGCGAGCGCGGGCGGTCCGCGGCGACCGCCGCCGGCTTCCTCAGCCGCGCGATCGAGACCTACCTGGCGGGCTTCGAAGCCGACTGGCGCGACGCCTACCCCGGGATCAACGCCCTCACCCTGATGGAGGTGCGGGAAGCGGACGGAGGCGCCAAGCGCGACCTGATCCCGGTCGTCCGCTATGCAAACCGCAGGCGCCTAGCCGGGGCCGGCGCCGACTACTGGGATCAGGCGACGCGCCTGGAGCTGACGGTCCTCGCCGGCGAGGAGGAGGAAGCCGAAGAGGCGCTGCAGGCCGCGCTGGCCGAGGTGCGCGAGCCCTGGGAGCCGAAGAGCACCGCCCGCACGCTGGCGATGATCCGCGAGGCGCGGGCGGGGCGGGACGAAACGGTCGAGTGGGCGGACGCCGCCGAGCGCGAGCTCCTGACAGCGGCGGGAGGAGCGGGCGATGGACCTGGAACGCTGGGCTGAGGACTTCGCGAATGGGGGCGACGGGACCGTCGCCGAGATCAAGCGGGTCGCCGACGAGCTGCGAGCCAAGGAACTCTTCAGGCCGATCGCGCCGATGCTGATCGAGGCCGGCAGGCGAGCGCTCTACGGCAAGGGCGACCGGGCCGACTGGGAACGGCCGCAATGGGCGGAGCTGGCGGACCTGCTCTGCGACCACCTGCAGTTCGGCTACGCGCGCAAGCTGCTGGGACGGTTGCGACGCGATCCCGGCGACGACTCCGAGGCGCTGCGCCAGCAACAAGCCTTCGCGACCTACCGGGACCAGGGGCTGCCGGCGGCACGGCGGCTCGAACGCGCGCTCGAAGTCCTCGGCGACCTCTCCGCCAGCACCAGCGCCAGGAGCCTGGGCCTGGCGGGCGCGATCTACAAGCGGCGCTGGGATCTCGAAGCCAAGCACGCCGACCTCGAAAGCTCGCTCTGGTGCTATGAGCGGGGCTACGCCCAGAGCGGCGACCCCGAGCGCCACCGCGCCGGGATCGACGCCGCCTTCGTCGCCGATCAGCTGGCGGCGCTGGTCCGCGGCGAAGCCGGCCCCGAGCAGGAGAAGGCGCGGCTCCGCGCCCGCGCCGACCAGATCCGAACGGAGATAGTCGCCGCCCCGCCCGACTCCGGGCGCGACCGCGCCGACGAGACCATGGGCGAGGCGCTGCTCGGCCTCGGCCGGGTCGAGGACGCGTGCGCTCGCCTGCGCGCGGCGCACGAGAGCACCCCGGACCTCTGGCGCCTGGAAGCGACGGCGATGCAGATCGCGGCGCTGTCGGAACTGCGCGGGATCGCCGAGACCGACGCCCGCGCCGCGCTCGAGGCGCTGCTCGGCCAGCCCGGCGACGCCCTGCGGCGCGGCCGCTCGGGCAAGCTCGGCCTCGCCCTCTCCGGCGGCGGCTTCCGCGCCTCCCTGTTCCACATCGGCGTGCTCGCCAGGCTCGCCGAGAGCGACGTGCTGCGCCGGGTCGAGGTCCTCTCCTGCGTATCCGGCGGCTCGATCATCGGCGCCTTCTACTACCTGAAGCTGCGCCGCCTGCTCGAAGAGAAGGCCGACTCCGAGCTGAGCCGGGACGACTACGTCGCCCTGGTCCTCGACGTCGCCGCCGACTTCCTCGACGCGGTCCACGAGGACCTGCGCGGCCACCTGCTGACCAACCTCGTCGACGACCTGAGGATGGCGTTCAGCCGTTACTCGCGGACCAACCGGGTCGCGGAGCTGCTCGAGAAGAGCTTCTACTCGAGGATCGAGAAGGACGGGCCCTGGCGGATGACCGATCTCTTCGTCACCCCGAAGGGAAGCGGCGAAGGCTTCTCGCTCAGCTACGAAAACTGGCTGCGCGAGGCGAAGGTCCCGGTTCTCGTCCTCAACTCGACCACGCTCAACACCGGCCACAACTGGCAGTTCACCGCTTCCTGGATGGGCGAGTCCCCCGCCGACGTCGACGAGGAAGTCGACGCGACCCGCCGCCTGCGGCGGGTCTACTACCGGGACGCTCCTGGGGCCCATGGCGAACCTGCGCTGGCCGAAGCGGTGGCGGCCTCGGCCGCGGTGCCGATGCTGTTCCCGCCGATTCGGCTGACCGGTCTCTATAAGGGGATCGACGTCGAGCTGGTCGACGGCGGCGTTCACGACAACCAGGGAATTGCCAGCCTGATCGACCAGGAATGCAGCGCGATCCTGGTCAGCGACGCGAGCGGCCAGTCGCCCGAAGACGAGCACCCCAAGCGCCGCTTCGACCAGGTCGCGAAACGCTCGAACTCGATCCTGATGGCGCGGGTCCGCGGCTCCCAGTTCGGCGAAGTGACGGATCGGCTGCGAGCCGGCTCCCTGCGCGGGCTGATGGTCGTCCACCTGAAGAAGCGCCTGCCGGCCCCGCCGCGCGACTGGATCGGTTGCCAGGAGCCCTACGAACGGGCGGACGACGCGCTGCCGGACGTCTCCGGGCGTCCCCCTTACGGGATCGACGTGAAGGTCCAGCGAGCCCTGGCCGAGCTGCGCACCGACCTCGACGACTTCTCCGACGCCGAAGCCCTCTCGCTGATGGCGGCCGGCTACGCGATGACCCGCTGCGAGCTGCCGCTGGCGCTGCCAGACGCCGAATGTGCGAAGTCGCCGCCCTGGGAGGAGCCGGAGGGCTGGCCGTTCCTGGCGGCGCTGGCGGAAATCGGCCGACCGGCGAAGGAGACGGGCCTCGCCAAGACTCTCCGCCTCGGGCACTGGCTCTTCTTCCGGCGCCTGCACGCCTGGTGGCACGACCTGCGCAAGGGGTCGGGCGAAGAGGGCTAGGAGAGGTCGGGTAGGCCCTGGTAGGCGGTCGAGGCCTCGGCGTGGGTGCGGCGGGGAATGCGGCCGGCGGCGCGGGCGGCGCGACCGGCGAGGACGGCGCCGCGCAGGGCGCCCGCCATCGCGGTCGGGTCCTCGGCGCCGAAGATCGCGCTGGCGGCGAGGACCGCATCGCAGCCGAGCTCCATCGCCAGGGCGGCGTCGGAGGCGGTCCCGATCCCGGCGTCGAGCACGATCGGGACCTCGGCCCGTTCGGTGATGATCGCGATGTTGTAGGGGTTGCGGATGCCGGCGCCGGAGCCGATCGGCGAGCCGAGCGGCATCACCGCGGCGCAGCCGGCCTGCTCGAGGCGGCGAGCGAGGATCGGGTCGTCGTTGGTGTAAGCGAGGACGGTGAAGCCGTCGGCGACCAGCTGCTCGGCGGCGTCGAGCAGCTCGACCGCGTCCGGGTAAAGGGTGCGGTCGTCGCCGATCACCTCGAGCTTGACCCAGTCCGTCTGGAACGCCTCGCGGGCGAGCTTGGCGGTGCGGACCGCATCGCGAGCGGTGTAGCAGCCGGCGGTGTTGGGCAGGGCGAAGAGGCCGAGACGGTCGATCGCGTCGAGCACCGAGCCCTCGGCGGCAGGGTCGATCCGGCGTAGGGCGACGGTGACGATCTCGGTCCCGGCAGCGCGGAGGGCGTCTTCCATCTGCTCCAGCGAGCGGAAGCCGCCGGTGCCGGCGATCAGCCGCGAGCTCCAGCTGCGGCCGCCGAGCTGCCAGCTCTCGTCGGCCTCGGGGGCCCCGCCCTGGATCGCGGCGAGCACCTCGACGGCCTGCCCCTCGCGCAGCCTTGTCGTCTCCCACTCCCCCCGCGGCACCACCTCGCCGTCGAGCGCGACCGCGACGCCGCGAGCGCCGGCCGGCGCCCCGGCACGCGACGCCGCCTCGGCGAGAGTCGCCCCCTCAGCAAGCTCCGCCACCTCCCCGTTCAGCTCCACCCTCACCGAACCACCTCACTGAGGTTGCCTTTTCCGTTGATATGAGGCGGAAAAGGCAACCTCGGCGAATCGGTTAGGGACTCAAGGATGCGGTCGGCGGTTAGGGGGGCTAGGAGGATGCCGTTGCGGTAGTGGCCGGTGGCGAGGAGGAGGCCGTCGATCACGCCGGGGCCGATCAGCGGCAGGTTGTCCGGCGTGCCGGGGCGAAGGCCGGCGATCGCGCCGACCAGGTCCATCTCGGCGACGTCGGGCAGCACCCGGTAGGCCTCGCGCAGCAGGTCGAGGACGCCGCCGGCGCTGACCGCGGTGTCGAAGCCGCGCTCCTGCACCGTGGCGCCGACGATCAGGCGGCCGTCGTCGCGAGGAACGAGGTAGACGCGCTCGGAGCAGACGATCCGCGTGCAGGGAGCGGCGGCCTGACGCGAGCGTAGCTCGACGATCTCGCCCTTGACTGGGCGCACCCGTGGCCGGGCGTGGTCGGGCAACCACTCGGTGCTCCCCGACCAGGCGCCGTTGGCGAGGACGACGGCGTCGCCGCGCAGCTCCTCGCCGCCAGCGGTACGGACGCCGACGAGGCGGTCGCCGCCGAAGATCCCGTCGACGACCTCGCAGCCGGTCCGCAGCTCGCCGCCCGCCGCGACGAGGGCCGCGCTCAGCGCCCGCGCCAGCGCCCGCGGGTCGACCGAGGCCTCGCCGGGGGCGAAGACCCCGCCCTGGAAGGAGGGAAGCAGGCCCGGCTCCAGCTCGCGGCAGCGGCGCGGGGTCAGCCACTCCGCCTCCAGCCCCAGCTCGCCTTGCAGGTCATGGACGCGGCGCAGCTGCGCCGCCTCGTCGCCGTCGAGCGCGACGTGCAGGGCGCCGTCGCGCCGGTAGCCGGTCGGCTGCCCGCTCTCGGCCTCGAGCTCGGTAACGAAGTCGGGGTATAGCCGCGCTGCCTCCAGGGTCAGGTTCAGCAGCTCGGGCTCACCGAAGCTCAGCTCGCCGACCGGCGCCAGCATCCCGGCAGCGACGTTGGTCGCGCCGGCCGGCGGCTCGCCACGCTCGAGGACGGCGACGCGGGCGCCGCCGCGGGCCGCGCGCCAGGCGCAGGAGAGGCCGATGACGCCGCCCCCGATGAATATCGCGTCGAAACTGCGCTTCTCTGACAAGCCATTGCCTCCGCCGGCATTACCCGGATCAGGTTCAAACGGTCGGCGGCCTCGCTGCCGCCCTCTCAGCCCAGAAGGGCTCCCGGTCCCTCGATGCTACTCCGTTGTAACAGCAAAGCCCGGGCGCGAGGAGGTTCAAGCCATAATCGGGGTATGAGCCTGGCGCCACCGGAGGCCGACGGACCGCTGCTGCGCGAGCGGCTGCGCACCGCGCGGCTCTACCTCTGCTGCGATGCGCGGCCCCACGGCGAGGACCCCGAAGCGCTGCTGCGGGCGGCGCTGGGCGGCGGCGTCGACATCGTCCAGCTGCGCGAGAAGGAGCTGGGCCGGGCCGAGATCGAGCGCGCCGCCGGCACCTACCGCCGCATCGCCGACACCTACAGCGCCCTCTTCATCGTCAACGACGAGCCGGAGCTGGCCCGGGCCTGCGACGCCGACGGCGTCCACGTCGGCAAGGCGAGCGAAGTCGCGGCGGCCCGCGAGCTGCTCGGCCCCGACATGATCGTCGGCCTCTCGACTCATTCCGAGGAGGAAATCGCCGCCGCCGCCGAGCTGCCGGTCGACTACATCGCCGTCGGCCCGATCTGGGAGACGCCGACCAAACCGAGACGCCCAGGGGTCGGGCTGGGGCTGATCGAGCACGCCGCCGCGCACGCCCCCCATCCCTTCTTCGCGATCGGCGGCATCAGCCCGTTCAACGCCGAGGAAGTGGTGAGGGCCGGGGCCGGGCGCCTCTGCGTCGTGCGCGCGGTCCGCGACGCGCCCAACCCCGGCGTCGCCGCGGAAGCGCTGCGGCGCGCCTTCGCCGTTGTCGACGGCAGAGGCATCGCCCCCGGTGGCTGAGCAGCCTCCGAAACGCAAGTCCCGCGACCCCCGGGCGCGGATGATGGAGGGCTACGCCCGCGCCGAGGAGCGCAACCAGGCCGCGCGCGAGGCGCTCGAGCCTTTGGCTCCGGGCGAGCGGCCGACGGTGGTCACGGTCGGTGCCGTCGTCACCGGCCTCGTCGCGATCTCGATCCTGGTCGGCTACCTGGCCGGGGTGAAGGTCAACGGGGAGAAGCCGCACCTCGCCCAGGTGCTGGCGCCGGCGCTGATCATGGGCGCGATGTCCTGGGGCATGTGGCGGGCCCGCTACTGGGCGGTGCTCGGCTTCCAGCTCGTCCTCGTCTTCCTCATCTTCAGCGCCGTCTACGGCCTCGCGGTCCAGGCGACGACCGCGGCCCAGTTCGCCGGCACCACCGCGCTGCTGCTCGTCGCCGGCACCTTCTTCTTCTTCATGGTCAAGGCGATGGCCCGGATCCAGATGCCCGAACGCCGCCCGCCCGCCGGCTGAGAACGCACTTCGTCTCGCTATGCGGGAACAACTGCGTTCTCGGCGGCGGTAGTGCGATCGGGGGGATCTACAACGTCGCGTCGGGGGCCGGGCCAGGCACTTCTATAGGCTCAGCCCTGCTATGCCTGATTCCTACGACACGATCGTCATCGGCGGCGGTCCCGGCGGCTACGTCGCCGCCATCCGTGCCGCCCAGCTCGGCCAGAAAACCGCCGTCGTCGAGCGCGACAAGGCCGGCGGCCGCTGCCTCAACTACGCCTGC
>DATKLT010000012.1:0-7221 GCA_035542315.1 Solirubrobacterales bacterium | reverse complement strand
GCAGGCGTAGTTGAGGCAGCGGCCGCCGGCCTTGTCGCGCTCGACGACGGCGGTTTTCTGGCCGAGCTGGGCGGCACGGATGGCGGCGACGTAGCCGCCGGGACCGCCGCCGATGACGATCGTGTCGTAGGAATCAGGCATGTCTCACCCCAGGACGACGAAGTCACGTATCGAGTGGTCCGGGCCGAGCTTCGCGTTGACCCGTTCCACGCAGGCGGTGATCGCGCTAAGTCGGCGGGCCTCGAGCAGCTCCGACGTCGCCATCGAGGGATGGAGGCACTGTTGCTCGGCGGCGCCCCTGAGCAGGGTCTGATTGAGGGTGATCACAACCCTGAAGCCGTTTCCGTCCTGGCACCCGGCGACGGACACCCGCTCGAACAGCCGCCACTCTGCACGCAGCGCCTCGGAGATTTGCCGCTCGCGCCTCTCGTCGGTGACGCTCGCCGACCTCATAGCATCACCGCGAGAGGGCTCTCCAAGCCCTTGCGAATATCACCCAGGAAGCGAGCTGCCTCGGCGCCGTAGAGGATGCGGTGGTCGCAGCTCAGCGTCAGGGTCATCAGCGCGGCGTCCTCGATCTCACCGTCGGCTCCGCGGACGAGCAACTGCCGGGTCATCCCGACACCGAGGATCGCAGCCTGGGGCAGGTTGATCACCGGGTAGATCGCGGTCATCCCAAACATGCCCAGGTTGGAGACGGTGAAAGTGCCGCCCGCCAACTCCGGCGGGGTGATCTCGCCCGAGCGCACCCGGCCGGCCAACCGCCGCGACTCGCGGCTGATCTCACCAAGCGACTTCCCGTCGGCGTCGAAAAGCGTCGGGACGACGAGGGCTTCCTCACCCGCGACCGCGATGCCAACGTTGACCCGATCGTGCAGCTTGAAGACAGCGTCCACGTAGGAGCCGTTCGCTTTCGGGTGCCGCCGCAGAGCAAGCGCCGCGGCCTTGACGACCATGTCGTTGAACGATGGCGCCGGGCCGTCGCCGGCGAGAGCCTTCATCTCTTGCCGCAGCGCGATCGCCGCGTCCATCCGTACCTCGGTCTCGACCTGGAAGTGGGGCACCGTCGCCTTCGCCTCAGACATGCGGCGGGCGATCGTTGCCTGCAGGCGCGAGGGCTCGACGACCGCCGAGGCGCCCTTGGCGCCCTCCGTGACGGCGCCGTCGGCGGCGGGAGGGATGGCCGCGGCCGCTCGAGGAGAAGGCGCGGCCGCGGCCGGAGGGAGAGCCGTGGGAGGAAGCTCGATGCCGGCGGCGGCGCGCACGTCGGCCTTGGTGATCCGGCCGCCGGCGCCGGCGCCGCGAAGTGAGCCGAGGTCGACGCCGTGGACGGCGGCGATGCGGCGCGCCAGCGGCGTCGCGCGGGGCGCCTCCCCCCCATTCGGGGACGTCGGCGGGACAGGCGCCGCTGGGGCGGCAGCCGGCTGATCTGGGGACGGGCTCGGGGCGGTGGGCTCGGCGGCCTCCGCGGGCGGCGGCGCTGCGGCGCCCTCGCCGATTCGGGCGATCGGCGCGCCGACCACGACCGTCTCGCCCTCCGCGACGAGGATCTCGAGCACGCCCGCGGCCTCGGCCCGCACCGTCATGTTCGCCTTGTCGGTCTCGACCTCGAGCAGGTCGTCATCGACGGCGACCTCGGCGCCGGCCGCGATGAGCCAGGAGAGGATCGTTCCCTCCTCCATCGAGTCCGACAGCTTCGGCATCAAGATCTCGTTTGCGGCGGCGACGTTCATCATGCTCCTTGCTGGGGCTTAGGGGAGGAGGTCGATCGCCGCGCCGGCGATCGTCTCGCTGTCGATTCCGAAGTGGCGGTAGAGGTCGCCGACGTCGCCGGACTGGCCGAATCCGTCGACGCCGAGCCCGGCTACCGGTGCGCCGGCGATCGCGCCGAGGAAGGCGAGCGCGTGTGGGTGCCCGTCGAGGACGGTGACGATCGGCGCCGTGCGCTCGGCCGGGAAGAGCTCGTCGAGGATTGCGTCCTCGCCCGCGGCGAGACCCTGCCGGGCGCGCAGGGCGCGGTAGAGGAGATCCGCCGAGGTGAGGCAGACGACGTCGGTCGCGATCCCCTCGGCCTCAAGCTCCTCGGCCGCGGCGCAGGCCTCGGGGACGGTGACCCCGACCGCCACGATCCTTACCGCGGGAGCACCGGCGGCGAGCCGCAGGGGATAGCCCCCGGCCAGCGCCTGGCGGCGGCGCGCCTCGCGGTCTGCCCCGTCCTCGGGCAGGGCGGCGAGCGCCTGGTCGATCGGTCGCGTGCTGAGCCGGAAGTAGGCTGACTCACCACCTGGCCGCCCGAGCCTGCCGAGGGCGTCGAGCAGCGCCCACTCGAGGTCCTGGCCGAAGGCGGGCTCCCAGGCGACGCAGCCGGGCTGACCGATCCCCACCGAGGGGGTGACGATCGACTGGTGGGCGCCTCCCTCGGGAGCAAGCGAGACGCCGGAGGGGGTGCCGACCAAGATCGACTGGCCGCCGGCGTAGATGCCGAAGCTCCAGGGCTCCAGCGCCCTGCTGACGAAGGGGTCATAGATCGTCCCGATCGGCAGCAGCGGCTGGCCGTCGCGCGACCAGGTCGCCCCCAGCTCGCCGAGCAGCCCGACCAGGTTGACCTCGGCGATGCCGAGCTCGACGTGCTGTCCCTGCTGACTCTCGCGCCAGCGCACCAGGGTGTTGGTGTCGTCCGCGAACCAGTCGACGCGCTCGTTCGGGTTCCAGATCCCGGCGTGGTTTATCCAGCCGCCGAGGTTGGTCGAGGTGCCAACGTCCGGGCTGACCGTGACCACCCGCTCCGCCACCTCGGGCGCTTTGTGGCCGAGGTCGACGAAGAAGCGCCCGAACGCCTGCTGGGTCGACGCCGTCCCGCGGTGGATGCGACCGACGTCGGCCGGCATGGCGGGCGACTCGCGGGAGACGACTTCCCCGCGCCGCAGGCGCTCAGCCGCCTCCGCGCAAAGCACTGCCTCGGGCGAGTCGTCCGCGAAGCGGGCCCAGGGGTCGGCGAGATCGACCCCCAGCTCATCCGCCAGCGCTTCCCACTCGGCGGCGGAGAGCAGCGCCGAGTGATTAGCAGGGTGGCCCTCGGTGGCGAGGCCGTAGGCCTTGATCGTGTAGGCGAAGATCACTGAGGGGCGATCGGCGACCGCATCGGCGGCTCCGAACGCCTCGAGCAGATCGGCAAGGTCGTGGCCGCCGAGGTCGCGGATCGCGCCGCGCAGCTCGCCGTCGTCGAGCTCGCCGATCAGCCTCTCGACCTCGCGACGACCTCGGCCGCTGCCGGGCAGGCGCTCGCGCACCTCGTCGGCGCCGGCGCGCAGCAGCCACTGATACTCCTCGTTGGGCATCCCATCAATCCGGCGCCGCAGGGCGGCGCCGCCCTTGCGCTCGAACAGCTCGCGCAAGAAGCGGCCGTACTTGACGACGATCGTCTGCCAGCCGGCGGCCTCGAACATCGACTGGATCCGGCCGGCCGCGATATCGGGGACGATGCGGTCGAGCGACTGGCGGTTGAGGTCGACGACCCACATCAGCTCGCCAAGAGAGGGGACCATCGGGTCGACCAGCGCCTCCCAGATCGCGCCCTCGTCGAGCTCGGCGTCACCGAGCAGGGCGATCTCTCGGCCGGCCCGCGGAGCGTCAAAATGGTCGGCGACGTAGCGGTTGGCAATCGCGCTCCAGATCGTCGCCGTGGCGCCGATCCCGACCGAGCCGGTGGAGAAGTCGACCGGGTCGGGGTCCTTAGTGCGACTCGGGTAGCTCTGTAGGCCGCCGAAGGCGCGCAGCTCGGTCAGGTATGCCGGATCGAGCCGCCCAAGCAGGTAGTTGATCGCGTGCAGTACCGGCGCGGCGTGCGGCTTGACCGAGACCCGGTCGGCGGCGCCCAGGTGCTCGAAGTAGAGCGCGGTCATGATCGAGACCATCGAAGCCGAGGACGCCTGGTGGCCGCCCACCTTGACCCCCGAGGGCGTCGCCCGGACCTTGTTCGCGTGATGAACGATCGACGTCGCCAGCCAGAGCACGCGGCGCTGGACGGAGGCGAGAACGTCGAGCGGGGGCGCGGGCACGACCTCGGGGGTAGGGGCTCCTTGAGCCATTCGAGGAAGCTAAGCCTCTATCGGCTCTCCCGCAACAGACAAGCGCTGAAATCGCATATTGTTTTTGGTTATCGCCGGCAAATCACTTTTTTTCTTATTATTCTTCAGATGAATACCCTCAATGCCATCGACGGGACCGATCTCGAAATCGTCGCCCTGCTCGAGCAAGACGGCCGCCTCACGCTCGCCGAGGTCGGCAAGAAGGTCAGCCTTTCCCCGCCAGCGGTCAAGCGACGTCTGGACCGGCTCGAAGCAGAGGGAGTGATCACCGGCTACAGAGCGCAGGTCGACTACGCAAAGCTGGGGCGGCCGATCGAGGCCTTCACCGAGCTGCGCTTCGCGGGGCGAACGAAGGTCGCCGACATCGAGGGGATCGCCGCCGACCTGCCCGAGGTCGACGCCGTCTACACGACCGCCGGCGACCCCGACGCGCTCGTCCACATGCGGGTCCGCGACGTTGCCGACCTGACCCGCGTGATCGACCTCTTGCGCCGCAGCGGCAAGGTGACGGGGACGAAGACGCTGATGGTGCTCGCAACCGAGATCAAGGTCGAGGGGCCGATTCGCCCCTGAGCCGGCGGCGCCCACGCTCAGAGCCCGACGATTGCGACGACACGCGCCCAAGCCGCGCTCGCCCGCGCGATCTTGACCGGGAAGCAGCAGACCTTGAAACCGCGACTCGGCAACTGCGAGAGGTTGGCGAGCTTCTCGATCTGGGAGTACTCGTGCTCGATCCCGACTCGGTGAGCCTCCCAGAGCAGAGAGCGGTCGCCGGTGTCGGCGAAATCGGCGGCCATCGAGGGGAAGTCGCGGTCGAACCCGACCGCGTCGGTGCCAATCACCCTGATCCCGCGCTCTAGCAGCCACTTGGTCGCGGCGGCGCTCATTCCCGGGTACTCGTACCAGTAGCGGCGAGTGCCGAACTCCGCGTCGCCGTCGAAGCGGAGGAGGACGATCTGGCCCGCCGCCAGCTCCCGTCCGGTCGCCTCGACCGCGACACGAACGTCGTCGGCACCGACGCGCTCACCGGGGCGAAAGCGCGTCAGGTCGAGGACGACGCCATCGCCGAAGAACATCTCCAGCGGCAGCTGGTCGATCGTCTTCGCCGGCGCGCCGGCCGTCGTCGGGTAGTAGTGCCAGGGGGCGTCGACGTGGGTGCCCGAGTGGCTCGACAGTGTCAGCATCTCCGCCGCCCACCCCTTGCCCTCGGGGAAGTCGGAGACCTCGCAGCCCATCACCGCCGCGGCAGCGACGGTGCCGGCCTCGCTCTCGTGGTCCACGTACTCGATCCTGGCCGCCAGGCCGGCGGCGAAATCGCCCTCCAGCTCGCCCTCCAGGGGCTCCTGGATCGGCACGCTCAGGTCGACGAATCTCAGGTCGGAAATCGCGATCACCCCTCTTTCTCTCGCTCGTATTCGCGCTTCAGCACGTGCTTCTGGACCTTGCCGACGGAAGTCCGGGGGAGCTCCGCGACCAGCCTCACCTCCTCGGGAACGCGAAACCTGGAGAGACGCTCCGAGCACCACTCGACCAGGTCCGCCGGCCGCGGCGAGCGCCCCTCCCCGAGCACCGCGAAGGCGACGATCGCTTCGTCGCGGATCGGGTCGGCGACGCCGATCACCGCCGCGTCGGTCACCCCCGGGTGGTCGAGCAGGACGGCCTCGACCTCGCCCGCGGCGACGTTCTCGCCGGCCCGCTTGATCATGTCCTTGCGCCGGTCGACGAAGCTGAAGAAGCCGTCCCCGTCGACGCGCACGACGTCGCCGGTGCGAATCCAGCCGTCGACCAGGGCCGCGGCGGTCGCCTCCGGGTCCGAAAGGTAGCCGGGGGTCAGGCTGACGCCGGGGATCCCGCCGACGTGCAGCTCGCCGGGCTCGCCCGCCGCGGCCTCGCCGCCGCCCTCGCCGACGACACGGCAGGCGTAGCCGAGGGTGACCCGGCCAAGCGCGTCGGCGCGCCGGTCCCCCCAGATGGGGTTGGCCAACGGTGGCCCGATCGTCTCGGTCATCCCGTACAGCCGCAGCAGCGGCGCACCGACCCGCTCCTCCCAGAGGGCCAGCTCGGTAGCACTCAGGTTCTGCGCGAAAAGCACCAGCCGCAGCCGGTGCTCACGCCAATCCGGCCGCGGCTCCTGGGCGAGGAGCATCCGGATCGGGGCGGCGAAGAGGCTGGCGACGGTGGCGCGGTGGCGCCTGCACTGGTCGACGAAGCAACTGGCGCTGAAGCGCGGCAGAAGGACGATCGTCGCCCCGGCACTGAGCGCTCCCATCGTCGAGTAGTACTGGGCGTTGGCGTGGAACAGGGGCAGGGCGACGATCAATCGATCCTCCGGCCGCAGGGCGAAGGCCTTGGCGACGACCTCGCCGGCGTAGACGTAGTTGGCGTGGGTGACGATCACACCCTTCGGCCGCGAGGTCGTTCCCGAGGTGTAGATCACCCCCAGCTCCTCGCCGGGCTCGACCTCTGCCTCCTCGATCCCTGCCGCTTCTGCCGCCAGCCGGCCGACCTCCTCGCAGCGAAGAACCGGGCCAGCGGCGCCGGCCCGCGCCCTGGCGGCGAGGACGGCCTCGCGCCCGGCGTCTTCGGCGATGCTGATCCTGGTCGCCGCGTGGCCGACGATGTAGGCCATCTCCTCGACGCTCGCCTCGCTGTTGGTGGGGACGATCGAGGCGCCCAGCAGCGCCGCGCCGAACCAGGCGAAGAGGAATTCGGGACGGTTGCGCAAGTGGAGGTGGACGCGATCGCCGCGACCCACCCCGGCGCGGGCGATCGCCGTCGCCGCGCCACGGGAATGGGCGAGTACCTCCGTCCAGCTGAACGAGTGCGCGGTCCCTGCGGCGTCTTCGAAGACGAGCAGCTCGCGCTCGGGGTGGCGGCGGGCCCCGGCCCGGATCAGGTCGCCGACTGAGCGGTCGCCGGCGATCGTCTGAGGAAACGGCGAGTGAGCCATGCGATCGGACGCGTCGGGGCTCGGCTCAGCCCTCTGCCTTCGGCCCCTCCTCCCGCTTGCCCCGCCCCAGCAGCCGCAGCAGCCAGTGCGTCTCGCTGGTGCGAGCCTGGAATTTGGCCAGCGCGACCGCGGTCAGCAGCGCCACCCCGTTGAAGAGGTCGGGGATCCAGGTTGGCGCCCCGG
>DATKLT010000011.1:0-70096 GCA_035542315.1 Solirubrobacterales bacterium | reverse complement strand
GCCAGCGGACCCTCACCCGCCCGCGCCACCTGATCGAGACCGGCCGCCGGCCCATGGCCGGAGCCGGCGCTGACCGCGAGCAGGTCGAGCGCATCGGGTAGAGCGCCGAGTAGACGGCGGCGACGGAGGCGCGCCGCGCGCTCGAGCAGGGCGTCGGGGACGAAGAAGCCCGCCAGCGGCAGCGCCACGGCGACGAGCAGCGCCGTCCGGCCGGGTGCCGCCGGTGCCGCGGCGAGCACGAGCAGGGCGCCGAGCGCCGCGCACGCCAGCTTCGCCACCAGGATCCCGGTCAGCGAGGCCCGTGCCCCAAGTCCCGAGCGACGCAGTCGCTCGGGCAGCCCGAGCCACAGCGCCGCCCGGGCCGAGCGCCGGTCGAGCCCGAACGGCAGCGGCCGCGACGCGCCGCTGCGGACCCGGCCGAGCTCGGCCAGGGCCGCCGCGGCGAGCAGCACGGCGAGCGCGACCAAGAGCGCCGCAGCGCTCAATCGACCACCCGCGAGAGCCGCCCGATAGCGACAAAGCCGACTAGCTGCAGCGCCGCCGCCAGCGCCAGCATCACCACCGCCGCCGGCACCACGACCAGGCCGGCGAGGAAGCCCGGGGAGATGAGCTCGGCGAAGAGCGCGCCGCCGCTCGGCATCGCCACCACCAGCAGTCCGGTGAAGCGCGCCTGCGCGGTCGCCGACCGCGCGTCCTCGGCGACTCGGTCGCGTTCGGCGGCCCCGGCAGCAAAGCGGCGCAGGAGCCCGGCCAGGTCTCCGCCGGCGAGCTGCTGGCTGAGCAGCGCCGCAGCGAACGCATCGACCCGCGAGGAGCGCAGCCGTCGCCGCCAGGCGGCGACGGCGACGGCGGTGGCGGCGCCAAGCTCGAGCTCAGCGCCGAGTCGTGCCAGCTCGGTCGCCGGCGGGCCGTCGAGGTACGCGGCCGCGGCGGCCAGCGAGGCGCGCAGCGAGCGACCGGCGCTGAGCGAGTCGGCGATCGCGGTCGCGACCTCGGGCAGCGAGAGCTCGACCGCGCGCCGGTAGCGCCGGCGGCGGCTCGCGATCGCCCAGGCGACCGCCGCCGGGCCAGCCACCGAAAGCGGCAGCGCCAACCGCGGACCGGCGAGGAACCAGCCGCCGGCGATTGCGGCGAGAGCACCAAGGGCGGCGAGCCGCCGGCGCTCCGGCGTCGACGGCGCGTAGCCCTCGCGGCCGGCCCGGCGCAGCGGCTCCAGCGCGGCCGCCAGCCAGCGCGCCGCAGCCGGGCTGGCGAGCAGCGCCTCGCGCAGCGCCAGCGCAACCAGGCCGCCAGCGGCTGCGCCGAGTAGGAGCGGCAACGGACCGCCGGCGCTCAAGTCGCGACCGCCTCGATCGCGCTGACCGCACGGCTGCCGTCGGCACGGCGCTCGAGGTGGACGACGAGATCGATCCCGCGCCGAACCTGCTCGTCGATCACGTCGTGGGGAAGGCCGACGCCGGCCATCAGCGCCAGCGTCGCCAGCCGCACCAGAGCGTCGCCGGGCGAGTTGGCGTGGATCGTCGAGAGGGCGCCCGCGTGGCCGGTGTTGAGCGCCGTCAGCAGGTCCAGCGCCTCCGCCCCGCGCACCTCGCCGATCACGATCCGGTCGGGACGCATCCGCAGCGCGTTGCGCAGCAGGTCGCGGATCGTCACCTCGCCGCGCCCCTCGACCCCGGGCGGCCGGCTCTCGAGTCTGACCACGTGCGGCTGCTGCAGCCGCAGCTCAGCGGCGTCCTCGATCGTCACCACCCGCTCGCCAGCGCCGAGGAAGCTGGAGAGCGCGTTCAGCAGCGTCGTCTTACCGGAGCCGGTGCCGCCGCTGACGAGGACGCTGCGCCGGCCAGCAACGGCGCCGCGCAGCAGCTCCATCTGCTCGTGGTCGAGGGTGCCGGAGGCGACCAGGTCCTCCGGCCCGGGCCGCCTCACGCCAAAGCGCCGGATCGAGAGCGCCGGCCCGTCGATCGCCAGCGGCGGGATCACGACGTTGACCCGAGAGCCGTCGGCGAGGCGGGCGTCGACCATCGGGCTGAGCTCGTCGACGCGGCGGCCGAGCGGCGCCAGGATCCGCTCGATCGCGTTGCGTAGCTCCTCCTCGTCGGCGAAGGCAACCTCGGTGGCCTCGATCAGACCGGCGCGCTCTACATATACGCGGTCGTGGCCGTTGACCATCACCTCCTCGACCGCCGGATCGGCGATCAGGACCTCGAGCGGGCCGAGGCCGACGCTGTCGCGGATCACCCGAGCGACGAGCTGCTCGCGCTCGGCGTCGCCAAGCAGCACCGCCTGCTCGGCGACGAGCTCCCGCACAGCCGCGTCCAGCCCCCCCTGCGGAGCACCGCCGTCGGCGGCTTCCGCGCGCCGGCGCTCGACCAACCGCGCCCTCAGCGCCACCGCCAGCGCGGCGACGTTCCGCTCCCGGGCCGCCGCCTTCATGCGGCCGGCAGGATCGTCACCTGGCGAGCGAAGCTCTCGGCGGCGATCAGCCGCAGCGCCTGCTCCCGCGTCAACCCCAGCGTCGCCGCGCTGGTGCCGCCCGCTTCGGCTTCGGCGCCGGGACCCAACGCGAGCAGCGGCACCCCGGAGGCGGCGACGTAGGTGCGGCCGCTGCCGCTCGCCGACGGTTCGGTGGTGACGACGACGTCGACCCTGGCTCCGACCGGCGAGCCGCCGAGGGCGAGCAGCGCATCGGCGCCGCTGACCGCGATCTCGACCGGACGCCGGCCGCCGCCAAGCGAAGACGTGGTGGGCTCGCCGCTTCCGGGCGCGCGCAGCTGCGCCGCGAGCAGGTAGGAGCCCGCGGGGACCGAAGCCGTCGGCGCCAGGCCGGCCGCCTGCGCCGGATCGCGCAGCGCTCCCGGCGGCACGAACCGCACTGGGACGCGGCGTACCACGAGCCCGCGACTGGGATCGATCGGCCGCCCGGCGCTCAGCGCCGAGGCGGCGACGACGACCGGGCGCAGCGCTCCGTAGCCGCGAGCGACGCTCTTGCCGTAGCCGTCGGCGAGCGCGGCGGCGCCGATCGCGGCGAACAACGCCGCCAACCCGAAGCCGAGCGCGCGCCGCCGACCCCTCACGCCGCACCTCCCGACCGCCGCAGCGGCAGCTCGATCGCCGCTTCCGTACCTCGATCGCCGCTCCGCCACCGCAGCTCACCGCCATGCGCGGCAGCGATACGCCGGACCAGCCGCAGCCCGTGCCCGCGGCGCGCCCGTCCCCTGAAGCGCGCGATCGAGGAGCGCGCCGAGCGGGGCGCATTCGCTCGGCCCTTCCGAGCAAATGCGCCCCCTCGCGATTCGGTGCCGCTGTCACGGACGACGATCTGCAAGCGCCCGGCGCCGCCGCGCGCGTCAACCTCAGCGCCGACGACGACACGGTCGCCGCCGTGCTCGATCGCGTTGGCGATCAGGTTGTCGAGCGCCCGTTCGAGATCGCCCGGGTCGCCGAGGACGCCGGCGGCGCCCGGAGCCGTGCCCAGCGCCAGGGAACAACCGGCGCGCGCAGCAAGCGTGCGCCAACGCGCCACCGCCTCCACCAGGAGCGGCACGACCTCGACCGCCTCCCGGCGCGGCTCTCTCGCCTCGCCGTTGACCTCCCGCTCGAGTCGTTCCAGCGCCGTTGCAGCCTGCCGCGAGAGATTGGCGCCGACGACGGATCCGCTCGGCGCGCTCAGCACCAGCGCCTGCAGCGGCCGGCGCAACTCGTGCAGGGCCTCGTTGAGTGCGAGCCGACGCCTGCCGTATGCACGACCCTGGGCGGTCACGACCGCCGCCAGCGAGAGCACCAAGGGCCAGCCGACCGCGAAGCGGGCGAGATCGGCAAGCATCAGCGCATCTCTGGAAGGTCGGATCCCATGCTGGTCCAAGCGCCCCAACCGCCCCGACTCTCCCCCCTTTTTCAACACCGTTTCGCGCTCGTTCCACGGGTTTCACCGTTTCCTGACGGGCGCTGCATCATTCAATCCTTTTCACTCTTTTAGGCGGATAGCGGCCGCGGATCGACCGAGTGTTTTGGGATACTTGACCCACACCCTGGTGGGAATCCCCCGATACCACCTGGGTTTCAAAAGACCTCGGCCACCACCCACCACCCGAACCGGAGGCACCCCTTGGCTCAGACCCGAACGTCCCCAGAGGGCATCACCCAGCAGCTCGCGAAGGCGCTCGCGCACCCGCTGCGCGTGCGCATCCTCTCGTCCCTGCAAAAAGGGATCTCGAGCCCCAACCAGCTCGCCCAGGAACTCGGCGAGCCGCTGGGCAACGTCAGCTACCACGTCAAGACCCTGCTCGAATACGACTGCGTCGAGCTAGTCAAAACCGAGCCGCGCCGCGGCGCCGTCGAGCACTTCTACCGTGCCACCGAGCGCGCCTTCTTCAGCGACGCTGACTGGAAGAAGATCCCGGCCTCGGCCCGCAAAGGCATCAACGGCGTCGTCCTCGAGGGCATCGGCCAGGACGTCACCGCGGCGATGATTGCCGGCACGATCGACGCCCGCACCGACTCCCACGTCAGCCGCACCTCCCTCCTGCTCGACCAAAAGGGCTGGGACGAGGTGACCTCGCTTCTCGCTGACACCCTCAACCGCGCGATCGAGATCCAGGAGGAGGCCGCCAGCCGCCTCGCCGACGAAACGTCCGACTCGATCCCGACCGCGCTCGAGATCCTCCACTTCGAGAGTCCCGTCAAGGCCTCGAAGTAACACGTTCGGATCCGCCGGCTGGATCGCCTCGACCAGCCGGCGGCCGAGGTCTTCCTCACCCCTCCAACAGCCGGTAGCCGATCCCCCAGCAGTTGTCGATGTACCGGCCGTGCTCTGGATCGAGTTTGCGGCGCAGGCGGGAGGCATGTGAATCCAGCGTCCTGGTCTTGGTCGCGTCGTCGATCCCCCAGACCTGGCGCAGCAGCTCCTCCTTGGCGAAGACGCGGGTCGGGTCGGCGGCGAGGACCCGGAGCAGGGCGAACTCCTTGCGGGCCAGGGGGACGACGCGCTCGCCGACGGTGACCCGGCGGCGGACCGGGTCGATGACGATCTCGCCGACCTTGTTCGAGCCCTCCTCGCCGCCGAGGCGGCGGCGCAGGACCGAGCCGATCCGGGCTTTCAGCTCGGGATAGCCGAAGGGCTTCACCACGTAGTCGTCGGCGCCGGAGTCGAGGCCGCGGACCCGGTCGGTGGTGGCGCCGCGGCCGGTGAGGATGATCACCGGCAGGCGCGGGTCGAAGCGCGAGTGGACGCCGTCGGCCTGGCGGATCTCGCGCAGGACGTCGAGCCCGGAGGCGTCGGGCAGCGAGAGATCGAGGAGGAGCAGGTCGGGATGGTTGTAGCGGCAGAGGCGCAGCGCGTCGGAGGCGCTCGGTGCCGGCAGAACGCCGAAGCGGTCGGCGGCAAGGTGGTCGCAGAGCAGGTCGAGGGTGACCTCGTCGTCCTCGCAGACGACGACGCTGGCGATCTCGTTGCGGCGGGGCAGCATCGCGACCCCTAAGTCGAGGCCCCGTCGAACTCTCCCCCCATCGCTCCCAGGTCATCGATCCAGCGGCAGCTCGAGCACGGCGGCGGCGCCACGGTGGCGGGCGAAGCGGCGCGGCGGCAAGCGGCGGCGGGCGAGAAGGCGACCTTCGGCGTCGAGGAAGCAGAGCTCGAGCTCGAAGCGCATGCCGAAGCTGTGGACCGCGGCGCAGCGCGGCAGCAGGAGTCCAGCCCCGGCCTGCTCGCGACGCAGCCCGGCAAGCCCGAGCAGACGGGCGCGGAAGCCAGAGGCAACCGGGACCTCGATCCCAAGCGCGCGAGAGCACGGTAGGCGGCGCAGGCGGACAGCTTCCACCGCCGTCAAAGGCCCAAACGCAGCTCGGTTCGCCCCACCCCCACGAACCCCTTTCGGTGCAACCCGACGTTCAGGCCACACCGCAAACAGGCACGGGGCTAGGATGATCGGCAAGATCATGCACCTGCCGCCGCCGGGCTTGCGGAGGCAGAGGCTTCAGGCTTCAACTCATGGACAAGAAGACGACCCGCAGAGGAAATTACGAGTCCGGCTCGGACTACGTTCTCGAGTACGGCGAGCTCCGCTTCGCCTTCAACGAGGAGGACTTCGGGCAGCGGGTCGAGCAGGCCGCGGTGAAGCTCGGATTCGTCGACCAGGGCCTCTCCCAGGAGGAGCTCGACGACCTCCTCGACCTCGCGGTCAGCGGCGAGATCGCCGAGCCCAGCTCGCGTCTCGGCGAGCACATCAACGAGAACTGGGAGGACCTGGTCGGGCCCGCCAACCGCAGCCTCGTCCACTGGATCCGCCGCCTCGTCTTCCGCGGCGCCTGGCTCGACCAGCGGGTCAAGGAGGGCGAGCTCGACGTAGTCTTCGACGAGCGCACCCAGACCTTCGGCTACGTCCAGCCAGACCGCAGCGACGAGCTGATCGAGCTCTCCAAAGAGCCGAGCTGGCGCCGCATCGCCTACCGCCGCTGACGCGACGGGACCGGCGCATTTCTGCGTCCTCGGTCGGGCGACTTCGGGTCACGCACTAGAAGTGCGCTCCCCTCGTCGCCCTCCCTGCGTCCTTGAACTGCTTGGTCCCGTCGCGTCAGGACCGTGGCGAACCTAAGAACGCTCGATTGCCGCAACGATGGTCAAGGAGCCACCGCCGGCACCGCCCTGGGTGCGGCCGGCGTCGAAGAACTCCTTGGCCGTCTCGGTGTCGGCGAAGTCGGTGGCGAGGCGGGTCAGCGAGTCGACCAGCAGCATCACGTCTTCGCCGCCGCCGGCGCGGTTGGCGGCCTGGGCGAGGGCGTCGGAGGCGTGGCGCGCCTGACCGGCAGCGACGATCTCCGCTTGCGGCGCCTCGCGCTTCCAGTCGCCGAGTTCCTCGGGGCTGGGGTCGATCAGCAGCACCACCGGGTCGGGACCCTTCGAGGCGGCGGCGAGGTCAGAGGCGACGCCGCGCAGCAGCGCGGTGCAGGCCTCGCGGCTCTCGGCGCAGAGGATCGCCTGGCGACCGGCCTCTGCCGGCAACAGCAGGTCCTGGATCGTCACGCCCTCCTTGCTGCGACGGCCGAAGCGACGGCGACGACGGCGCTTGGGCCGCTCCCCTGCCTCCGATCGGGCCGCCGCGGCGGGCGGGAGCGTGGCCTCCTCGGCCTTGGGGTCCGGCAGGTCGGGAGCGACGGGGTGGTCTTCGTCGTCTCCCTTGTGGACGGCGCCCGAGTCGCCGCCGTAGGCCTCGTCGCCGAGCTCGTCGCCAGTACCACCGCCGCCGCTGCCACCGCGCCGACGGCGGCGTTTGCGGGCGGGGCGCTCCTCGCTGCCGCGACTGCGCTCGCGGCTCTGAGCACCGCCGCGGCGGGCGTCGCCTGACCCGCCGCCCTGGCTGCCGCTCAGGGCGTCGATCAGCTCGGTCCGGGTCAGCATCCGGTATTTGGCCACCCCCGCCTCGGCGGCGAGGGAGTGAAGCTCGGACAGGGGCTTGGATTCCAGCTCGGATTTGGTCATCTAAGCGGCAGGTTATTCAACCGGCGGCGATGGCGCGGGCGGGGTCGACTCCCTCGGTCGCGGCGGCTTTGGGCCATGCCTCCGCCTCCTGCTTGACCTGGCGCCGCGACCAGCCCAGCTCGGCCCCGAGCGCCTCCGCGACCGGCTTCGCGGCGGCGGCGTCGCGCAGCGCGGGCGCCGCCAGCAGCCCCAGCCGGGTGCGGCGCAGGAGGACGTCGGCAACGGTGCGGGCCTGCTCATGGCGGGCCGCGATCACGGCCTCGGCGAGCAGGTCCGGCCGGCCGGCGACGATCGGCTGCGCCAGCTTCGGGTCCTCGCGAGCGAGACGCAACACGTTGCGCGCCGCGTGGCCGTAGCGGAAGGCGAGCTGCCGCGTCGCCTCCTCCCCCACTCCTTCGGGAGCGTCGAGGTCCTCGGGCCGAGCCTCCATCCCGAGCGGGATCTCGGCCGTGTGACAGGGGGCCTCGCGCCCTTCGCGCTCGACCAGGCGGTCGACGGTCTGTTTCGCCATCCGCCGCCAGGTGGTGAGCTTGCCGCCGGTGATCGTCAGCATCCCCGAGGAGGTCTCGTACAGCTCCGCTTTGCGCGAGATGTCGACCGACTTGCGCGGGTCGCCGCTGGAGATCAGCGGCCGCACGCCGGCGTAGGCGCCGACCAGGTCCGACTCGCTCAGCGAGGTGGCGAAGAAGGCGTTGACCGCGTCCAGCAGGTACTCGACGTCGCTGCCGCTCGGCTGCGGGTGGGCGATGTCGCCGTCGAAGTCGTTGTCGGTGGTGCCGACCAGGGTCCGCCCGTACCAGGGCAGCGAGAAGATCATCCGCCCTTCGCCGGCGGGGACGATGCAGGCGGCGTCGCCCATCGGCAGGTCGGCCTGGTCGAGCAGGATGTGGGTGCCGCGGCTGGGCGAGATCCGCGGCACGTCCTCCTCCTCGACCACCTCGGGGCGGATCTCGTCGGCCCAGACGCCGGTCGCGTTGACGACGTGGTCGGCGGCAACGGCGAGCCGCTCGCCGGACTCGGACTCGATGAAGGCGACACCGTCGGCGCGCCCGTTTGCGCTCGTCACCTCGACCACGTCGGCGCCGTTGAGCGAGACCGCGCCGAAGCGTTCGGCCTCGCCGAGGACGGTGAGGACGAGGCGCACGTCGTCGGTCTGGCAGTCGTAGAAGAGGTAGGCGTCGTGGGGATCGCGCGGGGCGAGCGCCGGGATCAGCTCCAGCACCTCATCGCGGTCGATCGTGCGGTGGCGGTCGGGCGACCAGTAGAAGTCCGCGTCCTCCTCCTTGGAGGAGCGCATCTCGCGGCGGCTGCGACCGACCCGCGTCGTCGCCATCACGTCGTACATGTTGAGCCCGATCCCGAGTTTGCGGTCGCGACGGTCCTCGCCCAGCGAAGGAACCAGGAACGGCGTCGGGTAGACGAGGTGGGGCGCGAGCTGGACCATCAGCTGGCGCTCCAGCAGTGCCTCGCGGACGAGGCCGAGGTCGAAATTCTGCAGGTAGCGGAGGCCGCCGTGGACCATCTTCGAGGAGCGGCTCGAGGTGCCGACCGCGTAGTCGCCGCGCTCCAGCAGCGCCACCGAGTAGCCGCGCGAGGCGGCGTCGAGGGCGACGCCGGCGCCGGTGATGCCGCCGCCGATCACGACCAGGTCGAAGCTTTGGCCGGCGATCGCCTCGATCGCGGCGGCGCGGCTCAGCATCGGCTCCGCCCTCTCATCAGTCGAGGTAGGCGACGGTCGTGGCGGCGCCGGGGCGCTCGGGCGCGGGCCGCTCCTGGCGCGGGTAGCCGAGGTGCAGGAGCCCAACCGCGCGCTCCTGCGCCGGCAGGCTGACGGCGGCGCGCCCCGCCTCCTCGCGCAGCAGCGCCGGCGTCCGCCAGTAGCCGGCGAGGCCGCGGGCGTGGGCGGCGAGCAGGACGATGTAGGCGGCGACGGCGGTCGCGTGCAGATCCTCCTCGTCCTGAACGGGGTCGCCGTCGAGGACGGCGGAGACGACGACGAGCGTCGGGCAGCGGTCGAGCTTGGCGGCGCCCTCGGCCCCGGCAGCCTCCTTCAGCCGCTCGAGCGAGGTAGGGCCGACGACCCGGAAGCGCCAGGGGACCGTGAGGTGGTGGTTGGGGGCCCAGCTGGCAAGACCGAGCAGGTCCTCGAGCCCCTCGCGCGTCAGCGGCTCAGGGCCGAAGGCCTTGTGGGTGCGGCGGGTCCGGATCGCGGTCTCGACGTCCATGGCCACAGTCTGCCGGGTCCGCACCGTGGTTGAGCTTTCAATCGAATAGCGAAGGAAAGCTCAACCACGGTCGTCAGAGGCCGTAGCGCTGGCGCATCCAGACCCTGCGCGCGACCCAGGCGGCGCCGACGAGGAGCACCGCGGCCAGAAGGGCGGTGAGGATCGCTCCGAACGTGGTGGTGCCCGAGTCCGATTGCGATCCCTCTTGCCCCGAGACAGAGGTTGCTTCGAGGGCGGGGCTGGTGGCACCCCCTCCGGACGCACCCCCCGTGGATCCACTGCTTTCGCCAGGGGGGATTTCGGCGGGGGGAGCTGAGTGTCCTGAGGGGGTACCACCAGCCCCGCTCGCGGATCCGCCTGGCGAGGCAGGTGAGGATCCGGAGCCGGAAGGCGGGACGCCGGTGGACGGGGCCACTCCGCCGGAGGTCGCGGAGCCGCTCTGGGGCGGGGAGCTTTCTTGGGACGGGGGGCTGGTCGGCTGAGTGCTCGGGGCGTTTTGCTGCGCGGGCTTCGGCTGGGTCAGGCGCGGGGCCGGGGGAACCGGGTAGTACTTGCCCATGGCGGCGACGAGGACCTCGCCGGTGACCCACACCGGCGTCTGGTCGCTGGACTTCGAGTACCTGTAGTGACCGTCCGTCGCCTGGCGGGCGGCGAGGTATTCGGCGGCATTGCCGCCCTTGCGGAACGAGTCGGGGTTGGCGCCGGCGTGGATGATGCCCTGCACCGCCCAGGCCGTCGATTGCGAGTTGACTTCGCCGTTGCCGCCGAGCGGGAATCCACCTCCCTTGCGCTGGACCTTGCTCAGGTAGGAGAGGCCGCGGTTGGCGGCCTTCGAGCCGGCGGCGAGCGCCTGCATCGCCGCGCCGGTGTCGTCGGCCGTGCTCGGGGCATCGGGGAGGTCGCCCCAGCCGCCGTCTTCGTTCTGTGCCGCGCGCAGCCAGGCGAGGGTCTTGTCGAGGCCGCCGCTGACGCCGGCGGCGCGCAGAGCGATCGCCGCAAACGCGGTCGTCCCCGGCCAGCCTTCGTAGGAGCCGTCCTTGCGTCGCTTGCTGAGCAGCCGTGCGACCAGGTTGTGACCGCCGAAGTCACGAGGATCGATCCCGGCGCCCTCGAGGGCGATGATCGTGCGGGCGATGTCCCCGGGGTGCTGGAGGTCGGCGACGCCACGACGGAGGAAGTCGACGGGGGACTTGCCGGCGCTGCGTATGTCGAGTGGGTTGATCCCGACCGCCTCGAGCCCGACCATCGCCCAGCAGGTCGTTTCGTCGCCGGACCTCTCCCCCGGGGAGGGACCGAAGCCGCCGTCTTCGTTCTGCGTCGAGATCAGCCATTCGGCTGCGCGGCCGACGTTGCCGGCGGTGGCCCGGGCGGACGGCGGCGCGACCAGCGGCGCCAGCGCCAGCAGCACCAGCAGGAGAGCGGCGACGCCGCCGCGCCATCGCGGTCGCAGGCCGCCCGGACCAATAGCGTCGCCGCGGTCCCCCCCACCGGCCCGCGGCGAGTCGCCACCGCGCGACCACTCGAAACGCTCGCGGAAGCGAACCAGCATCCGCAGCATCGCCGGGCCAGCGATCAGCGCGAAGACGACGTTGCCGACCACGTGCGCCACTTCGAACGGCACCGCGCGCCCCTCCAGGATCGCGAACCTCTCCCAAGATAATTCCCCGTACCCGTAGGTTGCCATCAGAGAGAAGTTCAGCAGAGCTCCGTAAACGAGGGCGGCGCCGCCGCAGACGGCGGCGAGGCCGAAGCGGCCGACGTTGCGCCAGCCAATGCCGAGCGCGGCACCGATCAGACCGCAAAGGCCCCAGCCCGCCATCTGCCACGGGGTCCAGGGTCCCTGCCCGAACCAGAAGTTGGAAACGAGGGCGGTGAGGGCGCCGACGACGAACCCCGGGGCGCCGCCGAGCGCGTAGCCGGCGAAGATGACGATGTCGGTCGTCGGCTTGACGTTGGGGAAGGCGGCAAAGGCGACGCGGCCGGCGATCGCCAGCGCAGCGAGGGCGGCGACCAGGGCGACGACCTGCGAGGGCGGTCGGCGAAGCTCGTACCAGGCGAAGCCAGCGAGCAGGCCCGCGCCGAGGATGAGGAAGCTGACCAACTGCCAGCTCATGACTGCTCACCCATAGGCGCATTTCTCCCGGGCGGAGGGGGAAATGCGCCTCGCAGGACCGCGGCGCCCTGCTCGGGGGTGACGACGCCGGGGCGGTCGAGAACGCGGGCGACCTCGGTGGCGAAGTACCAGCCGCCGGAGAGGACCTCGGCCGTGGGACCGTCGGCGATGACGACGCCGGCGCCGAGGAGGACGACGCGCTCGGCAAAGGTCGCGGCGAACTCGACGTCGTGAGTGGCGACGACGACTCCCGCGCCCGCGACGGAGAGGTCGGCGACGAGGGCGCCGAGGTCGTCCTTGCGGGCGCGGTCCATGCCGCGGGTGGGCTCGTCGAGCGCGACCAGGCCGGGGACGCTGCCAGCCTCGAGGCGGCCGGCGAGAACGACGGCGAGGGCCAGCCGCTGGCGCTCGCCACCGGAGAGGTCGCGAGGGTCGGCGTCGACGGCATGCTCGAGACCGACCAGGCGCAGGGCCGCCATCCCGGCCTCGCCCGGCAGCTCGTCGCCGACCCGCTCGCGGACGAGGTAGTCGCCGGGGTTCTGGGTGAGGAGCGCGATCCCGGCCTCGACCGTGAGACGACCGGCGGCGGGATCGAGCAGGCCGGCGGCGGCGCGCAGCAGCGTGCTCTTGCCGGCGCCGTTTCGTCCCATCAGCGCGACCCGTTCGCCGCCGCCGATCTCGAGGTCGACGCCGCGGAGCACGTCGTGCCCGACCCCGTCGCGCTCGCGCTCGATCCAGAGCGACTTCGCCGCAAGCACCAAGGATCGCGCGCCCGAGGGGGGGCGAATCCCACCCCCCACGACCTTCCCCGGGTGGGGGGCAGCGGTGGGCGAGGGGGAGGCAGGCGGGTCCGGCGGAGAAGCTGCGGCAGAACCGAGGGATGCATCCTCGCCTTCCAGGGTGCGGCGGGCGGCGCGGACGCCGACCGGCAGCGGTGCCAGGCCGGCGAGCGAGAAGAGGCGAGCGGCGGGCGTGCTCAGCGTCGGCTCAGCACCCTCGGCCCAGGCGAGGAACTCGGCCGGGGCGCCGTCGAATCCAACCCTCCCAGCCTCGATCGCGACCACCCGGTCGGCCGCCGCGAGGCAGCGCTCCAACCGGTGTTCGGCGAGCAGCACCGCCACCCCCCACTCCTCGTTTAGCCGCCGCAACAGCCAGATCAGCTCATCGCCGGAGACGGGATCGAGCTGTGAGGTCGGCTCGTCGAGCAGCACCAGCCGCGGCCGCGTCACCAGCGCCGCCGCCAGCGCGACCCGCTGCAGCTCCCCGCCCGACAGCGTTTCCACCGTGCGCTCGAGCAGGTGCGGGATCGCCAGCGCCAGCGCCACCTCCTCGACCGCGCGGGCGCGGGCGGCGGGCGCGTCGCCGCGCAGCTCCAGCGGAAGCTCGATCTCGGCCGCGACCGTGGTCGAGACGATCTGCGCCTCGGGGTCCTGGGCGACGTAGCCGACGACGGCGGCCAGCTCCCCTGGCCCCGACTCCAGCGCGTCGAAACCGGCGACGCTCACCGTCCCCTCCAGCTCGCCGCCATGGAAGTGCGGGACGAGGCCGCAGGCGGCGCGCAGCAGGGT
The DNA here is from genome assembly GCA_035542315.1 of Solirubrobacterales bacterium. GTDB lineage: Bacteria > Actinomycetota > Thermoleophilia > Solirubrobacterales > 70-9 > VAYN01. Next base: position 56,716 of record DATKLT010000011.1, on the reverse strand, counting down.
CGACTTGCCCGAGGCCGAGCGACCGGCGAGGAGGACGAACTCGCCGGCTGCGATCTCGAGTGAGACGCCGTCGAGCGCCGGCGCCGGCGCGTGCGGGTAGGTGTAGCGAAGGTCGGCGACCGCGAGCGCGGGGGCAGCGACATTGCGGACCGCGAGCTCAGACACCGCTCGCCTCCAGCGGCGGCGCCGCGGCCGGCCCACGCAGCTCAGCCAACGGAGGCCCGGGCCCCGCCCGGCGGCGACTCGGAGCGCGGCGCAGCGGCGCCAGGCCGGCGAGCAAGACGAGCGTCGAGAGAGTCAGGGTCGCGGCGCCCAGATCGATGCTGACGGTCGGGTAGGCGTCGAAGCCGCCGGCACCCACCAGCTTCGCCCCAACGGCGGCCGCCAGCACCGTCGCGGCGACCGCGTAGAAGCGGCGGTCATAGCGCGAGGGGCGCCGGATCTGGCGAGCCCGCGGCGCTCCCAGCCCGTAGCCGCGCAGCTCGAGCGTCGCGGCGACGTCGACCGCCCGGTCGAGCGAGCCGGCGAGCAGGCGACGGGCGAGCGCCGCGCGGCTGACCGGCGCAGCCCCAGGGCCGCGCAGCCGGGACGCGTCGCGCAGTCGTTCGCCGTCGGCGACCGCGACGGGGAAGAGCCGGGATGCGAGCGTCGCGGTCAGCGCCGAGCGACCGGCGATCGGACGCAGCGCCCGCAACACCCGGTCGGGATCGACGCAGGCCGAGTAGACGGCGCCGGCGAGGATCGTGGCGAAGGCCAGCAGCCCAATCGAGAGCCCGGCGATCAGCGCCTCCAGGGTGACGTCGACGCGCCCCAGCAACGGCCAATCGCCGAGCCGCGCCAGCACCGTCGCGCCGCGGTCGACGACGAGCGAGTTGACCGCCGCGACCAGCAGCGCCAGCCCGAGCCCGATCCGCAGCGCCAGCCGCACCGCGCGACCGGCGCCGGCGAGCACCCCGGCCATCGCCAGCGCCCCGGCCGCCGCCGCCAGCACCAGCGGGCTCGAGCAGAGGAAGGCAACGACGAGCAGCGAGCCGAGGTAGGCGACGGCGGCCGCGGGCGAGGCCGACTGCAGCGGCCCCGGCCGCGGCACGTAAGCGAACGCCGACCTCATCCCGCTCCGATCGGCAGCGGAGTCACCTTGCTCCCTTCGACCGCCACCGCGTAATGGTCGCGCAGCTTCGCTTCGCTGAGGGACGCGGCGGCGGCTCGCACGGCGGCGGGCGTGGCCCCGGTGACGAGCCAGGTCGGGGGCGCTTCGAAGTGCCGCGTCGCCGCGACGAGGCCCGTCCCGGGGCTGAAGGCACGGGCGTCGGCGGCGGTCGGGTCGAGGCCGTGCAGGCGCACGCCGCCCGCCCCTGGCTCGAAGTCCGCGTATATCCCGCTTTCCGCCGGTCCGGCTTCGACCAGCGCCGCGGCGGGGTCCGAGCGCAGCCGTACCCAGGGACCGACAAGGACCCTGATCGCCCCCTCAGGCAACCCCTTCGCCAACACGACGCCGGCTGCTTCGAGCCGCGCGCGGGCGAGGCCACAGGCCGAGCCGCCGCCGTCGCAGACAAGGGCGACGGGATGGCGCTGACCGCGGTAGCCGTCACTCATCGGTGCCGGGAAGGAGCCGACCACCGCCGGCACGTGGCTGGTCGCCACCCAGTCGCGGTAGTCCCACCAGATCCGCTCGCCGCCCCGTAGCGAGTACTCGGCGGCGCCAACCGAGGACTCGACTCCGTCGACGAAGAAGAACCAGTCGTAGGAGCGCCCGCCGCGTTCGCCCCCCGAGGTGCCTTCGATCGACTGCACGAAGCCACCGCCGTAGCGGGTGGTGATGTCGGCCTCGCTTTCGAGCACCCGCATCACGGTCGCCGATTCCTTCGCTTCGGCTTCCCTTTCCAGCACCGGCACGGCGCCGAATTCATGCGTCACCGTGAGCCGCACGGCGCCGACGTCGGCACCGGGGCCGAGGCCGCAGCCGGTGGCGACGAGAGCTGCCCAAAGCAGCGCCGTCGCCACCGCGATCCTGCGGCCTGCGAGCATCAGTGCCCGGCCGGGCACTTCCCTTCGACGCAGACGGCGACCCGCGCGGCGGGGATTTCACCGCTCTTGGTCGCGCCGAGCAGGCCCGGCTTGCCCAGCGTCACCGTCGCCCTGCCGTCGGACCCGGTCGTCCCGGAGGCGCCGACGATCTTGACCCCGGCGGCCGGCTTGCTCTTGCCTTTTTCGTCGTAGGAGAAGGCGCGCACCGTGAACGGCATCCCGGCGCTGACCCGGGCCGGAGCCTGCAGCACCAGCTCGTTCGGGTACGGGTAGGGCGCGAGCGCCCAGAGGACTTCGTCCCCGGCCTTGATCTTCGCCGCATCGCCGCTGACCAACTGCGACTTGTGGTCGATCTTCAGGTACCAGGACAGCTTGCTGTTGCCGACGCTGCCGCCGATCCCGCAGAGCCCGAGCCCGAAATCGAAGTGGTCGCTGATCAGCAGCGGGCTGATCGCCGGCGTCGACAGCGAGGCGCGCGCCAGGGCGCCCATCGCGGTGTTGCCCTTGATCGAGACCTTTTCGCCGCTGCCGCCGGTTCCCTTGCCGAAGCAGGTCGCTTTGGGGCTGGTCTTGATCGAGGTGGTCGCGGTCGCGACCTGCTTTTCGGTCAGCACCTTGCTGCCCTTGCCGACCACGCGGAGGTCGACCTTGAAGCCCTTGGCGAGCGCCGCCGGCACGGCTGCGAGTGCGATGCAGAGAGCCAGCGCGCACGCGGCCAGCAGGCGGTTGGGGGTACTTCTTGGCATCTGAGCCACCCTTTCCTCGAGGGTTGTATTGGCTGGCCGGGGACAGGTCTCCTGGCTTCCGGGGTTTGGAAGACCGCACCTTCCCGGGGACGAGGTGTCGTCCCCAGTGGCTCGCGCGCGTGGCGCTCGCGGCTTCCTTGACCCGGTCACAGTGGCGGGACCACGCCGGACTCGCACCGGACTTCCCTTGACCACCGACCGTTATCGCGAGCCAGTCTATCCCGACCCGGCGACGCCTGCGCCGCTGGCCATCGCCTCTTTGCTCAGCTAAGGTGCCGCCACTGAGGCGACCTGGAGTGGCTGGGCGCCGCGTCCGATCAGGGGGAGAAATGGCCTGGGACAAGCGCCGGAGCTGGCCGGCGATGGTGGTTGCTGTCATCGCGCTGGTCGTCGCGTTGGGTGGCAGCGTCTACGCCGCGAGCCGCATCGACGGGCACGCGGTCAGGGTCAAGTCGCTGCCGGGGAACCGGCTCGTGCCGCGCTCGCTGCCGGCCAACCGGTTGCGGCCGGGAACGATTCCCGGAGACCGGCTGGAAGCGGGCTCGGTGACCGGCCGCCAGATCGACGCAGCGACGCTGGGACAGGTGCCCGAGGCGGCGCACGCAGCGAGCGCCGACGAGGCCCGCCACGCCCAGACCGCCCTCGTCGCCGGCTCCGCCGGCGAAGCGACCCACCTCAACGGTCACTCCGCCGCCTGCGGCGCCGGCACCGAAGCGTTCGCCGGGACCTGCTGGGAGAGCGAGTTCGGCGAAGCGGCGATGACCGCGCCGGCGGCAGCGGCCGCCTGCGCCGCCCGCGGCGGCGAACTGCCGGCGCCACTGGCGCTGGCCGCGTTCGGCTCGGGCGGCGGCGTGACGATCGCGGCTGGGGGTGAGTGGACGAACGACGTCACGAACGTCTCGGGTGCCGGAAAATACGCGGTGGTGATCGTGAGTCCTGGCCCAATAGTTGACTCTGCCCTATCGACCGCTACCAGCAAGTTCCGCTGCGTGATCCCGCTCGTCAGCTGACGCCCATCCCCCTAGGCGTCGAGCAGGCGGCGGTAGAAGCGGTAGTCGCTGCGGTCGGGGCGCAGGTTGGAGGCGAGGGCGAGGTGGTGGCGGGCGCGGTCGGTCTCCCCGGTCATGCTCAGCGCTCGGCCGAGGCAGAAGTGGGCGAAGTCGTTGACGTGGTGGGACTCGACCACCGCTTCGAACTCGGTCGCCGCCTTCGAGAAGCGGCCGGCGCGGTAGTAGGCTCGGCCGAGCGCCTCGCGCACCGAGGTCTTGCCCGGTTCGCGCCGCGCCGCCTCGGCCAGCGGCTCGGTCGCGTCCTCGAAATCGCCGTCTTCGAGCAGCTCGATGCCGCGCCGGTACAGCGTGTAGGTCGGCTCGAATCCCTGCTCGGCGGGCATCCGAGCAGTGTAAAAGGCGGGTGAAGTCGGCTTGCCGAGCTAGAGCTTGTGCGCCTTGACGGCGGTGCCGTAGGCGCAGATCTCGGTCCAGGTCGTGCCCAGCTCCGAGGTGTCGAAGCGAAAGGCGAGGATCGCGTCGGCGCCCTTCGATTCGGCCTCTTCAATCAACCGTTCGGTCGCGTGCTCGCGTCCTTCGACCAGCATCTTCGTCATCCCCTTCAGCTCGCCACCCGCGAGCGACTTGAGCGAGGCGCCGATCTGCGAGCCGAGGTTGCGCGAACGCACGGTGAGGCCGAAGACCTCGCCCATCACCTCGTCGATCTGGTACCCGGGCAGGTCGTTGGTGGTGACGATGATCACGGCGCGCAGCCTACCGGCTCAGCCGCTCGACTCAGCACCCTCGCTCAAGCAGAGGACGAAGATCCGACGACCGCCGTCGGCGTCGCGCGAGTCCCGCTGCGGCACCCGCTCGTAGCCCACCGCTTCGTAGATTCGCTGCGCCTCGAGCTGATAGGGCCTGCTCCAGAGCACGACCGCCGCCGCCCCCTCCTGTCGCGCCCGCTCGCCGACCAGCTCGACCAGGGCCCGGCCGACCCCGCGCCGCCGCGCCTCGCCCGCCACCGCCAGCCGCGAGAGCTCCGCCTCGCCCGCGCCGCCGACGACGCGGCCCGCCGCCGCGGGTGGGTAGAAGACGACGACGCCGAGCGCCTCTCCCCCCTCCTCGGCGACCCAGACCTCGCCCTCGCGGGCGGCCTCGAAGTAGTCGGACTCGGCGTACGGAGTCTTGCGCCCTTCGGGATGGCGAGCGGTATAGGCCTCGGTCCAAAGCGCCGCAATCCGCGGCGACTCCTCGTCTCGCGCACGCCGGATCTCCACGTCGCCAACCTACCGAGGAGCGACGAGGCGCCTTTTGGTGCCATATGGACCCAAAAAGCGCCTCGTAGCCCAAAAACTCCCGCTCAGCAGGCCAAAAGTGGCGGCCTGCTACCTTGTCTATGTCGGGTTTGACGCGCGACGCGTCCCCGGCGACCTCTCTCACGATGAGCAACGCAAGCCCCAAAACGGCGAAAAAGTGGACCTGCGCCGAGTGCGGCGTCACCGTCAGCCGCGCCAACGGCGAGCGCGTCGCGCTGCCCGATGCCTGGGACAAATCGCGCGAGGGGACCTTCTGCCTGCTCTGCCGCCGCGAGCGCGCCGCCCGCGCCGCGCTCGAGTCGGCACCCGCCAACTGCGGGATCGAGGAGAAGGCGAAGCTGCGCCGCGCGGCGCTGATCGAGTTCGAGGTGCGCCGCCGCCCCAACCACGGCAACGGCGAGATCGCCAAAGCCTGCCGCTCCTCCGTCGCCGCCGTCGTCGCCGCCCGCAAACGCCTGAAGCTGCCGGCGCCCGAGCGCGTCGCCTAGCGCCCCGCGCGACAGGCCGACCAGGTTTCTCGACCGGGGTGTCATTTCGACCCCGGCCCGTTCGTCTCAGCTGCGACCATCCACCAGCAAGGAGGAGACGAAATGCAATACCTGCTGATGATCTACTCGGGCAGCTCGATGGAGGAGTTCGAACAGCTTCCTCCCGACCAGCAGCAATCGGTGCTGGGCGAGTACTACGCGATCAGCGAAAGCCCGGGCATGCTCGGCGGCAACCAGTTGCAGCCGGCGGAGACGGCGACCACGGTCCGCGTCTCAGGCGGCGAGGCGCTGACCACCGACGGCCCCTTCGCGACGACCAAGGAGGTGCTCGGCGGCTACTACCTTCTGGAAGCCGACGACATCGACACCGCGCTCGAGGTGGCGGCGCGGATCCCGGCGGCACGGATGGGCGGCGCGATCGAGGTGCGCCCCGTGGTCGAACGGACCGGAAGCTGACCGAGCGGGTCTTCCGCGAGGAGTGGGGCTGGGTCCTGGCGACCCTGATCGGCTTCCTCGGCGACTTCGACCTCGCCGAGGAAGCCGCCGGGATCGCCTTCGCCAAGGCCGCCGAGCGCTGGCCGCGCGAAGGCGAGCCCGAGAACCCCCGTGCCTGGCTGATCGCGACCGCGCGCAACGCCGCGATCGACCGCATCCGCCGCGACCGCACCCTCGCTGCCAGGACCCGCCAGCTCGCCGCCAGCGCCGAGGAGACCGAGGCCGTGATAGATGCCGACCCCTTCGAGGCCAGCTTCGCCGACGAACGGCTGGAGCTGATCTTCACCTGCTGCCATCCAGCGCTGGCGACCGAGGCCCAGGTGGCGCTGGCGCTGCGCGCGCTCGGCGGCCTCTCGACCGAGGAGATCGCCCGCGCCTTCCTCGTCCCCGAGGCGACGATGGCGAAGCGGCTCGCCCGCGCCAAGCTGAAGATCCGCGACGCCGGCATCCCCTTCCGCGTCCCGCCCGATCACCTCCTGCCCGACCGGCTGGCGGCGGTGCTAGCGATCGTCTACCTGATCTTCAACGAGGGCTACGGCGGCCGCAACGAGCTCGCCGCAGAGGCGATCCGGCTCGGCGCCGCGCTCGCCGAGCTGATGCCCGACGAGCCCGAGGTCCACAGCCTGCTGGGGCTGATGCTGCTCCACGACGCCCGCCGCGCGGCCCGCTTCGACCCCGACGGCGCGATCGTCCTCCTCGCCGACCAGGACCGCGCCCTCTGGGATGCCGAACGGATCGCCGCCGGCCGCGCTGCGCTCGATCGTGGCCTCGCCCTCGGCGGCCGTGGCATCTACTCCTTGCAGGCGGCGATCACCTCGCTGCACCTCGAGGACCCAATCGACTGGCTCCAGATCGCCGCCCTCTACGGCCGGCTCGCCGAGCAGACGGGCTCGCCCGTGGTCGAGCTCAACCGCGCGGTCGCGATCGCCGAGGCGGGCGAGGTCGAGCGCGGCCTGGGGCTGATCGAGGCGCTCGACCTCGACCGCTACCACCACCTGCACGCCGCCCGCGCCGAGCTGCTGCAGCGGCTCGGCCGCGACGCGGAGGCGCGCCTCGCATACGAGCGAGCGCTGGAGCTGGTTCCCGGCGACGCCGAGCGGGTATTGCTGGAGCAGCGCTTGGCGGCGATTTGACGATTGATGTAACAAAGTTGTAAATACACGTCTATGTCGGTCGATGAACTCGACATCGTCTGGCGACTGGGCCTCGCCCTCGCCCTCTCGGCTTCGATCGGACTCGAGCGCGAGCTGAGCCAGAAAGCCGCCGGCCTCCGCACCTACACCCTGGTCGGGCTCGGCTCGGCGCTGTTCATGATCATCAGCAAGTACGGCTTCTTCGACGTGCTCGAAGAAAACACCGTCGTTCTCGACCCCTCCCGAGTCGCCGCCCAGATCGTTTCCGGCATCGGCTTCATCGGCGCCGGCCTGATCTTCGTCCGCCGCGACTCGGTCCGCGGCCTCACCACCGCCGCCGGGATCTGGCTGACGGCGGCGATCGGCGCCGCCTGCGGCGCCTCACTGACCCTGATCGCGATCGCCACCACCGCCGCCTACTTCCTAGTCGTCTTCGTCATCTCGCCGCTGGCCCGCCGCCTCCCGGCCTCGCCCTACGCGCCCTCCGCGCTGCGGGTCGACTACGAGGACGGGCGCGGGGTTCTGCGCCGCATCCTCGCCGCCTGCACCGCCCGCGACTTCAAGGTCGCCGACGTCAACCTCGACCGCCACCCGGGCGAGGCCGGTGCCGTATCGGTTGCGCTCGAGGTGCACGGACCTGGCGCGGTCGCCCCACTCGCCGCCGAGCTGGGCGAGATCGACGGCGTCCTCGCCGTCGCCGCCGGCGACGTCAACGAGATCTTCGAGTAGCCGGGGGCCGCGAGGAGCGGCCCATATCCTGAGCCGATGGTCGGTCCAGGCGAGAGCCTCGGGATCCTCAGGGAGCCCAACTACCGGCGGCTCTTCGTCGGCCGCACGATCTCGCTCGTCGGCGACGGCATCGCGCCCGTCGCGATCGCCTTCGCCGTCCTCGACCTGACCGGATCGGCGACCGACCTCGGCATCGTCCTCGCCGTCCACAGCCTGCTGATCACGGCGCTGGTGCTGGCCGGCGGCGTCTTCGCCGACCGCATCTCGCCGCGACTGGCGATGCTGCGCGCCGACCTGGTGAGGATGGTGGCGATGGGGATCGTCGCGGCGCTGCTGATCGCCGGCGTCGCCCAGATCTGGGAGCTGGCGCTCCTCTACGCGATCGAGGGCGCGGCGACGGCCTTCTTCAACCCAGCCTCCAGCGCGATCGTCCCCCAGGTCGTCGCGCCCGAGAAGCTGCAGCCGGCCAACGCCCTGCTCAACCTCTCGCGCTCGCTGGGCAAAGTCCTCGGCCCCGCCCTCGCCGGCATCCTCCTCGCCCTCGGCACCCCCGGCTGGGCGATCGCGGTCGACGCCGCGACCTTCGGCGCCAGCGCCCTCTTCCTCCTCCGCCTCGCGGCGCCGCCGCTGGCCTCGCGCGAGGAACCGTCGTTCATCGCCGAGCTGCGCCACGGCTGGTCGGAGTTCTCCTCGCGCAGCTGGCTCTGGACGATCGTCGCCTCGGCCGCCTTCACCAACGCGATCTTCTTCCCCTGCTTCCAGGTGCTCGGGCCGACCGTCGCCAAGGCCGAGCTCGGCGGCTCCAGCGCCTGGGCGGCGATCGCCGCCGCGCTCGGCGTCGGCGCGCTGCTCGGCGGCGGCCTGGCGCTCAGCCTGCGACCGCGGCGGCGGCTGCTCGTCGGCGAGGGAGCCCTGATCTGCATCGGGGTTCCGATCGCGCTGCTCGCGGTCCCCGCCGCGGTGGTCCCGATCGCGCTCAGCGCCCTCGTGCTCGGCGTCGCCTTCAGCCTCGCCGAGATCTTCTACGACACCACGGCGGCGGAACGAGTCCCAGCCGAGTCGCTCTCCCGTGTCGCCGCCTACGACTGGTTCGGCTCGCTGGCGCTGGAGCCGCTCGGGTTGCTCATCGTCGGTCCGCTCGCCGCCGGGATCGGCACCTCGACGACGCTGTGGCTGGGGGCGGCGGCGATCACCGTCTGCCAGGCGGCGGTGCTCTGCGTGCCGAGCGTGCGCCGGCTCGAAACGCTGCCCGGGGCTGCTGTGATGACCGTGCCGATGCGCCCGATCGAGCCCGGCGACTGAGCCGGCGCCCCGGCCGCCCGGAGCGGCTCAGAGCGAGCGCAGGACCGAGCGGGCCGCGTTGTGGCCGCAGATCCCGTGGGCGCCGGCCCCGGGCGGGGTCGCCGCCGAGCAGACGAAGACGCCCGGGATCCCGGTCGCGTAGGGGTCGAGCGCGAGCCGCGGGCGGACCACGGTGCGCAGGCCGACGTTGGAGCCGGTGGCGATGTCGCCGCCGGCCATGTTCGGGTTGCGGGCGCCGATCTCGGCCGGCGTCGTCGCGACCTTGGCGACGATCCGCTCCCGCATCCCCGGCGCAAAGCGTTCGATCTGGTCGAGGATGGCGCCGCTGGCGTCGCCGTCGTAGCCGCGGGGGACGTGGGCGTAGGCCCAGACCGGGTGGACGTCGCCCCGCGAGCGTCCCGGATCGGCGAGGTACTGCTGGCCGACGAGGAGGAACGGGCGCGCCGGCATCCGGCCGCGGTTTATCTCGCGCTCGGCCGTGGCGATCTGCTCCAGCGAGCCGCCGACGTGGACCGTCCCCGCCCGCCGCGCCTCCGCTTGAGTCCACGGCACTCCCCCCTCGACCGCGAGGTCGAGCTTGAAGGCGGCGGCGCCGGGACGGTAGCGACGGTAGGCGCGGGCGACGCGGGCCGGCAGCCTGCCCCCGGCCAGCTCCAGTACCGCCGCCGGAGCGAGGTCGAGGACGACGGCGTCCGCCGCCGGCAGCTCGCTCAGCGACCGCACCGGGCGGCCGGTCTCGATCCGACCGCCGCGCTCGGCGATTGCCGCCGCTAAAGCCGTCGCAATCGCCTGCGAGCCCCCCTTCGCCACCGGCCAGCCGAAGCGGTGCCCGCCGGCGATCAAGGCGACCCCGACCGCGGCGCTGAGCGGCGCGGTCAGCGGCGCGAAGGAGTGCGCGGCGCAGCCGCCGAACAGAGCCCTTGCCTGCGGCGTCCCCAGCCGTCGCGCCAGCAGCGTCGCCGGGGGCAGCGCCGTGAGGCCGAACCGGGCGAGCTTCACCGGGTGGCGCGGTAGGTGGAGGATCGGGCGGTAGATGTCCTCGGCGAGCTCGTCGTAGCCGCGCGCGGCGGCGCCGAAGAGGCGGTGCCAGGCGGGGCCGGAGGAGCCGAGCCCGGCGACGGTGGCGTCGATCGAGCGCAGCATCGCCGCACCGCCCCCACCGTCGAGCGGGTGGGCGAGGTCGACCTCCGGCCACAGCCACTGCAGGCCGTGGCGCTCGAGCCCGGCGTAGGCGGGCGAGCCGACCGCCATCGGGTGGAAGCCGCTGCACTCGTCGTGGACGAGGCCCGGCAGGGTCAGCTCGGCGCTGCGGGCGCCGCCGCCGATCGTCTCCGCCGCCTCGATCACGGTCACCGAGACGCCGGCCGCCGCAAGGGTCGCGGCGCAGGCGAGGCCGTTGGGCCCGGCGCCGACGACGATCGCCTCGCTCATGCCGGAGGCGCTGGCTGGGCGGCGGCGACGCGTTCGGCGTGCACCGGGAACGGCTCGCCGCCGAGCCAGGGCTGGCGCGCGACCATGTCCCCCACTCCCACCCAGCCTTCCTCGACCACCCCGCTCGCGGCGTCGAGGATCCGGTAGCGCTGGCGCTGCACGTTCGCCGGCTGGGACTCGAGCGTCACCACCCGCACCTCCCCCGGGGCGAAGTCGCAGCGCTCCTGCACCGCCGCCAGCAGCCGCTGGTCGTGGAAGTGGCCATCGCCGAAGTTGTAGCCGAGGACGACGCCGGCGATCAGCTCCCCCTCGCGCACCCGGTAGTCCTCGACGTCGTCGACCGCGCGCGCCGTCAACGCGTTCAGCGCCCGCCCGTGCGAGTGCATCGAGCGGAAGGCGAGCCCTTTGTACATCAGCAGCTCGGCGGTCTCGCGGTCGTAGAACTTGACCAGCTGCTCGACCACGATCGGGGCCGACTTGACGACCTCGCGGTCTAGCTTCTCCTCGGCACCGCTCTCTTTCTCAAACAGCCACTGGCTCGTCGCCCAGTTGCCGGCGTAGTAGCGCATCGAGGGCAGGAACGAGATCAGGTCGGGGCGGAAGTTCCCCAGCACCGGCACCGCGACGCAGGTGACGGCGAGGATGACGAGAAGCAGCGGGTCTTCGATCGTCGAGAACGGGACGTCGCCGTAATGACCGAAGAGGAAGAGCAGGCCGAAGATCATGAACACGTTCCACTCCAGCGGCACCGCCAGAGGGAAGGTGGAGAGGATGTGGAGGTGGAAGATCACCATCCCGGCGACGGCGATCGTGCCGAGCCAGCCGCCGCTGGTCACCAGCAGCAACAGCGGCAGGGTGAACTCGACCGCGGTGCCGAGATGCGCGTCGAAGGCGCCGAGCCGCGAGGGAAGGAGGTCGTCGGGGTGGTTGCGGTACAGCCGCCGCTTGAAGGCCCGCGAGCGGTTCCACGGCGTGTTGCTGATCATCACCGTGACGACGAACGGGAAGTGCTTGTTCAGCTTCGAAGAGGCCGCTCCCCACCAGATGCAGACGAAGACGAGCTGGGCGGCGATCACCAGGTTGCCGAGCGGGAAGAGAAAGATGATCATCAGGTTGCCGTAGATCTCGGCCCGGGAGGCGAGGAAGGGGACCTTGTCGCGCAACCCCAGCACGACCAGCAGCGCCAGCGCGACGCCGACGAGCACCGGGTCGAGGTGGCCGCTCGGAGAGGCGGAGAGCAGCAGGGCGACGAGCGTCGCCAGCAGACCCGCGTAGAGGGCGACGTCGAAGACCGTCCGCGTCGTCCCCCTGGTCAGCGGCACCCGCTCGGGCCAGGGCGGCAGTCGCGTCGTCCCCGGCCGCAGCCAGTAGAGGACGCCGCCGATCATCGGCGAGAAGCGCAGGGTCAGCGGCAGCGAGCCGGCGCCGAGCCCGAGCACCTCCCACAGCATCGTCCAGACCACCGCCTTCTCGAACACGATCGGCTGCGTCCACCAGTCGCCGATGCTGCCGAGCCCACCGAGGCCGTCGCTGGTCGCCGCGATCAGCAGCAGACCGCCGGCCGCGTAGACGAGGATCTTGACCACGTAGAGGAGGTAGACGGCGGGTGGGGTCCCGAAGCCGTTCAGCGCCCAGTCCTGGGCCAGCGGCTTGATCCGCTCCAGGTGCGGTCGCGTGCGCCACTCCTCGACCTCGAACGGCGGCGGTGCCGGATCAAGCAGTCCCATCCCGGGACCGAGCCTACCCCGCGCGCCGCCTCGCTAGCGCTGTTTCGTGTGGATCTTGCAGCTGGCGCGGTGGCCGCTGTAGAAGTAGCAGTGGTTGTTCACCCAACTGATCGTGTAGCGGTAGAACCAGCCGACGCCGCCGTGGGTGACCGCGTAGTACACCGTCACCGCCCCGTAGTAGTCGTTACCGCCCTGATACCAGCTGACCTTGCACTTGACTCTCGGCTTGCCCAGCCGGTGGCAGTTGATCCGCTGTTCCCTGGCATGGGTGAAGTGCTGGCGGAAGTCGTGGGCGAAGGCAGCGGCGGCGAGTTCCTTGGCGCGCCCGAAGCTGAGGAACGGCGCATGCGCCTTCGGCACCTTGACCGGCGGCCGCGGGCCGCCGGCTTCGATCGCCGCGATCCAGCGCTGCACCCAGGCGGAGATCTTGTCGACGCGGGTGTAGACGTTCGGGAGCTTGGTGCTGCAGGCGGGCCCGACGCTGCTGGCGACGCCGACCTCGACGACGCTGCCGTCGGCCCGGGTGGCGATCGCTGGGCCGCCGCTGTCGCCGCTGCAGACCCCGGTCTTCAGCTTCGGCTGGCTCAGCACGCAGAGCTGCAGGGCCGTCGAGTAGACCGGGTAGTAGTGGCTGGTGCGCTGGCGACAGGACTTGGCGGACTGCAGCTTGGTGTCCCCCTGCTGGAGCTGCGCCGGGATGTCCTTCGCCTTGGCGCTGGTCAGTCCCCAGCCCGCCATCCGCAGCGGCGCCCCGGCGGTGAGCAGACCCGCGTCGGGGGCGCCCGCGATCGCGATCGGCGGAGCCGAGGTCGGCGCGGTGAGGACGAGCAGGCCGGCGTCGCCGGTCAGCACCCCGAGATCGAAGCCGGGGTAGACGATCGCCTCCGAAACGCGCGAGATGTTGGCTGCCGGGACCTGCTTCAGGTTGTCGACCCCGGTGGCGACCGCCATCGTCGAGGCCGGGGTGATTTCGCCCGACTCGATGTCCTCGACGCAGTGGCCGGCGGTGAGGATCAGCCGTGGCGCGACGACGGTGCCGCTGCACGAGTAGCCGCCGGTCGCGCTTTCCCCCTCGAGGTAGGCCATGAACGGAAATTCTTCGATCGAGCCGTCGTGGCCGCCGATCACCGAGACGTGCGCCTGCGGCGACGCCGCGCTCGCCACGGCAACGCCCGCCAGGCAGAGCCCGAGGCAGGCGCAGGCGGCGGCGAGCATGATCAGCCGGGTGCGCATCGCCGAGCCAGGCTACAGGTCGCGCTCCCGGCCCCAGCGAGCGCTCGACGGATATGCAGGGATTCAGGCCGGCGGGTGACCGTCGAGGCCGCGCCGCGGGTCGCTCGCCGGCGGGGCCGGCGGCACCAGCGACCAGAGCAACTCGGCGGCGGCGGAGCGGTCGGCGACCCCGAGCACCCGGTAGCAGTGCTCGAGGTGCTTCTGCACGGTCCGCTCGCTGATCCCGAGGATCGCGCCGGCGTCCCGGTTGGAGCGGCCGCGGGCGACGAGCGAGAGCACCTCGGCTTGGCGGGTCGTCAGCCCCCGCCGCTCGAGCTCGGCGAGGGTCGTGGCGTCGACCTGCTGCGCCGCCCCGGGCCGAGCGGCGAGCTCGTCGCGCAGCGCCGTGTGCTCGATCGCGTTGCGCCAGCTCTGGATCAGGAAGGGGCGCGCGCGTTCGATCAGGGCGCGCTCCTCGTCGCTGTAGTCGCGGTCGCAGCGGCTCAGCGCGATCGCCAGGATTCGCCCTGGCGTCGCCGGCAGGGTGAAGGCGATCTGGTGCTCGACCCCCATCGGGCCATAGACGTGACGGTAGAGGTCGAGCGCGTGGTAGTCGGCGACCGAGATCACGTCGGAGAACCGGTAGGGACGGCCGTCGAGCGTCTCGATGTACCGCGCCATCAGCGGGTTCTGGAACGCGTACTCGCCATAGGCCCGGTAGAGATGCTCGGGCTGGGGCGGTTTGATCACCGAGATCACCCGCACGGGGTCGGGGCCGACGTCGTTGATCGAGACGAAGTCGGAGGGAAGGTTGCGTTCGAAGGCGGCCAGCAACCCCTCGGCCAGCTCGTCGAGGTCGAGCATCCCCTGCACCTCGCCGATCAGGTCGAGGAGCCTGTCAGCCTGCGTCGCGATCGGCGGATCCTAGCCGCCGCCGGCGCGCCAGGGGCCGACTCCCCCTGGCGCCATTCCGCTCGCGGCTCTCAGCCGCCGTGATGGGACTCGACGGCGACGGTGGTGATGCGCTTTTCGGCGTTGAAGGTGAGGTCCGTCGCGATTTCCTTCGGCCCGGGGATCTCGAAGTAGCCGTATCCACCGGTGGAGACGTGCTTTTCGGCTTTCGGGTAGGCCCGCTGCACTTCGCTGACCTTGGAGCCGAGGCCGATCCCCTTCGCCGTCCTGAACTTGGTCAGCGGCGTCCTGAAGTTGGGCACCGATTCGCCGTGCACCGTTTTGAAGCCGACGTTCAGGGACATCAGCCAGACTTTGCCCGGCGCGCCCGGCTGTTTCGACTCCAGCAGCACGCTGGCGAGGGCGGCGGTTTCTTCCTTGCCTTTGCCACCTTCGTACAGGCACTGGTATTCGCAGGATTTGGTCGCACCCCACGCTTTGGTCACCTGGCTCAGCTTGGCGCCGAGCTTGAGCCCGCCGATCGAGGAGCCGGGAACGATCAGGGTGGTGCTGGTGCGGGGCAGCGCGGCCTGACTCGCGCTGGGCAGCGCGAGGGCCGCAAAGAGGCCGAGGACGATGGCGAAACGCAGCTTCATCTAGTGCTCCTTGGTCAAAGTGAGGTTCTTTTTCAAAGTCGTCGCCGAGCCGCCGCTCGGGGTGAAGGTGATCTTGAGGTGGAGGGTCACCTTGCCCTTTTCGTTCAGCTTGGCCATGGCGGAGCCCTTGGCCTTGACCGTGAGGCTAACCGCTCCGGCGGCTTTCGCCTTGGCGGTCGCGCCCTTGACGCCGCTGCCGGAGAGCTTCACCGTGCCGGGGCCGCTGACCTTCAGCTTCAGCGTCGCGGTCCCGACGCTGGGGTGGTCGGTGACCTTGCCGATCGCCAGCAGTACGCCCGCGGGCGTACTGCCACCCCCACCCTTTTCTTCGCCGGGCAACACGAACCCTGGAACCGGGCACGAGGAGACGCCGCCACCGGATGAGAGCGGGAACCTTTCGCCAGCACCGAAGAAGACCGTCACGTGGTCGACCGCCGGGCCGACGTAGCAGAGTTTCAGCGTTTCGCCGGCTTTGATCGCAGGGCATCCGATCGTGCCCGCCACTGGCTGATTGAAGGTGCACGAGGACGGCACCAGGCCCCCTGCTGCCGGGGTTTCCGAGCCGGGGAATTCGAACAGCACCACCCCTTCGGTCGTTTCACCGGTGTTGGTGACAGTCACCGCATATGCCGCCGGCGTCGTCGACCCGATCCGCGAGACAGAGCCGCTCAGTTGCGGCCCCGAGGCCGAGGCCGGCGACGCCGCTACGGCCAGCACGGCCAGCGTCAGAAGCGTGAGTTTTCCAAATGCGTTCTTCATTCCTGTGCAGACCTCCCCCTCGAGTGCCAAGCGCGGCCATGGTTCCACAGCAAGCTGGACGAAGAGGCCGATCTTCGCCTCCGCGTACGCGGTTTTGGCGTAGTCCCGCGGCGCCACAGGCATTTTGCCCAAAATGGGCTCCCAGATCCACATCGCTTTTGATCGTCACGGTCGCCGAGATTGACCAGACCGAGCCGGGTCGCGGGGGCCTCAGCCCACGATGCGTCGCCGAACCATCGCCCTTTTCACCGCCTGGGTTCTAGGGTCAGCAGATGGCATTCATAGAGCTCACCCCGCAGATGACGATAGGCGAGCTTGTAGTCGGGCTCGGAACGCTGGCCCTGGCCGGCTTTACCGCCTGGCTGGCCCGGCGAACCAGTGCCGAGGTTCATATCAGCGAAGAACAGATGCGTCTCTCCCGCGAGAGCATCGAGGCTCTGGACCGGCCATTCCTCGTGCTGACTCACTACTCCAGGGAGCCCGGCATCGGCATCACTCAAAACCTGCTCCTGCTTCGGGCGGAGAATCTAGGTAGGGGCCCTGCTCTGTTCGAAAGTGTGCGAGTGAGATTGATTGGTCGCGACGCGAGGGTCGAGCTCGGCGAGAACCCCCTCAAAGGAAGCATCAAGGTGATCCCAGTGAAGGACGGCTGGGACTTCCGCGTTCCGTTGAAAGAGCCCCTGAACGAAGGCATGCGGTTCACGACCGAAGCCTTTTATCGCTCCCCTTCGGCCCGCGAGTACATGACGCTCTCTGACCTGCGCGTCCTCTCCAATGGAGGCCTGGAGTTCATCGGACATCGCCGCCTCAACCTCCGCTGAGCGCACTGATCGGCTCAAGCTCGACCTCGGCGCGATCCGTGCTCAACGTCAGGGTCGAGCCGCCGAACCGCCATTTCGGCAGTTCGCTCATGAAGTCCTCGAACCGGGTCTCTGCCTGCATCCCGTGGTTGCATGCCACTGCGGACCCACCCGCTGGTTCGATTCTGGTTCCGGACCGCATGCCCGAATAGTTCGGGATCGACGGACTGGTGCCATTGGGGCGAACAACCGAAACCACCCGGAAGGCCTCCCTGCAGGGGCAATCGCTGACGTGGACTCGCCACAACCAGCGGCCACGGCGATCAAGCACACAACGGCCATGAGCATGCCCGGGTTCGTGCTTGACCGAGCGGAGTACCGCTACGGGGATTCGAACCCCGGTTTCCGGACTGAGAATCCGGCGTCCTAGTCCCCTAGACGATAGCGGCGAGGACGAGGCATTCTAGCGAAGCGGTGGCTGGGGCTGCGGGGCGGGCGGGGAGGAGTCGCGGGCGGGTAATCGGTAAATTGCCTGCTCCCGCGGCTGTGGCGGAACTGGTAGACGCGCACGGTTCAGGTCCGTGTGGGCGAAAGCTCGTGGAGGTTCGACTCCTCTCAGCCGCACTCGGTGGCGCTTTTGTTCGGGGTGTCCGGACAAAGGCGCCGCGGCGGGTCAGGCGGGGGCCTTGGCGGGGTCGGCGGCGCGCTCGGCGTTGGCGACAATCTCCTCGACCATCTCCGGCCAGACCTGACGCGGGAGGTCGTGCCCCATGCCCTCGATGATCCGCAGGCGGGCGCCGGGGATGGCGCGGGCGGTGGAACGGCCGCCGGAGGGGCGGACGAGGGAGTCGCCGCTGCCGTGGATCACGGTGGTCGGGGTAGCGAGGCGGCGCAGGTCCTTGGTCCGGTCGCCGGAGGCCATGATCGCGTGCAGCTGGCGGGCGACGCCGGCTGAGCTGTGGCCGCGGTCGTATGAGACGCCGGCGAGCTCGCGGACGCGCTGCTCGTCGAAGGGAAAGCCAGGCGAGCCGATCACCCGGAAGGTGCGAACGGCGCGCTCGACGACGGCTTCGCGGCTCATCGGCGGCGTCCCCAGCAGGACGCCGAAGGCCTTGAAGCTGGGCAGCCCGGTCCAGCGGCTGCCGGTCGTCGACATGATCGAGACCAGCGAGCTGGTCCGCTCGGGGAACTCGATCGCGACCTGCTGGGCGATCATCCCCCCCATCGAGGCGCCGGCGACGTGGGCGGAATCGATCTCGAGCTGGTCCATCAGGCCGATCGTGTCGCGGGCCATGTCGCGCAGCAGGTAGGCGGCGGTGGCGCGGCGGCCGGAGAGCATGTCGATGCGGCTGGGAACGCCAGCCTCGTCGATCTTGGTCGAGCGCCCGATGTCGCGGTTGTCGAAGCGGATGACGCGGAAACCGCGAGCGGCGAGCAGGGCGCAAAACTCCTCGTCCCAGGCGATCATCTGCGTCGCCAAGCCCATGATCAGGACAAGCGCAGGCCCGGCCGGGTCGCCCATCTCCTGATAGGCGAGCTCGATGCCGTTGGCGGGGGCCATCCTCTCCTCGCCGAAGGAATGCATCCGGGCAGTCTAGTGGCGCGGCTGGCCAGGCAGCCAAACGGTAAAAGAGGCGGATGCGAACGGCGATCGTCTCCGACCTGCACCTCGGGCTGCTCAGCGGCGGCGACCTGGCGCGGGATCCCGGCGTCCGCGCTCTGCTGCTGGAGGAGATCGCCGGCGCCGACCGCGTCGTCCTCCTCGGCGACGTCGTCGAGCTGCGTGAGCTCGCCATCGGCGCCGCCCTCGCCGCCGCTCGCCCCTTCTTCGAGGAGCTCGGGGCCGCGCTCGGCGGGCGCCAGGTGGTCCTCGTCCCCGGCAACCACGACCACCACCTGGCTCAGCCGCTGCTCGACGACCTCTCCCTCGACGGCACGCCGCTCGGGCTCGCCCACCAGGCTGGCCCCTCCCCCGGCCCGACCGTCTCCCTCGATCGCTGGCTCGGGCCCGCCCAGCTGCGCGTCTCCTACCCCGGCATCTGGGTCCGCGACGACGTCTACGCCACCCACGGCCACTACATGGACGCGCACCTCAACCTGCCCCGCGCCGAGTGCCTGGCGGTGGCGACGCTGGCGCGGCTCTCGCGCCCGGTCCCCGACCCGGCAAGCGCCGAGGACTACGAGCGCGTGATGCGTCCGATCTACGGCTTCGCCTACGGTGTCGCCCAGGCCCGGCGCGACGGCCGGCCGCGCCGCCGCGCCCCCTCCGAAACCGCCTGGCGGGCACTCGCCAGCCGCGGCGGCGCCGGTCTGACCCGGCGCCGCCGGCTCGGGTTCAGGGCCGCCCGGGCGGGATTCCCGGTCGCCGTCGGCATCGTCAACCACCTGTTGCGCTCGGACTTCGACTCCGACATCTCGGTCCGCTCGATCTTCGAGGGCGGCGTCGCCGGCGCCGGCGAGGTCGCGCGCCGTCTCGGCGTCGACGGCGGCCACGTGATCACCGGCCACAGTCACCGCGCCGGCCCCAACCCCGACGAACCCGAATGGGAGCTGCCCGGCGGCGGCCGCCTCCACAACACCGGCAGCTGGGTCTTCTCATCCGTCTTCCACCGACCGGGCCGCCCGCCGAACTCCTACTGGCCGGGAACCGTCACCTGGGTCGAAGACGACGCCCCACCCCGCCGCGTGCAGCTCCTCGGCGACCACCAGCACCCCGATATCGCCGCAATCGCCGCCGCCAACGCCACCCGCTGACCGCCGAGGTTGCCTTTTGGCCCGATATAGCGGCCAAAAGGCAACCTCGGCGAAGGGGACTAGGAGCTCGTCAGCCAGTCGGCGAGGATCGCGCCGACGGCGGGGCCGGCGTCCTCCTGGAGGAAGTGGGAGGCGTCGGCGACCGGAACCGGCGGCGGGAAGTTGAGCTGGCTGGCGACGCGCTCGCCCATCGAGAAGGGCAGGATCGGATCGTCCTCGGCCCAGAGGATCAGGGTCGGCCGCTCGTCGCTGCGCAGCGCGTCGGCAACCGCTTTGCCCTCGGCCGCACCGGGCGCGTCGGGCTCGGTCGGCAGGATCAGCGGGAAGGCGCGGGCGCCGGCCTTGGCCGCCGGCTCCGGGTAAGGCGCGTCGTAGGCGGCGACGATCTCCTCGCCGGGATCGTGCTTGCAGCCGCCGCGGACGAGGAAGCCGACCGGGACGTCCTCGGTGTTGCGGACGAACTCGCGGAAGGCGAGCCAGGCCTCGCTCATCCGCTGGTGGCCGGTGAACGGGCCCGTCTCCATGATCACCAGGCGCGAGATCCGGTCTGGGTGCTCGACCGCGCAGCGCAGCCCGATCGGCCCACCCCAGTCGTGCACGACCGCGGTCGCGTCGCGCAGATCCAGTTCCTCGAGCAGCGCCGCCATCAGCGCCACGTGGCGGTCGTACGTGTACCAGCCGAGGTCGGTGGGCTTGTCGGAGCGGCCGAAGCCGGCGTAGTCAGGGGCGATGCAGCGGAAGCCGGCGTCGCGCACCGGTGGGATCACCTTGCGCCACAGATACGACCAGGTGGGCTCGCCGTGGAAGAAGACGACCGGCCGCCCCTCCCCCTCGTCGAGGTGCGCCAGGCGCAGCCCGTCGACCTCTCTATATGAAGACGCGAAGGGGTAGTCCGGCAGCCCCTCCAGCAGCTCCTGCGGCGTCCTGATCGCCTCCACTCCCACCGCCGGCACTCTACTGGCTACGCAGCCAATCCATTTCCTACTTTGCTGATCGACTTTGTGCTAGCGTGGCGTCCTTCCATTTAGAAGTAAGTCAGTCGACATAGGAAGGAAAATTGATGCGGAACGCCTGCGAAACCCGGCAGCGCAGCGTGAAGATCGGCCTCACGGCTGCTCTGCTCACGATGCTGCTCGCCCTCGTCCTCTCGGCCTGCGGAAGCAGCGGAGGTAGCAGCAGCTCCGGAGAAAGCTCTGGCTCCAGCAGTTCGGGAGGCGCCAAGCTCGACGTGGTCGGTTACTCCACCCCTGAATCGGTCTACGCCGAAGTACTCGAGCCCGCCTTCGAGAAAACCGCCGAAGGCGAAGGCGTCAGCTTCAGCAACTCGTTCGGCGCCTCCGGCGACCAGAGCCGCGCCGTGGTCGCCGGCCAGCCGGCCTCGGTCGTCCACTTCTCCCAGGCCGGCGACATGGAACGTCTCGTCGAAGAAGGCGAAATCGTCGCCAAAGACTGGGACCAGAACAAATACAAGGGCATCGCCACCGACTCGGTCGTCGTCATCCTGGTCCAGAAGGGCAACCCGCTCGGGATCAAGTCCTTCAAAGACCTCGAGACCAACGAAGAAGCCGAAGTCGTCACCCCCAACCCGTTCAGCTCGGGCTCGGCACGCTGGAACATCATGGCGATCTACGGCGCCGCCCTCGAAGAAGGCGATTCCGAAGCGCAGGCGCTGGAAGCGGTGAAGACGGTACTCGAAAAGACCGTCGCCCAGCCGGGCAGCGGCCGCGACGCGTTCTCGGCCTTCAGCCAGGGCGAGGGCAACGTCCTCCTCACCTACGAGAACGAAGCGATCAAGGCCGAAAAGGAAGGCGAAGACGTCGAATACGTGATCCCGCCGGCGACGCTGAAAATCGAAACCCCGATCGCCGTCACCAAAGAAGCGCCGGAGCCGGCCGCGGAAGACTTCCTCAACTGGCTCTGGTCCGACGAAGGCCAGGAACTGTGGGCTGAAAACGGCTACCGCCCGGTCAACCCGAAGCTGGTCGACCCGAAACAGTTCCCGACCCCGCCGCAGCTATTCGAAATCAGCAAATTCGGCGGCTGGGGCAAAGTCAACGACGACTTCTTCGATGAAGAAACGGGCTCGGTCGCCAAGATCGAGAACGAACTCGGAGTCTCGACCTCGGGCTGACGCATGGAGGCCCACGCAGCACATCCGTCGTCGGCACCCCGGGCAGCGCGCTTGCGCCTGCCCGGGGTTACCGCGACGGGCCTCGGGAGGGGCTTCGTCGTCCTCTACCTGAGCGTCATCGTCCTGCTGCCACTGGCGGCGCTGGCCGACAAATCGCTCAGCCAGGGGCTGAGCCATTTCTGGGACCAGGTCACCGCGCCGGGCGCCGTCAAGGCGCTCGAGCTGACCGTCGGCGCCTCGCTGGTGGTCGTTGTCATCAACGCCTTCTTCGGCACGATCCTGGCCTGGCTGCTCGTCCGTGACGAGTTCCCCGGCAAGGCGATCGTCAACGCGGTGATCGACCTCCCCTTCGCGCTGCCGACGATCGTCGCCAGTCTGACGCTGATCGAGCTCTGGGGCAAACACAGCCCGTTCGGGATCGACATCTCGCTCTCGCGCACGGCCGTCGTCGTCGCCCTGATGTTCGTCACCCTCCCCTTCGTCGTCCGCGCGGTGCAGCCGCTGCTGATGGAGATGGACCGCGAGATGGAGGAGGCGGCCGCGTCCCTCGGCGCCAGCGGCTTCACCGTCTTCCGCCGCATCATCTTCCCCAACCTGCTGCCCGGGCTCGCCGCCGGGGTCGCGCTGGCGTTCGCCCGCGCGCTCGGCGAGTTCGGCTCCGTCCTCCTCTTCGCCGGCGGCCTCGCCGACACCCAGGTCTCCTCGGTCTACATCAAGCAGCTGATCGAAACCGGCAACGAATCCGGCGCCGCGGCCGTCTCCGTGGTGCTGCTCGTCTGCTCTCTGCTCTGCCTGGTGGCGGTCAGCTTGATCCAGCGCTGGAGCAGCCGCCACGAACGCTCCAGCAGCGAGGGCCTGACGAACATGCCGATGAGCGGCCTGGGCCCGGTCCACGAGCAGGGGGACGACCGTGAGTAGGGCGACCGGCAGCCGCTGGGGCCTGCGGGTGCTCGGCCTCGGTTACGTCTTCCTGCTCCTCCTCCTGCCGCTGGCGTTCATCTTCTACAAAACGTTCGAAGACGGAATCGCGCCGCCATTCGAAGCGATCACCTCGCCGGATGGGCTGCACGCGCTGAAGCTGACCCTGATCACGGTCGCGATCGCGGTGCCGCTGAACACCGTCTTCGGGGTCATCTGCGCGCTGCTGCTCGTCCGCCACCGCGGCCGCGGCGCCGCGATCGTCGACTCGATCATCAACCTCCCGTTCGCGATGTCGCCGGTCGTGATCGGGCTCTCGCTCTTCCTCCTCTACGGCACCCACGGCTGGCTCGAACCGGGGCTGGCGGAAGCTGGGATCAAGGTGCTCTTCTCGCTACCGGGCATCGTCCTCGCCTGCGTCTTCGTCTCGCTGCCGTTCGTCGTCCGTGAGACGGTGCCGGTGCTGCAGGAGATCGGCACCGAACAGGAGCAGGCCGCGGAGACCCTTGGCGCCAACGCCTGGCAGACGTTCTGGCGCGTGACGCTGCCGGCGATTCGCTGGGGCGTCGGCTACGGCGTGATCCTCACCACCGCCCGCGTCCTCGGCGAGTTCGGCGCCGTCTCGGTCGTCTCGGGAAACATCTCCGGGACCACTCAGACGCTCCCTCTCTTCGTCGCCAAGCAGTACGAGAACTTCAACCTTCCCGGCGCCTTCGGGGCAGCGGTCCTGCTCGCCCTACTGGCGCTCCTCGCTGTCCTGGTCATGAACCTGATGAAACGAAAGGAGGTCGCCTGATGGGAATCACAGTCGAGGGAGCCAACAAGAGCTTCGGTGACTTTCAGGCGCTCAAGGACGTATCGATCGAGGTCCCCGACGGCTCGCTGACCGCGCTGCTGGGGCCCAGTGGCTCCGGCAAGTCGACCCTGCTGCGAGCGATCGCCGGACTCGAGACGCTCGACACCGGGCGGGTCGTGATCGACGGCGACGACGTCTCCACGCAGCCGACCCAGAAGCGCGAAGTCGGCTTCGTCTTCCAGCACTACGCCGCCTTCAAGCACATGACCGTCTACGAGAACGTCGGCTTCGGGCTGAAGATCCGCAAGATGAGCAAGGACAAGATCTCCGCCCGCGTCCACGAGCTGCTCGACCTGGTCCAGCTGCACGGGCTCGCCGACCGCTACCCCTCGCAGCTCTCCGGCGGCCAGCGGCAGCGGATGGCGCTGGCCCGGGCGCTCGCGGTCGAGCCGCAGGTGCTGCTGCTCGACGAGCCCTTCGGCGCGCTCGACGCCAAGGTCCGCAAGGACCTCCGCACCTGGCTGCGCAACCTGCACGAGGAGATGAACGTGACGACGATCTTCGTCACCCACGACCAGGAGGAGGCGATGGACGTCGCCGGCCAGCTGGTGGTGATGAACGAAGGCCGGGTCGAGCAGACCGGCTCGGCCGACGAGCTCTACGAGCAGCCCGCGAACGAGTTCGTGATGAGCTTCGTCGGCGAGGTCAACATGCTCGGCGAGCACTACGTGCGCCCGCACGACATCGAGGTCGTCCTCGACCCCGACGAGCGCACCGAGGAGGGGATGGTGCAGCGCATCGTCGCCCTCGGCTTCGAGATCCGGGTCGAGTTCGTGCTTGCCGACGGGACCGAGGTCTGGGCGCAGCTGACGCGCTCGGAGCTGCAGCGGCTGGAGCTGCGCGAGGGTCAGATCGCATACCTCAAGCCGGTCCAGGCAAAAAGCTTCAGCGGTTCGCCTGCTCCCAATCACCCCGGAGCCTCGACTCTCCGGGGTTCCCACGGGGGCGGCGAGGCAGAGAGATCTGCAGCCGTCTGAAGAGGCGACGGGCGGGGCGCACTTTTGCCGGGTGGCGCCCCGCCCATCTCGCCCTCACATCATCCTCCCTCGCCCGGATTTTTTTCATGCTATTCTTGAGTTAGTCAGTCGACAAACTCTGGAAAGGAGCAGGGCAGATGGGTCGACGCGTTTCCCAGACGACGTTCATATCGCGGGGACGGCTCACCGGCCTGGTCCGCGACGAGTTCCCCGCCGGCACGGGGCAGAACCGGACCAGCCGACTCGCCAACCGCGACAACGGTCAGGCGGCAGCCGACGAGGCGCTCTTCTACCGCGCCCGTCTCATCCTCGGCGACGCCCTCCCCCGCCCCCAGCGCTGAGCTGGGGGCGGGTCCGGGCTGCCGACGGGACGATTTGCCGCGACGTAGGCGGCTTTTTCGTCCCGTCGGGCCCTTGACTACTTGGTCGATTCGGTGGTGGGCGCCGGTTCTTCGGGTTCGGGATACGCCTGGACCGCGAGGTTCCAGCCTTTCAGCGTGAAGGTCACGTTTTTCGCGCCCGCGTACTGGACGGCGATCGTGTGGCCGCCCTTGAGCAGCACGCTGGTCAGGGTGACCGAATGCACGACGGGCACCGGAGTCTGCGAGGAAAGCGTCGCCGGGGCGAAGTTGACCTTCCCGGTTTTCTGGCCGTCGATCAGGATTTCGATCGGGCAGGCATCAGCCGAGCTCGCTTTTTCCGAGGTGCACGTCGCGTTCCCCGAGAACGTGATCACGGCCGCGCTGGTGGCCGCCTTCGTCGCGAACGAGGTGAAGGCGGTCGGGATGTAACCGGCGGTCGTCACCGTGACCGGCCCGTACTGGGTGGTGCCGGCGGCGATCCCGACGACCGGGGGCAGCGGCAGCTTCGCCTTTGCCACGTAGAGGTTGGAAGCCG
Source organism: Solirubrobacterales bacterium (assembly GCA_035542315.1). Classification (GTDB taxonomy): domain Bacteria; phylum Actinomycetota; class Thermoleophilia; order Solirubrobacterales; family 70-9; genus VAYN01. The sequence goes on along the minus strand of DATKLT010000011.1, from coordinate 31,478 downwards.
CCTTTTTCTTCAGGAAGAGGTCGTTGGCTTTCTTGTTCGATACGTAGACCTTGGCCGCCTTCTGGTTGGTCAGGAACGAACCGGCCAGCGACGGTGCCACCGTCGCCGCGAAGGCGACGAAGGCCGCCAGGACGACGACGGTCGCCGCTCGAGGGGTCGAAATCCTTCGTTTCAGCAATTGGTCCTCCATGTCTGAGGCCCCCATGAGCGCAGGGACTGGCGCGTCGTCGGTGGCCCGATTCTTTACTTAGTAGGTCAATAAACTACAGAAAGTGATAGGTTTTAGCGACCCAGTCGATCAACAAAGTAGAATTACCCGGCAGAAAGGACTCACCGAAAAAGATGAGAATCAAGTCCCTCGCCATCGCGGCGATCGCCCTAGCGGGCCTCGCGATACCGGCGTCGGCCAGCGCCGTGACCTATATCGGGTCGGGTTCGGTGGCCGCGCAGCCGGTACTGCAGGCCCTCTTCGCGACCTACACCAAACAGGTCAACCACCAGGTCCACTTCACCTACCTGGCAGACGGCGGCAACGCCGGGGTCAAAGACGTCCAGAACGGGACCAGCCAGTTCGCCGGCCAGGCCCGGACCCCACTGCCCAGCGATGCAGGAACGACCTACATCAAAGCCTTCATGGATGGGCTCTGCCTCGACGTCAACAAGTCGAACACGCTCAGCAACATCACGATCCAGCAGACCCACGACATCTACCGCGGTCTGCTGACCAACTGGAGCCAGGTCGGCGGCAACCTGACGACGACGATCGACCCGGTCGGCCGCGACACCAACGGGGGGACGTACAACTTCTTCCTCCAGGCCGTGCTCAACAACGAACCGCCCGCGTCCAACGTCAACGCGCTGACCGCCGACGGCCTCGTCATCAACGCGGTCAAGCAGGACGACAACGCGATCGGCTACGCCGGTCTCGCCTGGCAGGGCAAGAAGGGCATCAAGGCGCTCAAGGTCAATGGCATCCCGTGCCAGGCCAACAAGATCAGCGTCGAACCGCTGAAGTACCCGCTCTCGCGCTACCTGTTCTTCGTGGTGCCGGGCGAAGGTCTCAGCGGTGTGCCGAAGCCGCTGCTCAAATTCATGAACTGGGCGCGTGGCAGCAAGCTCGCCGCCTCGGTGATCCTCAAGGCCGGCGGAGTGCCGCTGCCGAAGAAGAAGTAAGGGTTCGGTGGACGAAGACCTGACCCTCGAGGAGTACGGCCCGAAATGGTCGGACCAGCGCGTCGAGCGAATGCTCGGCGCGCTGGTCCTGTTCGTGGTCGGGCTGCTCCTTGCCCTGATCGTCACGGTCTTCGTCCACGCCTGGCCATCCTTTGACCACAACGGCCTCGCCTGGTTCAGCTCTGGCGGCAGCGTCGACGACCAGCTCGAAGCAATCGCGCTCTCGGCCCAGGCCGGTGCCGGCTACGTCTGGACCTTCCACGCCTGGCCGCTGATCTGGGCGACGCTGCTGATCGTCGGCACCTCGGTCCTGCTCGCCCTCGCCTCGGCCCTCTTCGTCGCCGTCTTCATCGTCGAGTTCGCGCCCGAGTGGATGAGCAACATCCTGCAGCCGGTGGTTCGCTTCCTCGCCAGCGTGCCCTCGGTCATCTACGGCCTGATCGGCGTCGTCGTCCTCGTCCCCTTCATCGGCAACCACCTGATCACCGAGTCGCAGAAGGCCTCGGTCGCCGGCGTCATCTCCCTCACCGGCTACAGCCTGCTGGCGGCGATCACCGTCCTCACGGTGATGATCGCGCCGCTGATGGTCTCGATCTTCAGCGACGGTCTGCGCTCGGTCAAACCGGGCTGGCTCGAAGGTTCGCTCGCGCTCGGTGTCAACCGCTGGCGCACGACCTGGAAGATCGGCGTCCGCACCGCCCGCCCGGCGATCGTCGCCGGCACCGTCCTCGCCACCGCGCGCGGGATCGGCGAGGCGGTGATGCTGGCGATGATCTCCGGCTCCGTCGGCTGGTCCCCCAATCCCGCCGACGGCCTGATCTTCATCTACGAGCCGACGCGCCCGCTGGCGCCGACGATCGTCAAGAACATCGACCAGCTCAGCTCCAAGCCGATGAACGCGACCCTGTTCTCGATCGCGGCGGTGCTGCTGCTCTCGGCCGCCACCGCCTCGGCCTGCGGCTTCATCGCCCGCCGCGCGATGCGGAAGTACGGAACGCCCTGATGGAGTCCTCGCTCGCAACCCCGCAACCGCCGGCGTCGCCGCCCGTGGCCGGCAAGAAGCCGACCGGCGCCACCGAGGGCAGCGACACCTGGCGGCTCAGCGACCGCATCGGCCTCGCCATCTGCTGGTTCCTCGGCCTGCTCTTCTGCGCGATCGCGCTGGCGATCGTGATCTACCTGCTGGTCCAAGGGATCACCTACCTGAAGCCGTCGATGCTGGTCACGCCGGCGGCGGCGGGCTTCAGCGAGGGCGAAACCGGAGGCTTCTCCGACGCCCTGATCGGGACCATGATCGTCGCCACGATGGGGATGGCGCTGGCGCTGCCCGCCGGCATCGCGATCGCCGTCTGGCTGGTCGAGTACGGGCGGCCCTCCGCCCTCGCCAGGATCACCGAATCGACGATCGAGTCGATCGCCGGCATTCCCTCGATCGTCCTCGCCCTGTTCGGCACCGTGATCTTCCAAAGCACCGCGCTCGGCTTCCTCAGCCGCACCACCGAAGGCGTCGTCTTCGGCCGCTCTTTCTTCGCCGCCTCGGCGATGCTCTCGCTGGTCGCGCTGCCGCTGGTCGTCGCCAGCGTCCGCGAGGGCCTCAACTCGATCCCGCGCCACGTCCGCGAGGCCTCCTACGCGGTCGGCAAGACGAAAGCGGCGACGACCCGGCGCATCCTCCTCCCCACCTGCCGGCCCCAGGTGGCGACCGGCGCGATGCTTGGCCTCGGCCGCATCGTCGGCGACACCGCGATCATCGTCGTCCTGCTCGGCGCGACGCAGAACTTCTCGCCGGTGGAAGAAGTGCCGTTCCCGCTCAACTACCTACGCGGGGCCGGGACCACGCTGACCAACTTCGTCTACGAGGCCTCCCCCACCGGGAACCTCAACCAGCCACAGAAAGCCTACGCGGCGGCTTTCGTGCTGCTGCTGATCGTGCTGGCCCTGAACGCGGCCGTCGACGTCGTCCACCGCCGCTCTCGAAAGGTTGGAACGTGGAGTCAATGAGCACCCCGCCGCCGATCCGGCGGCTGTCGCTGGAGGACCCGCCGGCGGCGAGCGAGGCGACTGCGCCCCCACGGCCTTCGAGCAACGGCCATGGGCCGAGCACCGGTGGCAGCCCGTTCACGGCGACGCGGCGCTCGATCGGCGCCCCGCAGTTCTCGATCCGGCGGATGGAGATCGACGACGTCTCCGTCCACTACGGCGAGAAAGAAGCCGTCAAGCACGTCTCGCTGCCGGTCCGCCAGGGCGAGGTGCTGGCGTTGATCGGCCCCTCGGGCTGCGGCAAGACGACGCTGCTGCGCTCGCTCAACCGCCTCACCGAGCTGACCAGCACCGCGCGCCTGTCCGGCAGCATCCGGCTCGACGACGTCGACATCACGCTGATCGAGCCGACCCTGCTGCGGCGCCGGGTGACGATGGTCTTCCAGCAACCGAACCCGTTCCCGATGAGCGTCTTCGACAACATCGCCTACGTCCTCCGCGAGCAGGGCTCGAGGCGCCAGAAAAAGAAGACCCTGGAGCCGGCCGTGCACAGCGCCCTCTCCCGCGCCGGCCTCTTCGAGGAGGTCAAGGACAACCTCGACCACCCGGCGCTGAAGCTCTCCGGCGGCCAGCAGCAGCGACTCTGCATCGCCCGCGCGCTGGCGGCGCAGCCCGAGGTCCTGCTCCTCGACGAGCCCTGCTCGGCGCTCGACCCGCAGTCGACGCAGGTGATCGAGGACCTGATCGTGAAACTGCGCGACGACGTCGCCGTCGTCATCGTCACCCACAACCTGCAGCAGGCCTACCGCGTCGCCGACCACGTCGGCTTCATGTACCTCGGCGACCTGGTCGAGTACAACAGCGCCAGCGCCCTGTTCAACAAACCGCGCGAGCAGCGGACTCGGGAGTACGTGACCGGTGCCTTCGGCTAAGTCACACCGCAAGCCTCCGCTCGCTCGTTCGGCCGCGGTCGCGGCCTGCCTCGCCGCGTTCGCGGCCAGCGCCCAGGGCTGCTCGACGACGCAGGAAAAGGCGGCCGCGCACCAGCTGGAAGCGGAAAAGATCCTCAAGGCCCGCGCAAAGCGCCAAGCCGAGCGCAAGCACGACAAGCACAGCAAGTCGCACCACAACGGGGGTAAGAACTGAGATGAACGACGAGACCAGCAAAGCCGCTTCGCCCCCCTCTCCGGCGCCGCCGCAAACCACCCAGGCGATCCCGCCGACCGTGGCCGGCGGCTATGAACCGTGCGAGGAGTGCGGGGCGCCGATGGACGCCCAGCAGCGCTACTGCATCAACTGCGCCGCGCGCCGTCCCAACGGGGCCAACCCGTCGTCCCGCTACTTCGCGGCGATGAGCAAGAAAGCGCGGCGACCGCAGGCGGGGGCGGCACGCAAGCCACCCCCCACCAGCCGCGCCGCCGCCGTCGGCTTCTTCGCCCTGCTGCCGATCGCCGTCGCGCTCGGCGTCGTCGTCGGGCGCAGCGGCTCCGGCAACGAAAACAACGACGCCCTGCTGCGGGCGCTGCGCGCCCAGGAAAACGCTGCCGTCGTCAGCACCCAGGCGAGCAACGAAGCCAGCGAAAAAACCGCCGCGAAAGCGAAGAAAAACGCCAAGGGCAAGAAGAAGTCAAAGGGCGCGGAAAAGGAAACCGCGACCAAGCCCAACGCCAAAGTGCACGACCTGACCCACTACCACGCCACCAAGAAGAGCGTCGAAGAAAGCACGAAGAAAGTCGAAGAAGCGCCCGAACAGGTGGGCAAGAACTACATCAAGGCCCAGCAGGGGCTGCCGGAAGTGATCCCGGTCGGGCCCAGTACCGGCAGCAGCGGCAGCGGGTCCTCGGGCAGCGGAGCGGAACCGTGAGCCCGCTGAAGCTGCCGAGGCCGACGCCGCCACCAAGCGCCCGACAGGGAAAACCGGCAGCGAAAAAAGAGGCAGAGAAGAAAGCGGCGTCGCCCGCGGCCGAGAGCACGCCCGAGACCTCCAAAGAGGAAATGGCCGAGCTGATCGGCCAGCGCGACCGGCTGCTGGAGAAGTTCACCGTGATGCAGGCCGACCTCGGCGGCGCCTTCTATGAGATGGCGATCCGCGACTCCGTCCGCCTCGACGTCCTCACCCGCAAGGCGGCCGAGCTGCAGCGGGTCGACGCCGAGCTGCTCGCGGTCGAGCGAGTGCTCGAAATCGAGCGCGCCGATGCCGCCGGCCTCTGCCCCGCCTGCGGCGGCCCCTACGGTCACGGCGTCCGCTTCTGCCCGCAGTGCGGAAACCCCCTGGTCCCGGTGGAGGCAGGCAAATGAAGGGCTTCATCGCCGGCTACGTGCAGAAGGCGATCGCCGCCGCGGCGCTGCTGACCGGCAAGAAATTCGGGCTCCTTGTCGCTTCTTCGGTCGTCGCGACTTCGGTGATCGTCGCCTCGGCGATGACCGCGACCAACGGCAGCGGCCCGCTGGCGGCGCTGCTCGGGCGCAGCCTCGCCGCCGACCAGGCGCCAATCGTCAACGAACCACCGGCCGAAGAAGAAACCTACGAACCGTCTTCCTCCTCCGGGTCGGAAGCGAGCTCACCGGCGCCGGCGTCTCCCTCCGTTACGCCGGCGCCGGCGAGCGAACGCGAAGAAACGACGCCGGAAGAACCCGCACCCAAACCCGAAGAAGAAGCGCCGGAAGAACCCGCGCCGGAAACCGGCCCGGCGAACCACGTCTTCGTCGTCTCCGTCGCCAGCCCCGGCTACGACGCCGCCTTCGGCGAAACCTCGCAGATGCCCTACCTGGCGACGACGCTGCGCCCGCAGGGCCTTCTGCTGACCAACTACAAGCTGCTCGGAGAAGCGGCGCCGGCCAACGCGATCGCCACCGTCGCCGGCCAGCCCCCCAACGCAAGCACCACGGCCGGCTGCCCGACCTACAACGAAATCCCGGCGACCGCCGAAGCCAACAAGCGCGGTGTGATCGAGACCAGCGGCTGCGTCTACCCGGTGATGACTCTGACCCTGGCCGACCAACTCGGCAGCAGCCAGCACACCTGGCGCGGCTACTTCGAAGGCATGGCCGACGAAAGCGGCAAGCCGGCAAACTGCGTGCGTCCGGAACCTGACGCAGCTGAGGCGCCGGCGCCCGGCGCCTACTCCTCGAAGCTGAACCCGTTCGCCTACTTCCACTCGCTGCTCGATCTCGGCGACTGCTCGACCAACGACGTGCCGCTGACCGGGCTCGAAAAGGACCTGAAGAAGGTCGACACGACCGCCGACTACACCTACGTCTCCCCCACCCCGTGCAATGCCGGCTTCTCCGGCCAGTGCCCGGCAGGGACGACGGAAGGACCGGCGGCGGCCGACGCCTTCCTCGCCAATTGGGTGCCGAAGATCCTCGCCTCACCCGCCTACAAGAAGGACGGGCTGCTGATCGTCACCTTCGGCGCGGCGAATCCGCCAGCGGAAGGCGCCACCCAGTCGCTGAGGACCGGCACGCTGCTCGTCTCCAACTTCCTCAGCCCCGGCTCGACCGACGGCGCCGCCTACAACCCCTACTCGCTACTGCGCTCCAGCGAGGAACTGTTCGGCCTCTCGCTGCTCGGCGAAGCCCAGGGCAAGAAGGTCAAGTCCTTCGTCCCGGCGCTGCGCGGGGCAGACGGCGGCGACTGACGCGCCTTTTGTAACCCTGTGGGTGACAAAAGGCGCGGGGAAGGGATTTCTGGCAGGCTGATGGCCATATGAGTCCGGCGGAACAGAGCGGTGAGCCGATCACCGCGGCGGGCATCGAGGAGCTGAAAGCCGAGCTGGCGGAGCTCGAAGGCCCGAAACGGCAGGCGATGGCGGCGCGAATCAAAGTCGCCCGCGACGAGGGCGACCTCAAGGAGAACGCCGAGTACCACACCGCCAAAGAGGACCAGGCGCACATGGAGACGCGGATCAAGCGGCTCCAGGAAAGGCTGCAGAACGCGGTCGTCGTCGAGGTCGAGGACGGGGCTGCCGGCGCTTTCGCCTTTGGCCGCACCGCCGAGGTGCGAGATGAGCAGAAAGAGGAGACCCAGGTCTGGACTCTGGTCGGCTCGACCGAGGCCAACCTCGCCGAGGGCCGGCTCTCCGCCGAGTCGCCGATCGGCCGCGCCCTGATGGACGCCCCAGTCGGGACCACGGTCGAGGTCGAGACCCCCCGCGGCAGCCGCGCCTTCACCGTCCTTAAGCTCGTCTCCTAGGGCCCTCCCCCGTTCGAGGGTCGTTGCACAGGGGGCCTTGTCTGGCGTCGTCCGCGTCGCCTATGTTCAGGGCGTCTCACCTCTGTCCAACAAGGAAAGGGTTGCGCATGAACGAGGAAGTGTCACTGAGCGGGTGGTGGGTCTTTGCAGGCATCCTGCTGATCGTCACCGGGCTGCTGAACATCATCTGGGGCATCGCCGCGATCGGCGACGCCAAGTTCTTCACCGAACACGGCACCTTCATCATCTCGAGCCTGCACTTCTGGGGCTGGGTCACGCTGCTGATCGGGATCGTCGAGATGGTCGCCGCCTTCTCGCTCTTCTCCGGAGGCGAGTTCGGGCGCTGGATCGGGATCTTCGTCGGCGCCTTCAACGCGGTCGCGGCGCTGCTCTCGATCCCCGCCTACCCGTTCTGGTCGCTGGGGATCTTCGCCCTCTCGATCATCATCGTCTACAAGCTGGCCGAGGGCCCCGAGGGGGAAGTCGCCTAGCTCCCAGTACGGCAGTTCCCCGTTCTTCTGGCGCGGTCGCGGTTGACGCCGCGGCCGCAGCCAGAATGCGACCGTGCTGCGGCTGCGCTCATCGGTCGACCACGGTCGCGCCCATCACCTCGGCGAGGCGCTCCGCGACCTCGACGGCGTCAAGCGGATCGTCCGCCAGGCCGACGACGACGGCGACGCCGGGGTCGTCTTCGTCGCCGACGTCGAGCCCGAGGCGGCCGACCACCTGATCGCGGCGATCGCCGAGCTCGGCATCCCGCTCGAGGATTACGTGCTCGAGCGAGTCGAAGTCGTCGCTCCGGAGCGTCGCCACCTGACCGGCAGAGGCGACTTCGGCGGCTTCGCCTGGGTCGAGGTGATGGGCCAGGCGCGGGCCAACTCGCGGCCGCTGGCTCGCTACCTGGCGCTGATCAACGTCGCCGCCGTGATCGCCGCCCTCGGCGTGATCAAGAGCAGCTCGATCCTGATCGTCGGCGCGATGGCGGTCAGCCCCGACCTGCTGCCGATTTGCGCGACCTGCGTCGGCATCGTCGCCGCCCGCCGCCCGCTTGCGGTGCGCGCCTTCCTCACCCTCTGGCTCGGCCTCGCACTCGTCGTCGTCACCGCTGCGGTGCTGACCTGGGCGCTGAAGGCCGTCGAGCTGCTGCCGTCGGACTTCTCGATCCACAGCAGCACCCTCAGCACCCTCGCCAGCACCGACTACTCGACCGTGCTGATCGCGCTCGCCGCCGGCATCGCCGCGATCCTCTCCTTCGAGACCCGGGCCAGCGCCGCGGTCGGCGTCGCGATCTCGGTGACGACGATCCCGGCCTCGGCCTATCTCGGCGTCGCGATCGGCGGTGGCGGCACCGACTCCGCGCTCGGCGCCCTCGTCGTCCTCGTCGTCAACGTCGGCCTGATGATCGTCAGCGGGACTACGACCCTGCTGGTGCAGCGGCGGATCGCCGAGCGAGCGACCGCCCGGACTAAGAGGGCGTAGCGACCTCGGCGGGCTCCCCAGCCTCGGCCGCTGCCGACCAGGGCGCCGGCTCTGGGCGGCGCTCGTCGTAGAGCACGTCGCTGCCGCTGAAGCGGTCTTCCCAGCCGCGCCGTGCATCGCGGAAGATCACCCCGAGGAAGCCGATCCCGAGGGTGAGGACCGAGAGGTAGAGGCCGAGCAGCCGCCGTAGGCTGCGACGCGGCCGCAGTCGTTCGCTGAGCCGGATGCCGACGAACCTCATCCCCGGCGTCTGCCCGGCGAGCGACCAGAAGGTGATCAGGTAGAGCGAGCCGATCAGGACCCAAATCGTCGAGCCGACCGCGATCGCGAAGCCGCTGCCGCCACCACCGCCGCCGCTGAAGATCTGGTCGACGAGACTGACGAGCGCGGCCAGCGCGGCGAAGCCGAGGTTGACGAAGACGCCGTCGATCACGTAGGCGAGGGCGCGGCTGACGAAGCCCGCGTGGTTGGTCGGCTGCGGCCGCCGTGGGTGGAAGAAGATGCGGCGCACGATCCGCTCGAAGCTGTCGTCGGCGCCGCGGGCGAGCTTGCCGATCGTGCGGCCGATGTCCTCGATCAGGCCGACGCCCTGGGCGCTGATCGCGGCCCGCACCTCGGGGGCGCCGGCGATCCGCTCGACCAGCTGTTGCGCCTCCTCGCTGGCCAGCAGCCGGCGCCAGACTTCGTCGACCAGCTCGCTGTCCATCGCCTCGAGGATCGCCCGCTTCACCGCATCGCTCTCGAGCGCGCCCTGGACGGCCTCTTCGACCACCGGCCCTTCCAGCACCCTCGCCATCGCCCGCTCTACCGCCTCGCTCTCGACCGCGCTGACGATCGCCTCCTCGGCGGCGACTTCGACCGCTTTGTCGATCCCGGTCGCCTTGCCGACCGTTCGGGCGCCGCGGACGCCGACCCCGAGCAGCCGCGCGGAGAGCGGCAGGTGGCCGTTTTCGGAGTGGCCGTTGTCGGCGGCCTGCGCCGCGGCAGCGGCCTCGGAATGCGGAGTGGAGCCGTTTTCCATCCCGCCGCGAGTATACGTCGGGATATGCGCTATTCGAGCGTCTCAGCGAGGCGGTCGAGCAACTCCACCTGCCCCGGCAGGATTCGCCGCCGCGCCTCCTCGAGCCCGAACCACTGGGCGCGGTCGACCTCGGGGAAGCTCTGCTCGCGACCGCTGCGCGGCGGCCACTCCATCTCGAACGTGTTGCTGGCGAGACGGTCTGGGTCGAACTCGGCCTCCGCCGCCCAGGCTTCAACCAGCTTGCCGGCGCGCTGGCGGACCGTGCCCAGCTCCAGCAGCCGCTCGGGGTCCAGCCGCGGAGCGGCCTCGGCGCCGAGCTCCTCGGCCAGCTCGCGCAGGGCGCAGGCGCGCGCTTCCTCACCGTCCTCGATTTCGCCCTTCGGAATCGACCAGGCACCCTCGTCGCGCTTGGCCCAGAAGGGCCCGCCGGGATGAACGAGGAGATACTCGGGCTCGCCGCCCTGCCGGCGGCGAAAGAGCAGGACCCCGGCACTGCGCTTGCTCGCCACCCGCGGGGCGTCTCCTCAGTCCCCGCCGAGCCGGTCGATCAGGGGCACGAGCACCGCCAGGACCTCCTCGTGAGAGGCGGCGGCGAGCTTCGCCAGCGTCCCGTTGGAGCGCGTCATCGCGACCCCGACGGCGATCGCGATCAGGAGCTCAGCCCGCAGCTCGGGGTCGGGGGCGCCGCGACGGCGCAGTTCCCCGGCGAGGTCGGCGACGAGGCGGTCCTCGACCACGGCGCTCACCCGCTGGCGCATCTCATCGGTCAGCGCCGGGCTGGCGAGAGCGCGGCTGATCGGGCTGTGCCCGCGCTCGTCCCAGAAGGAGAGCAGCGTCGCCAGCAGCGCCGCCGGCTCGTAATCGAGCTCCACCTCCTGGCCGGCGACCTCGGCGATCGCAGCGAGGAAGAGCCCTTCCTTGCCGTCGAAGTAGCGGGCGATCAGCGCCGGGTCGACCCCCGCCCGCTCGCCGATCTCGCGCGTCGTCGCGCGGTCGTAGCCGACCTCGTCGAAGAGGCCGCGGGCGGCCTCGAGCAGGGCCTGCCTGGTCGCGGCCGCGTCGTGCGGCCGGCGGGCGGTGCTAGGCTTGTTCCCCGTAGATGTCATCAAGTGCTGACAATACTGCCACGCAGCCCCAAGCCCGTCAGCACTATGGCATCACGTTCGCCGTGCTGGCTCTCGCCGGCGCCTCCTACGCGATGCTGCAGTCAACCGTGGCCCCGGCCCTGCCGGTGATCCAGGAAGAGTTGCACGCTTCGCCGACCGCGGTGGCCTGGGTCTTCACCGGCTACCTGCTGAGCGCCTCGGTCCTGACCCCGATCGTCGGCCGCCTCGGCGACATGTTCGGCAAGGAGCGGACGCTGGTGATCTCGCTGGCGGTGCTCAGCCTCGGGGTGCTGATCGCGGCGCTGGCGAGCTCGATCGGGATGCTGATCTTCGCCCGCATCGTCCAGGGCTCCGGCGGCGCGATCTTCCCGCTCGCCTTCGGCATCATCCGCGACGAGTTCCCGCGCGAGAAGGCGGCTGGCGGGATCGCGATGATCTCCGCCATCCTCGGCATCGGCGGCGGCCTCGGCATCGTCCTCGCCGGCCCGATCATCAGCGTCCTCGACTACCACTGGCTCTTCTGGCTACCGCTGGTCGTCACCGTCGCCGCCACCGTCGCGACGATCTTCTTCGTCCCCGAGTCGCCGGTGAAGTCGCCCGGCAAGGTCGACTGGCGCGGCGCCGCCCTGCTCTCCTCCTGGCTGGTCCTGCTCCTGCTCGGCATCACCCAGACCTCGGAATGGGGTTGGGGCGACCCCCGCGTCTGGGCGCTGATCGGCGCCGCCGCGGTGATGCTCGTCGTCTGGGTGCGCAGCGAGGAAAAGATCCGCGAGCCGCTGATCGAGATCGGGATGATGCGGATCCGCGGCGTCTGGACCGTCAACGCCGCCGCCTTCCTCGTCGGCGCCGGCATGTACAGCTCCTTCATCCTCATCCCCGAGTTCACCGAGACGCCGGCATCGACCGGGTACGGCTACGGCGCCAGCGTCACCGAAGCCGGCCTCTTCCTGCTGCCGACGACGCTGGCGATGCTCTTCGTCAGCCCGCTCGCCGGCTGGCTCGCGAACCGGATCGGCGCCCGCCTGGTGCTGATCACAGGCTGCCTGATCACCACCGTTTCCTTCACCCTGATGGGGGTCGCCCACGCCCAGCACGCCGACATGTACGTGGCAACGGCGCTGATGGGGGCGGGGATCGCCTTCGCCTTCTCGACCCTGGCGATCCTGATCGTCGAGGCGGTGCCGCCGGCACAGACCGCGGTCGCGACCGGGATGAACACGGTGATGAGGACCCTCGGCGGCGCCGTCGGCGGCCAGATCGGCGCCAGCGTCATCGCCGGCACCGTCGCCGCCGCCGCCCTGCCGACCGAGAAGGGCTACACGCTGGCCTTCCTGCTCGCCGCCGGCGCCTGCCTGCTCGCAGCGGGCGCCAGCCTCGCCGTGCCGCGTCGGCCGCGGCCCGAGTACCTCCCCGGCGTCCCCGCCCCGGCCGCGGCCGCCGACTGATGGCCTGCTACCGCCGCATCCTCGTCGCCATCGACGGCTCGCCCGACGCGGAGGCGGCGCTCGCCCACGCGGTCAGCCTCGCTCGCGACCAGAACGCCCTCCTCACCCTGCTCAGCGTGGCGCCGCCGCCATCCACCGCGATCGGTGTCGGCGCCTCCGCCCCGCCCGACCTGCACGAGTTCCACGCTCGCATCCTGCGCGAAGCGACCGACTCGGTCCCCGCCGACGTCGGCGTCACCACCCGCCTCGAGCGCGGCAACCCAGCGGAGTCGATCCTCAAGCTCGCCGCCGAGGGAGAGCACGACCTGATCGTGATGGGCTCGCACGGACACAGTCGCGTGCACCGGGCGCTGCTCGGCAGCGTGTCCGAGAAGGTGCTCGCGAAGAGCCCGCTGCCAGTGCTGTTGATGCGGGCCGGGGCGGCTGATGGGGCGGGGTCGCGGGACGCTGGGGCTCAAGCCGCGCCGGCGCGGAGCGTTTAAGGGGGCCTGACCCGCACACCTCCGTGAGCAGGTAGGTGTGCGGGCCAGGCCGAGTTCGAGGCGTTTGCAGGAGGGATTCCGTCTTCTTTCTCACCGCTCGTCACTTTGTACGTGCTATAGGCCGTACAAGGTGACGAGCGGCGTTCGAACCCTCCTCCCAACGCGGACCCGTGGGCTATTCAGCCACCCGATAGGCCACCATCTGCGGTTTCTGGCCTTCGGCCGTCGCCAAGCCCGCCGGGACCAGCAGGGTGTCGCCGCTGATCGCAACGCCGGTGTTGGACGAAGCGGGCAGGGAGCCTTGCCAGACTTCATCACCGGTCTTCGCGTCGAGGCCACGGACGGTGCCGTCGAAGGTGGTGAAGAAGACCATGTCGTTGACCGCGGTCGGGGGGCCGAAGGCGGCGCCTTCGTATTCCTGGCTCCACAGTTCCTTGCCGGTCTTGACGTCGAGGGCGACGAGTTCGCCGGTCAGGGGACTGTTTTCGGAGACTTCGGTGCCGCTGGGGCTGACTTCGATCGGGTGGTTGACGACGGGGACGAAGATCGTCGTCGCGTTGGCCGCCATCGGTGCGATCACGCCGCCCAGGGTGCCGGGGGCGACGAGGCCGCCCTTCAGCTTCGAGGTTTCACCGTGCATCGCGAGCAGGCCGTCGTCGTCGTTGCCGCTGTGTTCGCCGACCGGCGTCTTCCAGACCGGCTTGCCGGTCTTCGCGTCGAGGGCGACGACGACCCCGGACTTGCCGGCGCCGATCGCCAGCTGGCGACCGCCGGCCTTGACCAGGATCGGCGGGTCCTGGAAGTCCCAGTCGTAGACGTCGTGCGGCGTCTGCTGGTAGTACCAGCGCAGCTTGCCGGTCTTGGCGTCGAGCTTGACCATCGAGTCGGTGTAGAGGTTGGGACCGGGACGGCTCGCCCCCCACGGCGCCCCGGCTGCGCCCGGGAACGGTGCCGGGTTGCCGGTGCCGAAGTACATCCCGCCTTCTTCGTCGAACGACGGCGCGTACCAGAGCCCACCGCCGGAGTTGACCTTCGGCTTGCCCCAGAGCGATTTCGGCACGGTGTCGAAGTGCCAGACTTTCTTGCCCGTCTTCGCGTCGAGCGCCCACAGCGTCCCCACGCCCCCGGCCGGGTATTCGGCGTTGGGGTTGGTCGGCACAGTCGAGGCGTAGACGAGGCCTTCGTGGTAGCCCGGAGCCATGTCGACTCCTTCGGTCGGCTTGCTGAGGATTTCGGTCTTCCACAACTGCTTGCCGGTCTTCTGGTCGAGGGCGAAGACGGCGCTGTTGGTGGCTCCGAAGACCTTGCCTTCCTGGACGACGATCCCGTTCGGCCCCTGGTCGATCTCTTCGAACCGCTTGGTCCAGATCGGTTCGCCGCTTTCGAGGTCGATCGCCTGCACGTTGGATTCGAGGTCCTGCGAGTAGATCACCCCGTTGCTGACGATCGGCGAGGAGGAGTAGGCGCCGAAGGTGCTTTCCGCCGTCAGCGGCAGCGACCACGCAAGTTCCAGCGAGGGCGCCGTCTTGCTGTCGATCGAGCTGCCTTCGACGTAACGGGTGTTGGACGTGTCGACCCCTGGGTAGCCGGATCCGTTCAGGGTCGCGTCGCCGCCCGAGCCGCCACCGCCGCAAGCGGCCAAGGCCAGCGCGCCGCAGAGCACCGCCACCAGCACACCCACCTTCATCCCAACCCCCTTTGCCGCATCATTAGTCGAACAATAAAGATTTGTTTCGAACCGTGCTGAGATTTCTTTCAGGGGAGACGCTCAGATTCGGCAGCAGCGGCTGCAGAACACGATTGGCGAGCAGGCCGAGGGCGCCGAGGTTGGCGAAGCCGGGCCCCTGGCTGAGACCGGCGAGGCCGGGGATCTGCAGCAGCGGCGCCATCCCCCGCAGCTCGAGATTGCGACCGATCGGCACTTCCACCCCACGCTCCAGGCCCCACAGCGGCTGCCCGACCTCGGCTTCGATCTCCTCGCGCAGCGCCGGGGAGAACAGCTCTCCCATCTGCGCCAGCAGGTCGAACCCGGTGCAGTTGACGACGAACTCGTGCTCGCCGCCGGTGGCGCCGTCGGGGGCCTCGTACTCCAGCCGTACCTTGTCGCCGGCCGCCGCCGCGACGTCGGTGACGCGACCGACGACGAAGCGGACCGTGTCGTCGTAGGCGATCCTTTCCAGGCTCGGCGGGTCGAAGACGCCACGGTCGGAGTGCTTGACGAAGTCCCGCCTGGTGCCGAGGTCCAAGGCGTCCCATTCGACCTCGTCGGGGTTGGAGAACACGCGGTTCTCGAGGAAGCTCTCGCCGCGGCTCATCGGCAGCATCGGCGTGTAGATCGTGCAGCCCGCCCGCGGCCGGAAGCCGCGCAGGAACATCACGCAGCTGAGCGCGCTCTCGCCGCCGCCGACGACGCCGACGTCGCACTCACGGTCCTCCGGCAGCCTGGCGAAGTCGCCGCGCACGCTGTCGCAGTGAAAGATCTTCGAGGCGACGCTCGGCTCGTGCGGGAAGGAGCGGTGGATGCCGGGGCCGGTGAGGACGAGGCCGCGGCCGACGTGCTCGCCGGCGCCCTCGACCCCGACCCGCCAGCGCTCTCCGTCGAGCTCGGCGCTCGTCACCTTGCCCCGGATCACCTCGACCCCCTCGCTGGCGCGGCCGAGGACCCAGACCAGATATTCGCCGTAGTCGCGATGGCGAACCGAGGGTGAGCCGGCGTCGATCCAGCGCGCGTAGCGGCGGCGGCTGATCATGTAGCGCTGCCAGGAGGACTCCATCGCCGCCGCGTCGAGCGCCTCGCCGGCGTCGCCGAACTCGCGGAAGCTCTGGTACGGGAAACCGATGTCCTTGATCGGGGTGACCGCCAGCGGCTCCTCGCCCGAGGTCATCCCGTTGCGGCCTAGCCACGAGGCAGCCGGCTCGGTCCCCTCGAAGATCTTCACCGACACCGGCCCCAGGCCAAGCCGGTTGATCGCGTCTACCTTGGTCGCGATCGCAGTCGCCTTGGCGCCGGCGCCGACGATCAGCAGGTCACTCGGCGCGCTCATGCCGCCGCCAGGGCCGAGGCCGGAGGACGGCCGACGCCGCGCCGGGCGGCGACGACGCGAGCGCTGCGATCGGGGCTGAAGGAGATCGCGCTTTTGCGCATCCCCTCCTGGCGTTCGTCGACCGGCTCCAGATCGAGCATCGCCAGCACCGTGCGCAGGACCCGCTTCATCTCCATTTCCGCGTAGCTGGCGGCAAGGCAGCGGCGGACGCCGCCGCCGAACGGGATCCAGGCGTAGGTCGGCGTCTTCACCCCGAGGAAGCGCTCGGGCAGGAAGCGCTCGGGCTCGGGGTAGTACTCGGGCCGGTTGTGGATCAGCGGCACGCAGGGGGCGACCGTCGTCCCCCGCGGCAGCCGGTAACCGCCGAGCTCTAGCGGCGCCAGCAGCCGGCGGACGACGACCGGCACCGGCGGCCGCATCCGCAGCGTCTCCTTGATCACCGCGTCGACGTAGGCGCCGTCGCCGCCGCTCAGCACCTCCCCTCGAGCCCGCTCCAGCTTCTCCGGGTTGCGCATCAGCCGCTCGAAGGTCCAGGCCAGCGAGGTCGAGGTCGGGCCGTCGGTCAGCAGCGTCAGCAGTTCGTCGCGCAGCTCCCGCTCGCTCAGCGGCGCACCGTCCTCGTAGCGGGCCCGGGCCAGCATCGTCACCACCCCCGGCGGCGCCTCGTCGGCCGCCCGGCGACGCCGCGCCTCGGCCAGGACCGCAGCTTCCACCGGCCCCATCGCCTCGCGGTAGCCGCGACTGCGGGCAAGGCGGTCGGGGCCCAGAAGCGCCAGCTTCGTCAGGTTGCGCGGCGTGTTCATCCACTCGGTCAGCGCCGTCAGCTTGCGGTCGAGGCCAGGCGGGTGAGCGCCCTCATCGGGGCCGAACACGGCCCGCATCACGACCCGCTGCGTGATCGCCTGCATTCGCGGCCAGAGCTCGAACGGCTCCCCCAGCGGCCAGCCTTCGACCTCGCGCTGACAGACCTCCGACATCATCGCCGCGTCGGCGGCAACCGCCTCGCCGTGGAAGGAGGGCAGCATCAGCCGCCGCCGCGTCATGTGCGCCGGTTCTTCCAGGAGCATCACCGAGCGCAGCCCGAGCACCGGCCGCAGCAGCGGGTTGGCGACGGCGACGCCGACCTTCTCGCCCGCGGTGAAGACGGTTTTGACGTCCTCGGGATCGCAGAGCAGGACCCACTCGCCCCAGCGTCGCAGCCGCAGGGTGAAAATGTCCCCGTAGCGCCGCTGGCATTCCTCCAGCAGCGGCAGCGGGTGCCGCATCCAGTCGAGGGTCTGCAGCGAGCGCGGCTTGCGTGGGCCCGGCGGCAGCACGCTCACCGCTCCGCCCTCGCCGGGGCAGCGGCGAGCTCGTCCATCAGCTCGTCCTCGGCCTTGCAGGTGGCGGCGATCAGGAGATCGAAGAGGTCGGCGGTGAAGTCCGCCGGCAGGCTTGCCTCCGCCCCGCGCTCCAGGTAGCGGTTGCGGACGATCTCGACCCGCCCCGGCTGCATCATCGGGATCTCGTGCTCGCTCTTGTAGACGGCGACTTCGCGGCAGATCTGGAAGCGCTCGCCGAGCAGGCGGGCGATTTCGTCGTCGAGGACGTCGAGGCGGTCGCGAAACGGCTGCAGGCCCTCGCTCACGCCGCCCTCCCACCGAGCAGGCCGGTAGCGAAGGCGTGACTGCAATCGGCGAGCGCCGCCAGCGCGTAGCCACCCTCCTGGATCACGCAGACCGGGCGGCCGCACTCGGCGAGCAGGGCGCCGACCTCGCGGTAGACCGCCGGCGAGAGATCCCAGCCCCCGTGCGGGTCGCCGGCGACGGTGTCGTAGCCGAGCGAGACGACCAGCGCCTGGGTCTCGGCGGCGAGAGCGGCAACCGAGGCGTCGACCGCCGCCAGGTAGGTCGCGTCGCTTGGGGCGCGCTCGAAGGCGACGACGCGTTCGCGCGGGATCCGGGGCAGCACCGCGCCGGGCGGCAGGTTGGTGACCGGCGCCGCGTGCAGCGAGTGCAGCGTCACCCCCTCCATCCGCTCGATCAGGGCCGAGGTCCCGTTCGGGTAGTGGAGGTCGAGGTCGAGGACGCCGACCGGCTTGATCCCCCCCTCGCGCAGCGTCCAGACCGCCGCCGCGGCGTTGTTCAGGTAGCAGTAACCGGCCTGGAAGGCGGGTCCCGCATGGTGGCCGGGCGGGCGGCAGACCGCGTACGTGAAGCGGGCGCCACCGAGGGTCCGCTGGGCGGCGGTGATCGCGGTCCGCACCCCCTCGCGGGCGGCGGCGACGAGGCCGGCGTGAACCGGGATGTCGGGTTCCAGCCCGGGCGGCGCGAACTCGGCTAGAACGACCGGATCGGCCGAGTCGAGCGCCGCCAGCGCCTCCAGGTAGCGGCGCTCGTGCAGCGAGTCGAGCGCCCGCTCGATCACCTCGTCGGCGGCGTCGGCGGCGACCGCGCGGACGCCCTCGTGGCGGGCGAGGCCGGCATGCAGCTCGGCCAGGCGCTCGTTGCTGTCTTGCCCCGGCAACCGCCGATCGCCTTCGCGCACCCAGAGCGAAGCGTCGCCGCTGCCGCGCCGTTGCTCGATCGTCACCAGCTCCCCCGCGACTGCGGTCGCCCCGCTCACAGCCGTCTCCGCATCCTGATCCCGAGCGAGACGAAACCGTTGCCGAGGTAGAAGGCCTCGGTGGCGCGGATGCCGGCGAAGGTCTCCTGCGGCAGCCCGACCTCGATCCGCGGCAGCCCCTGCTGGCGGGCGACCTCGGCGATCGCTGCGAGCAGGTCGGCGCCGATCGTGCGGCTGCGCCAGTCCGGCCGCACCCAGAGGTCCTGGATGACGAGATAGCGGCCGGGAACGTGCAACGCGCGCACGTGGCTGGCGGCGAGGACGCCGAGCAGCTCGCCGCCGGCCTCGGCGACGAGCAGGACGCCGAGCGCGGGGTCCTCGACCAGGGCCCGCGCCTCCTCCTCGAGCTCGGCGGTGCCGGGACGCTGGCCGCCGAGCTCGGTAAGCAGCTCACCGACCGCATCCGCCGCCGCCGGCACGTCGGCCGCGGTCGCGACCCGCACGTGCCAGGCGGCGGCGCCCGCCGTCTTCTCCCCTCCCTGCGCCGCCAGCGGCTCGCCGTTCACGCCCTCGCCCCCGCCGGCTCGAGGTCGATCCGGCGCGCTTCCGGGTCGCCGCTGACAGTCTTCGCGATCGCCGCCATCGGCGCCCGCGCCTTGAGCAGGATCTCGTCGAACTCGTCCTCGGGGTCGGACTGCATGACGATCGCGCCGCCGGCGCCGATCGTCGTCCGCCCGGGCCGCATCACGATCGTGCGGATGACGATGTTGAGGTCGGTGGCGCCGTCGGCGCCGAAGTACCCGATCGCCCCCGAGTAGACGCCGCGTGCCTCGGCCTCGAGCTCGTCGATGATCTCCATCGTCCGCTCCTTCGGCGCCCCGGTCATCGAGCCGCCGGGGAAGCAGGCGCGGACGCACTCGACCGAGCTGCGCTGGTGCTCG
Organism: Solirubrobacterales bacterium; assembly: GCA_035542315.1. Classification (GTDB taxonomy): domain Bacteria; phylum Actinomycetota; class Thermoleophilia; order Solirubrobacterales; family 70-9; genus VAYN01. Next base: position 12,068 of record DATKLT010000011.1, on the reverse strand, counting down.
AGCACGCCGGTGATCGTCGAGACGACCTGGTGCACGGTCGCGTAGGGCTCGATCGTCATCAGTTCCGGCACGCGGACGCTGTCGACCTCGCAGACGCGGCCGAGGTCGTTGCGCAGCAGGTCGACGATCATCAGGTGCTCGGCCTTGGTCTTTTCGTCACCGCCGAGCTCCTCGCGGCGGGCGGCGTCCTCGGCCGGATCGGCGCTGCGCGAGATCGTCCCCTTGATCGGCCGCGCCATCACCCGCCGCTCACGGTCGACCGAGAGGAAGCGCTCGGGGGAGGAGCTGACGATTGCACGCTCGCCGAAGCGGAGGAAGGCGGAGAAGGGCGAAGGGTTGGCGCGCCGCAGCTGGCGGTAGAGGGCGAAGGGATCGGGGCTGGCGTCGGTCGAGATCTGGTCGGTGAGGCAGACCTCGTAGGACTCGCCCGCGGCGAGTTCGGCCTGCGAGCGTTCGATGTCGGCGATGTAGCGCTCGCGGCCGCGGCCGCAGCGGAACTCGACCGTCGCCCCCGGCTCGGAGGGCGGCGCCAACGGCGCCTCGGGCGGCGGCTCTGCGATCCACTCCGCACAGAGCGCGGCGGTCGCCTCGACCCAGGCCTCGGCCTCGGCGTCGTCCTCGGTCGCGAGGGCGACGACGTGGGTGCGCAGGTTGCCGTGGTCGACGGCGACGACCCGGTTGGCGAGCATCAGCGCCGCATCGGGCATGTCGGAGCTGTGCACGTTGGGCGAGCCGCAGTCGGCCTTCAGCTCGTAACCGAGATAGCCGACGTAGCCGCCAACCAGACCGCGCGGTATCTCGGCCGGCGGCTCGACCGTGATCTCGCGCATCTCGCGACCGAGCAGCTCGAAGACCGAGCAGCGGCGCACCGTCTCGGCGCCGTCGCGGCGCAGGCGGACCTCGCCGGAGTCGACGTCGTACTCCAGCGAGCATGCGTCGGGGCCAGCGGTCGTGCCGAGGAACGAGCACTGGGCGAGCCAGGTCGGCGCGTCGGCGCTGTCGAGCCAGAACGAGGTCTCGGCGCCGGCGAAGAGCCGTTCGTAGAGCTGCTCGGTCGGCGCCTGGCCCTCGAGCGTGCGGACGATCAGCCGCCGTGGCCGCTGCGGCTCGCTTGCGCTGGCCGGCGCCGGCCGCTGCGTCTGCACCGCGCCGCCCCCTCGGGGCTCGGTTCGCGACGCAGCGGCCAGATGGCGCTCGGCCAGCCGGTAGAAGTTCTCGGCGATCTTGCGGCCGTGCTCGGTGGCGACCGACTCCGGGTGGAACTGGACCCCCCACATTGGTCGCGAGGTGTGCTCGATCCCCATCACCACGCCGTCGTCGGCCCAGGCGGTCTCGTGACCCTCGGGGCCCATCGGGCTGGTGATCGCCAGCGAGTGGTAGCGGACCACTTCGAAGTCCTGCGGAACTCCCTCGAACAGCCCGGTGCCGTCGTGGCGGATGCGGCTGAGCCGGCCGTGCATCGCCATCGGCGCCCGGTTGACGCCGCCGTGCAGGAGGTTGCCGATCCCCTGGTGGCCGAGGCAGATGCCAAAGACCGGCACCTCGCTGTAGCGGAGGATGTCGCGGCAGACGCCGAAGTCGTGCCAGCGTTCGGGCCGTCCCGGCCCCGGCGAGAGGACGATCGCGTCGAAGCGCTCGCGCGAGAGGACGCGCCAGGAGACCGCGTCGTTGTTGACCACGACCGGCTCGGTGCCGCAGGCGGCGGCGAGCAGGTGGAAGACGTTGTAGCTGTAGGAGTCGTGGTTGTCGACGAGCAGGGTGCGCATCACGCCGCCTCCAGCCCGAGGCCGCGGACGCCCTCTCCGAGCACCGTCTGCACCACCCGATCGACCGCCTGCGGCCGCTCCTGCTCCCCGTACCAGCGGGCGAAGTGCGAGAGGTAGCGGGCGAGCGGCAGGGTGTCGAAGGTCTCGACCGCGCTGCGCAGGTGGACCCGGTAGTTCTCCGACTGGACGACCGCGAAGCGGTAGTCGGGGTCCTCGGCTGGGCGCGAGCCCGCCAGCTGGGCGCTGCCACCGCGGCGCGCCTGCGCCCGCGCCAGGTCCCAGCCGAGGCTGTTCTCGGGGACCAGCAGCTTCTCCGGCTCGAACTCGACCCGCTTCGACATCGGCTGCAGCAGGAAGTAGCCGAGCGCGACCTGGGCCGGCAGCCCTTCGGGCGCCGGGTGGGCGCGGCGGACCGCTTCGCGCGCGGGGTCGGCGCCGATCTCGGTCTCGATCCACTCCGCCAGGTCGTCGATCAGGAGGGCGCCTTCCTTGCTCGAGGTGATCGCCTGGCGCTCGCGGGCGACCATCCCGTGGAAGACGTCGTGGGTCGGCGGGCCGCCGCCCTTGGCGCTGCCGAAGCCGTTGCCGTTGGTCGCCCCGAGATGGTCGATCAGCTGCCGCCGGCAGGTGACGTGGGCGACCCACTCGGTGCCGCAGACCTGCAACGAGATCACGTCGTCGAGCTCGGGCGCCGCCGCCCAGTAGGCGAGCGCCCGCATGTGCTGGGTGGGCAGCCCGTCGGCGCGGACCAGCGGCATCTCTTCCAGCTCCTCGCGCTCGGTCAGGTACATCACCATCTCGTCGCCGCGGCGGCGGGTCAGCTTGCCTTCGCTGAGGCCCTGGTTGGTGAACTCGCGCACCTCGGGCAGGAAGTCGGACTCGAAGATCACCTTGTCGAAGGGGATGCCGAGCCGGGCCAGGGTCTTGCGCTGGCCGGCGATCACCCAGGCCCGCGTCTTCGACCACAGTTCGAGCGCCTCCTGGTCGCCGGAGAGGACCCGCATCATCAGCTCGTCGGCGCTGTCGTTGTAGAGCGCCTCCTCGCGGGCGACCGAGTCCTCGGCCGTGTCCTCCTCGCCCTCGGCGGTGCGGCCGGCGGTGACGTACTGGGCGTAGCAGGAGCCGACGAAGTGGTCGCTCTTCTCGCCGCCCTCGGGGGCGCCGTGCTCGACGATCCCGGCCATCGCCTCGCCCATGCTGCGGCCGACGTCGCAGATCAGACTGCGGTGCTCGACCTCGGCCCCGGCCTGGGTCAGCGAGGCGCCGATCGCGTTGCCGATCGCCAGGTTGCGGAGGTGGCCGATGTGCAGCGCCTTGGTCGTGTTGGCGCCCCAGAAGTAAACGGCGTAGCGCCTGCCGGCGGCGATGTCGGCGTCGGCGCCCCGCAGCCCATCGCCGGCCTCCAGCGGCTCGCCGGCGGCCTCGACCCACTCATCGCGCAGCCGCAGCCGCGGCTGCTCGCCCGTTTCGATCACCGCCTCGGCCCAGGGCGCGGCGGCGATCCTCGCCAGCGCCGCCCTCGCCTCGCCGTCGCCCTGCCAGGCGCGGACCCGCGGCACCAGCATCAGGTCGAACTCCGGCGTCGGCCGGAACGGGGCCCGCGCCGACCATTGCGGGTTCCCATCGCCCGCCGCCGCGATCCCTTCCAAACTGTCGAACAGGTTCTCTCCCATAGCCGCCGCCTGGTTGCGTTTTCGGATGCACCGGCCGGGGCTCGAACCCGGATCTACGGCTTACAACGCCGTCCCTTTAACCGATTAAGGCACCGGTGCTGGCTATGGTCCTCTCGGATCAGCAACCCTTACTGATCAAGAGGTCGCGAGCATAACAGCAGATTCCAGGCGCGCAAAATCTTTTCAGTAAATCCCTGCTCGTGGCGGCATTTAGGCTCGTCCGGCCTCGAGCAGGCGGCTGAGGAAGCGGCGCGTCTCGGCCTGCTGGGGCTCGCCGAGGACGCGTTGCGGCGGCCCGGACTCGACGATCCTGCCCTCGTGCAGGAAGGCGACTTCGTCGGCGACGTCGCGGGCGAAGGCCATCTCGTGGGTGGCGATTACCATCGTCATCCCCTCCGCCTTGAGGTCGCGGACCGCCGCCAGAACCTCGCCGACAAGCTCCGGGTCGAGGGCGCTGGTCACCTCGTCGAGCAGCAGCGCCCGCGGCCGCCCGGCGAAGGCGCGAGCGATCGCGACCCGTTGCTGCTGGCCGCCGGAGAGGTTGTCGGGGCGGTCATCCTCGCGGCCGGCGAGTCCGAAGCGCTCGAGCAACGCCCGGCCGCGCTCCTCCGCCTCGCCGCGGGAGGCGCCGTGGGCGCGCCTGTCACCGAGGATCACGTTCTCCAGCGCGCTCAGATGCGGGAAGAGGTTGTAGGCCTGGAAGACGACGCCGAGCTTGCGCCGCACCGCGACCGGCTTCACCGAGGGGTCGGTGATCACCTCGCCGTCGAGCAGGATGTCGCCGTCGTCGATCTCCTCGAGCAGGTCGATGCAGCGCAGCAGCGTCGACTTGCCCGAGCCGGAGGCGCCGATCAGGGCGACGGCTTCGTGCTCGGCCACCGAGAGGTCGACCCCGCGCAGGACCTCGCGCTCGCCGAAGGCCTTGGTCACTTCGCGGACCTCGAGCACGGGGGCGGCGCTCATCGCACGCCTCCGCTTCCGCCCATGCGGTCGACCACCCGGGCCAGCGGCACCGTGACCATCAGGTACAGCAACGCCGCGGCGATCAGCGGCGTGTAGTTGAAGTTCTCGCCCTGGAAGATCTGGGCGAGGCGAAACGCCTCGAGCGGACCGAGGATCGAGATCAGGGCGACGTCCTTCTGCAATGCGACGAAATCGTTCAAGAGCGGCGCCGCCACGCGCCGTACGGCCTGCGGCAGGATCACGTGGCGCATCGCCTGCGAGTGCGTCAGACCGACGGCCAGGGCAGCGTCGTGCTGGCCGCGATGGACGGAGCGAATTCCCGCCTTGTAGACCTCGGCCACGTAAGCGCTATAGGAGAGCAGCAGCGCGATGCCACCGAGAACGACCGGTTCGGTCGGCAGACCTTCCAGCTGCAGGGCGGGAACGCCGAAGCCAACTAGGTAGACGAGCAGGATCGTCGGCACGCCGCGGAAGAGATCGACCCAGACCGTGGCCAACAAGCGCACCGGGAAGAGCGCCGGCGAACCGCTGGTGCGAATCAGGGCAATGGCGAGCGCCAGGATCAGGACCGCGACCTCGACGACCATGAAGATCTTGACGTCGAGCCAGAAGCCTTCGAGCACTTCCGGGAAGCAGTTCTTGAATTCGCTCCAGGAAAAGAAGGTTTCGCGGACGGTCGGCCAGCCGGGGCTGGTGAGCACGAGCGCGGCGAGCCCGCCGAGCACGACGATGCTGGATAGGGCGGCGATCGCCTGGCCCCGCCGCGCCTGACGGCGCCGAGCCGCCTCCCGTTCGAGGCGCCGATCGCTGATGACAGCCGAATCCGCCAACAGGCGGATTCTGATGTTGGGACTGGACGGTGCCGGGGTCTAACCGGCGAGGGACGAAGGCCGGCGTTGGAGCCTGACCCGCGCCCCCAGGCGGCAGGTAGGGGCGCGGGTCAGGCCCGAGCTCGGGACGGTTTTGGCGGGACGCGGGAGCGTGGTTGAGCTGTCCCTCGCATAGAGAGGCAAAGCTCAACCACGATTGGGCGCGGCTCATCGTTGTCGACTTTTTCCTCCCTATAGGGGGTAAAAAGTCGACAACGGCGCGGACCCACCTCCCCACCGCTGACCCGCCCCTGATCGCACACCTACCTGCCCGTCGGTGTGCGATCAGGGGCGGGTCGTCGCGTCACCCCCGCCTCCGCTCCAGCTCCGCCACCATCAGCTTGGTATGGAGCGCGGCGATCAGGTCGCGCAGCGGCTCCGCACCCGTTTCCAGCATCTCGACCACGCGCTCGGGCGGGACCTCGCCGGCGAGGCGGTTCATCACCATGTCGATCTCCTCGCCGACCAGCGCTTCAAGGGCGGTCTTGTAGCGCAGGGTGTCGTAGACGGTGAAGCCGATCTTCTCGTCGTAGCCGCCGGCGCGGAAGCGGCTGATCGCCTCGATGATCGTCACGTCCGAGGGCGAGTAGCCGCGGCTGTTGGGGGTCAGCACCTCGAGCTCGGCGAGGCGGTCGAGCACCTCCTTGGGCACGCCGTAGCGTTTGCGCACCTCGGCCGCCGGCGTCCGCGCCCGCTCCCCGACCAGTGCCCGGTCGAGGATCCGGTCCTCGAGCTCGAGCAGCGCTTCGGCCCGCTCGGTGTCTTCGTCGAGCAACCCGCGGATCGCCTTCAGCGGCAGGAAGCGCTCCTCCTGCAGGCGCTTGATCAGCCGGATCCGGTCGACGAACTCCGGCGGGTAGTAGGCCATGTTGCGGCTCGTCTTCACCGGCTCGGGCAACAGGCCCTCGCGCAGGTAGTGCTTGATCGTCGGCACCGGCACGCCGGAGGCCTCGGCCAGCTCGCTCATCTTCAGCAGCTCGGTGCCGGCCGTGCTCATGCCCGGAACTCAGCCCCCTCGGCGCTCGCGTCGCAGCCGGCGGCGGCGCCGGACTCGAGCATCGCCGCCACCTCCTCGGCCGAGTAGCCGGCCTCGCGCAGGACCTCGTCGGTGTGCTCGCCGAAGGCGGGCGCCGGCCGGGTCGGGTCGCCCGGGGTGCGGCTGAGCTTGATCGGCGTGCCGAGCAGGCGCACCGGGCCGAGCTCGGGCTGGTCGACCTCGACCACCATCTCGCGGGCGCGGACCAGCTCGGAGTCGAGGGCCTCGTCGACGTCGAGAATCGGCTCGATGCAGCAGTCGTGCTCGTCGTTGAAGGCGCGCCAGTCGTCGCGGCTGCGCGAGCGGAAGACGGCGGCGACCTCGGCGTGGTCACCCGAGCCAGGCGCCGCGAACTGCTTCTCGATCAGGTCCGGGCGCCCGACCCCGGCGCAGAAGGCGCCCCAGAACTTCGGCTCCAGAGCGCCGCAGCTGACCCAGCCGTCGGCCGCCTCGTAGTTGCGGTAACAGGCGAACCCGCCCGAGAGGGCGCCCGCGCCGCGGCGCGGCACCTGGCCGTCGCAGAGGTACTGCGCGGCGACGAACGCCATCCAGGAGAGCGCCCCATCGGCCATCGAGACGTCGACGTACTGGCCCTCGCCCGAGCGCCGGGTCTCGTTCAGCGCCGCCAGCACCCCAACGCCCGCCATCAGGCCCCCGTTTATGTCGGCGATCTGGCCGGCGGCCGAGACCGGCGGCCCGTCATGCTCGCCGGTCAGGCCCAGCAGGCCGGTCAGCGCCAGGTAGTTGATGTCGTGGCCTGCGCGCTGCGTGTTCGGTCCGTCCTGGCCGTAGCCGGTGATCGCGGCGACGACGACCCGGGGGTTCGCCTCCCGCATCTGCTCGTAACCGACCCCGAGCCGGTCGAGCACGCCGGGGCGGAAGCCGTCGAGGACGACGTCGTAGCGCTCGACCAGCCGCAGCAGCGCCTCGCGACCCGCCTCGGACTTGAGGTCGAGCCGGACCGAGCGCTTGCCGCGGTTGAGCGCCAGGTAGAGGGCCGAGCGGGTACCGAGCCCCTGCTGCTCCTCGCTGCCGTAATACGGCGGGGACCAGCGAACGTAGTCGCCCATCCCGGTGTCCTCGACCTTCAGCACCTCGGCGCCGAGGTCGGCGAGCAGCAAGGAGCAGAAGCCCCCAGGGAGCAGCCGGGTGAGGTCGAGGACGCGGACGTCTGAGAGCGGCAACTCAGCCACGCCGGCTCAGACCTCCGCGCGCCTGGGGACCCCGAGCAGCTCGCGCGCCTCGGCGACGCTCGCCGGGCGGCGGCCGACGTCTTCGGCCATCTGCCGCGCCTTGGCGATCAGCTCGCCGTTGGACTTGCACATCTCGCCGCTGGGCAGGTAGAGGTTGTCCTCGACCCCGGCGCGGACGTTGCCGCCGAGCACGAGCGCGGCCCCGAGCAGCTTCCACTGGTCGCGCGAGATCCCGATCACCTGCCACTGGTTGCGGCCCTCGGGACCACCGGGGATCTGGTCGGACATCGCCGTGACGTTGCGCGGGGTCGGCCGGATGCCACCGGTCACCCCCATCACCAGCGATATCTGCAGCGGCTCAGAGAGGATCCCCATGTCGAGCAGGGGGTCGAGGTTGGCGACGTGGCCGGCGTCGAAGCACTCGTGCTCGGGCTTGATCCCGAGCTCGTTCATCGCGGTGAGGAACTCGATGATCGTCTCGAAGCTGTTTTCGAAGACGGTGTTGAAGACGAAGTCCTTGCGGCGCCGGCTGTACTTGGCGTAGTTCATCGACGACATGTTCAGCGCCGCGACGTCGGGGCGGCAGGCGCGCAGGTACTCGATCCGCTTCTCGATCGGGATCCCGATCGCGCCGGTCGAGTAGTTGACGATGACGTCGCCGACCTCGGCCAGGATCGCCTCGGTGATCGCCTTGAAGTCCTCGATCTCATACGAGGGCGTGCCATCCGGTTTGCGGGCGTGGATGTGGATCTGGGAGGCGCCCTCGTCGACCGCGCGGCGCGCCTCCGCCGCGTACTCCTGCGGCGTGTAGGGGATCGCCGGGCACTGGTCGCGGTTGGCGATCACGCCGCTGATCGAGCAGCTGATGATCACCGGGTCGTCGTAGCTGCTCATACAGGCATCACCCCGTGACGTTTCCTTGGCTTTTCGACGTGCTTGTCGCGCGCCATCCGCAGCGCCCTGACGATCGTCGGGCGGGTCTCGCGCGGATCGATGATTTCGTCGATCACCGCGTTGCCGGCGGCGATGTAGGGGTCGATCCGCTCGCGGACGGCGTTCAGCATCGCCTCGCGGGCGGCCTCCGGGTCCTCGGCCGCCTCGATCGCCGAGCGGCCGATGATTTCGACCGCGCCCTCCGCCCCCATCACCGAGATCTCGGCATCGGGCCAGGCGACGATCAGGTCCGGCTCATAGGCCTTGCCGCACATCACGTAGTAGCCGGCGCCGTAGGCCTTGCGGACGACCACCGTCACCTTCGGCACCGTCGCCCGGCTGACCGCGTAGAGCAGCTTCGCCCCGTGGCGGATGATCCCCGCGTGCTCGACTTTCGAGCCGACCATGAAGCCGGGGATGTCCTGGAGGAAGACGAGCGGGACGTTGAAGGCATCGCAGAGGTTGATGAAGCGGGCCGCCTTGTCGGAGGAGTCGTTATCGAGGACGCCGCCCAGGTGCTTGGGCTGGTTGGCGACGATCCCGACCGGCTGGCCGCCGAAGCGGGCGAAGCAGGTGATCACGCTGCGGGCGAAGCGCGGCTTGAGGTCGAACCACTCGCCGTCGTCGACGATCTCGGCGATCACCTCGTACATGTCGTACGGCTTGCGGTTGGAGTCGGGGACGATCTCCATCAGCTTCTCCGAGATCCGCTCGGCTGGATCGGCTTCCGCCCGCAGCGGCGGCTTCTCTTCCCAGCTCGAGGGGAAGTAGGAGAGATAGGACCTGATCGCGGCGATGCACTCCTCGTCGTCGGCGACCTCGAGGTCCCCCACTCCCGATTTGCGGCAGTGCACCTTGGCGCCGCCGAGCTCCTCCATCGAGATGTCCTCACCGGTGACGGCTTTGGTCAGGTGCGGGCCGGCGAGTGCCATCGCGCCCTGGCCGGAGATCATCGGGACGAAGTCCGAGAGCGCCGGGATGTAGGCGGTGCCGGCGGCACAGGGGCCCATCATCGCCGCCACCATCGGGATCACCCCCGACATTTCGACCTCCTCGCGGAAGAGCTGGCCGGAGCCGGCGAAGAGCGACCCGGTCGCCTCCTGGATCCGGGCGCCGGCGGAATCGAGCAGCCAGATGAACGGCATCCGCTTGGAGAGCGCCATCTCGCGCAGGCGCCCGACCTTGAGCTCCCCGGTCATCCCCATCGAGCCGGCCATCACGGTGAAGTCGTAGGCGGCGATGCAGCAGGGGCGGCCGTCGACATCGCCCCAGCCGGTGACGACACCGTCGGCCGCAGCCTCGACCCCATCCATCGCCCGCTGGCTGAAGTGGGGCCGGCCGTGCAACCCGATCTCGGTGAAGGTGCCCTCGTCGACGAGCAGCGCGATCCGCTCGCGGGCGGTCAGCTTGCCGCGCTCATGCTGCTTGGCGATCTTCTCCTCACCGCCGCCGAGCTTCGCCTTCTCGCGCCGCTCGTGCAGCTGGTCGGTCAGCTCCCCCATCGTCGAAGCGCCCGGCAACAGGTGCTTGTCCTGCTCCTCGGTGGCCATCAGCGCCCCTTCCAGTTCGGCTCGCGCTTCTCGAAGAAGGCGGTGACGCCCTCGACGATGTCCTCGGTGGTAAAGGTGAGGGAGAGCTGGGAGCGCAGGAACTCAAGCGCGTCGTCGAGCGCCATGTCCTGCTGGCGGTACATCGCGTCGTGGCCGAGGCGCATCAGGACCGGGCTCTTGGCGGCGAGCTTGGCCGCCCACTCGGCGACCGCGGCGTCGTACTCCGCCACCGGCACGACCTTGTTGGCGAGCCCATACTCGACCGCCTGCTCGGCGCTCAGCCGCTCGCCCAGCAGCATCATCTCGTTGACCTTCTTGCGCGGGACGTTGCGGTAGATCAGCGCCATGATCATGTAGGGGAAGGCGCCGACGTTGATCTCCGGCGTGCCGAAGGTGGCGCCCTCCCTCGCGATCACCAGGTCGCAGGAGAGCATCAGCCCCATCCCGCCCGCCAGGCAATGGCCGTTGACCGCACAGAGCGAGGGCTTGCCGAGCCGCGGCATCAACCGGAAGAACTCGAGGAAGAGGTCGGAGGCGAAATGTTTCTGCACCAGCGGCACCTCGGCAGCGAAGCCGCCGAGGTCTGCGCCGGCGCAGAAGACCTTCTCCCCCGCGCCGGTGAGGACGACGGCGCGCACCTCCTCTGCGTCGCCCGCCTGCTTCACCGCCGCGACCAGCTCGGCCAGCATCTGGCCCGAGAGCATGTTGCGCTTCTCGGGGTCGTTCAGCGTCACCGTGGCGACGCCGTCCGCGACCTCGTAGCCGACCTTCTCGTAGCTCCCTGGGCTCATCGCGGTCGCAACAATAGACGACCATGCGGAAAGTAGGAAGTGCTACTGTCCACTTGGCCTTGGGAGGTCCAGAGGGGACGCGCCCGCGAGCGGAGGAGAAGAGACAGTGGCGACCGCGACGACCGACGGCTCCAGCGTGATCAAGCCCGACTACGAGTCGGGGCGCAAGCACTTCATCTTCAGCCAGGAGCACGAAGACCTGCGCGAGTCGATGCAGGCCTGGGTCAAGAAGGAGCTCTGGCCCCACCGCAACGAGTGGGAGGAGACCTACTGGCCGACCGAGGCGATGAAGCGCGCCGGTGACCTCGGCTTCCTCGGCCTCTGCTTCCCCGAGGAGTACGGCGGTCAGGGCGGCGACTACTTCTACTCGCTGGTGCGGGCCGAGTGCATGAGCTACTCGGGCTCCGGCGGCACCAACATGGGCTTCGCGGTGCAGACCGACATGGTGCTGCCCCCGATCCACCTGCTCGGCACCGAGGAGCAGAAGAAGAAGTACCTCGAACCGGGGCTGAAGGGCGAAAAGGTCGGCAGCCTCGGGATCACCGAGCCGGGCGCCGGCTCCGACGTCGCCGGCATCCGCACCACCGCGATCCGCGACGGCGACGAATACGTGATCAACGGCTCGAAGACGTTCATCACCAACGGCCCCCGTGCCGACTTCATCGTCCTCGTCTGCAAGACCGACCCCGACGAGCGTCACGCCGGCATCACCCTCTTCGTCGTCGACCTGCGCGACGAGAAGGGCGAGAAGGTTCCCGGCTTCACCGTCTCCAGCGAGCTGGAGAAGATGGGAATGCACGCCTCCGACACGGGAGAACTCGCCTTCGAGGACGTCCGCGTCCCGGCCGACGCCGTCCTCGGCGAGGTCGGCAAGGGCTTCTACCACATCGCCTGGGAGCTCCAGGGCGAGCGCCTGGTCGCCGCCGCCGGCTGCCACGCCGGAGCCGAGCGGATGATCGAGAAGACCCTCGACTACGCCAAGGAGCGCGAAGCCTTCGGCCGCCCGATCGGCAAGTTCCAGGCGATCCGCCACAAGTTCGCCGAGATGGCGACCAAGACCGAAGCGGCGAAGCAGTTCACCTACTCGACCGCCTGGCGCTTCGCCAACGGCGAGTACCCGGTGCGCGAGATCACGATGGCCAAGCTCTTCGCCTCGCGGATCGCCTGCGAGGTCGCCGACGAGTGCGTCCAGATCCTCGGCGGCTACGGCTACATGAAGGAGTACGAGATCGAGCGCGCCTACCGCGACGTCCGCCTCAACCGGATCGGCGCCGGCACCGACGAGGTGATGCTC
>DATKLT010000010.1:0-48715 GCA_035542315.1 Solirubrobacterales bacterium | reverse complement strand
CCACAAACCTCTGCCACGCTGGTTCTTAACTTGAACGGTTCCAGAAAGTTGGCATACTCCCCGCCGTGCCGACGGCCGTCGAGATCGAGGAGCTGCTGCGTGGGGCTGACCTGCGCGTCACCCAGCCTCGGATCGCGGCGCTGACCGCGGTCCACCAGCACCCGCATGCCGAGACGAGCACGATCGTCGAGGCGGTGCGGACGGATCTCGGCGAGGTGTCCGTGCAGGCCGTCTACGACGTGCTGCGGGCGCTGACCGAGGCGGGGCTGCTGCGCCGAATCGAGCCCGCCGGCTCCGTCGCCCGCTACGAGTCGCGGGTCGACGACAACCATCACCACCTGATCTGCCGCTCCTGCGGCGCGATCGCCGACGTCGATTGCGCCGCCGGCGCGACCCCCTGCCTGACCGCGTCCGAGAACCACGGCTTCGAGATCGACGAGGCCGAGGTCATCTACTGGGGCCGCTGCCCCGAGTGCCTCGCCGCGCAGAGCAACTGACCTGAGAACAAACCAGAACCTGGAAGGAAGACCGTGTCCGAGAAGCCCGATGCCGTAGTTGGAGAGATGAACGAGCCGGAGGAGAACGGCGGCGGCTGCCCGGTCGCCCACGATCGCGCCCCCTACCCGACCGAGGGAGGCGGCAACCGCGGCTGGTGGCCGAACCGGCTCAACCTCAGGATCCTCGCCAAGAACCCGGCCGAGGCGAATCCGCTGGGCGAGGAGTTCGACTACGCCGCGGCGTTCGAAGCACTCGACCTCGACGCGGTCAAGAGCGACATCGAGGAGGTACTGACCACCTCCCAGGACTGGTGGCCCGCCGACTACGGCCACTACGGCCCGCTGATGATCCGGATGGCCTGGCACAGCGCCGGCACCTACCGGATCAGCGACGGCCGTGGCGGCGCCGGCGCCGGCCAGCAGCGCTTCGCGCCGCTCAACTCCTGGCCCGACAACGGCAACCTCGACAAGGCCCGCCGCCTGCTCTGGCCGGTCAAGAGCAAGTACGGCCAGGCGCTCTCCTGGGCCGACCTGATGGTCCTAGCCGGCAACGTCGCACTGGAGTCGATGGGCTTCGACACGTTCGGCTTCGGCGGCGGCCGCGAGGACGTCTGGGAGCCCGACGAGGACGTCTACTGGGGGCCGGAGACGACCTGGCTCGGCGATGAGCGCTACAGCGGCGAGCGCGATCTGGAGAACCCGCTGGCCGCGGTCCAGATGGGCCTGATCTACGTCAACCCGGAGGGCCCCAACGGCAACCCGGACCCGCTCGCCGCCGCGGTCGACATCCGCGAGACCTTCCGGCGGATGGCGATGAACGACGAGGAGACGGTGGCGCTGATCGTCGGCGGCCACACCTTCGGCAAGACCCACGGCGCCGCCGACCCCGAAAAGTACGTCGGCAACGAGCCCGAGGGCGCTCCGCTCGAGGAGCAGGGCCTCGGCTGGCGCAACAGCTTCGAGAGCGGCAACGGCACGGCGACGATCACCAGCGGCCTCGAGGGAGCCTGGACCAACACGCCGATCGCCTGGGACAACAGCTTCCTCGAGATCCTCTTCGGCAACGAGTGGGAGCTGAGCAAGAGCCCTGCCGGCGCCCACCAGTGGAAGCCGGTCGGCGGCGAGGAGAACGTGCCCGACGCCCAGGACCCGAACGTCAAGCACACGGCGACGATGCTGACCACCGACCTGGCGCTGCGGATGGACCCGGTCTACGAGCCGATCTCGCGCCGCTTCTACGAGAACCCCGACGAGCTCAAGGACGCTTTCGCCCGCGCCTGGTTCAAGCTCACCCACCGCGACATGGGGCCGCGCGTCCGCTACCTCGGAGCGGAGGTGCCCGAGGAGGAGCTGATCTGGCAGGACCCGGTGCCGGCGGTCGACCACGAGCTGATCGGCCCGGCGGAGGTCGCCGACCTGAAGCGGCAGATCCTCGCCTCCGGGCTCTCCGTCTCCCAGCTCGTTTCCGCCGCCTGGGCCTCGGCGTCAACCTTCCGCGGCGGCGACAAACGCGGCGGTGCCAACGGCGCCCGTGTCCGCCTTGCACCGCAGAAGGACTGGGAGGCGAACGACCCCGGCGAGCTCGCCCAGGTGCTGACCGTGCTGGAGAAGATCCAGCAGGACTTCAGCGCTGCCAACGCGGGCGGCAAGCAGGTCTCGCTCGCCGACCTGATCGTCCTCGCAGGCTCGGCCGCGGTCGAGCAGGCGGCCAGGGATGGCGGCCATGAGGTCGAGGTCCCCTTCTCCCCCGGCCGCACCGACGCCTCGGAGGAGCAGACCGACGCCGAGTCGTTCGAGCCGCTGGAGCCGACCGCGGACGGCTTCCGCAACTACACCAAGGGCGAGCACCGTCTCCCCGCCGAGTACCTGCTGCTCGACCGGGCCAACCTGCTGACCCTGACCGCGCCGGAGATGACCGCCCTGGTCGGCGGCCTGCGCGTGCTCGGCGCCAACGCCGGCGGCTCCCAGGACGGCGTCCTCACCTCCAGCCCCGGCACCCTGACCAACGACTTCTTCGTCAACCTGCTCGAGATGGGCACGGCGTGGAAGCCGGCCTCCGAGAAGTCGGATGCCTTCGAGGCCCGCGACCTCACCAGCGGCGAGCTGAAGTGGACCGGCACCCGGGTCGACCTCGTCTTCGGCTCCAACTCCGAGCTGCGCGCGATCGCCGAGGTCTACGCCTCCGACGACGCCGAGCAGAGGTTCGTCGAGGACTTCGTCGCCGCCTGGGTCAAGGTGATGGAGCTCGACCGCTTCGACCTGGGCTAGGCCTACCGCCAAACCCGCCGGGAATCCCCTGCTGCTAGGGTGTTTTCGTCGGGTTCGGCGCAGGCCGCGGCCCGAGAGGTTCCGTTTCCTCGTCGTGCCGTTGGCGCCTTGGGGCCGCAGGATCTCCCCCAAGCACAGCCAAACTCAGGAGTACGACATAACTACCTTTGCCGATCTCGGCACCTCCAAGCCGGTGGTCGACGCCCTTCGCGCGCGTTCGATCGCCAATCCCTTCCCCGTCCAGGAGATGGTCATCCGCGACGCGCTCGCCGGCGACGACCTCCTGGTCCAATCACCGACCGGGTCGGGCAAGACCCTGGCCTTCGGCGTACCGCTCGTCGACATCGTCGAGCCCGGACAGCAGGGCCCACAGGCACTCGTCCTGGCGCCGACTCGGGAGCTCGCCGGCCAGATCGTCGACGAGCTCGCCTCGATCGCGAAGGCGCGCCGCCTGCGCATCGCCGCCGTCTACGGCGGCGTCGGCTTCGGCCCGCAGATCGCCGCCGCGCGCCGGGCCGACATCCTCGTCGCCACCCCCGGCCGCCTCGAGGACCTGATCGAGCGCGGCGCGGTCTCGCTGGCGCGGATCGAGGTCCTCGTCCTCGACGAGGCCGACCGGATGCTCGACATGGGCTTCCGGCCCGCGGTCGACCGGATCGTCGCCAAGACGCCGGACGAGCGACAGACGCTGTTCTTCTCGGCGACCCTCGAGGGCGCGGCGGGCCAACTCGCCGCCGCCTACACCTACGAGCCTCGCTCCCACGTCCACCGCGGCGCCGAGCGGGCCAAGGCCGACATCGAGCACCGCTTCCTCGCGGTCGAGTCGCAGAGCGCCAAGCTCGACCACCTGGTCGAGCATCTGAACGAGGAGGACGCCGGACGCTCGCTCGTCTTCGTCCGCACCAAGCGCGGCGCCGACCGCCTCGTCAAGCGCCTGCGCAGCCGCCAGGTCGAAGCGGTCGCGATGCACGGCGACAAGAGCCAGCGCCAGCGCGAACGGGCCCTGGCCAGCTTCGAGCGCGGCGACGTCCTCACCCTGGTCGCGACCGACGTCGCCGCCCGCGGGATCGACGTCGAGGACGTCGCCCGGGTGATCAACTACGACGCGCCCGAGGACCGCGAGGCCTACGTCCACCGGGTCGGCCGCACCGGGCGCGCCGGCCGCACCGGCACCGGGATCAGCTTCGTGCTCGCCGACCAGACCGATGAGATGCGGGAAATCGCCACCGCCCTCGGCCTCGACCACGACCTCGGAAAGGCGAAGGCGGCGGCGCCCAAAGCCCGCCCGCCGCGGCGCAACCGGCGCCGGCGCAACCGGCGCCGCCCGGCCTGACGCCGCCCGACGCCCCTCCGTGGTTGAGCTTTCCCTCGCTATGCGCCGGAAAGCTCAACCACGTCAGGTCTGCGGCAGGGGCCACCCCAGCGAGTCCGTGACGTTGGTGACGACGGTGGCGCAATTGCGGCAGGCGCCGGCCCCCGACTGCGCAAACCAGCGGCAACGAGGGCGGATCGCACACGCCGGCAGGGCGCCCTCGTCATCGCCGGCATCTCTCGCGAGGGCGGCGTCGGCGACGCCGCAGCGGCCCTCGCCCCAGTGCTGGCAGCCGCTCTGCCTGCAGGGCTGCGCGAAGCGAAACCGCTTCTCCGGCGCCCGCCCCGCACGCGCCCTGGCGACGAAGCCCTCGTCGATCTCGGGGGCCGGACGCAGGTAGGCGACCTGCCCGTCGGCTCCAAGCAGTCCAAGCAGCAGCGCCCCCGGCTCGCAGGGTGCGCTCGGGCAGAGCAGATCTTCCACCCCGCCCTCGCCGACATCGGGCGCGGGCACCTCAGCCCTCGAAGCTCTTCTGCAGCTCCTCCAGCTTGGCGGCGTCGGCGAGAAGCCATTTGCCTCCCTGAGTGCCGCCACCGCCAGCGAGTTCGAGGATGCCTGCCCGCGCATCGCCCTCGAAGTCCAAATCGGCCAGGTGGCCGGCGACCACGCCCTGGATCGCGGCACTGATCGACTGCTCGTCCTTCTCGCTCAGCTTGAAGCCGTCGAGCACCACCTTGAACTCGCTGCGCGCCCGCTCACGTCCCTCCATCGCGAAGCCTCCCTTTCGGTATTTGAACGTACCTTGAGCGATACTAGTCCGTTCTCGCTTCGCTGGAAAGACGCACGGGGCACCGATCAGGGTCGCACGGGCGGCTGATCGATCCGCACCAGGTTGCCGGAGGGGTCGCGGACGGCGCAGTCGCGCGTTCCCCAGGGCTGGTCGGTCGGCTCCTGGACGATCTCGGCGCCAGCCGCCTGCAGCTTCTCGAAGGTGGCGTCGAGGTCGTCGGTGTGGAAGTGGACGCCGTTGAGGGCGCCCTTGGCGACGAGCGCGGCGAGCGCGTCCTGGTCGGCGGGGCTGCCGTTCAGGTAGTTGGTGATCACGATCGCCACGCCCGGCTGGGAGGCGGCGCCGACGGTGATCCAGCGGAAGTCGCCTTTGGCGACGTCGTTGCGCTGCTCGAGGCCGAGCGTGTCGCCGTAGAAGGCCACCGCGAGGTCGGGATCATGGGCAAGGACGAAGCATTGAGAGAGAGTTAGTTCCATACGGCCAGGCTAGGGAGCGGCCGCCGCCAGCGCTTCTCCATTCCTGCTCGGTCTGCTCGGCCGGGTCAGGTCTTTGGCGATGCAGCCCGGCACCCCCGAGAGCGCGCCGTGGTCGCGATCCCGATAGGCCGTCGGCGTCTCCCCCACGAGCTCGCTGAAGCGCGAGCTGAAGGAGCCGAGCGAGGTGCAGCCGACCTCCAGGCAGACCTCGGTGACTGACAGGTCCCCGCGCCGGACGAGCAGCTTCGCCCGCTCGATCCGCCGCGTCATCAGGTAGCCGTAAGGCGTCTCCCCGTAGGCGGCGCGAAACTGCCGCGAGAAGTGCGCCGGCGACATCAGCGCCGTCCGCGCGAGCGCCTCGACGTCGAGCGGCTGCGCGTATTCGCGGTCGATCCGGTCGCGAGCGCGGCGCAGGTGCGCGAGGCTCTCGAGCTGCTGGGCGGTCACGACCCCGAGCGTAGCGGGGCTCCTGGCGCGGCATCTGAACCAGCGCCGCTCAGCCAACGGCCGCGCGATGCCGATATTGAACCGAGCATGGCTCCGAAATTCGAGCTCGACCCCTCTGTGCAGCGCTCGCAGACCGGGCGGCTGCTGGCCGGCGGGACGCCGCCGAAGCGCGTTCGGCTCAACGAACGGGAAGCCCGCATCCTCGATGCGATCCTCGCCGGCGAGCCGCTCGAGGCCGACGCCGACGCCCTGGCGCGCGAGCTCAGCGGTACCGGCATGATCGCGCCGCTGCCACCGCCGGCCCCCACGGCGGTCGAGCTGACCACCGTGATCCCGGTTCACAACGGCGGTCCCGAGTTGGCGGACCTGATCGCGTCCCTGCTGCCGCGCGGCGAGGTGATCGTCGTCGACGATCGCTCGACCGACGGGTCCGGCGAGCTGGCTGCTGCGGCCGGTGCCAGGGTCGTGGCCAACACCGGCACCCAGGGTCCTGGCGGCGCCCGCAACACCGGCCTGCGGGCTGCGCGCAGCGAGCTGGTCGCCTTCGTCGACGCCGATTGCCTGGTCGAGATCGGCTGGAGCGACGGCCTCGCCGCTTTGCTGCAAGCCGACCCCGATCTTGCGGTCGTCGGTCCCCGCGTCCGCAGCGCCGAAGGTGACTCGCGGGTCGCCCGCTACGAGCGCCGCTTCTCGCCGCTGGACCTCGGGCCGCTGCCAGGCGTCGTCGGACACGGCCTGCAGGTCGGCTACCTCCCCGCCGCGGCCCTGGTCGGGCGGCGCGAGACGCTGCTCTCCTTCGGCGGCTTCGACGAGTCGCTGCGTTTCGGCGAGGACGTCGACCTGATCTGGCGGCTGGCGGCCGCAGGTCACCTGGTTCGCTACGTCCCCCAGGTCGAGATCGAGCACAGCCCGCGCCCGAGCCTCTCGGCGCTCCTGCGCCAGCGATGGGGTTACGGAACGGCCGCGCCCGAGATCGAAGACCGCCATCCCGGGGCGGCGGCGCCGCTACGCGCCAGCCCGGCCTCGTATCTGATCTGGCTGGCGGCGCTGCACAGCCCCCTGTCGAGCGCCGCGGTGCTGGCGCTTGACAGCTGGCGAGCCACGCGGGGCCCCGAGCCGGGCGGCTCGCGCCAATCCCAGGCCCGGGCGGTCGCCGGCGAGCACTTCCAGGCCTCCCTGCGGCTGGCCCACGCGCTCAGCCGCGAGTGGCTGCCGCTGACAGCCGTGGCCGCCCTCTCCAGCCGCCGGCTGCGGCGCCTTCTCGCCCTGGCGCTGGCCGCTGACGCGGTCACCACCGGCCTCGGCCGCAGCGGCCCGCGGCTCGCAGGTCCGCTCGTCGGCTGCCTTCGATTGATGGACAACGCGGCCTACGCCGGTGGTCTCTGGACCGCGGCCGCGAGGCGGCGTGCGCCGGCAGCGCTGTTGCCGCGACTCAAGCCACGGCGCTGCCCCAAACCAGCGGCTTGACGATCGCCGGCATCGCCCGCCAGCGGCCGTGCTCGACCGACTCGACGCGCAGCTGGGCCTCGATCGTCGCCAGCGTCGGCCGGTCGCAGCGGCAGCCGTCGGCGAAGGCCGCCCAGGCTCGCGCCGAGCGGCGCTGCATCGCCCGCCGCCAGCCGCGGTCGGCGCCGACGTGCTCGCAGAAGAGCAGACGGCCGCCCGGCTTCAGCACCCGGGCCACCTCGGCGACGGCGCGAGCCGGGTTGGAGACGGTGCAGAGGACGAGGGTGGAGACGACGGTGTCGAAGCTCTCGTCGGCGAAGGGGAGCTGCTCGGCCGGGGCGCGCTCGATCCTGGTCGGCACCCCGCTGGGGGCGCGCGAGAGGTCGATGCGGTCGGCCATCAGCTCGCCGGGCTCGAGCAGGACGAGCCGCTCCAGGCCGGTCGGGTAGTGGCGCAGGTTGAGGCCGGTCCCGGCACCGATCTCGAGCACGGCGCCGCGGGCACCGGCGAGAAGCCGACGGCGGCGCGAGGCCATTCCGAGCTTCTCGGCGGCCCAGAGAGACGGGTTGTAGAGGGTCGCGGTCAGGCGGCTTTCGGCGACCGCGACGGGCTGGTTCTGAGGTTTCTCTTTGGTGTCAGTTGGCATGCCCCGATTCAAGCTCGGCGCCGCGTCGCCGTCTTCGCCTTTCCCGGCCATCTTGGCTGGCCGCTTCCGGCCATCCTGGGCCCTGCCACCTCCT
This sequence comes from Solirubrobacterales bacterium, assembly GCA_035542315.1. GTDB lineage: Bacteria > Actinomycetota > Thermoleophilia > Solirubrobacterales > 70-9 > VAYN01. The sequence goes on along the minus strand of DATKLT010000010.1, from coordinate 40,739 downwards.
AAGCTGAAGCGGTGGAAGAGCAGCAGATCCGCTTCGCCGAGGAGGGAGGGCGCCGCATCGCCTGGGCGCGCAGCGGCGTGGGACCGCCGCTCGTCTTCTGCGGCTGGTGGATGAGCCACCTCGAGCTGAACTGGCGCGACCCGCGCTTCCGCGCCTTCGTCGAAGCCCTCGGCCGCCACCGCACGGTGATCCGCTACGACGCGCCGGGAACCGGCCTCTCAGCCGATGGCGGGCCCGGGCCAGCGACGCTCGACGCGGGGGTCGAGGCGCTCACCGCGGTGATGGATGCCTACGCCGCCGCCCCGGTCGACCTCTTCGCCGGCTCTTCCGGCGCCCCGGTCGGCGTCGCCTTCGCCGCCGCCCGCCCCCAACAGGTCGAGCGGCTGCTGGTCTACGGCGGCTACGCCTCGGGCAGCTCGATCGCCGACTACCGCACCCGGCGGGCGATGGTCGACCTCGTGCGCGAACACTGGGGGCTCGGGTCCCGGATCCTGGCCGACGTCTTCATGCCGAGCGCCGACGGTGCCGAGCGCGACGCCTTCGTCGCCTACCAGCGCCAGGTGTCCGACGCCGAGCAGGCGGCGCGCTCGCTCGAGGCGGTATACGCGTTCGACGCCGCCGCGCAGGTCGCCGCCGTGAAGGCGCCCGCGATCGTTCTCCATCGCCGCCAGGACCGCTCGATCCCGTTCGAGCTCGGCCGCGATCTGGCCGCCGAGCTGCCGGGGGCGAGCCTCGTCGCGCTCGACGGAGCCGACCACTACCCCTGGTTCGGCGACTCCGACGCGGTCCTGCGGGCGGCATTGAGCGCGCTCGGAGTCGACGGCGGCGCGGTTGTCGCGGCAGCGCCAACAGCAGGCCGGGCGCCGCTCGCGGCGACCGAGCTGACCAGCCGCGAGACCGAGGTGCTGACCCTCGTCGCCAGCGGCCTCTCGGACGGCGAGATCGCCGAGCGCCTCGTGCTCAGCCCGCACACGGTCCACCGCCACGTCGCCAACGTCCGTACCAAGCTCGGGCTACCGACCCGGGCGGCGGCGGTCGCCGAGGCGACCAGGCGCGGGCTGCTCTGAGCCCTGCTACCCAGGCCGCTTCCCGAGCCGCTCCGTCCACTCCCGGTGGCGGCGCCGAAGCGCCGCCTCGTCGAGGTCCGCGCGGCCCAGCGGCCGGTAGTTCGGAACCCAGGAGGCAACGGAGTCCTCGGATCGAGCGACGGCCCAGCAATCCCAAAGGCGCACGTCCGCCACCTTGCCCGCCTCACCCTCGTAGGCCACGAGAAACTCGTCGGCGATCTCCTCGTCGAAGAGGATCACGAGGTCGAGGCGGCACCAGCCGAGGTCGTAGCCCCGCGGACCCCGCGACCCGCCCGACCAGTCGACTACGCCGGCGAGCCTGCCGTCCCGCCAGACGACGTTGCCCGACCAGTAGTCGCCATGCGCGAGCACCTCCGGCGCTGCCGCGATCTCACCCCACCGATCCCGGACCTCAGCCGCCAGCGGCCCGCCCAGGATCTTCTGCGAGCCTCCTTGCCCCTCCAGCGCCCTCGGCAGCTCCCCGAGCCTCTCCTCCGGCACCGAGTGAACAGCCGCGAGCGCCCTCCCCAACTGCCGCGACCAGCCGCTTGGGTCCGCCGGCGCGATCTCCGCCCGCCCCTCGAGCCAGCTGATCAGGGAAGTCGGCCGCTCAGACCAGCGCCCATCCAGATCGCCGCCGAGCGCCATCGGCGCCAGCCCACCGAGCCCATCGAGAGCCCGCAGCACACGCTGCTCGTTCAGGGGAGCGTCGTCACCCACTGGAAACTCGCGGACGACGACGCTCGTCGCCGGGCTTTCGGTGTCGACTCTCCAGGTGTCCGCGTGCTGGCCACCCGCGAGGCGGACGACGCTGCGGATCGCGGCCGCGGGCCCGGCCAGGCGCCGAATCTCCTCCAGAGCTCGAGATGAAGGCTGTGCCTCGGACCGGGTCACCTCCTGGACTCTAGGTCCGCCGCGCTCCCAGCGGCCCCTTTCGGGTCTCCCCGGCTAGGGCCGACGACCACCGATGACGGCCCCGCGGTGGGGGCTGCCATAGGATCGCGCCATGGCCTTCACCCTCAAGAACCTGAGGGAGGATTTGGACGACGTCGGTCCCAACTTCGACGGCTCCCCGGACCTGGAGTTCCGCCTCGCGACCGAGGCCCTCGAACTCGAGCAATCCGGCCTCGGCTACCAGCACGTCCCGCCCGGCTACCGCTTCCCCTACGGCCACACTCACAGAACGCAGGAGGAGGTCTACGTGGTCCTCCGCGGCGGCGGCCGGATGAAGCTCGACGACGAGATCGTCGAGCTTCGGCAGTGGGATGCGGTCCGCGTAGCGCCAGGCACCTGGCGCGGCTACGAGGCCGGCCCGGACGGCCTCGAGATCCTGGTCATCGGCGCCCCCCACCTCGGCGAGTCCCCGCGCGAGGACGTCCAAGGCCGGCGCGACTGGTGGACCGGCTAGCGCCGCGCTAGCGTCAGCCCGCGATGAGCCCGGGACGAGTGGACGGGAAGTCGGTGATCGTCACCGGCGCTGCCAAGGGGATCGGCCGGGCGAGCGCCGAGGTCTTCGCCCGCGAGGGAGCGCGGCTGGTTCTCAACGACGTCGACGAGCCCGGTCTCGAGCAGGCCACCGCCGAGGAGTGGGAGCAGGTGATGGCGATCGACGGCCGCGGCATGTTCCTGACCTGCAAGTTCGCGATCGAAGCGATGGGACCCGAGGGCGGCTCGATCGTCTGCCTCTCCTCGATCTCCGGCCTCGCCGGCCAGTCCAACTAAGCCGTCTACGGCCCCGCCAAGTTCCTCGCCTCCGGCCTGACCAAGCACCTGGCAGTCGAACTCGCGCCCCGCAACATCCGCGTCAACGCCGTCGCCCCGGGCACGATCCGAACCGAGGCCGTAGCGGCCCTGCCCGACGACTACGTCGAGCCGATGCGCGCCGCCCATCCGATGGGAAGGCTCGGCGAGCCCAGCGAGGTGGCAGAGGCAATCTGCTTCCTCGCCTCCGACGCCGCCTCGTTCATAACCGGAACGATCCTCCCAGTCGACGGCGGCTATCTGGCCCGGTAGGACGTTTGAGCAGCGAAGCAGAGTGACCCAAGCTCGAATCGCTTAGCAGATCTTGATTATATGAACTCCTTCTGATATTAGTTCGGCATTCTGCCGGCAATGCGAAAAGCCCCGACGAGGCGATGCGGCGTCTGACCAAGCTCGTTCTGCTTGGCGCCCTTCCAGCCTTGCTCTGGATCGGCGTCCAGCTCGCGGTGGCCCAAACGGTCTTCGAAACCTTCAATTTCCCAGGGGCTGTCAGCGGCGAACAGCAGGAAGCCCAGACGTTCAGCCTCGAAGGCGGTCTCCTCAGCGTCTCCTGCAGCCACGCGACCTTCAGCGGCGAACTGGAAGAACCCTCCGAAACCCTGACCGTGACCCCCGCGTATTCCGAATGCAAAGCGTCGGGGCTGAGCGCCACGGTCGAAACGCACGGCTGCCAATACGTCTTCCACGGAGGCGAAAGCCTCGGAGAAGGCAAATTCAAAGGCACCGCCGACATCTCTTGTCCCAGTGGGGAAAGCATCGAGATCCTCGCCGCGGCGAACACCTGCGACGCGAAAATCGGCAGCCAGAGCGGACTCTCCAGCATCACCTACACGAACCAGGGAGAAGCTCCCCAGAAGATCAAGATCACCGAGGAACTAGGGAGCCTCCACTACACGGTGAGCAAAGACGAAGGGTCATGCCCCCTCAGCGGCACCGGCGAAAAAACCAATGGAACCGCGAAAGGCAACTCCCTCTTCGAAGCGACCTATGAAGCCGCAGCGACCAGCCTGGCGGTTGGCGACACCGAGACTACCCGGCTCTGCGAAGAAGACCCGGTGAAAGGCGTGTGCCCGAAAGGAAAATCCTACAAAGCCGGCCAAATGGTGAAAGGAACGGCATCCGCGGCCACGGGCGGCATCTCCTTGTTCCTGACCGAAAACGACAAAGTAAAAACCGGCGTCGACTGCACCGGTGGGACCTTCAGCTTCAAAACGAAAGAAGAAGCGGCGAATCCGCTCAACATCGAAGGCTTCTCGATGACCATGACCGGGTGCAAAACGCTCAAACCCACCAACTGCACGGTGACGGTCAAAACGGAAAAAGGCTCTGAAACCGTCACAGCCACGGCCAGCTTCGTGAATGTAGGGGGTGCCATCGTCTGGGCCCCGCTGAGCTTTAAAATCGATTGCGGGACCGAGATCGAACAGTGCGAATACAAAAGCAAAACCGCGCAGTACTCGTTCCGCGTGTCCCCCACCAACCTGAACCCCGGTAAACCGGCCGTCATGTACTCCAACGCCGGTCGCGTCCAGAAAGTAGGCGGGAAAAACGGCTGCTTCACCGCACTCCGCTGGTACGGCACCTTCGAAATCACCGAACCCAAAGCTCTCTGGGTGACGGGCTAGCCCTCGGGCTCGGCGGCCAGCTCCAGCGCCATCCGTTCCTCTAGGCCGAGCCGGGCGTCGGCCGACCAGCTGCCGGTGCCGCGGCGGTGCGCGACGATCGCGACGGCGGCCCCGAGGGCCATCCAGGCGAGCGCCGCGATCGCGCCGTAGCGCTCGGGCGCCGGCGGCAGCGGGTCGAGCGACTTGTATCCGACCCAGAGCACCGCGGCGCTGGTCAGAACCGGGAAGACGATGCAGGCGAAGACCCGTTTGGTCGCCCGGCGTTCGCGGCGGGCCAGCAGCGTCACGGCGACGTTGCCGGAGAGGTAGAGCGCGATCCCGGCCAGGGTGACGACGAGAATCAGCGTCTGGAAGGCATCGTCGGGCCCGAGCCAGAGGCCGAACAGGAGGCCGACCGCCAGGCTCAGCGCGCCCTGCGCGAGCACCGCGTTGCCAGGCACGCGCGTCCGCGGGTTCAGCCGCGCCAGCCGCGCCGGGCCCAGCCCCGAGCGCGCCATCGCGAACCACATCCGGCTGACCGTCCCGAACGAGGCGATCGAGGCGCAGACCACCGAGTTGAGCAGCGCCAGCAGGACCAGCACCCAGCCGTCGCCCCACCATTGTTGGGCGAGCACGAACGGCGGCGCCTGTTCGGAGGACAGCAGCGACGGCAGCGCGTCGGTGCCCCAGCCGAGCATCAACCCCCAGCTCGTGAACACGAACAGCGCCACCAGGAACAACACCGCGCAGACGAGGCCGAGCGGCACCGACTGGCGCGGCCGCCGGCTCTCCTCGGCCAGCGGCACCGAGCCCTCCCAGCCGGCGTAGGCGAACAGCGAGAAGACGACCCCCAGGTAAATGCCTTCGAGCCCGGCGCCGCCGAAGGGCGAGATCGGGTCGAAGGAGAACCCCCCGGGACCGGGATCGGCGAAGCCCCACAGCGCCAGCCCGAGCACGACCGCGACCTCGACCAGTCCGAGGCCGATCAGCCAGTTGGTCGAGAGCCGGATGCCGTTGTAGACGACGACGGTGACGAAGAGGATCGCGACCACGAAGACCGGCCACCACGGGACGTGGACGCCGTATTCGGCGGCCAGGGCGTCGACGCAGACGTGGGCCGTGTAGGCGACGATGAAGCCGGGGGCGATCGGCGCGTAGATCAGGAAGATCCAGCCGACGAGCAAGCCCGCGCGCTCGCCGACCGCCCGCGTGACGTAGGTGAAGTAGCCGCCCGCCGAGGGCAGTCGCTCGGCGAGCGTGCCGAGCGAGACGGCGAGCATCAGGATGATCGCGCCGGCGATCAGGAACGCGAGCGCCACCGAGACGCCGGCGAAGATCGCGATCACCGGGAAGAGAAAGAGGCCGGAGAACGCCGGGCCGACGAAGCTGACGCTCTGGACGGTGACCGCGAACGGGCCCAGGGCGTCGTGGTCGAGGCCACCCTCGGCGGGCTCCCGGGACGAGCGCATCGCGCAATCTAATCACGCCATTGGGCCCCGAATTAAGCTCCCGGCGATGTCCGCAGAGGCTGACTGGCACGGCCGCCGGCTCCATTTCGTCGGCGCCGGCGGCACCGGGATGAGCGGCCTCGCGCGCGCCTGCGCCCAGCTCGGCGCGGTGGTGACCGGCTCCGACCGAGCCCACGACCCCGGCCTCGATGGCGTCTCCGTGAGCGTCGGCCACGCGGCCGCGAACGTGCCCGAGGAGGGCGAGCTCGTCTACTCCTCGGCGGTCGCCGTCGACAACGTCGAGCGCGCCCGCGCCCGCGAGCTGGGCCTGCGCGAGCTGCGCCGCGGCGAGTTGCTGGCCGAGCTCGCGGGGCTGCGCCGCTGCGTCGCGATCGCCGGCACCCACGGCAAGACCACGACCGCCTGGATGACCGTCTGGGCGATGCGCCGGAGCGGCCTCCGCCCCAGCTACGTGATCGGCGCCCCCCTCCGCGACGGCTCACCGAGCTCTAGCTGGGAGCCGGGCGAGTGGCTGGTCGTCGAGACCGACGAGTCCGACCGGACCTTCCTCGCCCTCGCCCCCGAGATCGGGGTGGTGACCAACGTCGCCGTCGAGCACATGCGCGAGTACGGCTCGCGCGAGGCGCTGGAGGCGGCGTTCGCGGAGTTCGGCTCCCGATGCGGCACGGTCCTCACCCACCCTGAGCGGCAGGTCCGCGACCTGCACCTCGGACCCGCGGGCTCGCGCTTCCGCTGGCGCCAGCGGGAGGTCGAGCTGCCGGTGCCGGGCGCCCACAACGCGGCCAACGCGGCGGCTGCGCTGGAGGCCTGCCGCCTGGCCGGTCTCGACGCCGCCGCGACCGCCGCTGCGCTGCGCGATTACCCCGGCGCCCGCCGGCGTTTGGAGCCGATCGGCCACAGCGCCGGCGGCGCCCGCGTCTTCGACGACTACGCGATCCACGCCAACGAGGTCCGCGCCTCGCTGGCGGCGCTGCGCACGCTGACGCCCGGCAGAATCGTCGCGGTCTTCGAGCCCCTGCTCTACTCCCGCACCCGTGAAATGGCATCCGAGCTAGGGGCGGCGCTGTCGGCCGCCGACGAGGTCGTCGTCCTCGACGTCTTCGCCGGCAGCGAGGCTGGTAAGGACGACGGGTCCGTGTCTGGACAGATCGTCGCCGACGCCGTCGCCGGTCCGCCAGCGCTCTGGGCCGCCACGCCGCAGGTGGCCCGGCGCCACCTCGAGCCGCGGCTCGGCGCCGGCGACATCTGCGTGGTCATGGGCGTCGGCACAGCACCGCAGGCGGTCGCCCGAGCGCTCGCCGGCCTCGGGTAGGTTCGCCAGGTGCGCATCGTCGTCAGCCACGAGCAGCTGATCGGGTTCGGCGGAACCGAGACCTACGTGTTCACCGTCGCCGAGAGCCTGCAGCGCCTCGGGCACGAGGTTGTCGTCCACACGCTGCTGGAGGGCCCCGCGGCCGAGCATGCTCGCGAGCGCGGCATCCGGGTCGAGAGTCGCAGCGCGCAGCTGCCCGACGAGTGTGACGCGGTCCTCGCCCAGGATGCCGTCACCGCCTACGCCCTGGCCGAGCGCTATCCCGAAGCGGTGCGCGTCTTCGTCGCGCACTCGGTCGCCTATCCGCTCCAGTCGCCGCCACAGGCCGAGAACGCCTGCGACGCCGTGGTGGTGATGAACGACCGGGTCGGGCGGCGCACCGAAGGGCTGGCGCGGCAACTGCCGGTCGTGCGGCTGCGACAGCCGATCGACCTCCAGCGCTTCTGCTTCCAGACGCTGAAACTCGAGCAGCGCCGGCGGGAGGCGGAAGCGCTCGACCACCCCCACGGCGCGCTCGACCGAGCGCACCCACCGCTGGCTCGACCGCTGATTGTTGCCCCTAGGCCGATTTTCACCCTTCTGTCTGCGCTGCCGAGCAAACAAAAACCCCGCAAATGCGAGTCCTTCAAACGAGGGCAAACTTCCAACGGCTACGCCATGAGAGCGACTCCTTGCTCCGGAGAAATCGGATCAGGCCTCCCAGCAACCGACATAAGACAGCTGCTCAAGCGGTCGGAGATCCCAGGCAAGCCGGGACAGCCAAAAATTGGTACCCGATTGGTACCCGCTGCCGGCTCCAGCACCTCGCCCCGGGGACACGAAAAAGGCCCCGTTTCCGGGGCCTTTCCTATAGCGGGGGCGGGATTCGAACCCGCGACCTTCGGGTTATGAGCCCGGACCCGAGACTACGCCGAGCTACGTGGGGCACGGTTTCAAGCGGGTTAACGCGAGATCGAGATCGGCTGGGATCGGCTGGAGTCTGTGGGGCACCTTGCCCCATTTCTTGCCCCAGCGGATCACCTCGGCTCCATTGCGCATGGTCCAACGAAACGGAACCGCCTCGACGCCGTAGGACGTCGTGCCACGGCACCCGCGCAGAGATAATCGGCTTGGCCTCAACCTGGAGACTGCGGTGCTGCCAACGTGGGTGGGTGCCGCCCGTGCCCAGCCTCCGATGGCCTTGCTCAGCGCGGCTCGTTTCCTTTAGCCACTGTCGCTCAGCGAAGGCTCCATCTATCAGCTCTTCTCCTATGATCAGGGTAGGCAGGGCCGCTCGCAGATGCTCATCACCAGCACCTATCCCGCGATGTTGGCTGGGCACGAGTCGGGGCGAACCGGGCTATCGCTGACGCTCGAGGCGATTCGCGATCTCGTACCCGAGGGATCGGGGCTCCATGTCCTTCCCTTCGGCCCGTCCTCCGGCGATTCCGGGTTCGCCTGCGACGACTGGGTCGCCTGCGATCCCGAACTCGCCTCCTGGTCGGACATCGGCACCGCGGCAGCGCGGTATCGCCTCATAGTCGACGGAATCTACAACCACGTGGGGAAGGGGCATCGATGGGTTCGGGAACTGGCCGATTCGGGTGCAGCCCACGAGGCGCGGCGACTTTTTCACACCCGTTCGGCGGTGGGGACGCCAACCGCCTCGCTCGGCCCGCGAGGATGGAATCGCTACCAGCCCTGCCCTGGATCGGCGGGAAGGCTTGAGATCGTGCAGACCTTTTCCGAGGCCGCGTTCGACATCGATCTGGACGATTCGTCAGTCCAGGCGGAGATCGACCGGCACCTGTCTCAGCTCGCCAAGCACGGCGTCCACGGCGTCCGCCTCGACGCCCCCGCGTACTACGGGAAGGATCCGAGCGGCCCGGTCCGCCACAACCCCGAGAGCGCCCGCCTTCTGGGCGCGATCGTTCCGCGCGTGGAAGCCCACGGCCTCTCGCCCTACCCCCAACTCGACGTCGATGCCCAGACGCTGATGTACGAGCCGGCTCTCCGGGACTCGGCGGCGATTCTGACCGACCTCGCCTTTCCCGCGGTGATCTACTCGGCGCTTGACCGTGGCGATCCGGAACTGATCGCGCGCCACGTTACCGAGGCCGGGGAGCGCGGCTGGACCGCCCTGCGCGGATTCCGTACTCACGACGGCATCCTGCTCCGCTCCCACTCGATCCGGCCGCGACACCTCGAGATATTGGGACCGCTAGCCAGGCGCGCCGGAGGGGAGTTCCGGGTCGTCGACGGCAACGTCTACGAGCTCAACCTCTCCGCTACCCGCATCCTCCGGGCGATATTCCCGCTCGATCCGATCCGGGTGGCGAAGCTGGCCACTGCGCTCTGCGCCTTCGCGTCGCTCAATCCGTGCGTTTATCTGCCGGCGCTCGTCGGCTTCGAGCCCGAGGCGCTCGAGCGGCTCGATGCCGACGCGGATCCCCGGGGGCTGAACCGCGTACCGCTGCCTTCGTATTTCTGGAATAGCCCGGAAACGCGACGGACGCGAAGAGAGATGCGTGAGTTGCTCGAGGCGATGGCGGCCGTCGCGAATGCTTGGGCGGAGGTCGGCGGTGGCCCCTCGATGGCCCTGCAGGGATCCTGCTTCGAAGTCTCCGCCGGCTCGCATGGCTTGATCGCGAACCTCGGCAGAATGACGGTCATGCCCAGGCCATTCGGTGTAGATTCCATCCTCTATTCAAGCGGCGAGGCATCGGACGGGCTTGGCCCCTACAGTTTCGCCGTCGTCACACAGTGAGCTCGTAGGGATCAGCTAGATGGCTTCCGGCAAACCGCACCTTGCCCTGGATATCGGCGGCTCATCTGTTAAGTGGGCCCTCGTCGACCGGGCCGGTTCTGATCGGCTCGAGGTGATGGCCCCGGTTGCCATTCCTAAGCAGGAGTTCACCGCTCTCGTCGAGGTGGTGAAAGACATCCTCGGCAAGGCCGACAGCGAGGATGCCCCCCTCGGTCAGATTGGGATCAGCACCACCGGCTCGGTGGACCCGCACGGGACCGTGCTGCGGGCTGGGCATTTCCAGGGCTACGAAAACATCTCCTGGGATTCTCTGTTTAAAGAGTGGACGGGGAGAGCGGTGCAGGTCCACGTCGTCAACGATGGCCTGGCCTCCACCTGGGGTGAGTATTCGCTGGCAGCGAGAGAGGCGAGTTGGCCCTTTTCCCACATTCATGCCGTCGTCGGCACCGGAGTGGGCTGCGGCGCCGTCTTCCAAGGCCAGTTGGTCCGCGGTGATTCCGGGTTCGCCGGCTATCTCGGCCACATCAAGATCACAGACGAGCCCACCGTCCGCTGCAGCTGCGGCCGCGAAGGATGCGTGGAGACTTTGGTCGCGACCCCGGCGATATGCGCGGCTTGGAAGGCAATCGGCGGAGATGGCGAGATCGAGAGCCTGGGTGAGGCCGCGCGCGAGGGGGACGGCACGGCCCTTTCCGTGCTCGAGACGGCTGGCGGCTGGTTGGGCAGGGGCCTCGCCTGCGCGATGAACGTGTTGAACCCGAGCTTGGTCACCGTCGGCGGCGGCCTTAGCTTGCTGTCCGCGGAGCTGAAGGGCGATCCTCTGATGAGAGGGGTTCGGCGGGGAGTCGAAGACGGCGCTCACCGACGGGTGGTCGGGTCGGCCGAGGTTCGTCTGGGGAAGCTCGGAAACGACGCCGGCTTGATCGGCGCCGCGGCCCTTGCTCGCGACGAGGACGCGCGCCACGGAACGGAGTGACGATGTCGCTTTGCGTAGTCTGCTTGGAGTGCGTCGGGGCCGATTTGGTCATCCTCGAAGAGACCGCCAATAGCGGCATGCGCGCGACGACGGAGATGGCTCCGCTCGATATCCCGATGGAGACGCGCGACGAGAGCGGCGAGGCGCTCTTCACTGCTCTGGCCGCGAAGGTCCGGGCTGCTGCTTGGAGCCGCATGCCGGAGCCCCCGGATTGTCTGATGGTGGCGCTCCCCGGGGCCCTCGCTGACGGCAAGGTGATCTCAGCCGGCAGGCTCGGCATCAGGCGTCCGATCGACGGAGCCCGGCTTCTCTCGGAGCACCTCGACGTCGAGGTGCGGCTCGCACATGACATGGAGTGCCTGTGGCGAGCCGATCCCGGCAGGAGTGCGGACGAAACCGTCAGCTACGTCTACCTCGACGAGGGAATCGGCGGTTTCACGGTCGTGGACGGGAAGCCGCTCCTTGGCCGCGGCCACGCGGGGATTCTCGGGCGCCTGGTGATGAACCCGATGGGTCCATTCTCGCCCGGCCTGATGGCGCGAGGGGTACTCGAGGTGTACGCGTCACGGCCGGCGATCAGCGATCACATGGTGTCCCAGTACCGTCAGCAGCTCCTCAAGCCGCAGGCGAAATCGCCTGGTGAGGAGACGCCGCTGCGACGCGCCCTGGCGACCCTCGCCGAGACGGGGCACGATCCGACGTCGCTCGACTACTCGCTGATGGCGGCCGGGCTCCAGGACGATGACCCGATCGCCGAAACTGTCTTGGAGATGGCGGCGCAGCATCTCGGGCTCGCCCTCTCGACCCTGCTGACGATCGTCAACCCGCATCGCCTCGTGCTCGCCGGCGGCCTCGTCCAGGGATTGCCGAGCGTGGTCGACCGGACACTTCACTACGTCGAGCAGTACACGGCTTCGAAGCCCCTCGCGGGGACCGAGATCGAAAGGTGGGAGACCGGCCGCCGTCACCTCGTCGAAGGGGCGGCCGCGCTGTATGGAGCTGCCGGCGGAGTGAGTTGGCCAGACGATCTGGGATGACTCGGCTGATCGTCAACGCGGACGACTTCGGCCTCACTCTCGAGGTCTCCCGTGGGATCTCGGAGCTGATCGCCGCGGGCGCAGTATCCAGCACCTCCGTGATGGCGACGGCGGAGGACGTCGAGCGCGCGATCACCGAGCATGGCGGTGGCCCCGTTGCCTCGCGTGCGGGGGTGCACCTGCAAATCACCGGGGCGACCGCGCCGCTGACTCGCGGCAGCTCGATAGTCGATCCGCGTACGGGTACGTTCCACCCCCACCCGCTTCCACGAGACGTGGACCCGGAGGACGTGCAGCGGGAGTGGCGGGCGCAGATCGAGCGAGTCGGCGAGCTGCTCGGCAGGATGCCGAGCCATCTCGACACGCACCACGGCTATCACCGCGATCCACGCTTCGCGCAGACCTACCTGGATCTGGCCCGGGAGTACGGGCTCCCCATCCGCGCCGGGGCACCCGGGCCAGCCCCGGCCGGCGTTCGCAGTCCGGACAGAATTATCCGCGGCTGGACGACGAAAGGGCTGCCGCTGGAGGCGCTGCTGGCGATGGTCGGCGGGGCCGGTCTCGACGAGGACGAGATCGCCGAAGTGGTCACTCACCCCGGCTACACGGATGCGCAGCTGAGGGATATCTCATCCCTCAGCGACGAGCGCGAGCGCGAGCTCGCCGAATTGAGGCGGCTGCCTAGCGCGCTGGAGGACCGGGCCTGGACCCTCGCGACCCACGCCGACCTGTAGCGCAACGTGGAAAGGGAGACGCTGAACAGCCTGGTCGCCGGGCCCCGGGAGTGGAGCCGGTACCGAGAGGAATCGGGGCAGCCGCGTTGGGATCTCTCGGCGGCCCAGTTGAGCGGTCTTGACCTTCGCGGCCGTGACTTCTCGAACTGCGACCTCGATGGGGTCACGCTCGACCATGCCAACCTGACGGGGTCGGAATTCGCCGCTGTGACCATCCGACACGCCTCCTTCGCCGGCGCGATCTGCGATCGGACGATTTGGCGCGACAGCGTGGTCGAGGAGTGTGTTTTCGACCGTGCCTCGATGACCGACGTATCCCTGGAGGGTCGCTTCGTGGGCTGCCGATTCGCCAACTCCCGTTGGTCGAGAACGCGCATCGAGCGGACGACCATCGACGATTGCGACCTGAAAGGAGCGCGCCTGATCGACACCAGCCTCATCGACGTGTCGGTCCGCCGCGGCTCATGGGGCATCGACGCCAACGGGCTCCAGTGGCGCGGGGGTCGCTTGGACGAAGTGTCGTTCGACCGGGCGCAGCTGGCCTCGTCGGCCTTCCGCGGCCTCGAGTTTCAGCAGCTGAGTCTGGACGGGACGATGATCGGCTCGGCCCACTTCATTGAGTGCGAGTGCATGGGACCGATGTCCGGGCTGCCCGGATTCTCACGCTGCCGATTCTCACGCTGCCGGTTCGACCGGGTCGGGCTCGCTGGAAGCGGGATCCTCGGGTCGGTGTTCGACGACGTCTCCGTCTCGCACTGCGAATGGCCGCGGCAGTCGGGACGCATCACGCCCCTTGGCACATACATCCCGGCGGCGGAGCTTCTCCGCTCGCCCGTCCAGGACGTTCGCGGCTTGGCGCCGGTGTTTCGGCGACAGATCGCCGACGCCCAGTACCTCGCCGAACGAAAAGCGACGGTGGCGGGTCACGACGCGCTCTGGTTCCGGGTCTGGGGTGCGACCACTGGCTACGGCCAGAGCTTCGGGCGGCTGATCGCGGCCCTGTCCGGGCTGCTGTTTGCTCTGACCTGCGTCGTTGTCGGCTACCTGGTCCTGCACGCGGGCTGGCCGGCCACCTGGTGTCTGCTCGGCGAGGCGACGGTGGGGATCCTCAGCGCCACGGTCAACGTCGGCGGCGCCGAGCTTCCCGGTCACTCGCACGCGCTCGTCGCCGGCATCGGCTACGTCGCCAACCTGGTCGGGCTGCTGGCGCTGGGTCTGCTTGCCGGACTCGTCGCGAACCGGATCGGGCGGCTCTCGTTCTAGGCGGACTCGATATCGACCGACAGGTGCGGTGATCTAAGTTCGAGACAAAGTGATGCCCGCAGGCCCTTGCGGTGGAGGTGGCTAGGCATCAGAAAGGCCCCATTTGCGGGGGTGAGCCGGACCAGGTTTGACGGAGACCGTTTTTGTTGGTTTCCAATTCAAGAGGGGATGCTCAGTTGACCCCTGTCGAACGTATAGGTCCTCGAACTCCACGGGAGGGATGTCTCCGAGGGATTCGTGCAGGCGCTCGTGGTTGAACCAGCTGACGTATTCCACGACGGCCAGCTCGAGCTGGGAGCGCGAGCGCCAGGAACGATCGGCGACCAGCTCGGTCTTGAAGGTGTCGACGAAGCTCTCGGCCATCGCGTTGTCGTAGGCGTCGCCGACGCTCCCGACTGAGGCGAGGACGCCGTGGTCGTCCAGTTCCTGGGTGTAGTCGGCCGAGGTGTATTGGCTGCCGCGGTCCGTACGGGCCACGAGCTCGAAGTCGGCGCCGCGGTCACGTTGGCCGAGCGCCATCCGCAGGGCGTCGAGCACCAGGTCGGGCGCATGTGGGAGGCGAGCTGCCAACCGACGACGCGGCGGCTGAAGGCGTCGATCACGAAGGCGAAGTAGCTCATCCCCTCCCAGGAGCGCAGGTAGGTGAAGTCGCCGACCCAGAGTCGGTCCGGCGCGGTGGCGCTGAAAGTCGCGCTCGACCAGGTCGGGTCGGCGGCCGGCCTTCGGATCAGGCTTGGTGGTGCGCCACGGCTTTCCGCGCCGCTTGGCGCCTTGGATGCCTGCCTGGCGCATCAGCCGCTGGACCCTGCCGCGGCCGACCGGCTCGCCCTGGCGCCGCAGGGCGATCCAGGTGCGCCGGTAGCCGTAGGCATGGTAGTTGCGCTCGTGGACCTCCGCGATCCGCTCGAGCAGGCGCTCGTCCTCGATCGCCCGGGCCGACCGGTCGCCCTTGGCCCGCTCGTGGTAGGCGGAGGCCGACGTCCCCAGGGTCGTGCAGATCGGCTCGACCCCGAAGTGCTCGCGGTGCTCATCGATGAACGCGCTCACTTCGTCCGGCGTGGGTCGAGCTCGGCCGCGAAAAACGCCGAGGCGGACTTGAGGATCTCGTTGGCGCGGCGCAGCTCGCGGTTGTCCTTGCGCAACTGCGCGAGCTCCTCGCGCTCCTGGCTGCTCAGCAGCTCAGAGCGCCTGCCTTCGTCGGCTTCGGTCTTGCGCACCCACTTGCGCAGGGTCTCGTGATGGATGCCGAGGTCGCGGGCCACGTGGGCGATCGGGCGGCCGGAGTCGAAGACCATCCGGGCACTGCGGTCGAGCCGCTCTTCGGGGAATTTCGTCTTTCGTGGCATGGGTTGATCGGTTCCCTTCCACCAGGAGGAATCCTGGCTTCGAGATCTCCGTCAAACCCGGCCTGGCTCAAACCGTGATCGCGAAATGCAGCAGGGAACTCTGGTCAATAAACACTCTTCGGGCTATCCTTGCGCGAGTCGGTCAAGCCGAGCGGAGAAGAAATTGGCTGCCGGTTGCTACAGCTGCAGGGCGATCACGCTAAGAAAAGACGACCCCGTGGGGGCTTGTTTGGAATGTGGCGCGTTTGCCTGCCAGGACGACGGCGAGCGCGACTTGCTGAACCAGGATTTCATCTGCGGGATGTGCGACTCGACTCGGCTCAGCATTTCCAGCGGGCTTCCCAATCCGCCAGAAGAACCGCCGGAAGGCCCGCCGGGCGGTGGCGTCCCGCCCGCCGCGCCTCCCTCCGTCCCCGATGGAGGCGGTGCAGGGGGCGCAATCGTTGTCTATGCCAGCTCCGAGGACTTCGAAGGACGCCGGCCGACGATCGCCGGGAACTCGGCAGGGCACCGGATGATCTTCCGAGACAAGATCGGCGAGATCCTCGAGGAACTCAGCGACCTTCGCGACGACAGCACCGCCCATGAGCTGGCATCGGACAGAAGGGCGGCCGGTCTCGCCGAGTTCGACCCGCGCGGCATCCGACGCGCGGCGCGCGAACTGGGCGCTCAGATCTACGCCAGTCGCGCCAGCGGAGACCTGGATCCGCAGCTCCTCGCCGACGCACTCGGCGTTGCCGCTTGGGCGAGCGGCGCGGACACGGGAGCTCAGCCGACCATCGGGCAACTCCGGCATCTGTCCAACCCCAGCCTGCGCCTGATCGTCGGTCTCTACGCGCCCGTGACGGCGTGACCGACGCAACCGAGCACGACCCGGCGGAGAGCTGGATCTCGGGCAAGAAGATCGTCCGCCTGTACCCCAGCAAGGACGTGCCGGAGAAGACGGTGTCACTTCCGATGGTGGCGTTTCCCGGCGAGCCCCCCAATCTCCTCTTGGTCGAGTCCAAAGACACTGGCCGCCGCGCACTCGCGAATACGACGACCTGGGGAAACCCCAGCATGCCCCGCACAGCGGAGGCCGTGCGTGTGAGCGGATCGATGTTGAAGGTCCTCCAGCCGTCGAACCCCCAGCCGAAAATGCCTGCCAGGCTCTATCGGGTCCGCTGGCACCATGTCGTCGTCTACAAGAAGGGCTATCTGGGAGCAGTGGTGCTCTCGGCGCTGGGAGCCGTCGCTGCGATCACCGCTGCAGTCGCCACCTTCCTGGGAGATAAGAAGCCGCTCGCCCTCGGAATCGCCGTGCTCGCGCTGGTCTGCGGATCGGCGATCGCGGTTGCGATCACCAAAGCGAAGAAGGCTGCGGGCAAAGCCTGAACGAGCTCTCTTGACGGGGTCGGGTTCCAAAGTCTTCGGCCCCGATGGGATTTGAATGCCGCCCCCAACGCCCGATAACCCCTACATATGTAGACCTCCCCGGGGCGAGCCCCTCCCCCACGCCGCTCACCCCAGCGGCACCACTATCTCGCCGAAGCGCTCGGTCTGCCCGGCGTCATGCAGCCTCGCGGTGATCGCGGCACCGACCGCGTCGCGCTGGTCCTGGTTCATCCGGGCAGGCAGACCCGCCAGTCCCTGTCTGTGCAGCACTGCGCGCGACCATCGCGCCCGAGTCCGCTTGCCTTTTGGGCCCCCGAGGCGCGACCAGCTCGCGGTCGGGAAGCACTCGACCACGGTGGCCTCCCCCAGGACCGCTGAGCGGCTGAGGGCCTCGTAGAGCCGCAGGCCGTTGAGGATCCAGCCGTAGTAGCCCTCGTTGCCACGCAGAGACTCCATGTCGGGCGTGTAGCGGATTCCGCACACACCAGCCTTGACCAGCTCGCGCTCGCCGTCTCGAGACAGCCTGCCCGGCGGCGCCGGCCTTATCGGGCTGTCGACCGCGACGACCGCTGGACACAGCTCATCCAGATAGCCGGCGACCTCGCTGGCGGCGGCCATCCGTTTCGGGGGTGCCACAAGCCCCTCGGCATCGATGACGGCGACATCGAAGCCCTTGCCTGCGCCGACGTCGACTCCAGCCCAAGGGCCGGCTCTGCGGCAACCTGCGGGTTCTTCGCCGTCTGCCTGGAGCCCCTTCACAATGATGCGACGGTAGCTGCCCGGCAACCCAATCCGCGCACCAACCACCGCCTGACTCGCATCGTCCACCCGCGCCACGAAACGAGCGGAATAGCGGTTGTTCAAGCGGAATCTGAGGCCTCCATGGCGTCCCGCTCACTGCTCCGCCGGCAGGAGCGAGCGGCAACTGACACAGCAGGCTCTCATCCGGTGCCAATAAAGATGCAGCCGCCCTTCGTTTTGCCCGCGTGCTTCAACCGTTTGCATCCCGCCGGGCGAAGTGGGAGGATGACTGCCGTTGGCCCCAGGAGGCACTCGACCGTATGGCGGGCGCTTCAAAAAGAGGGGAAAACCAAAACCGGCAGTGTCGCGGGATCTGCGTGACATTGCCTGAGAGGAGGGGTTATGACCCTCGACAACGAGCATCCTGCCTACGTGGAGGCTGCGATTTCCTGCTACGAGCTCATTCGTCGCCTCAAGGTCGACGACGTCAATGACGTTGAAGGCATCGAACGGGCGATCGACCTCGCGATCGAGCGCCGGCACGAGGAGGCGAACGAATACCTGCTCCGCGACGTCCTGCGCAACGGCCGCTTCAGCGCTCGCCGTTCGCGGGCCCGGCGAAAACGGCTCGCCGATCGCTACGCGGCTGAACAGCCGCGCGCAATCACCGCGAAACGGCGGATCCCGGGGGACTCCGTGGCCAGCGACTGCCCCCACGCTGAGGTGGAAGCGCAGCAACTCGAGCAAGAGCTCGCACGGCTCGCCTCCGACTGCGGAGCCTCGGGCCCCAACATCCTTGAGGCGCTGGCCGCGGGCCAGCCCACCTCCGAGGCAGCGGCGTCAGCCGGCGTGTCACGCTCGACGGCGCAGCGCACGGTCACCAAGCTTCGAAGTCGTGCCCGCGAGCTCGGCTACGCAGCGGCGGCCTGACGACAGCGCCGCACTCCCGCGACTCCTTGCCTAGAACCCGAAAACGCTTGCGTCGAGCGACCCGCCGGCGCAGGCGAAAAGAAAGGAACCCATGAGCACTCCGAAAGCCAAAGAGACTGGCGGCATCCCGGCGATCATGACCGGCCACACCCTGCAGTCCCTCCGCGACGCCGGCTACAGCCTGCCGGCGGCGATCGCCGAGGTCATCGACAACTCGATCGAGGCCGACGCCAATCAAATCGATGTCTATCTGGGAAACGCTGACGCTGCCGGCAAGGCGCACGTTGACCGGATCGCAATCGCCGATGACGGTACCGGGATGGGGGCAGGACCCGACGGCGAGTCCATCCTCCAGCACTACCTGCAGCTCGGCTATTCCACGCGGTACATGTCGAAGACTACGATCGGCAAGTACGGCGTCGGCGCAAAGCTCGCCGCGCTCAACTTCGCCGAGAGAATCGACGTCTGGAGCTGCTCTGACGACTCCGGCTGGCGACACGTCTACTTTGACCTCGAAGAGGCGCTCGAAGCCGAGGCACGCGGCGAGTCGATCGAGATCGCCGAGCCCGACGACCTGCCGATTCCCGAGGAGCTGCAAGACCTCAAGCCCGAGGGCACCGGCACGATTGTCCTCTGGTCGAAGATCGACCGTCTGCGGACGGCACGGGGGTCGGCCGACGTGAACGCCGCGCGGGTAGACCTCGAGAAGGAGCTGTCGCGGATCTTTCGCAACTTCATCAACGGCGGGATCGAGCTCGCGGTCAACGAAACCGAGCTGAAGCCCCACGACCCGCTCTTCTTGATGGAGAACACCTGGGCGGACGAGGCGATCGCCGAGCACCTGAAGCAAGCAGAGGGAGCTGCGCAGCAAGTGCCAGAGCACTTTCCGGCTGTCGTCGTCGCCGACGAGCCGCTGAAGATCGCCGGGGCCACGGCGCAGTTGCGAGTGACCCTGTATCCGCCACAGGTGACCCGGAAGCGAGGCAGCGGCGGCGACAAGTTCGCCAAACGGCTTCGCGTGCCCGACAACCTCGGCGCGATCAGCTTCGTCCGCCTCGACCGGGAGATCAACTACACGAACGTGCCGCGCATCTTCCCGCGCGGGGTTCAGGACCCCGACCGCTTCATCGGGATCGAGGTCCAGTTCGCCCCGGACCTCGACCAGTACTTCGGCGTCCGCCACGTCAAGCGCGGCGTGGAGCCAGTTGATGATCTCCGAAGTGAGATCCGCAAGCGCCTTGAGAAGTATCTCCCGGAAGCACGCAAGCAGCTCGATGAGCGATGGGGACAGGAAGCGCGCAAAGACCAGCAAACCACCGGCGAGCACACTCCGATCGAGAACGCGGTCAAAGACGCCAACAGGACGCTCCCAAAGGGCCGGGTGCAGACGCCGCCCGACGAGGAGGAGCATGAGCACGCCCTTGAGGATCTGGCCTCAGATGTCGGCAAGACGGATCCCGACGAGAAAGAGGAGTACATCGACCGGGTCCGCGAACTGCCCATCGTTGTCGAGTCGGTGGACTTTCCCGGCTCTTTGTTCATAGACATCCAGCACTTCTCGAGCCAGGTCGTGATTCGTCTCAACACGCGCCACCGCTTCTACCGCGAACTCTGGGAGCCGATCAAGGAAATCGCCGAACTAGATCCCGGCCTCGTATCCGGGGAACAGGCCGTGAACACTGCGAGGAGGACCATCGAGGCGCTCAGCCTGCTGATCGTGGCTTACGGTAAGGCCGAGTCAATGGATGGCAATCCAAGCGAGCACTTCGGGGATCTGCGCATGTTCTGGGGGCAGTTCCTCGACACTCTGCTCGGAAAAGTCAAGAACGTGGTGTAGGAGTCTGCGTTCTCGCTCAATCGCTTCCCATAAGGCAAGTCCGACACGGGCTCTATTTCGCTACCGGAGCGGCGGGGCCGTCGACACGCATTCGGCGATCAGCGGCCTGCTCCCGGTTGGCGAGTTGTGGCCGACTTGTCGCGGGCAGGCGCAGGAAAGAGCGTTCGGCCCCCGGCCCGATATCAAGTGTTTCGGGCAGTTCAGTAGTAGACGTCGGGCAGGCAATCTGGCCAAGGGGCCGGTGGGCCACCGAGCGATTTAGCCTCCACCCGTTCGTCCAGCAGCGACTGCAGCGCAACCACCGCAAGAGCCCGAGTACGACCGACGTCGCCGCGACTGGGCTGCCAGATATGGGTCTGATCGGCAAACTCGCTCGAATCTTTCGTCGCCTCCTCGACAGTCCAGGGCCCGTCTTCGACCACTTCCTTGTCAAAGCTCCAGCAGATCAACAAATCGGGCGTATCCGGAGCCTTGCGTGGCTCGTCCGGACTGAGATCATCAAAAAGATCCTGGCCAGCAGCCTTGAACTCACCGACCCCATACCGCTGATAGAGATTGCCATTCTTCGCCGCGAAGCCCTGCTGGACCAACGTGTCTGCCAAGCCAACCGCAGGCACTGACGTAGTGGACAGCTCAACAGTCTGCAGGAAGGCGAAGTCGTAGATGTCACGGAGATGCGCGCGAAGGATCCGAAGATCTCCGAAAGCTCCCTGGCCAAGTAGTTCACCAAAACTCAGCATGACCCGGGCCTCCCGAGACTCGGAGCCCGCCCAGACCTGCAGATCAGTTGAGATGGGCTGCTGAGACTCCAACGCGTCTCTGACCTGAACGAAGAACTCTCGGCGCCATTTTGCCGCGGCAGGGGTGGCCGGCGGTGGCTCTGCAGCGGGAAGCACAGCCTTTCGCGTGTCCTCGTAGACACTCTCATGGCTTGAAGCACCGCGCGGGATCGCGCTGCGCTGGTCCATGACGTACTTCCGTCCAAGCGTTGGACGCGCGGTCTCAGACAGGATGACTCCCCTAAACGCAGCCGAGGCGCCGCGGGGGGCGCGAGCGAGGTACTCAGACCGCATGCCGCCGGACAGGGCCAGCTGAAATCCCCGCGGAATTCGTCCGACCTCGCGGTCCTCCTCATCGCGGTGAAGAGGCAGCTTTTCCTCACCGCTAAGCAGCTCCTCAAGCTTGTGGATCTCCTCGGCAGCCTGGATATCTGCGGCGCTGAGAAGAACTGCATCGGCAAAGCGCACGCGGTGGACAGTGTGCACGCTCTTTCCCCTCGGTGACCCGGCATCAACGTAGCTCGCAAAGTCATAATGGCTGGGCACGGTTCTACCCGACAGCCGAAAAAAGTCGAACTCAACTGCGGAACGTTGAGGTTCGGCTCCTTGCTCAACCGAGACTAACTCGACATCGATGTCGTCTCTTCGGAGCGTATGGTAAGCAGGATGCAACACGAAATCATTGATCTGGCCGATAGGGGTGTAGAGACGAAGTAGGTTCTCAAAACGTCCATGGCTGTAATGGGCCAGCGTGTGGCCAAGCTCGTTGGTGTCGATTGGACTGATGAGCTTCACCCGAACGTGGGTGCCGACCTGGCCTCCCAAAATCACCTGCGACAAGTCCCCGCGTTCATCTCCCCCAAGCCGATGAGTCCTCGGCTGGGTACTAGATCTCCTGACGAAAGACGCATATTCATCGAAGGCATA
This sequence comes from Solirubrobacterales bacterium, assembly GCA_035542315.1. Classification (GTDB taxonomy): domain Bacteria; phylum Actinomycetota; class Thermoleophilia; order Solirubrobacterales; family 70-9; genus VAYN01. Next base: position 18,836 of record DATKLT010000010.1, on the reverse strand, counting down.
GGTCTGTACCGATTGACCCTCAACGCAGGACGCGACCTCGACTCGGTCACTGAGCCCGAGAACAGCAGTTAGCCCCCAACCGTGACTCCCCCTCACCCCGTACCGTCGTGGCAGTTGGTCGGAATCTCGCTTGGCCGACGCTCTATGGCGGAAGCACTCTAGAACGTCGGCCATGCCCGAACCGTTGTCCTCGATCTCTAGCCAATGGGGCGGTCCCAGTTTGACCGTTACGCGGAGCTGTCCACGGACGGATCTGGCGGCTGCCTGAAGATCTGCAGCAGAGCCGCCAAATTTGGGAGCGAGCAGGTCCCACCAAGCGGACCGTCGCGCAGAGTCGTCGGCGAATTCGCGGTAGAGGACAGCCTTCTCGGCCATCCCAGCCGCACCCTCGTACTTCGCAACATCGCTCTCGACCGCCGCTAGCACCGCTTCATTCCAGGCGCCAATCGCCCCTGCATCGTCTGGGTCTCGACCAGCCGCTGCGGCTATCGCTTCGAAACGGCGACGATCAATTGCATCGAGAGCGTTTTGCAGGAGCTCAATGATGAGGTCGAGCTCCATGTACTCCTTCAAGGTGTCCTCGAGATCCTCCCGCAACATTTGGGCGGGGTCGGCCTCCGAGCGAGCCAGGATGAAGGGATCGAGCTCAGGCATCTGCCGGCCAAGATAAACGACTCGAAGGCGGCTCCACGCTTGACCCAGGCTGTCTCAACGCGCGGCTTCCTCTTGGCCCGCATTTTGGCCAATCGGGTTCTGCATAACCAGCAGCGAGTCGAGCCCACGCGGCCCTGGGGGGGCGAGCGGCCCGCCGAGTACCGCTCTACGCGACGGCAGACACGCGGCGAAGGCTGGCAAGCGCAGTCACCAGAGCCTCAGAGGCGCAGCCGATCTCCGCATCGGTAGTGAAGCGACCGAAGCTCAGGCGCACGGACTCGCTGACGGCCTCCGGCGGAAGCCCCTGGGCCAGCAGGACATGTGATGGCTCGACTTTCGTGGTCGCGCAGGCGGATCCGCTCGAAAAGGCAAGGTGATCGCGCATCGCGTGCATCAGCGCGCGAGCTCCAACACCGTGGAAACGGACGCTGACCGTCTGGGGTAGCGCTTTGGCCGCCGGCGCATTCAGGTTGAACTCGCCTGCGGCACCGAGCGCGGTGATCAGTACCCGCTTGAGGTCAGACTCCCTGCGCGAGTCGAGCTCGCGCTCGCGTCCTGCAAGCTCGGCAGCCAGCCCGAACCCGACGATGCCCGGAACGTTCGCGGTCCCTGGGCGGAGGCCACGTTCTTGGCCGCCACCGAAGTGAAGAGGGGTCAACTTCATGCGTCGCCGACGCTTTCGCACGTACAAGGCGCCAACTCCCTTCGGCCCGTAGACCTTGTGACTCGACATCGACAGAGCCGAGACGTTGTCCCGCTCGACATCCAGGTCGAGGTGGCGAAGCGCCTGAGCGGCGTCGGTGTGGAGGGGGATCTCGGTTTCGGCGCAGACAGTTCCGATCTCCTCCATCGGCTGGATCGCGCCCGTCTCGTTGTTCGCCGACATAACGCTGACCAGGGCGGTCTTCGCCGTCAGGCTCCTCCTCACCTCGGCCGGGTCAACTATCCCCTCTCCGGAGACCGGGATGATCTTTGCGCGATCTCCCAACCGCCTGGCTGCCTCCAATACAGCGGGATGCTCGATAGCGCTCACCAGGACTTCGGCTTCGTCGCCAGCGCGCTCTGCCGCGCCCAGAATGGCGATGTTGTCCGCCTCGGTTGCGCCACTCGTGAAGACGATCTCCGAGGGATCGGCTCCGATCAGCGCTGCAACCTGCTCGCGGGCCCGCTCCACAGCCTGCTGGGCCGCATGACCGTAGAAATGGTCGATGCTCGCGGCGTTCCCAAAGTCCTCGGTCAGATGGGGAAGCATCGCTTCGACAACACGCGGATCGACTGGCGTCGTCGCGTTGTAGTCGAGGTAGATCGGCTTCATCCCGGGACCAGGTCGGTCACGTCGGCGAGCGACCGGACACGCCTTTGCAGCAGGGTCAGCCCCCGGTTGATATGCGCTCTGAACCATGCCGACTCGTCGCGATTGCCCTCCGGCTCTTCCTGTGCCAGCCACTCCCTCAGGTAGGCGACAAACAGACGGTCCCACTCACCAGTGAGCGTGTAGCGGTTGAACTCGATCCCTTGCTCGTCATAGCTGCTGGGATCAGGGTGGCCAGGCTCGCTCAGCGATAGGCAAAACCCAAGCCGACACAGGTACTGGTGCGTCAGCCCGGTCCTCGTCTTCATCGTCCGCAGGATCTGGGTGGAGGATTCGTTGAGCTGAATCTTTTTACCTAGCACCGGTGATCGCCTCCTCGCCCGAGCTGAAGTAGCCCTCCTCAACCGCGGTCGCGGCGCTTCCGACGTCGTGGGCAAGGAAGACCCTCCTCGCGGTTACCGCGTCGAGCTCAGCCGCCGCGGCAACGTCAACCTCCGTATCGGTCGAAAGGACGACGACCTGGTGGCTGACGTTAGGCAGATACTCGGTCAGCAATCGACGTCGATGCTCCTGGTCCAGGCGAGCAAGTGGGGTGTCCACCACGACGGGCAGCGGTCGCTGTGACGCTTGGGCCAGGGCCCAGAGGATGGCAATCGCGAGGAGTTGCTTCTCGCCGGCCGACAGGCGCTCCTTTGGCAGCTCGGTCTGATCCCAGCGGACGACCCTGATGTAGAAGCTGTCGCGGTCGATCGTGATCTTGCTCAGGAGCTCGCCCTTGCGAGAGAGTCGGTTGAAGTAACGGGCGGCCTCGAGCTCAATCCGCTCCAGGCGGCGGAGTTCAGTTCGCTCGCCGTAGGCCCGGAGGAGGTCGACCGTTCGGAGCGCAACCTCGGCTGACTCAACGCCCTTGCTCGCCTTCTCGGCCGCCTCCTGCGCGCGGCGCAGCCTGCGCTCGGCTACGGTCAGTTCGTGCTCTGCCTGGCGAAGCTCTTCGTCAAGGCGTTCCCGTTCACTCGACAGCTCCCCGCGCTGGTGCTCCACTTCCTGCAGCTCCTCGACCAACGGTGCCAGCGCATCGCTCTCGGGCACCTCTTCCAGCTTGCGGTCGCCCTGTTCGCTCTTGTCCTGGGCACGCCTGAGGCGTTTGCCCAGCTGGGAGGCGTCGGCGCGGACGTCGTCGCGTACCAGCCGCAGCTGCTCCAACATCACGGCGCGCTCGGCAGCGCTGACGTCATGCAGGCGCTTGGCCCGGGAGCCCGCACCGACACCGAGCAGCCTTCGAATGGCGGTCGTCACCGGCTTCCCCGTCTTCGTCTGAAGCTCCGATTTCAGCTCCGATGAGGCCGCCTTGATCCTGCGAGCGATGACTTCGTCCTCCTCGGCGACCTGCTCGGCCTCCAATCGCTCGGACACGTCGTCGGCAAGCCTCTGAGCGATGGCGAACGGGAGGAGCCCGGCAATAAGAGCTCGGAGCTGCTCGGCAGCCACCGTGGCCTCGCCCTCGGCCTTGCGTGCTTCCTTTTCCAGCTTGCTTCGCTCTGCCGCCAGGGTCCCCCCCTCGCGCGCAAGACGTTCTCTAGCGCGACCGAGTTGGCCGTCAAGCTGTTCCTGCTCCGCCTGGAGCATGGCCCGAGTCTCCTTGGCCAACGCGACTTGCTCTTTGGCGTCAACGACCTCGCGTTCGCCCTCGTCCAAGGATTTGATCAGCTCGGCATCCTCCTTCGAGGTAGCTCGACCGGCGTACCGCCTCAGGTCGACCTGCAGCTGATCGATCAGGTCCAAGCCGAGCAACCGCTTCACGGCGTCAGCTAGATATTCACCGTTCTCATCATCGGCCAGGGCCTGGATCTGCTCTCCGTCGAAGAGGAAGAAGCCGGCCAGGCCCGGTGGCAGGAGGGAGTCGAGGAAGTCCTGGCGTGACGCATCGCTGAGGTCGTCTATCTCGGCCCCGTCAAGCGCGAGACTCAAGGACTCTTTCAGCGACCCACTGGATGCGCGCTGCCATCTTCGCGAGACCACGTATTCCGAGCTGCGACCGCTTTGCACGTGGTCGAAGGCGAGAGTGATCGCGCATTCCTCGGCGGCCTCCTCGTTGGGGGCGACGTGAAAGCGAGAGCGGATGTGGGCCTCGTAGGCATCCTGCGCGACCCGAGGCCCGAGCGCACGCCGGCCATGAAGGCAGAGAGTGAAAGCTTCGAGCAGGGTGGTCTTGCCCGCGCCGTTCGTGCCGCCGACCAAAACCACCGGCCGTTTGCGCCTGGTCGAGAGGTCCAGGCACTGCTTTCCGGCGTAGATACCGAAGTCCTCAAGCTGTAGCGACTTGAAGATCATGCGGCGGCCTCGGCCGTTGCTATCTCCTCCGCGATCTCCTCTTCCCCGCGCCACTCCTGCGAGAGCGCCCCCTCGATCTCCTTCATGATCCGCGAGCGACGTCGGAGCCCCTGCAGGTCTCGCTCCGTGTCGATCAGCTGCTTGACCAAGCCCAGCGGCACATCGTGCTCGGCCGCCAGTTCTCCGAGCAAGGCCTCGTCCTCGCTGTCGAGGAACGCCTGATCGTCAAGCGGGAGGTCGAGCTCAAACCCGGTCGCCTCCTCGACGATCGCCGAAAGGCTGTCCTCCCAATCCTGGCGCTCATAACGCCATATGCGCCTTATCTCCAGCAGTTCCTCGACGCTGATCAACTCGACGAGGTGATCAGCGGGGGCCAGCTCCCTCACTTCGCGTTCCGCCTTGAGCAGCCGCGTCAGGACCTCGCGGCAGAAGTCGAGCGTGTAGGGGCCGCGAACGAAGGGGTCGTCCTTGTCGCCATATTCCTTGCGCATGACCCCGCCGTTCTTGCGAATGTGCTGGCGGACTTCGGTCTTGCGCTTGGGGCGTTGAGTGTCCGCGAGGAAATCGCGCAACTCGAGTAGCGGCTCTAGCCACTCATCGCCGTTGTCGACCATCGCCTCCATCGCCTTGTCCTTCGTGACGACCGTGCAGACCCAGCATCCGAACCGAGAACTGCCGCAGGACGGAGTCGAGGTGTCGACCACCAGCGGGCACTCGCCGGCGGAGGAGTTGCGGTAGAGCGCCAGCAGATCGTTGTTGTCTCGGCCCCAGGGATTGGGAACTTGGAGCAGGTATTGCCAGACATCGTCGACCGAGTAGTCGCGAATCGGCGTGTAGACGAAGGCGTTCGGCAGCGTCGAGTGCCGTGAGAGAAGGCTGTTCTTGATCCGCCGCAGGTTCATGACCTGGGCGCGGGTCGCACTCTCCTGCTTGCGCACGCCCAAGAGCAGGACCACCTCCCCGTGGTCGGCGACGCGGTCAAGGATGAAGCGGTTGGCCGGGCTGATCTTCATCCGCGCGGTGCACCAGCGGAACCTGGATGACGGCGCCGGGTAGCCCTTGCCGATCAGGTTGACCCAGAACGACTCCTCAAGGCTGGGGGTCACCTTGTGGGCGGAGATCGGCAGCCCGTCCGCTTCAGCATGCTCGTTGATCCGGTCGAGCGCCTCGGTGAGGTAGTCGATGATGACCGGGGTCTCGACCTGAGTATCGCCAGAGATGACGTAGACCGGCTTCTTCCGTTCGCCTGGCTCCAGGCCCCGCAGCGCGTACCAGACGAGCTGCAGCGCGACCGTCGAGTCCTTGCCTCCGCTGAAGCCGATGACCCACGGGCGCCCGTCCGCGAGATAGACGCTGCGGATCTCCTCCAAGCTCTGCTCGTACAGGTCAGCGGCGCTCTGCTTAGACTGAGACACGGTCCTCCTTTTCCAGGGTCTGCTCGAGGGCTTTCGCGGTGATGCCAAGCTCAAGGCCGGCCCTCTGCCTGAGGACATTCGCGGTCAACACCAGGCTCGGCCCGGCCTTGCTGATCTTTCCATTCCGAATCGCTCGCCCCACCCAGACCGGGTTGTCCCGCCTCCAGTCGAGTCCGTCCAGGCGGCGGAGCCGGGACTGCCATTCATCGGGGTACCTCGTCATCAGCTCCCCGCCGACAGTTCCAAGGGCATGCAGCGCCACAGCATGAACGTGAACGTAGTCGCGCCGGAGGTCTGACGCCGTGTTCTCCACGCTGATGAAGCCCCAACCACGGACCAGATCTCCCACGATCCTCCAGAACTCCAGAACCGGCTCCTCATCCTCGGCTTTGGCTTCGCTCGTTCGGGCCCCGAGCAGCGCGACGGTGGCCTGGTGGATAGCGCTCAGCGTGAACATCTTCGAGGAGCGGTTCGAGAGGCTCGATTTCTCGAGCTCGGTCAATTCGTCGAACGGGCACACCTCTGAGGAGACGCGTCTCGCCAGCTCGGCAACCGGGTCGCGGTGGTCGTACAAGACGTTCAGCGAGGTGGCCGGCCGGATCGCGTGCCGGTTGAGATCCGCGAAGGTCTGCTGGTTTCGGACGAGCCCGGCATCGAGAAAGAGCACGAGCGGGATGGACTCGTCGGCAAGCTCCGGCCTGAGTTGAAGCGCAGCGGCAATCGCCTCACGGCGATGCTGGCCATCGTTGACAAGGATCCTCGAACCAGCGGGAATGACTAGTTGGCCCACGCGTGCTCCGTCCAGCAATGGCCCGTGCTCCTCGAAGCGCACGTCGCGAAGGTCGGCGTCGATCGACGCGGTGATCGCCGAGAGAACGTAGGAGGTAGGGTTCGCCGTCAGGTACTTGGCGATCTGCGGGATTCGGCCTTTGTTCAGCAGCCGCTGCGCGCGCAGGTTGGGGGGCAAGTCCGCGGGCGCAAAGGTCAGAACTTGCGGGACAAGGCGAAGCGGGCAAGCCGTTACGAAATACGCCCTTCCCGCCTGGACGGCTCGTACGCTCTGAAAGCGATGCTCACCGCCGTCCTTGGACGGATGGGAACGCTTCGACTTGGCCTTGGGTTTCTTCGATTTGCTCGGGACGGAAGTTGCGGAAGTCATGGAAGTATCTCCTCCAAACTAGGCGTCGCCTCGGACGACTCCCTGGGTCATGGAACGTACGGCGACGCCTCGGGCTGGCCGCCTGGTCAAGGTTTCGGACACCCCTCCCTCTCCCCCAGGGCCCTCAGCGCCCATCGCGCTCTGCGCGACTAGATCGAGGTCAAGGGCCGGCGCCTCGTCCCCGGGCAGCAGATGCGTGTAGCGACTGAGCGTGAACGCGGCCGAGAGATGACCGAGAGCTCGGCTGAGTTGGAGGAGGTTCGTCCCTCGGCTCAGGTGCAACGAGGCGAAGGTGTGCCGGAACGTGTGAAAGCCGGCCCACGGGGCGTTGACCTCCTCCACGTCGGCTTGAGATGCCGGCGGAGAAGGTTGCCGTACTCCAGGGCGTTGCCATGCCTGTTCGTGAACACCAGCGCGGTCCTGGTTCCCCATTCCAGCGAGCCGCCCGCGCAGGCGGTGAACCAGCGAGGTGGGCAGCGCCACCTCGCGCCTGCCGTACTTGGTCTTCGGCGGCTCAATCCGCCCGCGGACAATGCTCGACGGACATAGACCTCGGGGGTCGATCCGTCGAGCTGGAAGTGGAGGCGCTGGAGGGCGATGGCCTCGCTGACCGCAGGCCGGTGGTCACCAGAACCTCGAACAGCAGCCTGTAGCGCTCCGGCACCATCGCCAGGATCGCCGCGAGCTGGTCGCGGCTGAACACCTTGATCTCCTCCTCTTCCTCGCCTTCCGCGACCTCTTTGGCGATGGGGAAGTGCCAGCCCCTGGGAGGGGTTGTGCCGGATCAGGCCCTCGCGGTTGGCGGTCGTCAGCGCCGCCCGCAGCGGGATCACGATGTTGGCGATGGTCGAGTCGCTGAGGCGTTTGCCCTGCTCGTCCTCGTCGGCCAGCCAGTCCACGAAGCGGGCGAGCTGGAAGGTGGAGACGTCGACCAGCTTCAGCTTGGACGAGAAGTAGGGCGGGGCGTAGCCGGCGATCAACCGCCGGTATTCGTCGCGGGTGTTCTCGCGGAAGCCGCGGCGGCCCTGACCGCGATAGCGCTCGATCCATTCATTGAGGAACGACAGGAAGGCGATCGACGCCGGCTCCTACAGCTCGCCGCGGTCGCGGTCGGTCTCGCTCTCGCGCTGATCCTGCGCGCGGCGTCGTACGTGCGCGCGCTTCGCTTGCGCTGCTTGCCGGCGACTTCGATCACGGCGACGTAGCCGACGGTCTTGCCCTCCCCGTCGACCCGCCGGTAAACGCCGGGGGTCTTGGTCTTGCGGAGCCGCCGCCTGTCGCCGCAGCCTGGACCGGCCGCACGGGCCGACGTATCCTGGGTAACGCTCATGAGTCACTCCTCATGCGCCGGGGGCGGGCCGTTGCTGCGGCGCCGCCCCGTTTTACGTTTGCGGACCAACATTAACAGGATGATGCCCTTACTGTCTGCCCGAAAGCCTCGGAATCCCGCTCCTCATGGGCATTTCCCAGCGGCGGCGTCATGAGCCCTCGCCGCCGCTCCGCACGTAGTCATCGAGGGTCTGCGCCGGTAAAGCGGAGTCCGCCCGTCGCGGCCATCGGGGACGGGCAGGCCGATCGGACTCACTCACGACTGGACCCCCTGCGGGGGATACAAGTCAGCGAATCGCCGGCCTTCCATCGCCAGCCCGCAAGCGGCTTTGCGGCGATCTAGTCCCGGTTCGATGCGAACCATGAAACGAACCGCGAAGCGAACCGTCTCGCGGGCGGGCGCAGCCCTCATCGCTCTCCCTCCAGCCGCAGGCTGGCTCGCGCCGCCGCCTCGATCACCAGCAGCGCCAGCGGCGGGCAGACGGCGTTGCCGATCTGCATGAAGCGGCGGCTCCACGACCCCCGCCAGGGGTAGTCGGGACGAAAGCCCTGCAAGACCGCCGCCTCCTCGACGCTGATGCGAACCGTGTTCTTGAACTGGGAGGGCCACGGATCGCCGGGCCGCCAGCCGGGGTCCCGGTCGCGGGCCGAAGGCGCCGAGATCCGCGGCGTCGAGAGCACCGTCGTCGCCGGCCGCCGGCGGGTCCAGTCGGGCCGGCCTTCAGCCATCGTCACCCCCGCGCTCGATCGTCCACGACCCCGAGGCGGTGTCGAGCGTCCGCGCCGGTCGGGTCGCGGCTCGCGCCAGCCCGCGCGGACGACGGCCGCTGCCGGTCTGGTTGTTGGTGTAGGTGACGGCGTCCCGAGCCCAGCCGAGCGCGTCGGCCATGCTGACCCAGGGCAGCAGGTCGCGCTCGTCCTCGGGGACGCGATCGGGGCGGCGCGGGTTGTAGGAGCGGTGGCTCGGGACCGGCAGCTCGGCCGGCCCGTCGAGCGAGGCGACGAGGAACGCGCGCTTGCGGGTCTGCGGCACCCCGTAGCGCTCGGCGCTCAGCACCCCGGCGCTGGCCTCGTAGCCGTGGGCGGCGAGCAGGCCGCAGAACAGCGACCAAAGCTCGAGGACGGGCGGCACCTGCTCCAGGGCGACCCAGTGGGGCCGCACCGCCAGCGCCCAGCGCAGCGGCTCGACGGTGAGCAGCGAGCGCGGGTCGCGGCAGGCCTCAAGGTGCTCGGCGCGGGAGTCGTGCCCGGCGGCGAGCTCATGGGCGCAGGCGATGACGTGGGGCTTGTCGAGCTTGCCGAGGCCCTTGCCCGCGTTCGAGTACGCCTGACAGGGCGGGGAGGCGATCAGCCCCCAAACCGGCGCGAAGGCCTGCGGGTCCAAGGCGGCGATGTCGGCTTCGACCCGCTCATGCCCGGCGGCGCGAGCGGTCTCGCACGCCAAGCGGTCGGAGTCGATGCCGATCGCCGAGAAGCCGAGCTCGCGAAGCCCCTCGTCCCAGCCCCCCGCCCCGGCGAAGAGGTCGATGATCTTCCGCTCAGCCATCGCCGCCCCGCCCTCCTCGGAGGCGGAACACGTAGGCGCGGCCGGCGTCGTGGAAGCGATCCAGGAAGGCCAGCCAGCCACGCCGCGCAGCGCCGATGCGCGGGGCCGTGACCCGCAGGACGGCGCGCCCCCGTCGGGCGCCGACCAAGCTCACGGTCAGCCTGCCCCGGCGGTAGGGGACGTGCTGCAGGGCGCGATGGCCGCGGAGGGCGCTCGCCGCCCGCCGGGCGGCGGGGCTGCCGTCGCGGTCCTGGGGGTCCTGGCGGCGCTGCTGGCCTCGGTGCCGGACCTCGGGGCGCTCGGACCGAGTGCCCGCCGGCTGCGGAGGCTGGAGGCGCCGAGGCCCCCTGACGGGATGCCGCCGTGCCCGAGCCGCGCTCGGGTCGAGGGGATGGTCGAGCAGCGCTCGCAGGCGATCAGGCACCGCCGCCCCCTTCCGGGCCGGGCGGGTGGGCGTAGCCGAAGATCGGTGCCGGCTCGCCGCTGGCGGCGGCACGGGCGGGAAGGAACGGACCGGCCCTCGCCACACGGTCGCCGTAGTTGCCGTCGATCGTCGTGATTTCCCCGTTGGGGGAAGACGCGCTCGACGATGCCGATGTGTTCGCTGGCCTTGGGGCCGGCGCCGTAGAGGACGGCATCGCCGGGCGCCGGCATCGCGGTCGGCGGCAGCACGCGGGCGCCGTTCGCGGTCGGGGTCGAGAGCGGCGGGTCGCCGGGCGCGGTCGCCGCGAAGGGGCCGCCTTCGTGAGCCTTCGCCCATTCGTAGATCGAGCCCGAGTAGGCGTAGGGCGCCGTGCCGCCCTTCATCGGCACCCCGGCGCGCTCCCAGACCCAGGCGACGAACAGGGAGCACCATTCGACGCAGGGGCCGTAGGGATTGCAGTTGGAGCCGAGCGGGCTCTCGGAGCGGCCGAGCTGGCTCTCGGCGATGCGGACGATCTCGCTCGCGACCGCCCCGCCGCCGGCCGGCGCCCCCGGCGAGCCTTTGCCGCGGAAGCCGTATTCCACGGCGCGGGCCATCACTTCGTCGGCGTAGCTGACGAGGCTGTCGGCGCAGGCGCCGTAGTAGTTGCAGGCAGCCTGACGGTAGCCGGCGTAGGAGCCGCCGATCGGCGGCGCGCCCATCACTGCCCGCAGTAGCATCGCGGCGGTGAAGATCGCGTCCGCGAGGTCGAAGGGATCGGCTTCGCCGTTGCCGTCCACGTCGACCCCGTAGGTCTCCCAGATCGTCGGCCCCGGTCCGGGACTGCACGCCGATTCGCGGACGATCGCGATCTGCATCGGCCCCCCGCAGCCGGACGGGTAGACGTGCGCGCAGCTGCCCGTGCCGCACTCTTGGTAGCCGATCGAGGCGAGAACGGTCCAGTCCACGTCGAAGCGCTGCCCAGCGCGCCGGTAGAGCGGCAGGCGCTCAGCCGGGATCTGCTTGACGGCGGCGCGGGTCGGCTGGCTGCCCGAGATCGGGCCGCTGGCCCCAAGGCAGGCGACGTTGGCGCCGAGGATCGCCATCAGCGTCGCGGCGATGACGCCCGCGATCAGGCTCATGGCCGCCGCGCCGGCGAGCGCCCAGGGGCCGATGCTCCTCGTCTTCCCCGCGCTCATCTCCCGCCCCCCTTCCGCCGCCAGCGATGCCGACGCCGGGGCGGCGCCGTGGGCGCCTCGGGACGCGGCTCTCCCTCCGGCCGCTGTGGCTGTTCTCGCTGCCCGCCCCGCTCGCGCTCCTCGCGGAGCTCGACGCCGAGGGAGCTCTGCGAGCCGGCCGCGCCCTGACGCTGGGCTGCGTCCGCGCGGCGACCGTCCTCGCTGGGCTGGCGCTCGGGAACCTGCTTCTCGCGCTCACGCGCCGAAGACCGCTCGGCTTCCCCGCCGGGCTTGGCAGCGGCCCTGCCCTGGCGGGGCTTGCCGCCTTTCGGGACCCCTGCCGGCGTCCGCGTGCGCGACTCGGGCGGGTCGGGGCGGTCGCGGGATCGGGCAGGTCGGGGTCTTGCGGCCGCTGGGACGGTCGCGAGCGGCGCTCGCTCGGCCCCGGCCGGTCGAGGCTCGGGACACCGCCGCCCACCGGGGCGCTGTGGCTGGTGCCAAGACGCGGCGCCGGGGCCGCCGTGCCCGGCTTCGGCGCGTTGGCCCCGGTCCGGGCGACGCCGCGCACGGGCGCGTCGGCACCGGCGCGGCCCGAGCGGCGAGACCCGCTGAACGGGCGCCGCAGGGTGCGGGCGCCCGCGTAGAGGGCGAGCAGCCTAAGGGTGTTGTCACGGCCCGGCGCCCCCGGCCCGGTGGCGATGCCGATCAGGCTCTCGGTGAGGTTCTTCCGCTGCAGGAAGACCGCCCAGAAGAACAGCGCCTGCATCCCGAAGGACATCAGCCAGCCGAGCTGCTCGGTCGCGCCGGCGAGAGCGCCGTTGACCGCGAGCAGGGTCGCGAGGATCAGCGAATACGCCGCCTTGCGCAGCAGGTAGCCGGCCAGCTTCTCCAGCCAGCCTTTGAAGAAGGCGTGACCGCGGCCGGGGATGACCGCCGCGACCAGCGCCACCGGGGAGAAAGCCAGCAGCAGGAGCAGCAGGACCTGGGCGAGGATCGACCTCTCTCGAAGCTCATGTTGCCCCAGGCGTTGCCCCAGGGGCGATTTTGAACCCCTTTGTCTGCTCCCCAGAAAGACGAAAACCCTGCGATTTGCAGGGCTTTCGTCCTATAGCGGGGGCGGGATTCGAACCCGCGACCTTCGGGTTATGAGCCCGACGAGCTACCTGGCTGCTCCACCCCGCGGCGGACCGCTGAGTCTAGCAACGGAGATGTAAATGGGCCGGGGCCGGGACGGCGAAGCGCTTGGGTTTGCGCAAATCGATTCTGTGGTGCCGCTCGCTCTAAAGTGCCCGCCCATGCTGGAGAACCCGATCCGGGTCGGCGTCATCGACGTCGGCACCAACTCGTCGCGGCTGCTCGTCGCCGACGTTGTCGGCGAGCGCGTCGCGCCGGTGTATCGGCGCAGCCGGGTCACTCGGCTGGGACGGGGCGTCGATCTGTCCGGGCGTCTTTCGGCGGAGGCGATCGAGGACGTCTGCGGGGTGATCGCGGAGTACATGGAGATCACTGGCGAGCTCGGCGTCGAGCGGCTCGACGCGATCGCGACCAGTGCCGTCCGCGATGCCGAGAACGGCGGCGCCTTCGTCGCCGAGCTGCGCGAGCGGTTCGACATCTCCGCCCGCGTCCTCGACGGCGAGGAGGAGGCGCGGCTGACTTACCTCGGCGCCACCTCCGAGCATGTGCCCGAGCAGCCAACGCTCGTGATCGACATCGGCGGCGGCTCGACCGAGCTGATCGTCGGCCGCGGCCGGGAGATCTCCGACCACACCTCGATGCAGGCCGGCGTCGTCCGCCACACCGAGCGCCACGTCTCGTCCGACCCGCCGACCGCGGTCGAGCTGGAAGCGCTGGCAAGCGACGTTCGCGGGCTGATCGAGACGGCGACCGCCGGCTGGCCGGGTGTCGAGGAGGGGATCGCCGTCGCCGGCACCCCAACTTCGCTGGCCGCGATCGAGCTCGAGCTCGACCCCTACGATCCGGCCCGGGTCCACGGCCACACCCTGGAGCTGCCGTCGATTCAGCGGCTGCTCTCGCGGCTGGCCTCGGCGCCGCTCGCCGAGCGGGTAGAGATCACCGGCCTGCACGCCGACCGGGCGCCGACGATCGTCGCCGGCGTCGTCATCCTGGTCGAGGCGATGCGCGCCTTCGGGCTCGAGCGGATCACCGCCTCCGAGCACGACATCCTCTACGGCACGGCGATCGCGGCCGCCAGCGCCTGACCGCCTCACCCCGTCACCGTTCGCAACAAACCTAGGTATTAACTCAGGGAACCTCTCCGTACCGGGTGTACAGCCTGTACTCCCAGGGCAGGACAAATCGGCCAGTCCCCCGTCTGAACCACGAAAATCACTAGGGGATCCCTACAAAATTTCAGGTATCCACATGCCTGGGGACTAGACGGAACGGACACCCGCTAGGATACTTCTCGCACCGGGCACGAGGAGGGGTTCGCCCCACCTTGCATCCGGGACAGGGCTTGGGCGATTGCCGCATCATGGCGCCTCCCGCCGTCTGAGCCCATCGAATACACATGGTCCCTGAAGACGTACCCCTGCCCGTCCTGAGGGGCCAGCTTGAATCGGTCGCCAGCAATGGCGGCCGATTCTCGTTTTAGGGCTCGAGCAGGCTCCCCGGCGAAACCTTCAGCGCCGCCGCCAATCGCCGCAAGGTCGAGACCTGCGGATCGCGTTTCCCCGCCTCGATCCGACTCACCTCGGTCGCATGCACCCCACTCCGTTCCGCGACCTGTTCTTGCGTCAGCCCCAGCCGCAAGCGCGCATCGCGCAAGTTGGTCCCAAGCGTCGCCACCGCCGGAATCGTCTGCGCTGGCGCAGACAACCTCCATAGGGCATTTCACAAGGCACTTCGGTACTCTTCAGGTGCTGCTGGCCCGATGAAGGGGCCGTCTCGGCGGCGTCCCCCGCCGAGACAGACCCCGTCGACTGTCGGGCTACGCCCCCTTGTAGACCATCTGCGCAATCTGGGCAGACGGAACCTTCTTGATCGTCATCCGGCATTCACCCCCTCTCTGAATGTCGGCCCGGCGCCTACCGCCGGAGGGGGGCTAATGCTAAATATTTCTCCAGCAACTTCGAAATCGTGAGCGATGACGATTGCCTGAACAGCAGAAAAAATCTATGCTCGGTCCACGCTGAGTGAAGAGGGGATCACCAGCGAAACGCGATTGGAGGCATGGCGGCGGTGAAAGCGGGGAAAACGGCCAAGCGGCCGAAAGGGATCGAGGAGGTGGTTCAGTACGCCCTCGGACACAAGATCCGAGTCCACATTCTCATCGCGCTCCACGACGGAGCGTGCACGGCAGGGCAGCTGGCAGAGATCATCAACGAGCCGCTCAACAACGTCGCCAACCACCTTCGGAAGATGCTGGACGACGGCTCGATCGAAATCGCCAAAGAAGAGAGGAAGGGCAACCTCGTTCAATACTGGTACCGAGCCGTGGACATCGCCTACTACTCCCAAGAGGAGGCGGAAGCGCTGACCCACCTCCAGCGCCACATGATCGCCGGCGCGGTCTACCAATCCGGTTCAGCGGAGGTCCTGGCCGCACTCTATGCCGGGAATCTTGCCGACCCACGAACCGTGCTCTACTTCGACTGGTTCAACGTCGACCGACAGGGACGCGAAGAGCTAGAAGCAGAGACCCTGGCCTACTTGGACCGACTGCGCGAGATAGAGATCGACGCAACGAATCGCCGCGCCGAGTCGGGGGAGCCCTCGGAATCGATGCTAGTCAACCTCGCCGCGTGCGAGCGAGCCCCACGTAAGCTCCTCGACGTGAAGAGGTCAGCGATTCGTGAGCGACATTCGCGCCGCGATTGACGACTCGTTCACGATCTGGAAACTTCCATCACTCAACCGACATTAGACCGCTGGCGGTAAGTCCTTAAGCCACCCCGGAGCGGTCTGTCGGCACCTCGGGAGGCAGGGGTCCCCTGTGGGGATGATGCGTCCTGAGCGTGCCGGCGCCGGTTGCAGGACCCCTAATGGACAGCTCAATTTCCCCCGATGCCACCCAACAGGACTTGCCGTCCGATCATGGCCGAGGGAACGGCAAGGTGACGAGGAACGGGGGCGAGCACTTCGATTGGAACCTGCTCGTCCCCCTCGTCGTCCATCCACTGAAGGTCGCAATCGTCGAAGCGCTGCACTGGATCGGGCGGCCGGTCTCGCCGACCGACGTCTCGCGGATGTTCGGCGAGGACACCGAAGACCACTACCTCTCGCTGGTCGCCTACCACGCCTCCAAACTGGAGGAAATCGGGGCGGTGGAAGTCGTGCGAACACGGCCCGCCCGGGGCGCGCTGGAGAAGTTCTACGACCTGCGCCTGCCCGAGCGAGGCTGACCCTCAGGCCAGGTTCGATTTGCGCGGGTAGACGACCTCGGGGTCGGTGAGGACGTTGACCAGGGTGGGACGGCCCGAAGCGAAGGCGCGCTCCAGGGCCGGCTTCAGCTCGTCGGGGCTGCGGACGAGGACTCCGTCGCAACCGAGCGCTTCGACCATCTCGTCGTAGCGGGTCTCGGGGCGCAGCTCGGCCGCCACCGAGTAGCCGTAGAGGAACTTCATCGGATGGTGCTCGAGCGCCCAGATGCCGTTGTTGCCCATCACGCCGACGACGCCGAGGCCGTGGCGGGCCATCGTGTCGAACTCGATCCCGGCGAAGCCGAAGGCGCCGTCGCCGAGCAGCAGGCAAACCTGGCGGTCGGGGTGGGCGAGCTTGGCGCCGATCGCCTGACCGGGGCCGGCGCCAAGGCAGCCGAACGGGCCGGGGTCCATCCAGCAGCCGGGCTGGTAGGTGTCGATGTAGCGGCCGGCGTAGGAGACGAAGTCGCCGCCGTCGCCGACGACGATCGCGTCGCGGTCGAGGACTTCACCGAGCTCCTTGTATATGCGGACTGGATGCAGCGGCGAGCGGGGGTCGTTCAGCTCCTCCTGCTCGGCCGCCCGCTTCCCCTCCTCGACGTTGCGCAGCTGCTCGACCCAGGGCCGGGTCCGGCTCTCCCCCGCCCCGGCCGCCTCGCGCAGCGCCGCCAACGTCGCGGCGACGTCGCCAACCAGGTCGACGTCGGGCAGTCGGTTCGCGGTCAGGGCGTTGGGCGCGACGTCGACGCGGACGACCTTCGTCTCGCCGCCAAACGCCCCGCCGAAGCCGAGCCGGAAGTCCATCGGCACGCCGAGGACGAGGGCGACGTCGGCGTCCTGCAGCGCGGTCGAGCGGGCGCGGCTGAAGAAGAGCTCGTGATCGGCGGGCAGACAGCCGCGGCCGAGGCCGTTGAGGAAGACCGGGATCCCGACCGCCTCGGCCAGCGCCCGCATCTCCCCCTCGCCGCGGGCCCAGTAGAGGCCGCTACCGGCCATGATCGCCGGGCGGCTCGCCGCCGCCAGCAGCGCCGCCGCCTCCTCGACCCCGGCCGCCGGCTGCGCCGCGGCTACGACCGGCGCCGGCGGGATCTCCACCTCCGCCTCGCTGAAGACGACGTCGAGCGGGTAGTCGACGAAGGTCGGGCCGCTGGGCGCCGCCGCGGCCAGGTCGAGCGCCGCCGCCGTCGCCGCCGCGATCGCGCCCGGCTCCTTCACCGTCTGCGCCGACTTGACCAGCGGCGAGACGAAGGGCAGGTGGTCGATCTCCTGCAGCGAGCCCGAGCCCCAGCGCAGCTCCGGCGCCCGCCCGCCGAGCGCGCAGACCGGCGAGTTGTTGGCCTGGGCGCCAGCGATCGCGCTGAGCCCGTTGGTCACTCCGGGGCCCGCGGTGAGGCCGGCAACGCCGACGCGGCGAGTCGCCTTCGCCATCCCCTCGGCGGCGAAGACCGCGGTCTGCTCGTGGCGGACGTCGACGATCGCGATGCCCTCCTCCTTGCAGCCGTCGTAGACCGAGAAGAGATGGCCGCCGGAGAGGGTGAAGAGATGCTCGACCCCCCTCGACTTCAGAACCTCCGCGACGATGCGCCCCCCGTGCTCCTCCACACCGGGCAGCCTATCGAGGCGGGGTACCATCGCCTGGCCCGGGTGGCGAAACTGGTAAAAGCGGCGCCCTTAAAAGGCGCTGTCCCCTCGGGGGCTTGCGGGTTCGAGTCCCGCCCCGGGCATTTTTCTAAAAAGCCCTGCAACGGGTGGTAAACGGGGGCTAAAACCTGTGAGGAGCGCAACTTCAGCGCTGTTACGGTGTCCCTATGAGTGAAGCGCCTTCCCTGGTCACGCCTTTCCTTTGGAGGAGAGCTTGGAGGCATCAGCACTAACTCACGCCAGTCGTCGCGGACTTCTCGCCCGCCGCTCGCCCCTGCTCAAGCTGCAGGGGGACGAGAAACTGATCGCGATGGCGCGCTCGGGCAACCCCGGCGCCTTCGAGACGATCGTCGACCGCTACCAGGGCCGCCTGCTCGGCTTCTGCCGGCAGATGCTGGGCTCGACCGAGGACGCCGAAGACGTCCTGCAGGAGGTCTTCGTCAACGCCTACCGGGCGATGCTCGCCGACGAGCGCGAGATCAACCTGCGCCCGTGGCTGTACCGGATCGCCCGCAACCGCTGCCTCAACCACCTGCGCAAGCCGACCGCCGACGCGCAGGAATCGATGGACATGGTGCCGATGGTCGAGGCCGCCTCGACCGCCGAGAAGGTCCATAACCGCGAGGAGTTCCGCCAGCTCCTCAGCGACGTCGGCAAGCTGCCCGAGACCCAGCGCTCCGCGCTGCTGCTGCGTGAGATGGACGCGATGACCTACGAGGAAATCGCCCAGGCGATGGACACCAGCGTGCCCTCGATCAAGTCGCTGCTGGTGCGGGCGCGCATCTCACTGGCGGAGGCGAGCCAGGCCCGCCAGCTCACCTGCGGCGAAGTGCGGCTGGAGCTGGCCGAGGCGGCCGAGGGCCTGCGCAAGGTCTCCGGGCCGGTGCGCCGCCATGTGCGCGACTGCAAGGAGTGCTCGGACTTCCGCTCCCAGGTCCGCTCCAACGACAAGGTCTTGGCAGCTCTATTCCCGGCGGGGCCGCTGCTGGCGCTGAAAGGCTTCATCGCCTCCAAGCTCGGGATCGGGAGCGCCGGCGGCGGCGCCGGAGCGGGCGCCGCCGGGGCCGGCGCCGGAACCGCGGCCACCACCGGGGCCGTCGGCAGCGTCGGAGCGGCGCTCTCCGGCGGCGGAGCCGCCGGGGGCATCGGCGCCGTCGGAGGCGCGATCGGGACCAAGGCGGTCGCGGGGGTCGTCACCGCGGCGGTGCTCACGGCCGGCGCGGTCGAGGTCAAACAGCAGGTGGAACCGAGCTCCCACTCGCCCGCACCGATCATCCGCCGCCATCACCAGACTCCCTCGCTGGCCCAGGCGCACGCGGTTCACACACCGGCTCCGGTTACCGAGTCAGAGGGCGCCACGCCACCGGCGAAACCCGACCCGGCGCCCGATCCCGCCTCGACTCCCACCGTCGTCGTCGCGCCCGTCGCCGACGGCAGCACGGCCGCGCCGGCCACCACGCTGGAAACCGGCATGGAAGCGGCGAAA
>DATKLT010000009.1:0-23875 GCA_035542315.1 Solirubrobacterales bacterium | reverse complement strand
CATCGATCGGCGCGGCTCATCGCTGTCGACCTTTCCCTGGCTATAGCGCGGGAAAAGTCGACCGCGGCGATTCCTCCCCCAACGCAGACCCACCCCTGATCGCACACCTACCTGCCCGTCGGTGTGCGATCAGGGGTGGGTCATCGACTCCCGTCATCCCCACCTGTAAGCCCCACAAACTCTCGCCCGAATCTTTTCGCCGCCTCGGGGCACCAATGCCAAGCTGCTCCCATGTACCGGGCCCTGCGCACCGACTTCGAATCCCTGCCCGAGGTCCTGGCGGCGCGTGCCGGGGAGATTGGCGGGGAGCGGTTCGTCCGCGACGCCAACCAGGAGTGGACCTTCGGCGAGTTCCACGAGCGGGTGATGGAGGTCGCCGCCGGGCTGCGGGAGCTCGGGGTCGACCAGGGGGACGTCGTCGGGGTGGTGCTTCCCAACAGCCCGCACTACCTCGAGGTCTGGTGGGGGATCCTCTGGCTCGGCGCGATCTTCAATCCCGTCAACCCGGCGCTGACCCCGCGCGAGCAGGTCGGGATTCTCGCCGACTCCGAAGCGAAGGTCGTCGTCGCTACGCCCGAGTCGGCGGCCGGGCTCGAAGCCAGCCGCGAGGAGCTTCCCAAGCTGGGAGAGATCGTCGCCGCCGAGGGGGCCGACCCGGCGGCGCTGCTGCGCGGCCGCGGCAGCCTCGGCGAGCACGCAGACATAAAGGGGGGCGACCTCGCCTCCTTCGTCTACACCTCGGGCACCACCGGTCGCCCCAAGGGGGCGATGCTGGGCCACGCCAACTTCCTCGCCAACGCCTGGCAGCTGGGCGAGCCGCTGCCGGTCTCCCGCGGCGACACGCTCGGCATG
Organism: Solirubrobacterales bacterium; assembly: GCA_035542315.1. Classification (GTDB taxonomy): domain Bacteria; phylum Actinomycetota; class Thermoleophilia; order Solirubrobacterales; family 70-9; genus VAYN01. The sequence continues at coordinate 23,023 of DATKLT010000009.1, read as the reverse complement.
GTCCTGCCGCTGTTCCACGTCAACGCGCAGCTGGTGACGACCGTGATCCCGCTCGTCCTCGGCGCCAACGTGGCGATGTGGGAGCGCTTCTCGGCTTCGCAGTTCTGGGCCGACTGCGCCCGCTTCGAACCGGTCACCTTCTCCTCGGTGCCGACGATGCTGGCCGCGCTCCTGCACGCCCCGGGCGCCGACGAGGCCGAGTCGAACTCGCTGCGATTCGTGATCTGCGGCGCGGCGCCGCTCTCGCCCGCCCTCTTCCGCCGCTTCGAGGAGAAGTTCGGGCTCAAGATCATGGAGGGCTACGGGCTGACCGAGGGCACCTGCTGCACGACGATCAACCCCTTCACCGGGCCGCGCAAGATCGGCTCGGTCGGGTTGCCGACCCGCGCCCAGGAGGTGGCGATCATGGACGAGAGTGGCCGGATCGTCGCCGACGGCACCCCGGGCGAAGTCTGCTTCCGGGGGCCGAACATGATGCACGGCTACTACAACCGGCCCGACGCCAATGCCGAGACGCTGGTCGACGGCTGGCTGCACACCGGCGACGTCGGTTACCGCGACGAGGACGGCTACTTCTTCCTCGTCGACCGGACCAAGGACATGATCATCCGCGGCGGCGAGAACATCTACCCGCGCGAGATCGAGGACGTCCTGCTCGAGCACGAGAGCGTCAAGGAGGCGGCGGTCGTCGGCCGCCCCGACGAAGTCCGCGGCGAGGAGGTGCACGCCGTCGTCGCGCTCGTCTCCGGCGATGACGTCGAGCTGCTCGAGGCCCACTGCCGCGAGCGGCTGGCGGCGTTCAAGGTGCCGTCGAGCTGGGAGGTGGTCGAGGAGCTGCCGAAGACCTCGACCGGGAAGATCGACAAGAAGCCGCTGCGCGAGAAGCTCGCCGCTGCGGCGAGCTGAGGCCGCCGGCCGAGGAGAGGAGAGGCTGTGGGAATCCTGGACGAGAAGGCGATCATGATCACCGGCGCCGCCAGCGGCATCGGTCGGGCGACGGCGATGGGGGCTGCCGCCGAGGGCGCGAAGCTGCTGCTCTGCGACGTCAACGACGAGCAGGGGGAGGCCGAGGCGGCGGCGATCGACGGCGCCAGCTTCATGCACTGCGACGTCACCGACGAGGCCTCGGTGGAAGCGGCGGTAGCGGCAGCGGTCGAGCAGCTCGGCCGCCTCGACGGCGCCTTCAACTGCGCCGGCATCCTCGCCGCGATCGGCAACACCGGCGACGTCCCCTTCGACGAATGGCAGAAGGTGATCGACGTCGACCTGAACGGCGTCTTCCTCTGCACCAAGCACCAGATCCAGGTGATGGCGGAGCAGGGCTCGGGCTCGATCCTCAACATGGCCTCGGCCGCCGGCCTGATCGGCTGGCCCGGCGCCGGCGCCTACGTCGCCGCCAAGCATGGCGTCGTCGGCCTCTCCAAATCGGCGGCGCTCGAGTACGCCGAGTCGGGGGTCCGGGTCAACTCGATCTGCCCCTCTTACGTGCTCACCCCGATGGTCGAAAAGGACCTCTTCGAAGACACGCTCGGCAACGACGAGGAGCTGATCGCAGCCGCCCGCGCCAACCACCCGATCGGCCGCTTCGCGCAGCCGCCGGAGATCGCCAACGCCGCGGTCTGGCTGCTCTCCGACAAGGCCTCCTTCGTCACCGGCGCCGCGATGAGCGTCGACGGCGGCTACACGACGCCGTAACGGCTGCCCGGGCGCGCACTGACAGACTGACCGCCGATGGCCGACCGCGACAGCTTCGAGCAGAGCCCCTACGAGCTGCCGCCCGGCTCGACCGAGGTCGTCCTCGTCCGCCACGGCGCCTCCGAGGCGGCGGTCGTCGGCAGCCGCTTCCCGCTCGTCGACGGTCATTCCGACCCGGCGCTGTCGGAGGCCGGCAAGGCGCAGGCGGAGATGGTCGCCAGCGGCCTCGGCGGCGACGAGATCAGCGGCCTCTTCGTCACCAGCCTGCGCCGCACCCAGGAAACGGCGGCGCCGCTTGCCACCGCCACCGGCTTGCAGCCGGTCGTGATCCCGGAGCTGCGCGAGGTCTACCTCGGCGACTTCGAGGGCGGCGAGTACCGGATCCGCGCCGGCCGCGGCGACCCGGTGATCCAGCAGGTCTTCGGCGAGGAACGCTGGGACGCGATCCCCAACGGGGAGTCGTGGGAGCACTTCTCCGCCCGCGTCACCGCCGGGATCGAGCGGATCGTTGCCGCCGTCGGGCCCGAGGCGAGCGCCGTCGCCGTCGTCCACGGCGCCGTGATCGGCCAGCTCTGCCGCCAGGCGACCGCCAGCCGCCCCTTCGCCTTCGTCCACTCCGACAACTGCTCGGTCTCACGCCTCGTCGTCGCTGGCGACGGGCGCTGGCTGCTGCGCAGCTTCAACGACATCTCACACCTGACCGTCAGGACCGGCCCCGCCGGCTGACGCGCGGAACCCAAGGGGGAGACATGCCCGCATTCCTCGTTCACGGAAACCCCGACACGTCGGCCGAGTGGGACGGCGTCGTCGACAACCTCGGCGGCTACGGCGGGGAGGTCGTCGCCGCCGACCTGCCGGGCTTCGCCGAGGCCGCGCCCGAGGGCTTCCCCTGCACCAAGGAGGCCTACGTCGAGTGGATCGTCGCCCAGCTCGAAGCGCTCGGCGGCGGCGTCGACCTGGTCGGCCACGACTGGGGCTCGCTGCTCGTCCAGCGCGTCGCCTCGGTCCGACCCGACCTGCTCAGCTCGGTCGCCTGCGGCGGCGCCGCGGTCGACGTCGACTACCCCTGGCACCCGCTGGCCCAGGTCTGGCAGACCCCCGGCGAGGGCGAGAAGTACATGGAGGAGGAGCTGACCGCCGAGTTCGGGACCCGGCATCTGGTCGAAAACGGCGTCCCCCGCGAGTACGCCGAGAGGAACATCTGGCTGACCCCGCACGGCAAGGACACGATCCTCAGGCTCTACCGCTCCGCGGTCCACATCGGCGCCGAATGGCAGCCCGACCTGGAGAAGCTCAAAGTCCCGGCGATGGTGATCTGGGGCCGCACCGACCCCTACGTACCGCTCGAGTTCGGCGAAGCCCTGGCGCAGCGGATGAAGGGCGAGCTGGTCGTGCTCGAGTGCGGCCACTGGTGGCCCTTCGAGCAGCCCGCCGCCACCGCCCAGGCCCTGCTCCGCCACTGGTCCACCGCCGCGTAGCCGCTGCAGGGGGTTGTGGGGAAATCACAACTCGGGGGGGCTCTCAGTAGTGGTCTTCTCCAGGTGCGCATGAGATCGTGAGTCGATGACCGATACCGACCTGCTTGCCCTGCACGGGCTCGCGGTGAAGAAGGCAGGCAGCCCCGCCGCGGTGGCGGCTGTCCTCGGCGCCGACGAATCCGAGATCGAGAGCGCCCTGGAAGCCGCCGTCGCCGAGGGCCGTGCGGCGGGCGCCAAAGGCACCTTCATGGTCGCCCCGGCGGGCCGCGAGTGGCTCGACTCCCGCTACCCGGAGGCCTACGCCGAGTTCCGCGCCGACCCCGCCGCGAGCGAGGCCTACGAGCGCTTCGAGCGGATCAACCGCGAGCTGCTCTCGCTCTTCACCGACTGGCAGATGATGCCGGCGGCCGGCGGCGAGCGCGTCCCCAACGACCACTCCGACGCCGACTACGACAACGGCGTGATCGACCGTTTGGGAGCTCAGCACGAAAGGGCAGAGAAGGTGCTCGACCGCTTCGCCGAGCTCGATCCCCGCCTCGGCATCTACGAGACCCGCCTCGACGAGGCCTACGACAGGGTCCTCGCCGGTGAGATCGACTGGGTCTCCGGCGCCCGCATCGACAGCTACCACACGGTCTGGTTCGAGCTGCACGAGGACCTCCTCCGCATGCTCGGAAGGGAAAGGGAGGAGGCTCCTTGACCGCGGTGGCCGACCGCGTCGTCGTCCTCGACGGCTCGAGCGTGCCCGACCGCGAGGTCGTCGGCAACAAGGGCCGCAGCATCGCCTGGATGCTCAGCCTCGGGCTGCCGGTGCCGCCCGCCCTCTGCCTGCCGATCGAGGAGTGCCGCCGCTTCCACGCCGCCGGCGGCGAGCTCGAAGACGAGGCCTGGCGGTCGGTCCTGGCCGGCGTCGCCGGGCTCGAGGAAAAGCTCGGCCGCAGCTTCGGCGGCGGCGCGAACCCGCTCCTGGTCTCGGTCCGCTCCGGCGCCGCGGTCTCGATGCCGGGGATGATGGACACGGTCCTCAACCTCGGGATCACCGACGAGGTCGAGGAAGCGCTGGCCGCCCTCTCCGGCGACCGCGACTTCGCCCGCTCGACCCACTGCCGCTTCGTCCACCAGTTCGGCGAGACGGTGCTCGGGGCCGACCTCGACGAGCCCGGCCCCGACGCGACCCCCGCCGAGGTCCGCGAGGCGGTCCTCCGCGACACCGACGAAGCCGTCCCGACCGACCCCCACGAGGCGCTCAAAGCCGTGATCGCGACCGTCTTCGGCTCCTGGTCCTCGCGCCGCGCCAAGGCCTATCGCAAGCACTGGGGCATCTCCGAGGACGGTGGCACCGCGGTGATCGTCCAGGCGATGGTCTTCGGCAACCTCGGCGAGGACTCGGGCACCGGCGTCCTCTTCTCCCGCAACCCGCTCAGCGGCGACCCCGCTCCCTACGGCGAGTGGCTGCCCAAGGGTCAGGGCGAGGACGTCGTCAGCGGCACCCACGACCCGCTGCCGCTGGAGGTGCTGGAGGGCTCGATGCGCGGCGCCCACGACCGCCTGATCGAAGCCGCGAAGCTGCTCGAGCACGAGCACGGCGACGTCCAGGACGTCGAGTTCACGGTCGAGCGCGGCGAGCTCTGGCTGCTGCAGACGCGCTCGGCCAAACGCTCGCCGCTGGCCGCCGTGCGCGCCGCCGTCGACCTCGCGCAGGAGGGCGCGATCGAGCGCGCCGAGGCGCTCCGCCGGGTCAGCGCCGAGCAGCTGGCGACCGTGCTGGCACCGAAGCTGGCCGAGGCCGAGGTCGCAAAGGCCGAGGTCCTCGCCCGCGGCGTCGCCGCCTGCCCGGGCGTCGCCAGCGGCATCGGCGTCGTCGACTCCGAGGCCGCCTGCAAGGCCGATGGCGACGTCGTCCTCGCCCGCCCAACGACCTCCCCCGAGGACGTCAGCGGCATGATCGCCGCCCGCGCCGTGGTCACCGAGCGCGGCGGCTCGACCTCGCACGCCGCCGTCGTCACCCGCGCCCTCGGCCGGCCCAGCGTGGTCGGCGTCGGCGAGGGAGTCAGCGACGGCCTCGCCGGCCGCGAGCTGACCGTCGACGGCTCCGCCGGCGTCGTCTACGCCGGCATCCTGCTGACCGAGGACGTCGACCCGGCCACCGTGCCCGGCCTCGGCACCCTGATCGAGTGGGCGCGCGAGGCGAGCCCGGTCGCGGTCGTCGACGAGGTGCCCGACAGCGTCGACCTCGACGCCGCCGGCGCCGCCCTCGACGAGGGCGCGCCGGACGCCGGTGCGCTGGCCGAGGCCCTGCGGGGCGCGACCGCCGCGCGCGGCTCGGCACTTGCAACTGCGGAGGGAGCCCGCGCCGTGCTCGAGGCCGGCGTCGGGACCGTGGAGAGGCTCCCGGGACAGCACGAAGCGGCGTTGCTGCTGCGGCTGGCCCAGGAGCAATCGAACCTGTTGGAGGACAAGGAGAGATGAAGTGAGCGAGACGACGACTGAGACGGCCGCGAGGCCATATCCGGACAAGTGGCCGCGCGAGTCGGCGACGCCGCTGGTCGAGCGCTACCACGCCGCGATCCGGGCGCTGGTCGCCGAGAAGCTCGCCGCCAGCGGCAAGAGCTGGGAGGAGGCGGTCGTGACCGAGGAGCTCTTCCCGACGCAGGAGGAGCTGTGGAAGATCGAGGCCGACGTCCTCGCCGACGGCTACCGCTTCGACGTCTCGGCGACGATCTCGCTGAAGGAGGAGCCGGACAAATACAAACCGCTGGCCGGGATCGCGAACACCGGCGAGCATGAGAAAGACGAGCAGGGCCGGCCGATCGTCGGCACCGGCGAAAACGTCTTCAAAGCCGCGGCTGACGTGACCGGGACCGCCCGCTACATCTCCGACGTCGAGAAGGTGATGGAGATGCTGACCGAGGGCGTCCCCGAGAACACGGTGGCGATCATCGACGACTCCGGCGGCACCCTGACTGCGCCGATCCTCGGCGACTTCACCGCCGTCGTCTGCATGGGCGGCACGGTCCGCTCGCACCTCGGGATCCTCACCCGCGAGTACAACGTCCCCTGCCTGATGAACGCAGCGCTCGACGGCCTCGCCGACGGCGACGAAGTCACGGTCGAGTACTCGAAGAAAGCCGCCGACGCCTACGCCGACCCCGAGGCCGCGGCCGAGCACCGCGCCCGCATCATCAAGGTCTCCTAGGGAGGAAGAACGATGCCGATCAAGCAGAGCTACAAGGACGTGCTGGAGGCCAACGCCTTCATCCAGAAGTGGGCCGACTCCTTCTATTACATGTGCACCACGCGCACCGTGCAGGAGTCGAAACTGTTCCCGGTCAACCCCTACATCGCGCTCTCCTACTACAACTGCTGGTACCGCTACCCGGAGATGCTGCGCAAGATCGAGGCCTCGATGTCGGCCGAGGAAATCGGCGACCGCGCCCGCCTCGTCGGCACCTACGTCAACACGATCTCGATGGGAGTCGCGCCGCAGTTCTACCTCGGCGCCCGTCAGTTCCTGATCGACATGGGCCTGATCAAGCCGACCGACGCGGTCGAAGACGTCCTCTACGTGACCGACTTCTCGCGCCGGCTGAACCTCGCCTACCACCGCTCCGAGGCACACATCCAGCCCAGCGACGGCAGCTACAAAGACCAGGTCCACACCGCGCGCCAGACCGACTTCTTCGAAGACAACGCGCTCGGCCTGACCCCCGGCGACAAGCTCCACCACGCCTTCACCCGCTTCATGGCGGCGGTCTCCGCCTACGGCTTCCTCAGCCACTGCGAGTGCCGGCTGAGCTTCTGCAACCACGGCCCGTACCGGACCAAGGGGGGCAACGAGATCCTCGTCCGCGACGCGGTCGACCTCTCCGAGTGCGACTACCCGTGGATGGACGGGATCTCGAACGAGATCGAGCACAACAACCTGACGATCACGGTCGAGATGAAGGACACCCACTTCCAGATGGTCGACGACTGGGGCAGCTTCGAGGCCGAACCGTCCTACAGCAACGACAACCTGGTCTCGCTCGGGGTCTACACCTCCGACTGGCTCTCCGACGGCTACATCCCGGTCCACATGGACAGCGCCTCGGAGCTGGCCGACTACCTCGACGACCAGCGCGAGAAGATGGAAGCGGCGACGGCGAACATGTGGAAAATGATGGCCGGCTGGAGTCGCGAGCAGATGATCGACGCCGGCCTGCTCGTCTACTACGGGACCTACAAGGACCTCGCCCACTTCGCTGGGGTCTACGAGCAGGACGACTGGTTCCTCGTCGACGACCGCACCCAGCGGCTGAAGCCGATCATGAACGACGAGTACGGCAACTCGGTGATCGCCGAGCTGGTCGGGCTGATCTCGATGACCTCCCAGCAGCGCAGCCCGCAGCGGATGGCGCGCTACTCGGGCGAGCGGGGAGAGATGTGGACGTCGATCCCCTATTCGGTGCTGGCCGACGACGACTTCACCCCGCACATCGGCCCGATCGAGGGCGGCGTCACCACGCTGCCGCCGAAAACGGCGAAGTGGACGACGACCCAGGGCAAGATGGGCCAGGACGAGCTGAACGCTGCGGCCAAGGCCTTCCACAGCGACAAATTCGACCTCCGCTTCTACGACGACGACGTCTGGGCGAAGAACAACCCCGACGCCGAGCAGTCGGCGGCCCTGGCGAGCTAGAGGCGGCGGCCCAACCGAGCGAGCCCCGGCGAGGAGGACGCGATGTACGGCGCCAACCTCGCTGGGCTGCTCGACGGTCCCGCCCGCTGGGCGGCGGAGCGGCCGGCGCTGCTGCTGGGCGAGCGCCCGCAGCGGACCTGGGCCGAGCTGGCAGAGGCGGTCGCGCGCCGGGCCGGTGGCCTGCGCGATCGTCACGCGATCGCTCCCGGAGACGCCGTCGCCCTCTTCGCCTCCAACCACGTCGCCTACCTCGAGGCCCTGTTCTCGATCTGGCACGCGGGCGGCGTCGCGGTGCCGATCTCCAGCCGCTTGCACGCGCGCGAGGCGGCCGACGTCCTCGCCCGCGGCCACGCCAGGCTCTGCTTCGCCACCACCGACACGGCGACGGCGATCGGGGCCGAGGTCGAGGCCCCGGTTGTCGTTTTTGGCGAGGAGGAGGACGCGGCGCTGGAAGCCGCTGCGCCGATCGCCGCAGCGCCGCGGCTGGCAACCGACGATGCCTGGATCTTCTTCACCTCGGGCACCACCGGCAAGCCGAAGGGCGCCCGCCTCAGCCACGGCAACCTGGCGGCGATGGCGAGCGCCTACCTGGCCGATGCAGATGCCGTCGGCCCGCGCGACTCGATGATCCACGTCGCCGCCTTCAGCCACGCCTCGGGCCTGATGTCGCTGCCCTTCCTTGCCCGCGGCGCGGCGCAGGTGCTGCCGCCCTCCGGCGGCTTCGACGCCGACGAGCTCTTCGACCTGATCGAAGCGGGGAAGCGCTCGACCTTCTTCGTGCCGCCGACCCTGTTGCGCCGCCTCGCGGCGCACCCGCGCGCCGGCGCTTCGGCGCCGGGGATCGGGACCATCATCGCTGGCGCCGCTCCGATCCTGCCCGCCGACCTGCGCGCCGCGATCGGGGCGATGGGCCCGGTGGTCTGGAATGGGTACGGCCAGGGCGAGTCCCCCTGCACGATCACCGCCAACGGCAAGGCGGCGATCGGGGCGGCGGTCGAGTCCGGCGAGGAGGCGGCGCTGCGCTCGGTCGGCGTCGCCCGCTACGGGATGGTCGTTCGCGTAGTCGACGAGGAGGACCGTGAGCTGCCTTCCGGCGAGGTCGGCGAGGTCGTCGTCGACGGGCCGACGGTGATGGCCGGCTACCTCGACATGCCGGAGGCGAGCGCGCAGACGCTGCGCGGCGGCGCCCTCCACACCGGCGACCTCGGTTTCTTCGACGACGCCGGCCGACTGACCCTCGTCGACCGCGCCAAGGACGTGATCATCACCGGCGGCTACAACGTCTACCCGCGCGAGGTCGAGGACGTGCTCGACCTCGACCCGGCGGTGGCCGAGGTGGCGGTCGTCGGCCTGCCCGACCCGGAGTGGGGGGAGATCGTCATCGCCTTCGTCGTCGCCGCGCCCGGGGCCGAGGTCGACGCCGAGGCGCTCGACCGCCGCTGCCTCGACTCGATCGCCCGCCACAAGCGGCCGCGCAGCTACGGGGTCCTCGCCGAGCTGCCGCGCAACCCCGCCGGCAAGGTGCTGAAGTCGAAGCTGCGGCAGCTGGCGGAGGCGGGCGATGGCGCCGCTTGAGCCCACCACGCAGAGCCTGCTCCCCTCGTGGGTGCGGATCCTCGACACGACCCTGCGCGACGGTCAGCAATCGCTCTGGGGGATGCGGATGCAGGCGGGGATGGCGCTGCCGGTCGCCGATCTTCTCGACCGCACCGGGTTCAGCGTCGTCGACTTCGCCGGCTCCTCCCACATGGAGGTGCTGATCAAGTACAAGCGGGAGAACGCCTGGGAAGGGCTCGACCTGCTGCGCGAGCGGATCCACCGCACGCCGATGCGGGGCGGGATGCGGGCCAACGCCTGCATCTCCTTCGGCGTCTCGCCCGACGCCCTGATGGACCTCTGGATCCGGCGCCTCAACGAGCACGGCGTCCGCAGCTACTGGATCTACGACGTCCTCTACGGAATCGACAACTTCGCCCGGCTGGCGAAGATCGCCAAGGAGTACGGCTCCGAGGTCGTCGGCACCGTCTTCTACACGATCTCCCCGGTCCACACCGACGAGTACCTGGCGGCGAAAGCGGCCGAGATCGCGGCGATCCCTGACGTCGACGGCGTCCTCTTCTACGACACCGCCGGCGTGCTCGACGTCGAGCGGCTGCGGACGCTGCTGCCGAAGATCGTCGCGGCGGCGGCACCGAAGCCGGTCGAGATCCACGCCAACAACCTGATGGGGACCTCGGGCCTGACCTACGTCGAGGCGGTCAAATGCGGCGTGACCGTGCTCCACACCGCGGCGCGCTCGATGGCCAACGGCCCCTCGACCCCCTCGACCGAGAGCGTCGTCCGCAACCTCGAGCTGCTCGGGATCGAGCACGGCCTCGACACTTCGCTGCTGGCGCCGGTCGACGAGCACTTCCGCGCCGTCGGCCTCGCCGCCGGCCACCTCGTCGACCAGGTCAGCGAGTACGACCTCTTCAACGTCACCCACCAGGTTCCGGGCGGGATGGTGGGAACGCTGAAGGCGCAGCTCGAGCAGCACGGGATGACGCACCGGCTGGACGAGGTGCTGGAGGAGACCGGGCGGGTGCGCGCGGAGCTCGGCTGGCCGGTGATGGCGACGCCGCTCTCGCAGCTGGTCGGCACCCAGGCGGTGCTCAACGTGGTCGGCGGCGGGCGCTACGAGCTCGTCCCCGACCAGGTCGTCGCTTACGCCGCCGGCCACTACGGCGAGCCGCCGGCGCCGCTCGATCCCGAGGTGCTCGACCGGATCATGGCCGCCGAGAACGCGGCCCGGGTCCTCGCCAGCCCGCCCGAGCAGCCGACCCTGGAGGAGCTCCGCGCCCGCCACGGCACCGGCCTCGGAGAAGACGACCTGCTGATTCTCAAGGCGCTGATCCCCGAGAGCGACATCGAGGCGATGCAAGCCGCCGGCCCGGTCGCCCGCGACTACCCCCTGCTGCCGCCCGAGGTCGCCGAGATCAAGGCCCTGATCGAGACCGTCCGCTCCCCCTACGTCCGAGTCGCCAACGAGCACTGGTCCCTCGACCTCAAGCGCTAGCCGCGAAGCGTTCGCGATATTGACCACACCAGGGTGGGGTCGATATCGCGCGCGTGTTGGGGAGGGTGCCGGCCACCCTCTTTGGGCAGGTAGGGCGGCCGGCACCCTCCCGAGTCCAAGCGGCGAAACCCGTGGTTCCTTGTGGACGTATGGCGTCCGAAAGGAACCGCGATATGGAGGTTCCGGCTGATCTTCCGTTCCGCGGTTCCTTTCGGAAGGAGGACGTCCAGAAGGAACCGCGACTTCTAGGCGGGCGGGCGGGGCGGCACACCTACCTGCCATGTGGGTGCGCCCGCCCATGCCCATCCGACATTGACCCCACCCTGGTGTGGTCAATGTCGGATGGGCGCCGCGGACGTGTTTGTCGAGGCCACAAGGCGACGCCGCTCCTGTCAGGCGCTGGCCGAGCGCAGCGGGGATGCTGGGAGGGATCGCCGACCTGACCAGGAGGTTTCCCGCAATGCCAGAGGCTCTCGACGGCTTCTTCGCCGGCTTCGACCAGCCGGTGACGGCGCCGCTCTATCCCGACCCGCCCTATTACTACCGCGGCGCCAAAGTCGTCCTCGGCATCTACCAGGCCGACACCGAGAAGGTGGCTCGCCACCTGCCGCCGGGGGTGACGCCAGCGACCGACCCGGTCACCTGCATCGCCTGGGTCTGCAACTACCCCTTCACCACCTTCGGCACCTACAACGAGGCGATCTGCATCGTCCAGGCCGAGTTCGAAGGCGAGACCTACCTCTACTGCCCCTTCATCTACCTCGACGCGGACGCGCCGATGGCCGCGGGGCGCGAGCTCTGGGGCTGGCCGAAGAAGCTCGCCGACTGCAGCTTCGACATGGGCGGGACCAACCCCGGCCACCGCGAGGGGATCCTGTTCACGGTCGAGCGGCCGACCGCCAACCGCTTGCTCACGGTCGAGATGACGCCGGAACGGCCGGCGACGATGGAGGACGTTGGCGCCACCCCGCACCTGACCCTGCGCTACGTCCCCGGCGCCGAGGAAGGCTCACCGCCGAGCGTTTGTCAGCTGATCAGGACCGAACCCGAAACGGTCCCCTGCCTCGCCGCTGACGGCAGCCCCGACGTCTGGACCGGCCGCTGCCAGGTGACGATGGACTCGCCCTCGATCTCCGACCCGGTCGCCGACCTGGCGCCGATGGCGATGGTCGGCGGCATCTACGGGACCTTCGACTGGACCCTGCCGCGCGGTCGCGTCGTCAGGGACTACCTGGCCGAGGCTGGCATCTCCAGCTCGGATCGTGAGAAGGTGAGCGTCTGATGGGGGACCACGTGAACCGCGCCTACCGCCTGCGCCGTCGCCCCGAGGGGACGCTCGCCGACGGCGATCTCGAGCTGGTCGAAGAGGAGGTCCCGGAGCTGGGCGAGGGCCAGGCCCTGGTCCGCACCAAGCTGCTCTCGCTCGACCCGACCAACCGGATCTGGATGAGCGACATCCGCGGCTACATGCCGCCGGTGCCGCTCGACGCGGTGATGCGCGGCCTCGGCGTCGGCGAGGTGATCGAATCCAAGCGCGACGACATGCCGGTCGGGGCGACGGTCAGCGGCTTCACCGGCTGGCAGGAGCTGGTCCTCGCCGACGATTCGCAGCTGGAGGCGCCGCTGACGGTCCTGCCCGACCCCCTGCCGGCACCGTTGCCCGCCTTCCTCGGTGCCCTCGGCCACACCGGCGTCACCGCATACATCGGGATCGACCTGGCCGAGCTGAAGCAGGGGGAGACGGTCGTGATCTCCGCCGCCTGTGGCGCCGTCGGCTCGATCGCCGGCCAGATCGCGAAGCAGAAAGGGGCGGGCCGGGTGGTCGGCATCGCCGGCGGGCCGGTGAAGTGCGCCCACGCGGTCGAGGTGCTCGGCTACGACGCCTGCGTCGACCACCGTGCCGACGACTGGCGCGAGCAGCTCGACGCCGCCACCCCCGCTGGGATCGACGTCGACTTCGAGAACGTCGGCGGCCCGATCATGGACCACATCCTGATGCGGCTCAACATCGGCGCCCGCGTCTCCCTCTGCGGGATGATCGCCGAGTACAACACCTACAACGAGGGCGGCGAGCACCAGGGCGGTCTCACCAACATCGGCCAGCTGATCATGCAGCGGGCGACGATCAAGGGCTTCCTCGTCCTCGACTGGGGCCACCGCTTCGAAGAGGCGATCGGCTACCTCGCCGGGCTGCTCGGCGAAGGCAAGCTCCACTACGACGAGACGATCGTCGACGGCGGCATCGAAGCCGCCCCGGGGGCCCTCGCCCAGCTCTTCAGCGGCCAGAACATGGGCAAGCTCCTCGTCCAGGTCGCCGACTGACCTCGATAGCCGCCCGATGAACTTGATCCGGAGGTTGACGACGGTTGGGAGCGCGCTCGCGCTCGTCCCCGGTCAGAAGGTGGCGCAGCTGCAGCAGCCACTGCGGGGGGTCGCCGTCTTCAAGGCCAACCGCCGCCTCTCGGGGCTCAGCCTCAGCGGCGGCGTCAAGACCGCCCGCGGCATCCGCGTCGGCTCGACCGCGGCGAGCGCCCGCGCCACCTATCCGCGCGCCGTGTACCAGGCGCCCGGGGCCGCCGACCCCTTCGCCGAGGGGTTCCTCTGGATCGACTCGATCGAACGCCCGATCCTGACCCTGACGGTCAGCCCGGGCACCCGCAAGGTCGAGACGATCAGCGTCCACGCCCCCAACTTCTGCGAGTAGCGCTCAGTCGCCGAGCCGAACGTCGTCCTCGCGAGTGCTCTCGAGCAGGGCGATCGTTTCCCGGTCGGGGGCTGTGGCGCAGTAGGAGTCCTCGACGGCACCGTCGGCCCGGGTGCTGCCGACGGCGCCGGAGGACTCGAGGACCCGAGCGTGATAGCCGACGGCGCTGACGCTCGCCCCGGGGGCGACGGTGGCGACGAGTTCGCTCAGGCTGAGCGGCCTCTCGCTTGCGATCAGCGTCCGCAGGATCTGCCTGCGCACAGGGTGGTTGAGCGCACCATGAGGGTCCACACCTGTAGTTTCGCGCCCCGCGGTACCGCTGGATCACTTGCGGGGGTTAGAGGTTGGTCTGCATCTTCAAACGCTTGCCCGCTAGCGGCATCGGCGGCGACGCCGCTATTTGCGACGTCGCCTGGGGAAAGCTCAGCCGGCTCGCTGGATACGCTGGGTCCATGTACTACCCGAAGGAAGATTTCACCGAGGCCGAGCGGGCGAAGCTCTCGAATCACTTCACCAACCTGGAGGGCCCGGTCTTCGCGCTGATCAATCTTCCCGAGACCGTCAAGGGCGCGCTGTTCGCCCGCTACTCGCGCTACCAGGGCACCTTGCGGCGCCTCTTCCTCGAGGAGTTCGCGGACGGCCTCCCCGACATCGGGGACCTCCCCCGTCTGTCCGAGGGCCGGCGCGCCGCGGAGCTCTACGAGCGGGTCTTCATCGGCTTCGGCGACGACTCCGTCGCGCAGCTGGGGGGCGCTCACCTCGCTTGCGAGTGGACCTCGAACGTGATGACCAAGGTCCTCCAGCGCCCGCGCCTCGCGGCCTACCTGGAGCAGTCGACGCGCTACATCCCCTACGACAAGCCGATGCCGGAAGGGGGCTATCGCTACTACCGGCACCCGGCCCTGGGAATGCAATACGAAGCGACGATGGACGGTCTCTTCGAGGTCTACTCGCGTCTCCTGCCTCAGGTCTTGGCCTGGCTCGAGCGGTCCACCGCGCCCGGCAAGGCGGACGCCTTCGTGCAGGCACGGATGCTGCGAGCCAAGGCGCTCGACCTGCTGCGCGGGCTGCTCCCGGCCGCGTCCCTCTCGCACATGGGGATTCTCGGGACCGGGCAGACGTACGAGAGCCTCGTTCTCCACCTCCTCGCCCACCCGCTGCCGGAGGCGCGCCGTTACGGATCGATGATGCTGCACGAGCTGGAGGCGGTGATCCCGAGCTTCGTCTCCAGGATCGAGCGCCCCGACCGCGGCGGCGAGTGGATCAACTTCCTGCGGGCGCGACAGCAGCAGGCGGCGGACAAGGCGGCAAGCTTCGGCCTCGACGGGGGCGACGAAGAGAGCGAGCCCTTTGTGAAGCTCCTCGACAGCTCCGGCGACGAAGTCGACCTCCTGGTCTCGCTGCTGTTCGAGGCCTCCTCCTCCTCGGAGGAGAGGATCCGGCAGGAGGTCGAGCGGCTCTCGGTCAAGGACCGGGCCTCGCTGATCTCGGTGCTCGCGGGCCCGCGGACCAACCGGCGCCATCGCCCGGGTCGCGGCTTCGAGCGGCTCCAATACCGGTTCGAAATCGTCTCCGACTACGCGGCCTTCCGGGATCTCCAGCGCCACCGGATGCTCACCGTGCAGTGGCAGGGACTGACGCCGAGCCTCGGGGCTCACGTCCCGCCCGAGCTGGAGACGGCGGGCGTCGCCGACACGTTCGAGCGGGCGGTCGAGAGCTCGCGCGAGGAGTACGAGCGCCTCTGCGGCGAGAACCTCGGCTGGGCGGCTCCCTATGCGCTCTGCCTTGCCTTCCGCACCCGCTACGTCCTCGACATGTCCGCCCGTGAGGCTCTCCACCTGATCGAGCTGCGGTCCGGGCCCCAGGGCCACTCCTCATACCGGCTCGTCGCCCAGGAAATGCACGCCAAGATCAAAGAGGTCCATCCGAGCGTGGCCGAGGCGATGGAGTTCGTCGACCAGTCCCCGTCGCAGCCGCTTCGCAAGACGATCGCGAACACGCTCGAGGACAAGGGCCAATTGGCGATCGCCGACCTGCTGCGCTGAGGCCGACCGCGCTTTCGCCTACGGCTGCCTACGGCTGGCGCAGGCGCCTTGCCCGGTCCAGGCCGGCCTTCCTCCTCATCGCCGCGACGGCGAAATAGAAGATGGCCACCAGCAGGCCCGCGCCGACGACGATTCCCGCGAGGGTGAGCGCCAGGGCTTCGATGCGGGGCTCGGAGCTGGAATGAGTCGTGACCACGTGAGCGAGCGCGTGGTGGGCTGCCTTCCCATGAACGGAGCCGCTCGTGGGTTCGAGCAGGGTCACGGTCTTCGTCTCGGTCGGTCCCGAGGGAACCGCGCCGAAGATCGCCGCCGTGATCGCGCCGAGCAGCGCCGCGACCAGGACGACGACGCCGAGCAGCACCACCTGCTTGACCATGCTCTCGAGCCCGTCGAGGCGAGACGGGACCTCGCCGAGATCCTGGACTAAGCCAAGAGCGATGGGAGGCTGGTGGCCCTTCGCCGGGTCGAGCACTTCCTTGCGGGCTTCCATCGGGCCCTTGGCGGGCGAGAACGGATCCTTCTTTGCCTTGAGCGGATCGGCGATCTCGAAGAAGGCGATCGAGGCGATGACCTCGGTCTCAGGTTTAAGCACGATCGGCCGGCTGCTGATGTTCCCGATGTAAAAGGAAAGAGGCTGTCCCTCCCCGTCCTCGTCCTTGCAGTCGAGACCGTACCCGGGGTCCACCATCATTCCGCCGAAGAAGAGCACGCCGTTCTCGGCCGAGCTGAAACGCGGCCCGAGGATCCCGAGCAGATCTCGGGGCATCGCGATTCTCTCCCGGGTCGAAACGAAGGCGGAGTCCCCGGGCTCGACGATGAATGCCTGTTTCAGCGGGTTCTTGCTTCGATGGCGCTCGCCGTTGGGGAGGACGAGGTCGGCCGGTGAGAGCCTCAGGTAGTACTTCGCCGCCTGCATTCTGCTGCGGTCGCCGCTGCCCTGCTTGAAGATCTCCTCGAAGCGCCGTTCGATCGCGGTCTTGCCAAGCGCTGACATCGGCCTGAGCATTCGACCTGGGACTGATCAATCCTCCAAAGCGGGATTCAGGGCCAGCCGACCTCGCGGGCGAGCAGCCGCAGCTGGTCGGCGTCGCGCAGGTCTCGCCGGTCGGTGTCGACCGAGTGCACCGGGCTCAGCGCCCAGCGGCTGACGAACTCCTCATACGCGGCCTGGAGAAGCTCGAGGTACTCGAGGCTCACGTGGCGCTCGGGGATTCGGTCCCGCTGCGCGATCCGGGAGGCCAGGCTGGGCGTCGAGGCCTCCAGGTAGATCAGCAGGTCGGGTTGTCGCGGCAGGGCCGCCGCGCAATCCCTCAAGCCCCCGAGTACCCGCAGCTGGTCGTCCGAGAGATGGCCCTGCTCGTGCAGCACGCGGGCGAACACCTCGTAGGACTCGAAGGCGGTCCGGTCCTGCACCGAAGCGCGTCCGTCGAGGGCGACGACGTGGCGGCGCAGGGCGTCGCAGGCGAATGCCGCCTGCGAGCTGAATGCCCAGCCAGAGGGGTCCGCATAGAAGCGGTCGAAGAATGGGTTGGCGGCGAGGTCCTCCGGAAGCGGCTGGGCGCCGAGCTCGGCGGCGAGCGCCATGGTCAGGCCGCTCTTACCGGTGCCGATGTTCCCTGCGATGGCGATGAAGGGCCTGCTCTTGGGTGCCGCCTCCATCAGCTCGACGCGGTGGCCGCCGGGGCCCGTGACGAGCGCGCGGGGGGCGCCCCAGTGGGGGCGGCGCGGCTCGGGCTCGAAGCCGGCGCTGCGCAGGCGCCCGAGGGTGGCGTCGAAGTCAGGGGCGAGGACGGCAACATGGGCGCGGGCCGGGACGACCGGTTGTTCGTCGTGCATCAGGTGGATCTGGGTACCCTCGCGCTCGAGCCAGGTGAAGCCCTCGGCCAGGGCCGGCGGCGGCACGACCCGCTCGAAGCCGAGCAGCTCGAACAGCTCGGCGGTGCGCTCGACGTCCGCCGGCGCGACCTCTATCCCGACGTGGTGGATCACGTTCGGGAAGCCTCCCAGACCAGGCCGACCGGGTGGCGTCAGAACAGCAGCGAGGCCAGGGCTACGACGACGACGATCGCCGTCGACCAGGTGATCGACTCGGCGACGGTGCGGTTGTCGAGGCCGTAGGCGTGGGAGACGACGAGGGCGTTGATCCCCGTCGGCATCGCCGACATCAGTCGGTAGGAGGCGGGGAGGTCGATCAGCGGCGCGGCCAGCAGCATCAGCAGCGCCGGCGCCAGCAGCAGGCGGCCGCCGACGGCGAGGGCGACCGGCGGCGTCAGCGGCGGCGGGATCGGCAGGTCGCCGGCCTCGGCGCCCTCGGCGAGGGTGGCACCGACGGCGAAGAAGCCGATCGGCAGGATCGCGACGACGAGGATCTGGGAGAAGTCGACGAGGAAGGTGGGGGCCAGGGCGTCAGGGACGAGCAGGCCCAGGATCGCCGCGTAGAGCGCCGGGTTGCGGGTGAGGAAGGCGCGCAGGCGCGCCTTGGCGCCTTCGCCGGCGCGGTTGCCGAACGCGGCGCCGACGCCAACGGCGCCGATCAGCAGCGCCGGGCCGCTGACGAGCGCGTCGAAGAGGACGCTGGTTGCGAGGTGGTCGTGGCCGAGCAGGGCGACCGTCAGCGGGTAGCCGAGGTAACCGGTGTTGGCGACCAGGACGGAGCAGATCACCGCCCCGGTCTGCACCGAGCTCAGCCGCAGGAACCTGGTCGCCGCGAACCAGACGATCACCGAGACCAGCGTCAGGTTGACCAGCCCGAGGACGATGCCGACCGCGTTGTCGAGGCTGATCGAGGCACGGGCGAGGTTGAAGAAGATGACGAAGGGGACGAGCACGTAGAGGATGATCATCAGCAGCTGGCGGGCGAGACCGATCGCCTGCGAGGGGTAGCGGCGCTCCGACCAGACGCCGACGCCGGCGCCAGCGATCATCAGCGCGATCGTGGCGATGACGCCCAACTCAGCGCCCCGCAGCCGTCGCAGCCATCGCGCCTAGAAGAGCGAGGCGCCGGCGTGGCTGGCGAAGTCGACCAGCGGCTGCGGGATGATTCCGAAGAAGACGGTTGCCGCGGCGGCGAGGGCGGCGGGGCCGACCAGGTACCAGCGGCGGCTCGCCGCTGGGTCGATCGGGTCGGCCTCGGGCGCGGCACCGGCGATCGCCGGGGTGCCGCCCGGCACCTTCTCGCCGCCCGGCCGCATCCACATCGCCGCCACCACCCGCAGGTAGTAAGCGAGCGAGATCATCGAGCCGACTGCGATGAAGACCGCGAGCCAGGTGTAGTCGCCTTCGACCAGGGCCTCGATCAAGTAGAGCTTGCCGATGAAGCCAGCGGTCACCGGCAGCCCGGCCAGCGCCAGCATCGAGATCGTCAGCGGCCAGGCGAGCAGCGGCTTTGAGGCGCCCAGCCCCTGGATCGCGCGGATGTCGTCGCCGAAGATCGTTTCGCGCTCGCGGGCAACGACGACGGCGAAGGCGGCAAGGTTCATGAAGGCGTAGGCGGCGAGGTAGAAGATCAGCGAGCTGGTGCCCGATTCGGAGGCGACGACGATCCCGCCCAGCATGTAGCCCGCCTGGGCGACGCCGGAGTAGCCGAGCAGCCGCTTCAGCGAATCCTGGCCGAGCGCGCCGACGTTGCCGACGACGATCGAGATCGCCGCCAGGACCGCCAGCGCCGGCGCCCACTGGTCGACCTGGGGGCCGAGGGCGACGAGGAAGAAGCGGAGGAAGACGGCGAAGGCGGCGGCCTTGGTGGCGACCGCCATGAAGGCGGTGATCGGGGTCGGCGCCCCCTGGTAGACGTCGGGCGTCCACTGGTGGAAGGGGGCGATCGAGGTCTTGAAGGCGAGCCCGACCGCCGCCATCGCGATCCCGATCAGGATCAGCGGGTCGCTCAGCAGCCCCTTGTGGACGATGCCGGTGGCGATCCCGGCGAAGTCGGTCGAGCCGGTGCCGCCGTAGAGGAAGGCCATCCCGTAGAGCAGCGTCGCCGAGCCGAGCGAGCCGACGATCAGGTACTTCAGCCCCGACTCGAGCGAGCCCTCGCGGCGCAGGTTGGTCGCGCAGAGGATGTAGAGCGGGATCGAGAGGGTCTCGATCGCGACGAAGAAGGTGACCAGGTTCGAGGCCTGCGCCAGCAGCACCATCCCCAGCACGGAGCCGATCAGCAGCGCGTGGTACTCGCCCGATCCCGCTTCCTCGGTGGCAGGCTCGCCGATCGAGAGCAACACGCAGACCGCCGCCATCAGGATCGCGATCAGCGAGATCGCGATCGCCAGGTTGTCGAGCTGCAGGGCGCCGGTAATCAGTTCGAGTTTTTCGTCCCAGTGCCAGATCAGCAGCCCGGCGGTCGCCGCCAGCGTTACCAGGGTGAGGAAAGGCGCCGTCCGCTTCAGCGGCTTGATCACCGCGGTGAAGAGGACGACGACGAGGCCGACGGTGAGGGCGATGATCGGCGCGACGCCGGCGTAGTCGATGTGGGGTTCGTGGAAGGTCATCTCTATTCCTTCGGTTCGCTCGAGCTGACCAGCTTGCCGCTGCCGATCGCGACCCCGGTCGTGTTCCCGCTCGCCAGTTCCGTTTCCGGCGAATCCGCCCCGGTCACCTTCGCCACCGTCTGCTGCACGCTTGGGTCGGTGCGGTGCAGGATCAGCTGCGGGTAGAGGGCGAGGCCGACGATGCAGAGCACCAGCGGCGCCAGCACGATCCCGTCCCTGAGGCTGATCTCGCGTGACATGACGCCGTCGGGCTTGCGGTTGTGCATCGTCCCCTGGTAGAGGCGCAACGCGTAATAGGCCGACATCGCGACGCCGCTGATCGCGATCAAGGCGAAGACGATCTTCGAGTTGAAGAGGCCGTTGAGGATGTAGAACTCGCCGATGAAGTTGGCCGACCCGGGCATCGCCAAGGTCGCCAGGGCGACGATCAGGAAGAGCGCCGCCAGGACCGGCGCCCGCATCGCCATCCCGCCCATCTTGCCCAGGTCCTCGGTCCCGGTCCGCTCGAAGAGGATCGCGACGATGATCATGATCGGGGCGACGACGAGACCGTGGTTGACCATCTGCAGGATCGCCCCGTCGGAGCCGTCGGCGCGCAGGGCGAAGATCCCGGCGGTGATGAAGCCGAGCTGCGCCACCGAGGAGTAACCGGCGATCAGCCGCACGTTGGTCTGGGTGAAGGCCATCACCGAGCCGTAGAGGATCGAGGCCAGGGCAATCACCAGGACGACCTCCTGGAACTGGGCGGTCGCCTGCGGGAAGAGGGGCAGGACGACCCGCAGGAAGCCGTAGGCGCCGACCTTGGCGAGCACCCCGGAGAAGACCGCCAGGACCGGCAGCGGCGCCGCCCGGTAAGCGTCGGGCATCCAGCCGTGGACGAGGAAGGCCGGCATCTTGACCAGGAAGGCGACGGCGAAGAACCAGAAGATCCAGCGCTGGCTGCCGAGCGGCAGGCCCTGGTGCTGGAGTTCGGCGATCGAGAAGGTGATGTGGCCTCCGTGAGCGGAGATGATCGCCGTCGCGATCGCCGCGACCAGCATCAGCAGCGACCCGATCAGGGTGTAGATCATCATCTTCAGCGTCGCCGCCGAGGCGGTCGGGCCGCCGTCGGTGCGGTCGCTGCCCCAGGCGCCGAAGAGGAAGTAGAACGGGACCAGCATGAAGTCGAAGAAGAGGACGAAGAGCAGCAGGTCCTGAGCGAGGAAGGCGCCCAGAGTCGCCGTCTCGGCGAGCAGCATGAGGAAGAAGAAGAGCTGTGGCCGCTCCTGCTCGCGGAAGGCGGCGAAGGCGGTGGCGCCGGTCCAGAGCACCGCGGTGAGCAACAGCAGGAAGAGGTTGAGGCCGTCGATGCCGAGGCTGTAGTCGACGCCGAGCCCCGAGATCCAGGGCGTGTCGACCGTGTACTGCAGGCCCGAGTTGCCGCTGTCGAAGCCGAACGCCATCCCGATCGCGACGCCGAGCGTGGCGATCGTGCCCAGGGTCGCCCACCAGCCGACGGCCTTCTTCGGCAGGAAGAGGCCGACGAGGCCGAAGGCGAGCGGGAGCCAGAGGAGGACGTTGATCATGACTGGACGATGAGGAAGTAGAGGGCGAGGCCGGCGAAGCCGAAGATCAGCAGCAGCGCGTAGCTGCGGACGAACCCGTTCTGCAGGCGGTGGGCGACCGCGCTGACGCCGCGCACCGTCTCCTCGGTGCCGCCGGTGATCGCGCCGTCGATGACGAAGCGCTCGAAGACGCGGTTGGCGAAGCGGCCGATCGCCAGCGCCGGGCGGACGACGAGGATGTCGATCGCCTCGTCGAAGTACCACTTGTTGTAGAGGAAGGTGTGGGCCCAGCGGAAGCGGCGGATCAGCGCCGCCGGCGTCTCCGGCCGCACGATGTAGAGCCAGTAGGCGATCCCGATCCCGAGCAGCGAGATGACGGCGCCGATCGCGAGGCCGGTCCAGGCTTCGGCGGTGGTCGGCGCGATCGCCGCCAGCGGCGAGTCGGCGAAGACCGGGTCGAGGAACTTGGTGATGGTGTCGTCGACGCCCGGGACCTGGACGAGGCCGGCGAAGAGGGCGAGGAAGGCGAGCACGCCCATCGCGATCTTCATCGGCGGCGACCCCTCGGCGACATGATGGGTCTCACCTGGGAAGCCGACGTCGGTGTCCTCCTCCTCGCCGTTGGCCGGGTTGCGCGGCGTCTCGTGGGCGAGGTGGCCGCTGTCGATCAGCTCCTGTGCCTCCTTGCACGGCCGCCCGGGGAGGACGCGGAAGACGAGCCGGAAGCTATAGATCGCGGTCAGCAGCGCCCCGAAGTAGCCGAGGATCCAGAAGATGTCGTACATCCCTCCGCGCACGTGGGCGTAGGCGAGGATCTCGTCCTTGGAGAAGAAGCCGGAGGTGCCGGGGAAGGCGGCGAGGGCGAGGGCGCCGCAGACGAAGGTGATCGAGGTAAACCGCATCGCCTTGCCGAAGCCGCTCATTTCGTCGATGTTCTGCTTGTTCGCCATCGCCGAGATGATCGAGCCGGCCCCCATGAAGAGCAGCGCCTTGAAGAAGGCGTGGGTCATCAGGTGGAACATCCCGGCGCTGTAGGCGCCGATCGAGACGCCGACCACCATGTAGCCGATCTGGCTCATCGTCGAGTAGGCGATCGCCCGCTTCAGGTCAGTCATCACCAGCGCGATCGTGCCGGCGACCAGCAGCGTCGCGAGGCCGACGAAGGCGGCGATGTCGGCGGCGGTCGGGGCGAGGACGAAGAGGACGTGGGTGCGGGCGATCAGGTAGACGCCGGCGGTCACCATCGTCGCCGCGTGGATCAGCGAGGAGACCGGGGTCGGGCCCTCCATCGCGTCCGGCAGCCAGGTGTGGAGCGGCAGCTGCGCCGACTTGGCGAA
>DATKLT010000008.1:0-34248 GCA_035542315.1 Solirubrobacterales bacterium | reverse complement strand
CATCGGCGCCGGAGAGGGAGGGGCGGCCGCGGCCGCCCCTCCCTCTCCGGCGCCGATGAAGCCGAGGCGGAAGCGGCACGAGATGCTGCGGATCGGCGGCGGGATCTCAACCGGGTGGTTCATCGCGATCGCGATCGGGGTCTTCGCCCTCCTGCTCGGCGTCTGGTGGCTGGTCAGTGCCACCGGCCTGGTCGAACCTCTGTTCCTGCCCTCGCCGGTCGAAGTCTTCGAATCGCTGCAGCGCCAGGTCGAAAACGGTCAGCTGTGGGATGACGCGCGGGTCTCCATCTACCGGGTCCTGGTCGGCTTCTCCCTGGCAACGGTGATGGCGATCCCGATCGGCGTCCTGATCGGCACGTACCGGGTCTGGGAAGCGGCGATCGAGCCCCTGGTCGACTTCATCCGCTACATGCCGGTGGTCGCCTTCATCCCGCTGACCATCCTCTGGACCGGGACGGGTGACACCCAGAAGTTCCTCATCATCTGGATCGGGACGTTCTTCCAGCAGGTCCTGCTGATCATGGACAACGTCAAGCGGGTACCGATGGACTACGTGAATCTCGGTTACACGCTGGGGATGAAGGACAGGAACATCATCGCCCGGATCATCATCCCGAGCTCTGCGCCGGCGATCTGGGACTCGATGCGGATCAGCCTCGGCTGGGCGTGGACCTGGCTGGTGCTGGCCGAGCTGGTCGCGGCCACCTCGGGCCTCGGCTACCGGATCACGACCGCCCAGCGTTACTTCGAGACCGATCTCATCATCGGCTACATCCTGGTGCTCGGCTGTCTGGGGTTGATCTTCGACCAAGTGATGAAGTTCCTCGCCAGACGTCTCTTCAAGTACGAGGAGGCACACTGATGACGGGCAAGCCCAAGGTCCAGGCGAGGGGGCTGACGAAGGCCTTCGGCTCAGACGCCGGGGCGACCGTCGCCCTCTCCAACGTCGACCTCGAGATCGGCGACAACGAGTTCGTCTCGCTGATCGGCACCTCCGGCTGCGGCAAGAGCACCCTGCTCTCGATCGTCGCCGGGCTGCAGGAGGCCAGCGCGGGTGACGTGCTCCTGGACGGTGTCCCGATCGTCGGCCCGGGCCGCGATCGCGGCCTCGTCTTCCAGAGCTACACGCTCTTCCCCTGGCTGACCGCGCGCGCCAACGTCGAATTCGCGCTTCGCAGCGAGCCGGGGTCGAAAGGAGAGCGAGTCGAGCTGGCCCGGGAGCAGCTCGCCCTGGTCGGCCTCCAGGATTTCGAAGACGCCTATCCCCACCAGCTCTCAGGCGGGATGAAACAGCGCGTGGCGATCGCCCGGGCGCTCTCCTACCGGCCGCAGGTGCTGCTGATGGACGAGCCGTTCGGTGCGCTCGATGCGCTGACGAGGCAGATGATGCAGGAGCTGCTGACGAAGATCTGGGAGGAGCACAAGATCACCGTGCTGTTCGTGACCCACGACGTCGAGGAGGCCGTCTTCATCTCCGACCGCGTCGTCGTGATGACCAATCGGCCGGGCGAAATCAAGGAAGAAATCACGATCGATCTGCCGCGCCCGCGTTCCCACGAGCTCCTCGCCACCCAGGGGTTCGGGGATCTCTGCGGCCGGGTCCTGGAGTCGATCAGAGGCGAGGCCGTCGCGATCAGCGGCTGGCGGAACGGAGGTTCCCATTGACTGTTGAATTGACCGCCTGCGGTCTCTCCCGCGAGCAGGTCGTCTCGGTGTCGCGGGACGCCGAACAGGTGAGCGTCGGCGCCGCCGCGATCACGGCGATGCAGCGGGGCGCGGCGGTGGTCGCCGAGCTGGTCGCCTCGAACGAGCCGGTCTACGGCGTCTCGACCGGCTTCGGGGCGCTCGCGACGACGCCGATCCCGGCCGAGAAGCGCGCCCTGCTGCAGAAGTCGCTCGTCCGCTCCCATGCCGCGGGCATGGGGCCCGAGGTCGAGGTCGAGGTCGTTCGCGCGATGATGCTCCTGCGGGCCAGGAGCCTGGCGACGGGCTACTGCGGGGTTCGGCCGATCGTCGCCGAACGCATCGCCGCCCTGCTCAATGCCTCGCTGACCCCGGTCGTGCCCGAGCACGGCTCGCTCGGGGCAAGCGGCGATCTGGCGCCGCTCGCCCACTGCGCCCTGCCGCTGATCGGCGAGGGGATGGTCAGGGACGGCAGCGGGGAGCTTCTCGATGCCAGCGATGCCCTGACCGCGTCCGGGATCGAGCCGCTCGAGCTGGTCGCCAAGGAGGGGCTCGCGCTGATCAACGGAACCGACGGGATCCTCGGCATGCTGGTCCTCGCGCTATGCGACTTCGAGCTGTTGCTGAAGGCCGCCGACCTCTCGGCCGCGCTCAGCGTCGAGGCCCTGCTCGGCACCGATCGCGCCTTCGCCGTCGACCTGATCGACCTGCGCCCGCAGCCCGGGCAGCGGGTCAGCGCGGCGAACCTGCGCCGCCTGCTGGCGGGCTCCGAGGTGGTCGCCAGCCATCGCCACGACGATCCCAGGGTCCAGGACGCCTACTCGCTGCGCTGCGCCCCGCAGGTAAACGGCGCCGCTCGCGACGCCCTCGGGTATGCCGGCGGGGTGGCCGACGCCGAGCTTGCCTCGGCGATCGACAACCCGATGGTGCTCCCCGACGGCAGGGTCGAGTCGTGCGGCAACTTCCACGGGGCGCCGCTGGGGCTCGCCTGCGACCTCCTCGCGATCGCCTCCGCCGACGTCGGTGCGATCGCCGAGCGGCGCACGGATCGCCTTCTCGATCCGGCTCGCTCGGTGAACCTGCCCCCGTTCCTCGCCGACGACGCCGGCGTCAACTCGGGCATGATGATCGGCCAGTACACGCAGGCGGCGATGGTCGCCGAGAACCGCCGCCTCGCGGTCCCGGCCAGCTCTGACACGCTCTCGACCAGCGCCTCGCAGGAGGACCACGTCTCGATGGCTTGGGGAGCCGCCCGCAAGCTCCGGGCCTCGCTCCAGAACCTGCGGCGGATCCTCGCGGTGGAGATCACCTGCGCGGCGCGGGCGCTCGAGCTGAGGCAGCCCCTGAAGCCGGCGCCGGCAAGCGCGGCGGCGATCGAGCGCCTGCGCAGGGAGGTCCCCGGGTTCGGCGTCGACCGCTGGCTGTCCCCGGAGCTGGGTAAGGCCGAGCAGCTGCTTGCCTCGGGTGAGCTGGTCAAGAGCGTTGAGGACGAGATCGGAGGTATGGAGTGAGCCGGGTAATCCACGCACCACAGGGGGGTGACCTCTCCTGCAAGGGCTGGCCGCAGGAGGCCGCGATGCGGATGCTGATGAACAACCTCGACCCCGCGGTCGCCGAGCGACCCGAGGACCTGGTCGTCTATGGCGGCACCGGTCGCGCGGCGCGTTCCTGGGAGGCGTTCGACGCGATCGTCCGGTCCCTCACCTCGCTCGAGGACGACGAGACGCTGCTGGTCCAGTCCGGCAAACCGGTTGGTGCCTTTCGCACTCACGAGTGGGCGCCGCGGGTCCTGATCGCCAACTCCAACCTGGTCGGAGAATGGGACAACTGGGACGAGTTCCGGCGCCTGGAAGCGGAGGGCCTGACCATGTACGGGCAGATGACGGCGGGCTCCTGGATCTACATCGGCAGCCAGGGGATCGTGCAGGGCACCTACGAGTGCTTCGCGGAGATCGCCCGGCGCCGCTTCCACGACTCGCTCGCCGGGACCGTCACCGTCACCGCCGGCCTCGGCGGGATGGGCGGCGCGCAGCCGCTGGCGGTGACGCTGAACGGCGGGGTCGCGCTCTGCATCGAGGTCGATCCTCAGCGCATCGCCCGCCGGCTCGAGACCCGCTACCTCGACGAGCAGGCGGAGGACCTCGACGAGGCTGTTCGGCGCTGCCTGGAGGCGAAGCGGGAGGGGCGTGCGCTCAGCGTCGGCCTCTGCGCGAACGCCTGCGACGTGCTGCCGGCGCTGCTCGAACGCGACTTCGAGGCCGACATCGTCACCGACCAGACGAGCGCGCACGATCCGCTCAACGGCTACGTCCCCAACCTGATCACGATCGAGGAGGCCGACCGCCTGCGCGAGGAGGACCCGGGGGAGTACGTGCGGCGCTCGCGTGCGGCGATCGCCGCCCATTGCGCGGCGATGGTCGAATACCTGGATCGCGGAGCCGAGGTCTTCGACTACGGGAACAGCCTCCGGGCCGAGGCCAAGCTCGGCGGCTTCGAGCGCGCCTTCGACTACCCCGGCTTCGTGCCGGCCTACGTCCGGCCGCTGTTCTGCGAAGGGAAGGGACCGTTCCGCTGGGTGGCGCTCTCGGGCGACCCGGCGGACATCGCGGCGACCGACGCGGCCGTCCTCGAGGAGCTGGCGGGGGACGAGGCGCTCGAGCGCTGGATCCGGCTCGCCGGCGAGCGGATCGCCTTCCAGGGGCTGCCGGCACGGATCTGCTGGGCCGGTTACGGGGAGCGCCACCGGCTCGGCCTGCGGTTCAACGAGATGGTCAAGAGCGGCGAGCTGAAGGGGCCGATCGTGATCGGCCGCGACCACCTCGATTCCGGCTCGGTCGCCTCGCCCTACCGCGAGACCGAGTCGATGAACGACGGCTCCGACGCGATCGCCGACTGGCCGTTGCTCAACGCGCTGGTCAACACCTCGGCGGGCGCCTCCTGGGTCAGCATCCACGACGGTGGCGGGGTCGGGATCGGCCGCTCGCTGCACGCTGGCATGGTCTGCGTCGCCGACGGGTCGGAGCTGGCCGGGGAAAAGCTCGACCGGGTCCTTCGCACCGACCCAGGCATGGGTGTGATTCGGCACGCCGACGCCGGGTACGAGCGGGCGCTGACCGTCGCCGCCGAGCGTGGCGTTCGGGTGCCGATGGGCGCGGAGGGCCGGTGAGCGTCCTCCCGATCCGTCAGCTCGGCGACCCGGTGCTGCGCCAGGTCGCGCAGGAGCTGACGCCCGATCAGCTCGCCAGCGCCGAGGTCCAGGGCCTGATCGACGAGATGATCGAGACGATGCGATACGCCAACGGCGCCGGCCTCGCCGCTCCCCAGGTCGGCGTGCTCCTGAAAGTCGCGGTGATCGAGGTCCGGGAGGGAAACCCACGCTACCCCTACAAGCCGCCGATCCCGCTGACCGTGATCGTCAACCCGAAGCTGGAGCCGGTCGACTTCGCGGCCTTCGACACCAACGAGGGCTGCCTCTCGATTCCGAACCTGCGCGGCGACCTGCGGCGCTTCGAGACCGTCCGCGTCAGCTACCTCGATCGCGATGGCGAAGCGCACGACGAGGTCAGGCGTGGGCTGACCGCGGGAACCTTCCAGCACGAGATCGACCACCTCGAAGGCCGGCTCTTCATCGACCGCATGGCGGACATGTCCTCGCTCTCGACCTGGGATCAATTCGAACGCTTCGGAAAGGACGCGTTCGTCGAGCGGGTCACCCGCCTGGTGGAGCGAGTCGGCTCGTGAAACGGCTTTGGTGCGAGTTCGCCTGGCTCGGCGGCGCCGCGGTCACGCCCGGCGTCGTGGTCGAGGTCGAGGCGGGGAAGGTCGGCGCCGTCCGCCTGGGCGTGCCGGAGCCCCCGCCGGACGCGGTAGCCCTGTCCGGCTACACCCTGCCGGGCCTGGCCAACGCTCACTCGCATGCCTTCCAGCGCCTGTTTCGCGGCAAGACGGAGGAGGGCCAGGGAAACTTCTGGAGCTGGCGAGAGCAGATGTACGCTGCCGCCGAGCGGCTCGATCCAGACTCCTACCTGGAGCTGGCGCGGGCGACCTTCGGCGAGATGGCGCTCGCCGGCATCACCACGGTGGGCGAGTTCCACTACGTCCATCACGGCCAGGGCGGCTCCCCCTACGCGGACCCGAACGCGATGGGGGCGGCGCTGGTCGCGGCCGCCGAGCAGGCGGGAATCAGGATTACCCTGATCGACGCCTGCTACCTGAGCGGCGGCTTCGGAGCCGAGCTGGATCCGGTCCAGCGGCGCTTCTCCGACGGCAGCGCCGTCGCCTGGATCGAACGGGTGGAGGCGCTCGAGGCCGGGCCCCAGGCCAGGGTCGGCGGCGCCGTCCACAGCGTCCGCGCCGTCGACCCCGACGCCGCTGCGCTGATCGCGCAATGGGCAGCCGCCGGCGAGCGTCCGCTGCACGCTCACGTCTCCGAGCAGCCCCGCGAGAACGACGAATGCCGGGCGGCGTTCCACTGTTCGCCGACCGAGCTGCTGGCGGAGGCCGGAGCGCTTTCGGAGCGTTTCACGGCGGTGCACGCGACTCACCTCTCCGCCACCGACCTGGAGCTGCTCGGGCGGGCTGGCGCCTGCTGCTGCTTCTGCCCGACCACCGAGCGCGATCTCGCCGACGGCATCGGGCCCGCCCTGCTGCTGCGCGAAGCCGGTGCGAACCTGGCCGTGGGCAGCGATTCACAGGCGGTGATCGACATCTTCGAGGAGTGCAGGGCGATCGAGCTGGACGAACGTCTCGCGACGCAGGAGCGAGGCTGCCACGACCCGGCGACCCTGCTGGGCGCGGCGACGAAGCAGGGGCACGCGGCCGTCGGCTGGCCGGACTGCGGCGCGATCGAGCCAGGGATGTTCGCCGATCTGGTCAACCTCGACGCCAGCGGCGCTGCCCTGGCCGGGATCGAGGCCGACTCGGCGCTCGGCTCGATCGTCTTCGCGGCCGGCGCGGGCGACGTCACCAACGTGCTCGTCGGCGGCGAGTTCGTCGTCCGGCACGGCGATCACGTGCGGATCGACGTGCCGGCCGAGCTGAGGACCGCGATCGCGCAGCTGGGAGGTCGAAGCTGAGCTCCTTCGCCCTCGACAACATCGGCTTGCTCATCACCAACGATCCGGCGCTGGGGGAGGGCCCGCTCGGCAAGCGGGAGCGCGCCGCGATCGTCTTCGAAGAGGGTCGGGTCCTCGCGGTCGAGGACGCGGGCGTGGACGTCGATCGACGCACCGACGTCGCCGGCCGCTGCGTGATGCCCGGCTTCGTCGACAGCCACACCCATCTCGTCTTCGCCGGCGACCGCTCGGAGGAGTTCGCGGCGCGGATGGCGGGCCGGGAGTACGAGGCCGGCGGCATCCGGACCACGGCGGACGCCACCCGGCGAGCGGATCGCGGCGAGTTGCAGCGCCTGACCGAGGCGCGCCGCTTCGAGGGCGTCCGGGCGGGCATCACGCACGTCGAGATCAAGTCCGGCTACGGCCTCGAGGTCGCGGCCGAAGCCCGCTCCTGCGAGATAGCCAGGCAGCTGACCGAGGACGTGACGTTTCTCGGCGCCCACGTCCTGCCGTCCAGCTTCGACCACGACCCCGATGCCTACGTCGCCCTGGTCTGCGGTGAGATGCTGGCCGCGTGTGCGCCGTTCTCGCGCTGGATCGACGCCTTTTGCGAGGAGGGGGCGTTCACCGCGGACCAGTGCCGTGCCGTCCTCCAGGCGGGCCGCGCCGCGGGGCTGGAGCCGAGGCTGCACGGCAACCAGCTCGGCCCCGGAGACGGCGTCCAGCTTGCGGTCGAGCTTGGCGCCGCCTCGGTCGACCATTGCACCTACCTCGACGCTGCGGACATCGAGGGGCTCGCCGGCAGCTCGACTGTCGCGACCTTCCTGCCGGCGACCGACTTCTCGACCAGGCAGCCGTACCCGCCGGCGCGCGACGTCATCGACGCCGGGGCGACGGTCGCGCTCGCGACCAACACCAACCCGGGCTCGAGCAACACGACCTCGATGGCCTTCTGCCTCGCGCTCGCCGTCCGCGAGATGCGGATGACCGTCGACGAGGCGGTGCTGGCGGCGACCCTGGGCGGCGCCACCAGCCTGCGTCGCGAAGACGTCGGCCTGCTCTCGATCGGGGCGCGGGCGGACGCGATCGTCCTCGACGCCCGCTCGCCGATCGACTTCGTCTACCGACCGGGGGTGCCGATCGTCGCCGAGACCTACGTCGAGGGCAGGCGCGTCTGGTCGGACCCGCAGGCTCCGGGGGACGGCTAGCCGCCGATCGCGGCGGCGCCCGCTGGTCGCGTCCTCAGAGCGCTCCGGACACGCGGAGCTGCTCGATCGCCTCCTCGTTGAAGCCGAGTTCGGCGAGGACTTCGTCGGTGTGCGCACCCAGCCGCGGCGGCGGCATCCGGATCTCGGCGGCGGTGTCGCTGAAGCGAATCGGGATCCCCGTCACCCGCAGGCGCCCACGGGCCGGATCCTCGATCTCGGTCAGCATCGAGTTGGCGGCGACCTGCGGATCCGCGATCACGGCGTCGTAGTCGTTGACCGGGCCGCAGGCGATGCCGCGTTGCTCGAACTCGCCAAGCCAGTGGTCGACCGGCATCCTCTCGATCACCGGGGCGATCAGCGCGTACAGCGCCTCACGCTCCCGCCACAGCTGCCTCTTGTCGGCGAAGCGCTCGGGCACCTGCGGGAGGTCCAGCACCTCGGCCAGCTCGACGATCGGCATCGGCCCGAGCACGAGGTAGCCGTCGGCGGCGCGATAGGTCCCGTAGGGGCCCTCCATGTAGACGTGGCCGCCCGCCGGCCCGCGACGCGGCGGGACGCCGGTGTTCATGTAGGTCGTCAGCTCCAGGGTCTGCATGTGGATCAGCGCGTTGAGCAGCGAGGTCTCCACCCGCTGGCCCCTGCCGGTCTGCTGCCGCGCCTGCAGGGCGACGACGACGGCGAATGCCAGCAGCATCGAGCCGATGCCGTCGGCGACGAAGAGGCCGCTCGGCGTCGGCGGCTGGCCGGCGCTGCCGCCGACGCTCATCGCTCCCGAGCGGGCCTGAGCCGGGAGGTCGTGGCCCGGCAGCCGCACCAGCGGACCGGACGAGCCCCAGCCGGTGGCCGACGCGAACACCAGGTCGGGGTTCAGCTCCGACATCGATTCGTAGCCGAGGCCGAGCCGGTCCATCGTTCCCGGCCGGAAGTTCTCGATCACGACGTCGGCGGTCACGATCAGCTCGCGCGCGGCTTCCGCGCCGCCGTCGTGCTTGAGGTCCAGCGTCACCGAGCGCTTGTTGCGGTTCATCGCGAGGAAGAAGGTCGAATCGTCGTCCTCGCCGAGGACACCCGGGACGCGGCCCCCGTCGCCCCGGCCCGGCGGCTCGACCTTGATCACGTCGGCTCCCATGTCACCCAGCAACTGCCCGCACCAGGGCCCCTGCATGTACTGCGCGAACTCGACCACCCTGATACCTGCAAGTGCCCCTGGCATTTCCCTCCGTCCGTCGATCCGACACCCGGCACCGTAAGAAGCTCCGCCACTCGCCGCGGCATCGCTTGCCGAGTATGCGTCTGATGCACGAGACACGACCCTGCGCCACGAGCTCGCCCACCATCTCGACCGGGAGGGGCGAGGCGTGGCGCTTTTGTCGCCCATGCGGCGACAAGAGCGCCACGCGCCGTGTCGGATGGGGCGGGGTTCTCGCCGGGTTCTAGCCCGGCGCGAGCGGCTAGCTCGGCTCTCCCGCCCTGGCGCGGATCGCGGCGGCATGTGCGGGGAATCCCTCGTGCTCGGCCATCGCCTCGGTTCCGCTGGCGATCTGCCGCAACGCCTCGGAGGTGATCTTGGCGATCGAAATCCTCTTCAGGAACGTCGCGGCCGTGATGCCGCCGGTGACCTGCGGGAACGTCGCCGTCGGGAGGGCCGCCGGCACGCCGAGCATGAAGTTGGCCGCCGCGATCGGCGTGGTCTGTCCGAGCAGGACCTCGCCCGCGTGCTCGATCGCGGAGAGCACGCGCTCCTCGTCGCGGGCGACGATCTGCATGTGCTCCGGCGCCCAGCGGTTGGCGACCTCCGCCGCCTCGTCGAGATCGGCGACGAGCACCGCTCCGCCGTGCTCGCCGAGGGACAGGTGCGCCCAGCCGCGGCGCGGTTCGGGCAGTTCGGCGATCCGCGTCGCGACGTGCTCCTGCACCCGGTCCAGCAGGGCCTGGCTGTCGGTCACCAGCAGGACCGCCGAGTCCGGGCCGTGCTCGGCCTCGGTCAGGAGGTCGGCGGCGAGCAGGTCCGGATCGGCGCTGTCGTCCGCCAGGATCAGGCTCTCCGATGGGCCGAGCAGCACCTGCGTGTGCGTGCCGAAGCGCTGGCACTGAATCTGGGCCGCCTGAACGGCAGGGCTGCCCGGGCCGACGACCTTGACGGACCGCGGGATCGTCTCGGTTCCGAACGCCATCGCGGCGACGCCGGTCGGGCCGTTGGCACGAAACACCCGCCGGATCCCCAGCTCGCGGGCGGCGCAGAGGACGGCCGGGTCGACGTGACCGTCGCCGCCGGGGAAGGGGGGGACGACGACGGTCAGCTCCCGCACGCCTGCCACCACCGCGGGCGTCCCGATCTGCACCATCACCGATGGGTAGGAGCCCTTGCCGCTGGGCACGAAGAGGCCGGCGCTCGCGACCGGCGTCGCCTTCTCGCCGACGACGAGCCCGGGAGCGGTTTCCGAGCTCCATCGCCGCTCGGCGGTGGCCGCCTCGTTGAACGCCCGCGAATTGCGGATGCCGACGCGCAGCGCCTCGCGAAGCTCCTCGCTGACGGCGGATTCGGCCTGCTCGAACTCCTGCTCGGAGACCGCCAGCTGCTCCGGCGTCACCTCGCAGCCGTCGAATTTCTTCAGCGCGTCGATCAGGGCAGCGTCGCCGCGCTCGCGCACGTCCTCGATCAGCTCGCCGATCGCCTCTTGCAGGGCGGGGTCGAAGATCTTGTCGGTGCCGCGATCGATCAGCTGCGCTCGCGCGGTCTCGTCCAGGTCGCTCCAGCGCATCACCGCCAGGGGCTGCAGCATCGCTTCAGACATCAAAAACGCCCTCCATTGTGTTGTTGTGACGGATTCGCCGTGCCGCGTGGGCCGGGAATGAGCCACCCAGCCTCGGTGCGTCTGCCATCCAAGACGGGTGTCTAAGCCTGTCGCCAAGGTTTAATCGCGCTGGCGAGATCCCGAAAGGGGCGCAGCCGACTTTCCGTCTGAGCTACGAGACGTGGCGCCGACGTGCGGTGCGAATCGGGCCTGGGGACGCCGCCGTCAGCCCCCGCCGCCGATCGTGACGATGCTGCCCGTCATGTACGGGGCCTCTCCCGACAGGAGGAAGCCGACGAGCGCCGCGAGTTCCTCCGGCTCGCCAAGACGCCCCGCCGGAGTCGAGGAGAGGATCTGCGCCCGGGTCGCGGGGTCGGCGATGCGCTCCGCCGTCATCGGCGTCGGGAAGGTCCCAGGGCAGACCGCCATGACCGCGATCCCACGCTCCGAGAGGTCGAGCGCGAGCGACTTCGCGAGCGTCGCCGCTGCCGCCTTGGAGGTGTTGTAGTCGGCGAATCCGGCCCGCGGGCGCAGCGCCGCCAGCGAGGCGTTGATCACGATCGCCGAGCCTGGCGCCATCACCCGGGCGACGGAGCGGGCGAGGAGGAAGGCGCCGACGACGTTGACGTCGAGCACTCGCCGGAAGTGGTCCGCCGAAAGCTCGAGCGCGTTGCGGTTCTCACCGTCGATGCCGGCGTTGCAGAAGGCTCCGTCGATGCCGCCGAGCTGCTCGACGGCGGCGGCGACCCCCGCCTCCACGGCCGCCTCCTCGGCGGCGTCACCGGCCGATCCGCCGGCGGCGCCGTCGAGCTGCCTGAGCGCAGCGCCGACCGATTTTTGTGAGCTGCCCAGAATCCACACCCGCGCGCCCTCGGCGACGAGTCGCTGCGCCACCGCGAAGCCGAGGCCGCTGGTGCCGCCGGAGACGACGACCGCGCGTCCGCGCAGCCCCGCTCTCGGCGTCTGGTTCCCCTCAGTCACGCCGATGGTCTACACGCCCCTGGCCCGCAGGGCTACCCGCAGCGACCACGCCAAGTCTGCGTTTCGAGACAGGCGCGGCGCGCGCCCCCGCGCTGGGGTGAAAGCGTCACTTTCGTCTCGTCATCGAGAACCCCGGGCCGGGGCACTTGTGACAGCGAAGCCCGACCCCTAGCGTGACTGCCTGGGTTCGCAGCACCACTATTCGAGGAACCATTGATTGGCCAGGACACCACCGTAAAGCTGACTGGCGCCGACGCGCTTGCCGAGGCCATAGGCGCGACCGGCGTCAAGCACGTGTTCGGAATTCCGGGTCAGCGCATCCTGCCGCTGTTCGACACACTCAGCGCCCGGGCCGGCATCGCTGTGGTGCTGAGCCGTCACGAGCAGGGCGCATCGTTCATGGCCGACGCGTACGCCCGCCGCGCGGGTTTCGGCGTATGTGTGAGCACTTCGGGCCCCGGCGCCACCAACATGGTGACGGGGGCGGCGGCGAGCTACATGGACTCGGTTCCGATGCTGGTCGTCACGGCCCAGGCGGCGACGACCGAGTTCGGGCGCTACGGGATCCAGGAGGGCACGGGCATCGGGCGAACGCCGGACATCGTGGCGATGTTCGCGGCCACGGCCAAGTGGGCAGGCCGGCCGATGTCGGTCGAGGAGGTCGGGCCGATGTGTGCGGAAGCGATCGCGATCGCCTTCGACGGGCGGCCCGGGCCGGTTCACCTGGACGTGCCGAGCGACCTGCTGCTCGAGCCGCTCGCGGATCTGCCCGAGCGGCAGGCGGCGCCGGCCTCTCGCCCCGTACCGTCCCAGCCGCCGCCCTGCGATCCGGGCCAGCTGGCCGAGGCCGCCGCGCTGCTCGTCGAGGCTGAGTGGCCGCTGGTCCTGGTCGGCAACGGGGCGGCGCGCAGCGGGGCGATGCCGGCGGTGATGGACCTGGCGCGGCGGATCGAGGCGCCGGTCGCCTGCACGCTGATGGCCAAGGGGCACGTCGATGAGTACGACCCGCTCGTCCTCGGTCCGGTTGGCCTGTTCGGGAGCTACGCTGCGAACAGGGCACTTCACGAGTGCGCCGACGTCGTGCTCGCGCTCGGCGTCGGCTTCAGCTATCTCACCAGCTCGGCCTGGCCGAGCACGCTCGACCGTCTGCGGCTGGTTCGCGTCGACATCGACCCGCGCGAGCTGACGAACAACTACCAGCCGTCGGTCAGCCTGCTGGCAGACGTCGGCGAGGCTGTGCGCGGCTTGCTTGGCCGAACCTCGGCGCGCCTGCCCGAGAAGCCGGGGTCGACGGTGGTGAAGGAACTGCAGGCGGCCAATCCGCCCCCCGACCTGCCCGCCAACGGCGCCGTCCATCCCGGCGCCGTCCATCCCGTCGACGCGATCGACGCGATCAACGAGTTCGTCACGCCGACCACGACCGTCGTCGCCGACGTCGGCCAGAACGGCTACTGGTCGGAGCGTTATGTTCGGAATCGCGGCAACGGCAGATTCATCATCAACGGTGGGCTGGGCGCGATGGGGCACGGCGTGGCCGGCGCGGTCGGCGCGTCGCTGGCCTCTGGTAGGGAGGACCCGGACCCGGTCATCTGCATCACGGGGGACGGTGGCTTCCTGATGACCGGCCTCGAGGTGAGCACTGCCGTCGAGCAGGGCGTCCCGGTCGTCTGGGTGATCTTCAACAACGGCAGCCTCGGCACGCAGAAGCGCTGGTTCGCCGAGCATGAGCGGCCCGAGGTCGCCTGCAACCTGCCGCCGACCCGCTTCGCCCAGCTGGCGGAGTCGCTGGGGGCGAGCGGCTACGACGCGGACTCGATCGGCGGTTTGCGCGCGGCGCTGGCGGCAGCGACCGCCCAGGCCGGGCCAGCCGTGATCGATCTCACGATCGACCCAGCCCCCGCCCCGAAGATGTTCTTCTGGGAGCAAGTGGCGACGGGGTGAGGGGAGCCGACGGATCGACGGCCGTCGAGGCGCTGGAGAACTACTTGCAGGTACTCAGCTTCACGCACTACAGTCGAGCTAAGATATTCGATTTTCTGAAAGGCGATCGAGTGTGTCGAGCGTCGTAAAGTCGGCCGAACGGGCAATGTCGGTGCTGAAGTTCCTGGCGAGTCGCGCTCGCCCGGTGCCGACCATGCTGATTGCCGGCCACCTTGGCATGCCGAAGTCGAGCACGTATCACCTGCTGAACGTGATGCGGGCCGAAAACTTTGTCACGTATTACGCGGCGGAGCACGCCTGGGGCCTCGGCCCGCTCGCCTTCCAAATTGGTACTGCTTACTCCAGGATCGAGGCGCTGACCTGGCTCGCCCGCACCCCGATGCAGGACTTCGCGGACGACACGGGGGTGACCACCCACCTTGGCGTGCTGCACGGCCAGGACGTCCTGTACATCGTCAAGCAGACACCGGCCGCTGCCTCCCTGCGCCTTGTCAGCGACGTCGGTGTTCGCCTGCCCGCCCACCTGACGGCGGTCGGCAGCGCGATCCTGATGCACCTCTCGCCCTCGCAGCTGCGAGCCCTCTACCCGCTGACGGACAACCTGATCCGCCGCACCCGGCGTGGGCCGGTGCTGATCACCCACCTGGAGCGCGAGCTGTCTGAGGCCCGGGTCCGCGGCTACGCGATCGACGACGGGATGACGACGCCGGGCATTACCTGCATGGCGGGCACCGTGTTCTCGCACGAGCGCGTCCCCCTGGCCGGCGTCGGGGTCACGTTCGCCTCCGACCAGAACGGCGTGCCGTCGCGCAGCGAGCTGGCGGCGCACCTCGCGCAGCTTGCCAACGAGCTCTCCGTATCGCTCGGATGGGAAGACGAGCCGCCGATCCTGCGGCCGAGCCGAGCGCCGGTCGAGGTAGCGGTCGCAAATGAGCAGTCAGCCCCGGGCGAGTCTAGCTAGCGAGACGGGTTGCCCGCCGCGGGCTGGAGGGCAGGGTCGCCTGGCGACCATGCTCGTGGCACACCGGCCGGCTCGCGGCCGGCGACACGGAGGAGGAAGAGATGGCCCCGACCCAGTCCAAGGACGAGATCGATCTGGAAACGATCCGCGAGGGCGTCAAGATGAGACGGCTGTGCGTGCTCGACGACCTTTCGGTCGACTACGTCGAGGTGGAGCCCGGCAGCGTCGAGTTTCGGATCGTGCATCACGAGTGCGATGAGGCGTGGTACGTGCTGGACGGGGTGTTGCAGGCTTTCGTCGGAGATCGGCAGTTGTCGGTGCGTTCCGGCGATTGTGTGAAGGTGCCGCGGGGCACTCCCCACGGGAGCGAGAACCGCAGTGGAGAGGTCGTCAAGATGCTCGTGGTGAACGGGCCGCCTTGGAGCCCCGCCCACGACCACGCCGTCTCCGAGCTCGGATAGCGTCCTCCATGTCAGGCCTCGATTCGAGCTCCTTCTCGGCGGGGCGGGCCAGCACGGCCCGCGGCCGGCCGTCGCTGCTGCTGGAGCGCCTCGCCAGCACGGTCGCGCGGCGCGGGGACGCGGTCGCCGTCGACGACGGCCGCCTCTCCCTGAGCTATCGCGCCCTCGGCGAGCGCTCCGACCGCGTCGCCGCTGCGCTGCTCGCGCGCGGCGTCGCCCCGGGGAGCGTCGTCGGCCTCGCGCTCGGACGCTCCACTGCGCTCGTGACCGCGCTGATCGGGGTTCTCAAGGCGCGCTGCGCGTATCTCCCGCTCAACCGGCAGTACCCCGACGAGCGCCTCGCGTTCATGCTCGAGGATGCGCGCGCCGCGGCCGTCGTCCTCGAGGGCGGCGGGGCTCTCGCCGGCGGCGTGCTCTGCCTGGACGTCGACGAGCTTCTCGCCGAGCCCGCGCACCCGCCGCCCGCCGAGCGGCCGGGCGCCGAGGATCTCGCATACGTGATCTACACCTCCGGATCGACGGGCACGCCGAAGGGCGTCTGCGTGACGCACGGCAACGTCGCCGCGCTGTTTGCCGCAACCGATCAGCTGTTCAGCTTTGGCGAGGACGACGTCTGGGCGCAGTTCTGCTCGCCGAGCTTCGACGTCTCCGTCTGGGAGATGTGGGGCGCGTTGCTGCACGGGGCGCGGCTCGTCGTCGCCTCGGATGAGGTCGCCCTCGCGCCGGGCGCCTTCCTCGACCTGATCGAGCGCGAGCGGGTGACGGTGCTCAACCAGGTCCCCTCGGTGTTCAGGTACCTCGTGCGCGAGCAGCAGCTGCGGGCGCGCGACACGTCGGCGCTGCGCTATGCGATTCTCGCCGGCGAGCCGCTGGAGCGCGAGTCGGTACGCAGGTGGCGGGCCGCCTCGCCGGTGTCGGACACCTCGTTCGTCAATATGTACGGCCCGACCGAGGCGACTGTTTTCGTCACCTGCAAGTTCCTCGATGCCGATGCCTTGCGGGGCGACAGCCATCTGACGCCGATCGGGAAGCCGCTGCCTCATCTGGCCGTTACCGTCGTCGATCCGCAGCTGCGCCCGGTCGAGCCGGGGACTCCCGGCGAGCTGTGCGTGAGCGGCGCCGGCGTCGCCCGCGGGTACCTCGATCGCCCGCAGCTGACGGGCGAACGGTTCGTCCCGCTTGCTCCCGGTGGCCCCCTGCACTACCGCACCGGCGACCTTGCCGCCTGGACGCCCGGCGGCGAGCTGGAGCACCACGGCCGCATCGACGACCAGGTCAAGCTGCGCGGCCACCGGATCGAGCCGGGCGAGATCGAGGCCGCCCTGCTGGGCCTCGGCGGGATCGACGCGGCGGCCGTCGTCCCCCTGCCCGATCCGCGCGGCGAACCGATGCTGGTGGCGTTCTACGTCGCGGCGGCGGACGGGCCGCCGAACCTCAGCAGTCGCCGGCTTCGAGAGCGCCTGGCGAGCAGGCTGCCGCGCCACATGCTGCCCGCTCACCTCGCCGCCGTGCCGGAGATCCCGCTCACGCCGAGCGGCAAGAGCGACCGCGGGGCCTGCGCTGCGCGCTACGCCTCGATGCTCGCAGGCGGGACCTGAGCGTCAGGAGGCCGCGGCTGCGCTCGCTTCGGCGCAGAAGTCCCCCAGCGTCGGGTGCGCGAACAGCAGCGAGAGCGGTACGGCCCAGCCGACCTCCTCTTCGATGCGGGCAAGCAGTCGGACCGCCAGCAGCGAGTGGCCGCCAAGCTCGAAGAAGTCGGACGCCGCGTCCAGCGGCTCGACCTCGAGGACCTCGCTCCAGATCGCCTTCACCTCGGGGTTGACGAGCGAGTCGTCGCCGTCGCTCATCGATCGCTCGCCGCCGGCGCGGTGGGTGCGGTTCGAGAATGCGGCATGAATCGACCGTACAACGACGGAGGCTGCGGAGGAACGGGGGCCGACGAACGCGTCTCGCATCCAAGACCGGTGTTCGGCCTGTACTCCGATCCGGAGCTCCCTCCGTCGTCGTGCGCCCGCGACCGTGTCTCCCCATCAAGACGTTCGGTGAGCGCCAGGGCGATCGGCTGCCCCTCGCTGCTGGCACGATCCGACCAGTGAATGCACGCGGGTCCTGACGCGGTGCTAGTCGTCACATTTCGCGAGGAGCAGCGATGGGTTTCAGGTTGGCCGGTTATCGATTCGAGGCTGCGCGGGACGGCGATGCGATCGCGCTGATCCTCGCTTCCGGGGCTGGGACGCGGCTGCGTCCGTTTACCGCCGACCGGCCGAAGGCGCTGCTGCCGATCATGGGTCGGCCG
The DNA here is from genome assembly GCA_035542315.1 of Solirubrobacterales bacterium. Taxonomy (GTDB): domain Bacteria; phylum Actinomycetota; class Thermoleophilia; order Solirubrobacterales; family 70-9; genus VAYN01. The sequence continues at coordinate 16,868 of DATKLT010000008.1, read as the reverse complement.
CTGCTCGCCCGCCAGCTGAGGCTGCTGCGCGCCGCCGGTGTCGACCGCGGCGTCGCCATCGTCTCCGGGTCGCAGGCGGCCGCTGCGCCGTCGCTGAAGGCTGTCGCGGGCGCGAGCGGCTTCGGGCTCGAGGTCACGCGCCTGCCCGAGACGGTCGCGCCCTGTCGCTGGACCCGGGTCAGGGTCCCGTCCGGCCCGCTCGGCCTCGTCCGCCGACGCGGGATCCAGCCGCTGCTCGGCAGGACCGTCGTGACGCTCAACTGCGACCTGCTGCTGCACCCGGACTGGCGGGGCGTGCTTGCCGCGCACCGGGCCAGGCGCGCCGACCTGACGCTCGCCGTCAGCGACGGCGCCTGGCGGGGGATCGGTCGGGCGGGAGCGGTGCGCTGGGGCCGCGAGCGCGACGGCTGGCTCGTCTCCCAGGCGGACGATCCGGCCAGCGGACGGCCCGCCTGCCAGATCGGGCTCAGCGTCGCCGGGCCGCGCGTCTGGCGGCTGCTGCCCGAGCTGCCGTTCGCCGCTTACGACCCGTGGCTCGACGAGCTGATCCCGACGGCGATCGCGCGCGGCCTCAGGGTCCAGCTGTGGGGCTGCGGCGCCTACTGGCGCGACGTGGGCACCTGGCCGCGCGTGCTGCAGGGGCACCTCGACGTCCTCGGCGGTGCCGTCCCCGACGACGGGGCCGGGCAGGCGACCGGCGGGCCGGACGCCGTCGGCCGGGTGAGCGAGGGAGCCGAGGTCGCGGCGGATGCGACGATCGGACCGGACGCGACCGTGGCGTCGGGGGCCGTCGTCGGCCCCCGGGCGTGGATCTCGACCGCCGTCGTGATGGGCGGCGCCCGGGTCGGCCGGCGCGCCCGGGTCGAGCGTTCGATCGTGCTGCCGGGAGCCACGGTTGCGCCCGGTGCGATCGTCTGCGACGCGCTTGTCGCTCCCGGGGCGCCGCCGGTGCCGCTGGAGCCGGAGCCGGATTGCGAGCCCGGCGGCACGCCGCTGACGGTGATGGGGGGCGAGCGATGACGGTGGACGGGGAGCGGGCGCCGTCGGCGCCCGCGGCGGGCCGCTTCCCGGTCACGGTGAAGCAGGAGCGCCACCTGCGGCGCGACGGCGAGGGCGTCGCCTTCGGCATGGAGAACCCGTACATGGTGCTGCGCCTCGGCGGGGCGCTCGACCTCGCCGCGCTGCAGACCGCCGGCGACGAGCTGGTGCGCCGCCACGACGCCCTGCGCACGCGCTTCGCCTGGACCGGTACGCGCTTCGAGCAGTGGACGGCGCCGGCGGCGCCCGCCGCGCTCGAGCTGGTCACGGACGCCGACGGCCGCCCGCCGTCCTCCGAGGAGGCCGCACGCCAGCTGCTGTTCGAGCGGGTGAGCGCGCCGCTGGACCTGGCGCGGGGCCCGGTCATGCGCGCCCTGCTGGCGCCCCTGCCCGGCGACGTCGCGCTGCTCGCGCTCGTCTTCTCGCACGCGATCTGCGACGGCTGGTCGCTGGAGCTGGCGCTGCGCGAGCTGGGAGCCCGCTACGCCGCCGCCCGCGGCGGCCGGCCGCTCGCGCCGCTGCCGGCGGCGCCGAGATGGCGCGACTGGGCGGAGAGCGAGCTTCCCTACGTCGAGGGCGCCGCGGGTCGCGCCGACATGGAGTTCTGGCGAAGCGAGTTCGCCGGTACCTGGCCGGCGCCCGAGGTCGTCCTGCCTGCCGCCGTGCTCGCCGACCGCGAGGCGCCGCCGGGCCGACCGCACGCCGTTCGCCGCTTCTTCGGCGAGGCGGAGGCGGCGCGCCTGGAGGACTTCGCGGCCAGTCACCGCGTGACGCCGTTCATGGTCGTGACGGCGGCTGTCAAGCGCCGGCTGGCCGAGCTGATGGAAGGCTCCGACGTGCTTGTCGCCTCGCCGTTCGCCGGCCGCGACGCCGCTGACACTCACGGGCTGCTTGGCTGCCTGGCGAACGTCGTCGTGCTGCGCTCGGCGGTAACGCGCGGGGAGCCGCTCGCGGCGAGCGCGGCGACCGTGCGCGACACGGTGCTGCGCGTCTACGGCCATCAGCGCCTCCCGTTCTCGCTGATCGTCGACGAGCTGGCGCCGGAGTTGAACGCGCGCCCGCCGCGGCCGCCCTGGGTGTTCGTCTACTACGAGGACGATCGCACGCTGCTGGGGGCGTTCGAGGGCCTGGACAGCGAGCTGGTCGAGCTGGAGCCGCTCGACCAGTGGACGCTGCCCGCGATCTGCTTCTTCTGGAACCGCAGGCCCGACGGGCTGGCGCTGGAGCTGCGCCACCAGACTCACGTGCTGCCGCCCGCCTGCGCGGAGGCCCTGGTCGAGGCGGTCGCCGAGGACTTCGCCGAGGCGCTCACGCCTCGAACGTGAGCGCCTCGGCCAGGACTGCCGTGAGCGCCTCGTAGCGCTCCCTCAGCTCGACTGCGTCCTCCGCCTCCAGCCAGACGTCGCAGATCCGCCCGTACCAGCCGCGGCGCCAGTCGAGGTCGTCTCCGGCGCCGCGAAAGCACTCGGCGCTCCAGACCCCGGGGAGCCGTCTCAGCTGGGCGGCCGTCGGGGCGCCGATCAGGCGGCGCGCGCCCATCGGCGCGTGGACGTTGTGCAGCAGCACGGGTCGCGTCGCCACGCCTGGCGGGGTGGGGTCGAGGCCGAGGGCGACGTCGAAGGCGGCGCCGAGCGGGCTGCCGGCGCCAGCGCGCGTCCAGCCGGCGTTCATGTAGCCGCCGAGGCGGGCGTTGACCTCGATCACGATCGCGCTCTCCTCGTTCAGGCGCAGCTCGGTGTGCAGCACGGCGTGATCCAGCTCCAGCGCCCGGACGGCGTCCTCGACGACGGCGAGGATCGCGCGCTGGTGCGCGGCTGGCAGCAGCGAGGGGAAGACCGCGCCGGTCTCGCGGAAGGGCGCGGCGGGCGGCAGCCGGTCGACGACCCCGAAGTGGGAGATCGCGCCGCTCGCAACGACGCTGTCGACCGAGACGTAGTCGGCGAGCCACTCCCCGGCGGGATGGGCCGACGGCGCGACCATCGCCTCCAGCACCATCGGCCGCTCGCCGACGCCAGAGAGCGCGCGGAGGAGTTCCGCGTGGGAGTCGACGCGCATCGTCGCCGCGCCGCCGGCGCCGTCCTCGGGCTTCAGCACCGCCGGGTAGGGGATCGCGGAGGGGGGCGGCGCGAGCGAGGGGTCGGGGATCGGAGCGATCGCGACGGCTCCAACTCCAGCTGCGTTGAGCGCGGCGCGCTGGAGGTGCTTGCTGCGGACGCGGCAGGCGGCGCTGGGCGCGATGCCCGGCAGCCCGAGCGCGGCACACAGCTCGGCCGCCGTCGCCAACCCGGCGTCGCAGAACGTCAGCACGGCCTGCACGCTGCGCTCGCGCAGCAGCACCGCCGCCTCGGCGCCGCCCCCATCGGCCGATCGCAGGACCTCACCGAGCGCCTCGGCAGCCGTCACCGCCTCGGGCGGGTCGGCGGGCTCCGCCAGGCAGACGAACGAGAGGCCGCGCTCGCGTCCGGCCGCGAGCAGCTCGCGGAGGCTGGCGGAGCCGAAGGCCGAGACGATGCCGACGGCGGTCACGAGCGCTCGCCGTTTGCCGGGATCGCCGCGGTCGACGCGATCGCATGCACCGGCCGCAGCTCGGCGCCGCGCAGTCGCTTCGGCTCGGAGGCCGCGAGCCCGAGCGTGATCTCGCGGCAGCCTCGGTCGGCGGCCCAGCGCAGCGGCGCGTAGACCATCGCCTCGACGTAGGCGAGATGTCGCGCCGGCACCTCGCGCGAGACGAGGCCGACCTCGTAGACCTGGAGCAGGTCCCGCCAGCGCCAGCCGAGCGCGATCGCGAGCGTCCGCTCCCGCGCCGAGACGACGAAGGCGACGGGCTCGATCTCGCGGTGGGCGAGCCACGGCTCCAGCCGCGCTCGCACGATCACCGGATGGTCAGCGTGTCCGTGGCCGCGGCTGACGTCGGCGATCAGGCCGGCGGCCTCGTCGATCACCTCCTCCCAGCCGGTGGATCGCGTCGCCAGCTCGGCGGCGTCGCGGTCGCGCCAGTCGCGCCGCACCACGTTCCGGTGCGAGGAGGACAGCGACGCGAGGTGGTCCCCGCGCCCGTTGCCGACCACGGCGAGCCGCGCCTCGGTGCCGACGACGCGCTCCTCGACCGCCGGCCCGAGGACCCGCGCGATCGCGTCCCGCTCGTCGGCGCCCACGTAGAGCGCCGCCAGCCGTCGCTGGTGCGCGAGCGGATCGGCGCGCGCCGCGCCGCCAGCCAGCTCGGCGGCGGCGACGAGCGTGGCATCGTCGAGCCCCGGGGCCCGCAGCAGCCCGCACGCCAGGTCGGCCCGGCCGCCGACCAGCAGCCAGTCGCGCTCGGCCGTGCCCGACGCGCTCTCGCCCAGCAGCGCACGCGGGTCATAGGCGGCGAAGGACCACGCGCCCTTCGCCGGCGCGGAAAGCGGCAGGAGGGCGAGGAGCCCGGTGTCGCGGCGCACGACGACGTAACGCGTCTGCCAGCGCGCGTCCTGCTCGAGGTCGCGCCAGCGCTCGAACGAGAGATACGCTCCGGCGCTCGTCTCCAGCTCGCGCAGCTCGGCGCTCGCTAGCTCGGTAAGGCTGTCGACCGTGCTTGCGGAGAGGCCGCCGGTCATGCCGCGAGGCTCGCGATGCCGCCGACGTCTCGCTCCGATCGCAGGCCGCGCACGCTCGGCACCAGCGCGACGCAGAGCGCCGCGCAGACGTTGAGCACGGCGGAGCCGTAGAGGGTGGTGCTGACTCCGACGGCGCCGGCGAGCGGCCCGACGACCGCGAAACCGATCGGGGCGAGTGCCACCGAGCCGAACCAATCGAAGGAGCTGATCCGCGAGATCGCGTGCGCCGGCACCCGTTGCTGCAGGACCGTGTACCAGATCACATCCGTCCTCCCCAGGCAGGTGCCGGCCGCGAACGCGACCGCGCACACGGACCACAGCACGGGGGCCGCGCCGAGCATCGCGAGCACGGCCGCCGCCGGCAGGCTCATCGCGACGCAGGAGAGCAGCGGCCGGCGCGGGCGAGCGCGCAGCGCGACGACGCCGCCGAGCACCGCTCCCGCGGCCTGGCAGCTGAGGATCGAGCCCCAGGCGGCGGCCCCGCCGTAGTCGCGCTCGGCGACGAGCGGCCCGAGCACGAACAGCGACGGCAGCACCGTCAGCTGGAAGAGGCTGAAGCCGGCGACCATGACCCAGACCCAGGTCTGCGCCGTGAACTCGCGCCAGCCGGTGCGCAGCTCGGCGACGATCCCGGCGCCGGCGCGACGCGCCCTCGGCCCGAGGCGCATCGCGGAGAGGAGGAGGGCCGAGGCCCCGTAGCTTGCGGCGTCGACGGCCAGCGCCCAGCCCGGATCGGCGACGACGACGATCGCGGCGCCGATCGCCGGGCCGGCGATCCTGAGGCTGCTGCGCGCGATGTCGACGAGCGCGTTTGCCCGCTGCACCCGCTCGGGCGCGACGGTGTCCGTGACCAGGCCCAGGTAGGCCGGGCGGGTGAAAGCGTCGGCGACGCCGAAGCCGACCTGCAGAGCGCCGAGGCTGAGGACCGACGCCGAGCCGCTGAGCAGCAGCGCCGCGCCCGTCGCCTGCGCCGCTCCGCGGGTGACGTCGCCGGCGACGAGCAGGCGCTGCCGCGAGACGCGATCGCCCCAGACGCCGCCCAGCAGCAGAAGAGCGACGACGGGCAATTGGCGGGCGAGCAGCACCAAGCCCAGGTCGGTCGCGGTCCCGAGCTTGAGGACAGCGAACGCCAGCGCGACCTGGGCGATCCCGGAGCCGAGCGTCGACACGGCGGTCGCTCCGACGAGCAGCGCGAGGTCGCGCTCGCGGGCGGCGCGCAGGCGCAGGCGGTGCGGGATCGCCGTCCAGCGCCGTGCCGCGGTTCTTGTTCGCCCTTCGCTCATGGTGCGCCTCGATGCCGCCCCTGCTCCGGCCTCGCTTGGGGCGGCAGCGGCCGAGCCTATAAACGGCACTGACCCCGTCGGGCGGCGGCCTCCCGAGTTCTGTCTTGCTCGCGAGACGGCCCGCGCCCGTGTCTCCGGTGCGAGACGGGAGAGGCCAATTCGTCAGGCGCGGCGCACCTGCCTGACTATCCTCGGGCCCCGGCGAGGAGCCGCGCGGTTGGCCCTTCGCGCACCGGAGAGGAACAAGGAGGAACCGCTTGTCCACGCACGACCTCACGCAGGTCCCCGCTCCGCCAGGCGGCGCCGACGACGGGCCGATCAGGCATCTCTACTTCTTCGACGACCTCTCCTTCCACATCCAGCGAATCGCGCGCGAGCGTCGAGCACCGGATGCGTGGACGGGGGAAGTGCTGCGGCGCGTCTGGTCGCTCCTCCTCGACGCGCTGGCCTGCGTCGATCGGGGCACCGTCGACCCCACCCTGGTGAGCTGGGACCACGCCTGCGCGCAGCTCTCGGTCGCGCTCGAGCTGGGTCGGCAGACGTTCGACCTCGCGATCACCCAGGGCTGCGCCGGCGAGCAGGTGCTGGCGGCGCTAAACAGCCGCCATCTGGCGGAGTACGGGCACGTCGTCGCCCCGCCGGGCCCCAACGTGCGGCTGACGCACATCTTCGACGATCCCGGCGACCCCTTCTACTCCTCTTCCACGCTCGGCATCAGCCGCGGCGAGCCGGTCGATCGGCAGTGCGATGCGGTCGCGGCGGCGATCGTCGCGCGCTACGAGCGCGAGCGCGCGCTCGTCCGCGTCCTCCTGCTCGACGACTGCATCTACAGCGGCGCGTCGACGAGTTACCTCGCCGATGAGCTGATCGCACGGGTCGGCGCGGCGGTGCCGTACGAGCTGAGCGTCGCGGCGTTCCTCGCCGGAGAGCGCGCCGCACGCAGGTTTCGCGCCCGCGGTATGCCCACCCTCTGCGGCGTCGTGCTGCGCGGCGACATGCCCCCCGATGGATGGGAGTCGGACGTCTACTTCACGAAGGACCAGATCGTCGCCAACGCACTGCGCTTCGCCGACGGCACCTCGACCGGGTACTTCGTTGGCGGCTGGTACGACAAGGTCTTCCCGGAGGATCCCGAGCGGGCGACGCGCGCCTTCGTGCGGATCCGCGAGTACCTCGACGAGGAGGGAATCCTCGCCGAGCTGGAGGCGATGTGACCGGGGCGCCGCGGCGCTCGGCTACGCCGGCGCGCCGGCGCGCATCGTGTCCGCCATCGCCCTGAGCTGCTCGTCGGTCAGCCGCGCGATCTCCTCGCTGGGGCCGAACGAATACGCCTCGTCGGCGAAGCGGGGCGTCACCTGGACGTGGGCATGCGGCTCGGATTGGTGCGAGACGACCCCGGTTACCCAGAAGACGTGCATCGCATCGGCTCCGAGGCTCCTCGTCAGCGCCTCGACGGTGCGGTTCGCGAGCTCGAACACGTCGACGACCTCCTCCCCGGTGAGCTGGCCGAGCATCGGCACGTGGCGCTCGGGAATCACGAGCGTCGAGCCGCGGCTGCGCTGGCGGACGTTGAGGAAGGCATGCGACGACTCGCTGCCGAACAGCGGCGTCCACGGCAGCCGGCCGCCGACGTAGTCGCAGAACCAGCACTGATCGTTCAGCGGGAAGCTGTAGGGCAGCCTGGTTCCCGCCTCCCAGATCGGAGCATCGAGAGCGGCGGCGACGCGCCGCGCTGCCGCGGCACGCTCGCCAGCGTCGGCCAGCGGCACCTCGCCATAGGGGACGAATTCGTAGGGCCGGTGCTCGTAGCGCGGCACCAGCTCGAACTTCACGTGCGGCTCCACCTGCCCGGCGAGGGCGCCGTGATTGACCCACGCGTTCATCCCATCGGGGCGGTGAGCGACGGTGAGGGCGCGCTGCATCCGCCGCACGAGGAGGATCGCGTCTCGGCGCTCCTCTCGCGTCAGCTCGGTGATCGACGCGACGTGACGCCGGGTGACGACGATGCAGTGGCCCGGCATCCGCGGCCGCTCCTCGGCCAGCGCGACGGCGTGCTCGCTCTCGGCCACCACCTCCTCGCTGGCGCCGAGCAGGCGCTGGCAAAGCCGGCAGGCGTTCTGGGTGTGCTCGCGATTGCTCGTCGCCATGGCTCGGTCAGGCATGGTGATGGGCGAGCCTAGCCGGCTCGCCGCCGCCGGTGAGCGGCTCTCGCGACCATCAGTCTGCTCGCCGAGACTGTTCATCGCCCACCGGCTTGAACGGCCTCCGAGCGGCGGTGAACATCGATGCGTCGAATGGGTCAGGAGCCCCGTCTCCCGCCCCAGGACGAGGGAAAGATCGATGCCCAGCGCCACGCTTTCAACCGATAATCGGCTCCTCGGCGGTCCAGCGCCGGCCGCCGGCCGCGACCGCCGACGTCCGTGCGGGAGTCGGCGGTGATGCCCCGGATCGCTCCGCGCGGGCTGCGGGCCGGAGCGAGCATCGCGGTCGTCGCCTGTTCGACCAACCGCGCCCACCAGCACCCTGACCGCCTGGCAAACGCCTGCACGCACCTCGCCGAGATGGGCTTCGAGGTCGTCCTCGGCGACTCCGTCCGCCGCCGCGACGTGCCGGGCGCGGCGGAGCTGGCGGCGGAGCTCGAGGGCTTCGCCGCCGATCCCTCGATCGGCGCGGTCGTCTCGCTGATCGGCGGCTGGGGCTGCAACCGGCTGCTGCCGCACATCGACTTCGCCGCGATCGCCCGATCGCGGCCGACGCTGATCGGCTACAGCGACTTCACGGCGCTGCTCGTCGCCGTCTCGGCCGCGACCGGCCTCGGCACGATCTACGGCCCGGCCCTGCTGCCGCAGTTCGGCGACGAGGCGCCGCCGGATGACTACACGCGGGAGACGCTGCTGCGGGCATGCGAGCTGGGCGACGGTGTCCTCTGCGAGTTCCCCTCCTATCAGCTGGAGGCGGTGCCCTGGGGCCCGGGCGCGCCGACGCGCCGGCGCGAGCCAGCCGCGGCGCCGTCGACGCTGCGCGAGGGCACGGCGAGCGGACCGCTGCTGGGCGGCAACATCGCCTCGCTGCTGACGCTGGCGGGGACGCCGTACTGGCCGGACCTCGCCGGCGCGGTGCTGCTGCTGGAGGCGAGCTCGGGGACGAGCGCGGCGCTGCTGCGGGCCCAGCTCGCCCAGCTCGCCCAGCTCGGCTGCTTCGCGCAGGCGGCGGCGGTCCTGATCGGTCGCTTCGCGCGTTCGGAGCTTGCCGACCCGAGCCTGGCGGAGTCCGTGTTGCGGGAGGTCCGTTGGTCCCAGCCGGTGGCCTGGAACCTCCCGTTCGGTCACACGGACCCGGTGCTGTCGCTGCCGCTGCTGGCGACGGCCAGCGTCGAGCTGGCGGGGACGGTGCGACTGCGCTTGACGGAGCCCATGTCTCAAACGCGCCCGCCGAGCGGGTCGCCAACGGCTCCGTTGCCGATGGCAACGACCCGGGGAGGGGGACCCATGAACAACAACAACTGATCACGCGGACCCGCGTCGCCGGGCGGGCGGGACAGGCCGAGGACACCCCGTCGTCGGCCCGCCAGCCCGCCCGGCCCCCGGGTCCTGCCAATCCGCCCACGCCGTCTGAACGAGGAGGTTCCATGCACACCGCACCGTCGCTCGTCCGGCCGCGTCAAACGTGGCGGGATCTCGGGTCCCATTTCGTGGAAGCGCTGTCTGATCCCTGGTATCGACATATCGTCGCCCTCCAGGATTGCCTGCAACAGGTCACCGTCCAGTTCTGGTCCGAACGCGGCGTCCGCGCCGTCAACCTTCCGATCACGACCGGCTCGATCTCGTCTCCGATGGGCCTGGGCAGCGACTCGTCCCCGGTCCAGGTGGAGCTGCTCGGGGTTCCCACGTATCTGGCCGACTCGATGCAGTTCGCGCTCGAGTACGGCTGTCGCTTCACCGAGCGCGGCTGCTACTACGTGATGCCGTCGTTTCGCGGCGAGGACGCCGACGCGACCCACCTCTGCCAGTTCTTCCACAGCGAGGCGGAGATCCCCGGCGGCTTCGACGACGTGGTCGAGGTCGTCGGCGATTACCTGCGCGCGATGGCCGCCGGCCTGCTCGTCGGCGCCGCCGACGACGTGCGCGCGACCGCCGGCTCGCTCGACCACATCGCTGCCCTCGCCGAGCGCACGGAGCCGTTCGCCCGGGTCCGCTTCGACGAGGCCGTCGCCCTGCTCGGCGGCGCCGAGGGGCTCGTGCATACCGATCCGGACGACGGCTGGCGGACCCTGACGCGGCGCGGCGAGCAGCAGCTGATGGCAGAGCTGGGCGAGTTCGTCTGGGTCACCCACTGGGACCACCTCGCGGTGCCCTTCTACCAGGCCTACGAGGACCAGTCGGCCGAGCGGCACGTGGCCCTCAACGGGGACCTGCTGTTCGGCATCGGCGAGATCGTCGGCGCTGGCGAGCGCCATCAGAGCAGCGCCGAGGCGCGCGCGGCCCTCGCCGAGCACGAAGTCGGCGAGCGCGAGTACGACTGGTACCTGACGATGCGGGACGTGTCGCCGCTGCGGACCGCGGGCTTCGGGCTTGGGATGGAGCGCTTCATCGCGTGGATCGTGCAGCACGACGACATCCGCGACCTCCAGCTGCTGCCGCGCTTCAACGGGGTCGAGAGCGCGCCGTGACCGATCCGGTCGAGGCCGCCGAGCTGGCGCCCCAGCTCGGCGCCGCCGAGCGCCTCAGCGCGGCGGCGCGGAAGCACGCGGCGACGGTCGGCGTCGCGATCTCGGGCTCGCTGGCGGCGGGTCGAGGCGACCGCTACTCCGACCTCGACCTGGTCGTCGTCGCCCGCGACGCGGCTGGCGTCGGGCTGCTGCGCGACGCGATCCCAGCGGCGGACGGCGTACCGGTGGCGCGGTACGGCGGCGAGCACGTCGGCGAGCCGCGGCTCGTCGTCGCGCTGTACGGCTCGCTGGTCAAGGTCGACTTCATGTTCCTGCGCCTCGACGAGCTGGCGGAGTGGAACGGGGGGCGGCCGATCCGCGTGCTGTGGGAGAGCTCCCGGGCGCTGACGCGGGCGCTGGGGCAACCGGTCGCGGCGACGACGCCGCGCGAAGCGATCGAGGACGTCGAGCGGCGCTTCTGGACCTGGAGCTGGTACGCGCTGACCAAGGTCTGTCGCGGCGAGCGCTACGAGGGCCTCAGCGCGATCGGTTACCTGCGCGATCGCGCCCTGCTGCCGATGCTCGCGCTCGGGCGCGGTCGCGCTCCGCGCGGGCCGCGCCGGATCGACGAGCTGGTCGAGTCCTCCTCGCTGCCGTTCGAGCAGACGCTCGCCGGCCTCGACCAGGGCGACCTCCTGCGCGCCCTGCGGGCGACGATCGCGCTCTACCGTCGAATCGCCGATCCGCTGCTCGCCCGCCACGGGATCGCACCCGCGGCGGCGGCCCGTGAGCTGGTCTCGGGAGCAGTCGAGCAGGAGCTCGCGCTGGCGAGCGAGCGAGCCGCGGCATGAGCGCTCGCCCACCAGCCGGCCGCGCTGGCGGCGGCGAACCGGTCTTCGCCGGGCTCGACGGCGAGATGTCCGGTCCCGACCCGGGCATCCACCGGCTGATCCAGATCGGCGTCGCGCTCGACGACGACGCGGCGTTCTGCTCGCGGATCGGCTGGAGCGACTGCCGATACGAGCCCGACGCCCTCGCCGCGATCGGCCTCGACCCCGCCGATCTCGCCGAGGGCCCGCCCTGCGAGGAGGTCGACGAGCGGCTGCACCGCTGGCTGGTCGAGCACGGTGCCGCCGAGGGCACCGTCATCCCCGTCGGCTGGGGAGTCTCGGGGTTCGACATGCCGTTCGTCGTTGCGACGCTGCCGCGATCGCACCGGCTCCTCAGCCATCGCAGCGTCGAGCTGAACGCGGTCTGCCACACGTTCGACGGCGTCCTGCTCGGCCGCGATGGTCCCGCCACCGCGGAGGCCTGGAAGCAGCGCAGCAAGCAGGAGGCCGAGCGCCGCCTCGAGGACGAGCTGGGGCTGGCACCCGCCTGGCATGACGCCGGCTATGACGCGCGCGCCTCGCTGGCGGCGTGGCGGTGGCTGCGCGGCGCGCTCGCCGCAGGCTCTTCGGGCGCCGAGATCGGGCCGCGCCAAGCCCCGGAGCGGGTATGACGGGCACGCCGGTGCTCGGGCTGACTGCCGTCCTCTCCGAGGGCGGCGAGCTGGCGGCGGTCGCCATCGCGGCTCCCGACCTGGGGCTGTTCGAGTCGGCGCTCGCCGGCGGAGCTGGCGTCGGGACGCCCGCCGCGCAGGTGGACGAAGGCCTCGCGGCCTGGCTGGCGGAGCAGAATGCCGCAGAGCAGGCTTTCGCCTGCGTCGGCTGGAGCATTGGACCCCGCGCGCTGCCAGCGGTGCAGGCGGCGCTGCCGCGCTGCGCGGGCCGCTTCGCCAGCCGCGCGATCGAGCTCGAGGTTGTGTGCGAGGCGCTCGGCGGCGCGCTCCCGCACCGCGACCAGGTGCTGAGCGCCGGCGCCTGGGAGCAGCGGGCGCGAGCCGCCGCTGCGTCGGCGCTCGCCGAGTACGCCGTGGACGACGCTCCGACGAGCGTCGCCGGCAGCGCCCGGGCAGCGATCCTCGCCTGGCTGTGGCTGCGCCGCTCGATCAGCTCGGGAGGCCACGCCTGAGTCTTGCCGCGCTTCACCGTCTCTTGGTCTCTGGAAAAGGAGCACTGCTGGCGGCGAGCACGGGGGTTGTAGATGATTCGGCCTGTGAGCCGAAGCGAAGACTTTGTCCTGCGCGAAGCGTTTCTGCTGGATGGCGGAGGCGGCTTCAGCGGGCCGTCTGACCTCGAGGTCAGGGGCGGCTCGATCGCCGCGATCGGAGCCAACCTGCGCTCGCAGCTACCCAGCGTCGAGATGGCGGGGACCTGGCTGATGCCCGGCGTGATCGATTGCCACGCCCACGTGACGATGCGGAGCCTCGACCTGCGCCGGCTCCTGCACCAGCCGCTGACGCGCTGGGTGCTGGAGGCCGCCGACAACTGCCGCCGGCTGCTGCGTTCGGGCGTCACCTTCGCCCGCGATGCGGCCGGCGCCGAGACCGGCCTTCGCGACGCGATCGCCGCCGGCCTTTGCGCCGGACCGGAGCTGCGGGTCTCGATCCTGATGCTGAGCACGATCGGCGGCCACGGCGACGGCTACCTGCGGGGCCCCGACCTGGAGGCCAGCGCCGGCTACCTGATACCGGACTACCCGGGCCGGGGCTCGCCGCTGATCGACGGGCCCGACGAGATGCGGCGCCGGGTGCGCGAGCTGCTCCGGGCCGGCGCCGACTGGGTGAAGGTCTGCGCGACCGGGGGCATCGCCTCGGACTTCGATCAGCCGACGACGCCGGAATTCAGCGCCGAGGAGCTGCGGATCGCGGTCGGCGAGGCGCGCCAGCGCGGTCGCCACGTGATGGCCCACGCCTACGGTGGCGAGGGCCTCGACCGGGCGATCTCCGCCGGCGTGCGCTCGATCGAGCACGGCTCGCTGCTGAGCGAGGAGCAGGCCGCGGCGATGGCCGCCGCCGGCGCCTGGCTGGTGCCGACGCTCGACGCCCTCGGCGACGACGTCGCCCAGGCCGAGGCCGGCGAGCTGGAGCCGCACATCGCGGCCAAGGCGCTGGCGCTGCGCGAGCCGCTGGCCGGCCTGCTGCCGCTCGCCAGCGGCTACGGCATCCCGATCGCGCTCGGTTCCGATGCCCTGGAGGACCGCCGCCACCGCCGCCCCCTGCGCGAGATCCAGGCCCTCGGCGAAGCCGGGCTCTCCTCGGCGCAGGCGCTGCTGGCCGCCACCCGGGTCGGGGCGGAGCTGTGCGGCGTCGCCGACCGGCTCGGCAGCCTCGAGCCGGGCAAGCAGGCCGACGTCCTGATCTTCGAGCGCGATCCCAGCGATCTCGACGTCTTTGCCGAGGAGCAGCCGCCCGCCGCGGTGCTCAAGGCAGGCTCCCCGGTCGACCGCTCTCCGCGCCTCGCCGAGCGGTCCGGTTGGCAGACGGCGATGGGGGAGGGGTAGGCCTTGGCGTCTCGCTTGGGGGTCGACGTCGGCGGCACCTTCACCGACGTCGTCATCTACAACGACCGCGAGCGCCGGATCGAGCTGGCCAAGGGCCCCTCGACGCCGGCGGCGCCCGACGAGGGCGTGCTCGAGATCGTCTCCGCCCTCCCTCGGGACCTGCGCACCCGCTGCCGGCTCTTCGTGCATGGCACGACCGTCGGCCTCAACGCGCTGCTGGAGCGGCGCGGGGCCACGGTCGGGCTCCTCGCCACCGCCGGCTTTCGCGACGTCCTGGCGATGCGTCGCGGCGACCGCGACCTGGTCTACGACGTCTCCTGGCGGGCGCCGGCCCCGCTCGTCCCTCGCCGTCTGCGCCTCGGGGTCCGCGAGCGAGTCCGCGCCTGGGGCGAGGTCGAGACGCCGCTCGAGCCGGCCGACGTGATCGCCGCCGCGGCCGAGTTCGAGCGAGCCGGGGTCGAGGCGGTCGCCGTCGCGTTGATCAACGCCTACGCCAATCCCGAGCACGAGCTGGCGGCCGAGGCGCTGCTGCGCGAGGCCGGCTTCCAGGGAGAGATCTCGCTTTCGCATCGCCTCTCCGGCGAGTACCGCGAGTACGAGCGGACCAGCACCGCGGCGATCGACGCCTATATCCGGCCGCAGGTCGCCTCCTACCTGCGCCGCCTCGAGCTGGAGCTCGAGCGAGCCGAGGTCCGAGCCGATTGCTTCATCACCCGCTCGGGCGGTGGCGTGATGCGATTCGCCGAGGCGGCCACACGGCCTTTCGAGTCGATCATGTCCGGGCCGGTCGGCGGCGCGGTGGGCGCGGCCCGAATCTGCCGAGCCCTCGGAGTGGGGCGGGGGATCACGGCCGACGTCGGCGGCACCAGCTTCGACACCTGCCTGATCGTCGACGCCGAGCCGACCGTGCGCTTCGAGGGCTCGGTCGCCGGCATGCCGATCCAGACGCCCTGGGTGGACGTGCGCTCGATCGGCGCCGGCGGCGGCTCGATCGCCACCATCGATCCCTCCGGTCGCCTCCGGGTCGGGCCCGAGAGCGCCGGCGCCCGCCCCGGCCCGGTCGCCTACGGCCGCGGCGGCGAGCGGCCCACCGTGACCGATGCGGCCGCCGCCCTGGGCATGTTCGGGTACGGCGAGCTGGCCGGCGGCCTGCGACTCGACGTGCCCGCCGCGGTGGCGGCGCTGGAGCGCCTCGGCGGGCGACTGGGGATGGACGCGGTCGAGCTGTCCCGCGGCATCGTCTCGGTCGCGGTCGCCTCGATGGGGATGGCGATGCGCTCGGTGACGATCGAGCAGGGGGAGGACCCCCGCGAAGCGCACCTGATCGCCTTCGGCGGCGCCGGCCCGCTCCTCGCCACGCTGCTGGCCGACGAGCTCGACGTGCCCTCGATCGTGATTCCTCCCTTCGCCGGCAACTTCTCGGCCTGGGGGCTGCTCGACCAGGACCTCGCCCGCTCGCTTTCGCGCACCCTGATCTGCCCGCTGGAGGCCGACTCGGTGCCGCGGATCGAGGCAGTCGCGGCTGAGCTGTTCGCCTCCCTGGAAGAGCGCGAGGGCGGCACCGGCAACGAAGCGGCGACGCTCGGCGAGCTTGCCCTCGAGGTCCGCTACCACGGCCAGGAGCACACCCTCAACGTCGCGGCGGACTGGGACGGCGGCCGGCTCCGGGGCGACCTGGGGCCGCTGCGAAAGCGGTTCGAGGAGGGCTACCGCCGCACCTTCGGCAGCGTCCTGGAGGAGGAGCTGGAGGTCGTCGCCGTGCGCGCGACCGCGCGCCTGCCGCTGCCCGAGATGGAGATCGAGGATGTGCTGGGCGGCGGCGGCGACAGCGGTGCGGGGGAGACCGTGCAGGCGTTCTCCTTCACCGCTTCGCGCTTCCTCCCCTTCGCCACGCACCGCCGCGACGAGCTGGCCGCCGGCGCCAGCCTGCGCGGCCCGGCGATCATCTGCGAGGAGACCTCGACCACCTATCTCGACGCCGGCTACGAGGCGAGCGTCCACTCCAGCGGGGCGCTGCTCCTGGCGAGGCCGGAGAGATGAGCGAGCGCCAGCCCGCCTCCGCGGCGGCAACCGATCCGATCACCGCCGAGATCATCCGCCACGGCCTCAACGGCGCCGCCGACCAGATGCGCGTCAGCCTGATCCGGACCGCGTTCTCGCCGATCATCTACGAGATCGTCGACTTCGCCGCCGCGCTCTATGACTCGCGCGTGCGCTTGCTCTCCCAGGCCCACGCGCTGCCGCTGTTCATGGGCACGCTCGGCTACGCGATCGAGGCGACCCTGGAGCGGGTCGGCGGCGCCGCCAGCCTGCGCCCCGGCGACGTCCTCTTCTCGACCTACGCCTACGACATCGGCTCCCACCCCCAGGACGCGGTCGTGATCGTCCCGATCTTCCACGCCGGCGAGCTGATCGGCTACTCGGCGATCAAGGCCCACCACATGGACATCGGCGCCAAGCAGCCCTACTGCACCGACACCACCGACAACTTCCAGGAGGGCACGATCTTCCCCGGCGTCAAGCTCTACCGCGAGGGAGAGCGCCAGGAGGACGTCTACCGGATCCTGCTGGCCAACTCGCGCATGCCGCGGGCGCTGGTCGGCGACCTCAGCGCCCAGGTCGGTGCCGCCCGGGTCGGCGGCGAGGCTCTGCTGGCGCTGATCGAGCGTTATGGGGCCGCGACCTTCGCCGCCGCGGTCGACACGATCCTCGACCAGAGCGAGGCCGAGATCCGCAGCGTCATCGAGCAGATCCCGGACGGCACCTACCGCGAGCGGGGCAGCCTCGACAACGACGGCATCAGCGACGAGCCGGTGCCGTTCGAGGTCGCCGTCATCGTCGAGGGCGCCGCGATCAGCGTCGACCTCCGGGAGGCGCCGCCGGCGCGCCCGGGTCCGGTCAACACGCCGCGGGCCAGCGTCA
>DATKLT010000007.1:0-20563 GCA_035542315.1 Solirubrobacterales bacterium | reverse complement strand
GAGCGCCGGCCGAATTCACGCTGAAAGTGAAGCTGGAAGGGGCTGGCTCGGGCGAAGTGACGAGCAGCCCGGCCGGCATCGCCTGCACCACGGGCACCTGCGAAGCCAAATTCGCGGAAGGGAAACTGGTCAAACTGACCGGCGCCCCGGCGGCGAACACGGAACCGGTGGTGTGGTCGGGCTGCGCCAGCGTCAACGGCGCCAACGAATGCGAAGTGACGATG
This sequence comes from Solirubrobacterales bacterium, assembly GCA_035542315.1. GTDB lineage: Bacteria > Actinomycetota > Thermoleophilia > Solirubrobacterales > 70-9 > VAYN01. The sequence goes on along the minus strand of DATKLT010000007.1, from coordinate 20,339 downwards.
GCCGCCGCGAAAAGCGTGACGGCGACCTTCACCCGCAAGACGCCGCTGCTGTCGGTCGATCTCGCCGGCAGCGGCTCCGGCACCGTCACCAGCGCACCGGCCGGGATCAGCTGCGGCGGCGAATGCAGCAAGGCGTTCGAATACGGCGCCCTGGTCAAGCTCAAAGGCACGCCCGGCGCCGGCTCAAAAGCAGTCCTCTGGTCCGGCTGCGATGCGGTCAACGGCGCCAACGAATGCGAAGTGACGATGACTGCGGCAAAAGGCGTCACCGCGTCCTTCGCCGCGCTCGGGCTCAATTCCCTGATCGTCCAGCCCGCCGGCAGCGGCTCGGGCACGGTGACCAGCAACCCAGCGGGGATCAACTGCGGCGGCGAATGCAGCCATGACTACAGCGAAGGCACCCTGGTCAAACTGACCGGCACGCCCAGCGGCGAAAGCAAAGCCGTCGTTTGGGGCGGCTGCGACACGGTCGCTGCCGGCGTCTGCGAAGTGACGATGAGCGCCGCCAAGAACGTCACGGCGACGTTCGACAAGCAGCAATTCGCTCTGAAAGTCAAGCTCGAAGGCGGCGGCTCGGGTGAAGTCACCTCCAACCCCGCCGGGATCAGCTGCACCGCGGGCACCTGCGAAGCGCTCTTCAACAGCGGCCAGCTGGTCAAACTGACGGCGGCCCCCAAAGCCGGCTCGACCTTCAGCGGCTGGGGCGGTGCCTGCTCTGGCACCGGCAGCTGCGAAGTGACGATGTCGGCGGCCAAAGAAGTCACGGCCACCTTCGCCCCGGCCGCCGCAGAACAGCGTTCCCTGACGGTCGAAAAGGGCGGCACCGGCTCGGGCACGATCACCAGCAGCCCGGCGGGCGTCAACTGTGGCCCGACCTGTCAGGCCAGCTTCGCGCTCGGCACCGAAGTCACCCTGACCGCCGTCTCGGCCGCCGGGAGCAAGCCGGTCGTCTGGCAGGGCTGCGCTTCGAACCCGACCCCGACCCAGTGCAAGGTGATGCTCGACGTCGCCAGGACGGTCACCGCGACGTTCTCGCCCGAAGAAGACCAGACCCTCTCCGTCACCAAGAAAGGCACAGGCGCCGAAGCGGGCACCGTGACCAGCGCTCCGGCAGGTATCTCCTGCGGCCCGACTTGCGTCCACGAATACCCCGAAGGCACGGCGGTCAAGCTCGCCGGGGTTGCTGGCCCGAGCGGCGTCGCCGTCGCCTGGAGCGGCTGCGACACCGTCAACGGCGCCAACGAATGCGAAGTGACGATGAGCGCCGCCAAGAGCGTGACGGCGAGCTTCGAGAACGAAGAGCGCCAGCTCACCGTCAGCAAAGCCGGGGCCGGCGTCGGCTTCGTCGCCAGCGCTCCGGCCGGGATCGGCTGCGGAGCGACCTGCCGCGGGAAATTCGAAATCGGCAGCATCGTCGTGCTCACCGGCACCGCCGGCTCCGCGACGAGCGACGTCGTCTGGAGCGGCTGCGACAGCATCGTCGGCGCCAACCGCTGCCAGGTCGAACTGACCGCCGACACCACCGTGACCGCCACCTTCGCCTCGACCGCGGGGCCCCCTCCGGTGGTACCTGAAGAACCGGCACCCGAAGAACCGATCACGAAAAAGAAGAAAACCCCGCGGCAGAAAGCGCTGGCCAAGTGCAAGAAGCTGAAGGGAAAGGCGAAGACCCGCTGCGTGCGCAAGGCCAACCGCAAGGCGGGCAGGAAAAGCATTCGCGACAGCGGCAACAGGGGGCATCGCTGAGCCGCTTCCGTTCAGCGGCTTGCCTGGCGCTGGCCGGGCTCTGCCTCCTCGGCCCCTCGAGCGCGCGGGCGCTGATCACGCCCCCGGCCACCATCGACGGGCCCTCCTCGGCGATCCTCGACTTCGGCGGGGTCGCGATGGCGACCGACGGCAGCGGCGGCCTCGTATACGTCAAATCGGTCGAAGGCACGCCGCACGTCTTCGCCAGCCGCTTCCTCGGCGGCGCCTGGGAAGCGCCGATGCGGGTCGACTGGGACGTGCCTTACGGGGCCAGCCAGCCGGCGATCGCCGCCGGTCCCCGCGGCGAACTGTTGGTGGTCTGGGTTGGACCGGTCGCCACCGTGCACGGCAATCCCCGTTACGGTCTCTACTCTGCGCGACTCGCTGCCGGCGGCGAAAGCTTCGGCCCGTCCCTGCTCGTCGACCCCAACGTCGGCGAAGGCAACGGCGTCGCCCCGTCGATCGCCGGCACCGCGCCGGGCAAAGCGCTGGTCGCCTATCGGGTCATCACTTACAGCTTCCCGCCCGGCGTCTTCACCACCTCGATCCAGCTGCGCCCCGGCGACGTCATGGCCGACGTCCGCCTCGCTCGTTTCAGCGGCGACCACTGGTCCCGGATCGGCGCCGTCAATCGCAACCCCGAAGCCTCGATGCGGCCGCCGAGCCCCACCAATGGCCCACAGGTCGGCGTCGGCCTGACCGGCAGCGGGGTCGTCGCTTGGCAGGAGCCCGACCAAACGGGCACGGCGCGGATCTGGATGCGGCGGATCTTCGGCTCGACCCCCGGCCCGGTCCTCCAGGTCAGCCCCTCGAGCTGGGAAAGCAAGGCGATCAGCGCCGACGTCGATGCCTTCTCGCTCGCCGTGACTCCGTACGCGGCGGCCAAGGTCGCCTTCAGGATCGGTGCGGGCTCCGGTTCCGCCCTGGTCGGTCGCGAGCTGGTCAACACGCTTCCATCGACCTTCTCGCCGACCGGCGGCACCCTGGAAGGCTCGGCACTCGCCGACGGCGGGGCGCTCTCCGCCGCGGGCCCCCCGGACGTCTCCGTCGTCGAAACCTCCAACCGCTCGACCCCGACCCGTCTCGCTTTCCTCGCCGGCTCTCGCCTGCGCCAGATGGGCGGTGCGGGTGCGCTCGGCCCGATCGCCGCACGCTCACCGTCCCCCGGTCAGGCCGGGACGGCACCGGTCGTCGCTGTCGATCCCAACGGCGGCGGGATCGTCGCCTACCCCTCGCTCACCTCGGCTGGCGCCCCAGCGGTTGCGGTCCGGCAGGAATTCGGCTCGGGCGCGGTCCAGACTGGGCTCGTCTCGGGAAACGGCGGCGGGCCGGTCGCCGAGCTCTCCCTCGGCCGCTCCGAACTGGGTGACGGCCTGCTCGGCTTCCGCCAGGGCGAAGCGGGTCGCTACCAGATCGTCGCCGACCGGATCAGCGTTCCGCCGACCAAGTTCAAGGTGACCGTGCCCAAGGCCTGGGTCAGGCCGCGCGCGGCAAAGGTCAGCTGGGAAGCGCCGCAGAGCGCCGTTGGTGCTCTCCGCTACTCGGTGCTGGTCGCCGGTCGCACGGTCAGGCGCGGCCTGCGCCGCCGCGTCTTCCGGCCCGGCCCCTCTCAGCTCGGCGAGGGGATCCTGCGCACCCAGGTGCTCGCCACCGATGCGCTCGGCCAGCAGCTGCTCAGCGGTCCCGTCCGGCTTCGCGTCGACGGCGAGCCGCCGGAAGTGGCGGTGCGGGTGGCCCGCGACCGGGTCTCGGTGCGGCTCGCGGATCGCGGCTCCGGCCTGGCCCTGAAGGGGATCCGCGTCAGCTTCGGCGACGGTGCCAGGGGGAACGGGAGCTCGCATCTCGTGCACGCTTACGCGGGTCCAGGAAAGTACCGAGTTCGCGTTCGCGCCCGCGACGAGGTCGGCAACCGCGTGTTCCGCCAGTTCGAGGTGCGAATCAGATGAAAGCCACCCGGATCGCCGCCGCGATCGTCCTCGCGGCCGCCACCGCTCTCTTCGCCGCACCCGTCGCCAGCGCCGACTTCGGGCCGCTGCGGCTGATCTCGAGGATCGTCACCGAACAGGCCCCCGAAGCCCAGCAGCCGGTGCTCAGCGCCGACGGTCGCTATCTCGCCTTCCAGGGGATCCTCGAAGGTCGCAAAGGCGTTTTCCGCGCCGACCTGGAGAGCGGCGTGATCGCCCCGGTCGAGACCGGCAACGCCTACGAAGCCGGTTCGCCCGGCGCCGATGCGACCTCGCCCTCGATCTCCTCCGACGGTCGCTACGTCAGCTTCACCACCTCCGCCCAGCTCGATCCGGTCGACGACACGCAGCCGGCCAGCAAGGACATCTACGTCGCTGACATGAGCGCGGAACCGCCGACCTACGAGCTCGCCTCGGCGCTCGACGGGTCCTCGCAGGCGATGCCGGGCGGCTCCTTCGCCTCGCCCCGCGTCGCTCTCAGCGCCGACGGCCGCCGCCTCGCCTTCGTCAACGGCGCCGACGGGGGACAGGTCTACCTGCGCGACCTCGACACCGGACAGACGACGCTGGTCAGCGTCCGCCGCGACCCGGTGACGGGGGGGATGGAACCGGGCGTCCCGGTATCCGGCGGCGGCGTGATGAAGAACCCGGCTTCGCTCGAGGGTGCGGCGCTCAGCGCCGACGGCACCACCGTCGCCTGGGTCGGCGCTCACCTGCCCTCGCAGGTGCCGCTGCCCGCCGCCGAAGAAGAAGCGATCCTCCACGACGACGCCAGCGTCGCTCCCTACGGTGAGCCGCTGTGGCGGCGTGTCGCCGACGGCCCCCTGGCGCCGACGCGGCGAATCGTCGGCGGTGCCGACGGCCCCTTCCCGAACCTGACCGCGAGGAACCAGACGCTCAACGTCGCTTCCGGCTGGCTCGGCGCCGCGAACGTCGACGGTGTTCCCCAGCTCAGCGCCGACGGTCGCACCGTCGCCCTGCTCGGCAATCCGACCGAAGCGAGCAACGTCTTCCTCGTCGACATGAGCGCCGGGCTGACCCGCGCACAGGCGGTCCGCCAGCTGACGCGGCAGGTCCCCGTCCTGCCGGAAGCCGAAGCGACGAAGATCAACGCGAGGCCCTACGTCCCGCTCAACGGCTGGATCTACGACCTGGCGATCTCGTCTGACGGCAAGAGGATCGCCTTCACCACCGCCCGCCAGCAGTTCCCGCTGGCGCCGCCGAACCTGGTCTCGCCCTCGCTCTCCTCCCTCGGTCTGGTCGAGGCGTACCTGATCGATCTCGAAACCGACTCCCTGCAGCGCCTCAGCCACGGCTACCCGAGCGTCTCGGAACCGTCGCTGCCGGGTCCGGCGAGCAACGTCACCGCCGAACTCGGCGCCGGGGCCTCCTCGCCCTCGCTGGGCGGCTCCCTCGTCGCCTTCGCCTCCCCCGCGGTCAACCTCGCCCCCGAAGACGGCAACGAAGCCAACGACGTCTTCGTCACCGAAGCCCTCGTCTCGCCGCCGGGCGACGGGGTGGAGATCTCGCCGCCGCCGACCACCCGTCAGCCGGGCGGGCGCCACCGACTCGTCCTCAGCGCCTTCTCGATGCCCGACGGAAGGGTCCGAGTCGTTGCGGTCCCGCCCGTCTCCGGCACGGTGCGGACGCAGGCGGCCGCCGAGCTCGAGCTCGGCTCGCGCCCCCGCCGCGTGGCAGCCGGCCAGGCCCGGGCGCGGGCCAACAGGCCGGCCGCGATCGTCCTCGCCCTGCCGCGCCGCTACCGGGACCTGGCGCGCTCGCGACAGGGGCTGTTCGCTACCGCCCGTGTCTCCTTCCGCTCGGTGACCGGGAAGTCGATGGAGGGCGAGCTGACCGTGCGATTCCACGTCCATGACCGCAAGCCGGGGAGGGCTCGGTGAGGCGGCTGGCGGCGATCGCGCTGGTCTCGGTGCTGACGCTCGTCGTCTGCGCCTCGGCCGCAGCCGCTCCGGAATGGCGCTCGCAGCAGCCGCTCGGCCCCGAAGGGCGCACGGCCCTCGGCCAGGTCGGCGACCTGCAGTGCTGGGCAGCCAATCGCTGCCTGCTGATCACCGGCGGCAACGGCGGCATGCCGGCCGGGCTCTACGCCTACGACGGCAGCGGCTGGTACCTGTACTCGACCGTCTGCGGGGGCCGCGAAGGGCGGATCGCCTGGGCCGGCCCGGACGAGTTCTGGACCGTCTCCGACCTCGCCCTGGGGGCCGAAGGGGAAGGGTCCACTCGCGAACGCGTCTCGCTCTGCCACTTCAAGGACGGGGCCGTCGTCGCCTCCTACGCCCAACCTGCCAACAGCGGCGGCGCCTACCTGCCGATGGACGCGGCCGCCTGTCTGGCGCCGGAGGAATGCTGGTTCGCCGGCCAGCGGCTGCCGGGGACGGTCAACGTCGGCGCCTTCCACCTCTACTGGAACGGCCTCTCGCTCAGCAGCGTCCCCTCGCTGCTCAGCCCGCAGCCCGAAATCGACGATCCCGGTCGTTCGGTGGTCGGCCTCGCCTACCACCAAGGAGCGCTGTATGAGGGGGTCCAGGTCGACTTCGACGACGAAGCGCCCGAAGAGGCCGCCGCCGAACCGTTCTTCATCCACCGCGTCGTCCCCGGCTCCCTCGGTGCCTTCGAACCGATCGCCCCAAACCAGCCGATCGACCTCGGCGGCGCCAAACCCGAAGCCCTTGCCGGGTTCATGCTCAGCGACGAAGCGAACGGTCTCTGGGCGGTCTCCGGGGCGAAGGCCAGCGCCCCGTCGGCACCGGTGACCGTCCTGCGTTTGGGGGAAACGGGCCTCGCCCAGGTGCACCTGGTCGATCCCGGCTCGGTCTTCCAGCCCGGCGACCGTGTCCGCAGCCTGGCTGCCGAACCGGGCGAAGAAGCGATCTGGGTCAGCTACGCGCGACCCACCGAGGCCGAACAGGCGAACGCCCCCGCCCGGCTCGCGCAGGTGCAGGCCGACGGCACCGTCGGCGGCGCCGTCTCGCTGCCGGCGGAAGGGGAAGGCCTCGGCCACCAAGGGTCGAGCGGCCCGATCGCCTGCCCGGCGCCGGGGCAGTGCTGGATGGCGACCAGCCGAGGCTGGCTCTTCCACCTCGGGCTCGACCCCGCTCCCAACTCCGATCCGGCGATGCACACGCTGATCACCACCCGGCCCGCCGACGCCAGCCTGCCGACGGTGCCGCCGACCTCCCTGCCCGAAGACGACTCCGGCGCCAACCAGCAGAACAACGAAGAACCGCTGCCCGAAGTCATCGAAGAACCGCTGCCGAAGCGCCTGCCGCCGCTCCTCTACAAGCTCAAACAGCAGCTGGTCGGCGCCAGCACGCTCGAGTTGTCCTTCGTCCTCCGGGCGAAGGCGCACGTGCGGCTGCTCGCGCTGCGCAAGGGGCGGGTCGTCGCCAAGACCCCCCGCTACACGATGGACAAGGGTCACCGCAGCCTGCGTCTGCGGCTCGACCCGAAGCGCTGGCCGACGAAGCTCGATCTCCAGGCTCACGCGGTGAAGAAGAAGAAGAAGGGCGGGAAGAAGTGAGCGACAGCCGCGGTCGCTTCGCCTTCGGGCTCGTCTGCTTCGTCTCGCTGCTGGGGCTCTCGCTCTGGCAGCTCGCCGCCCAAGGCTCCGGCGCTTCGGGCGGCGGCGGGCTGGTTGCCGAACCCTCGGTCGGGCCCCCGGTCGAAACCTTCCTCGGCGCCTCGCCGCTGGAGGCGCCGGGCGAGGTCTGGGCGACGACCTCCAACTCCGGCGACCTGCGCGGCAGGCTCGCGCGCTTCACCGACGCCGAAGGCTGGGAAGTGCTGCCGGGCCTCGTCGACGCCGAAGGCCAGCCCTTCGAATCCTTCGAATTCGACCCCAACCCCGGGATCGGCAGGACGACCCCGCGGGGGGGAGTGGTCGTCGTCGGCAAGACCCTCGTCGAAGGCGAAGAATCGCCGCGCCTGTTCGTTCGCGACCCGGGTGGGACCCCTGAGGAACCACCGACTCCGCCGCCGGCCCTGCTCGCCCCCACCGGCACCTTCCTCAAAGCGGGCGTCAAGCCGCTGCTTGCCGCCCAGGAAGGCGCCGCCGGCGCCACTCGGGCCTACGTCGTCCGCGCCCGCGCCGGGATCAACGCCCAGAACGTCCTCTCCGAGGTCGCCGGCAACTGGACCGGCGAACCGATCTGCATCGGCACCGGGCCCGGCCCGGCCTGCAATGCCCCCTCGCTCGAATTCGAAGCGCTGGCGATCGACGCCAGCTCCGGGCAGGCGTGGCTGCTCGGTCGCGGTGGCGAAGCCGGTGACGGGATCGAGCTGTTCCAGCGCGAACCCAGCGGCGGCGTCGGCGGCACGCCGGTCTGGCGCCAGCAGCCGCTCGGCCCGCCCGGCTCGCTCGGCGGCCGCCTCGGGCTCGAAGAGCCGCTCGGCGTGCCGATCTCTCCGCGCCTGCAGGGTCAGCCCCTGACCGTCACCGACGCGGGGCTCTGGTTCGACTTCGACCTCACCGTGGGCGGCGAAGAACACGACGGCACTGCCTACTACGACTTCGCCGCCGGCGACGTCTCCTCCTCCTGGTGCGACGTGCAAGCCCCGGCCGGTCTCTGCACGCGCCCGCTGGGGGCCGAACTGCCCGCTGGCGACGGGCGCAGCTTCGCTTGGCCCTCGGGCAGCGGCGCGGAACCGTTCGGTCAGCGGGTCGTCACCGGCCTCAAGCAGGGGGCGATCCTCAGCCTGGCGGGGACCGCGTTCGAACGCATCTCGCTCGCCGGCGGCACCGCGGGCGCCGCCCAGGGCGCGGCACTGAGCGCGCCCGACCAGGGCTGGCTGGGCGCGACTCCTCCGCTTCGCCTGACCCGCAACCCCGAACCCTCCAAGCTGCAGATGTGGCCGATCCCGTTCCGGCGGCCGCTGACGGCGATCGCCCCGGAGCCGGGCGAACCGGTCGGGGCGCTGGGATCGGAAGCGCTCGCCGTCGGCTCCTCGGGACAGGTCGCTCGCTACGTGCCGGGGGTCGGCTGGGAACCGCAGTACCTCCTCTCCGCCTCGGGCAGGCGGGCGACGCCGACCCTGCGTGGCATCGCCTGGCCGGAACCGGAACGTGCCTTCGCGGTTGGCGACAACGGCGCGATGTGGGTCTGGCAGAAGGCAACCGAATTGTGGGAACCCGATCCAGCCCAGCCGCCGAACCTCGTCCGCGGCAACTTCACCGGCATCGCCTTCGATCCTGGCAAGCCAAGCCGCGGCTACGCGGTCGGCAAGCAGGGGCTGCTGCTCCGCTACGGACGGACCTGGACCAGGGAAGCGCTGCCCGCCGCTGTGCCGGCGGAAGCGAACCTGACCTCGATCGCCTTTGCCGGCGGTGAAGCTCTGGTCACCTGGAGGTACCCGGTCAACGTCGGTGGCACGATCAAAACGAAAGGCGGCGTGATCGCCAACGACGGCTCGGGCTGGAGGGTCGACGAAGGGGCGGCGGTCGCCCTCGGCGCGTTCGGCATCCCGACCCGGGTGGCAGGCCTGCCCGACGGCGGCGCTGTCGTCGCCGTCGACGAAGGCGAAAGCCAAGTGATCGAGCGCGAAGGCCCTGGGGCCGCCTGGCAGCCGTCGGCGGGTGGCTCGGTCGGGCACCCCGTGGCCGTGGCCGCGGTCCGCGAAGGCGGTCGCGTGCGGGCGATCGTCTCGGTCGCGGTCGGCACCAGCGGCGAAGGCGGTGGCGACGAAGAACAGGTGAATCAACAGCCGGCCCCCGGTCAGCCGCCGCTGCTCACCGACCCCTACACGCTGCCGGCCGGCGGCCTCGTCGTGCGCCAGACCGGGAACGGATGGCGCGACGAACAGCGCCAGGCCTTCCCGCTGCCGGAAGCGGTGTCGGGGCGGACCGCCTACGACCTTCCAGCCCGGCCCGACCCGTTGCTCGCCCTGCTCGTCAGCCCCGACGGCAGCGAAGGATGGGCGGTGGGCGGGGAAACGGGCAGCCGTGTCGTCTTCCAGCGCGAAGCGGTGCAGACCGCGGCGGTGATGCGCTACGGGGCGAGCGCCGCGCCGCCCTCCAACAGCTCCTCTGCCCCGATCGCCGCCGACCCGGGTGCGGTGACCTTCGCCCTCGGCGGCGACGCTGATTGTGCCGGGCCCTGCGCCGACCTCGACGGCACCGGGATCGCCCCCGACCGCTGGCTGCGGGCGGCGGTGGCGTCGGCCTCCGGCGTGGCGGGCGTGCGCGCCTTCCTCTACACCGGCCCGGGGGTGGCGGAAGGAGGACCCAACTTCAGCGAACGCCTCAGCGCGACCCTGAGCCCGACCGCGTTCGCACGCGAGGAGCAGGCCTACGCCGGTCGGCTCGGCTCGAGCGCCGCGATCCCGGCCTTCGCCACCGCGACGGAAAGCGACGTCGACCGCGGCGAATCCCTCAGCACCTTCCAGTCCGCCTTCGCCGGCTTCGCGGCGCCGTTCGGGTCGGCGACGCCCCCCGCGGCGGTCCAGCCGATCTCACAGGCCGCCACCGGCAAGGGGTACTACTCGTTCGCCTCGCAGGGCAACGGCGGCACGGTGAAGGTGATCGTCCTCGACTACTCGCGCCCCTCGCTCGGCGAACCGCAGCGCTGCTGGCTGGCCCAGGAACTCGCTGCCGCCGGGGCGGCCGCGACTCCGGCGATCGTCGTCGGCTCGCGCGACCTCGGCCGTCAGGCGGCCAATAGCGCCGAAGACTCGGCGCGGGTGGTGCCGATACTGGTCAGCGGCGCCTTCCCCGCCGGCTGTCCGGCGACCGGCGCCCCCGCCGGCGCCTCGGCCTACTTCTTCGACTTCCCCTCCCAGAACCGGACCTACTCGCTGACCGCCGGGGGCCGGTCGATCCCGTCCTTTGGCAGCGGCACTCTCGGCTACGTCAAGCCACCGCAGGTGCAGGAACGCGATTTCGTCGGCTACGGCGGCTACCTACTGGCGGCGGTCGCGGTCAGCGAACGCAACGCGGCGACCAACGTCGCTCCGGTCAGCGTCAAGTTGATCCCGGTGATCGGCGGCCTCGCCCTCAACGCCACCGACGGCACCCTCCTGCGCCGCAGCCGCGTCGCTCTCTTCGAAGGCTTGGCGAGGCGGCCGCTTGCCGGCACCGAGTGCGTCGGCAACGGGGCCCCGACCTTCTGCGATGCCGCTCGTCCCGACCCCTACATCCCGATCCCGGCGGAATGCCGCGGTTCGAAGTGCGCGACCGGGATCTTCCCCGAATACACCTTCACCTCCTCCGAACCCGACATCGCCGACTTCGTCGCCCCCGACCCGGCCTCGCTCAACCCGCGCAACCCGCTGCTGGTCAGCGAAAAGCCGGTGCTCGACCCGCACTCGGGACTGCTCTGCGCCTTCAACGCCGGGACGACGACCGTCACCGTCTCGACCGGCGGCCTCTCCTATTCCCAGCAGGTGACGGTGCTGGCCGGCTCGGTCCAGCGCCCGTGCGGAACGACGCCCCTGCGCAACCGCACCGTCAGCGGAGCGGAAGAAACCCCGACCACGCCGCCGGGGCCAGCTCCTGCCCCGGTTCCGACCCCGATCCCGACTCCGGTCCCGCCGCCTCCGCCGGTGGCGCCGGTGACGCCGAAGCCAGTGCCACCGAAAGTGGCGCGGCCGGCGACGCCGATCACGCCCGTGCCGGCGCCGTTCGTGCCGGTGCCGGTGGCGCTCGCCCCCTTGACTCCGATCGTGCCGCCGCCGCCCGCTCCGGCGCTGCCGTTGACGCCGCCGAGCGGCACCTCGCCGGTCTCGGCGACCGAACCCGACGAAGAAGAGGAGGAGGCCTACGACACCGTCGCCTCGATGGTCGCCGTCGATCACGGCGCCGGCCCCGCCGTCGCGCTGCCCGGCGGCGGCCCCAGCTCGCTTCCCTTCCTGCTGCTGCCGTTCGTGCTGACGGCGGCGGTGGGGGGGACGATCGCGATGCGCCCGCGCCGGCCCCGCCGCCGCCCCGCCTACCAGATGAACTCGACTCCCCGGAGGTATCGATGAACCCGTCCCCGCCAACCCAGGCCGGTCGTCGCCGTCGCGACCCGGTCGCGATCGCGGCCCTGCTCGTCGCCGTCGCCGCGCTCTTCTCCTCGCTGCGCGGCGAGGCGCCGGCCGAACCGACCCGCGCCGAGCGCCAGGCGATCTCCAAGGCGCTGAGCCGCCGCCTCACCGCGCTGACGGTCAAGTGCCCGGTCAGCAACGCGGTCAAGTTCGGCAGCTGGTGCCTGGAAAGCACGCCGCACTCGATCCCGGCCAAGGACGTCGGCCAGAACGACTACTTCTACGCGACCCAGACCTGCGCCCGCGAAGGCGGCTGGCTGCCGACCGCCGCGCAGCTGATCGGCGCCGCCCGCAAGGCCGCCCTGCAGAGCACGATCGACGACAACCCGGGGACCTCCGGCGCCGAAGAACTGCCCGACCCCTCCCGCGGCATCCTCGACAAGCGCGAGATGACTAGCGACCTCTTCACCACCGCCGCCGGCTCCGAAGCCGCCGGTTCGGAGGGCGTCACCGTCGGCTCCCGCGGCAACACCTCGATCGGCGAACCCGACCCGGCCCCGGCCCCGGCCAACCCCAGCCCGGGCACCCTCGATTACGTCACCGTCTACGACAACCACAACCACGGCGGCTTCGCCGGCGGCGAGCCGGTCGGCAAGGCCGAGAACTTCCGCTGCGCCTTCGCTGTCGGCTCCCAGCACAAGCCGAAGCAGACCAAAACCAGCGAATAGGGGATCGCGTGGCGCGTTTTAATCGGATAGCGATCAAAACGCGCCACGCGATCCCGCTCCTCCCCGCCCGTGTCGGTGTGCAATCAGGGGCGGGTCCTTCGCACGCGCCGTGCCGCTTGCCGAGGCGCCGCCGCTAAGCCGGTTCGTTGCCTTCGGTGCTGCGGCGATGCTCGGGGTCGGCGAGCACGATCTCGCTCAGCTCGATCTCCTGCACCGTGGAGAGGACGGCGTCGAGGGCGACGCCGGAGAGGGTCTCGTGCTCGAGCAGGGCGCTGGCCGTCTCCTGCACCGTGGTCCAGTTCTTCTGCAGCACCTGGGTCGCGCGGGCCTCGGCCTCGTCGACGATCCGCTCGGTCTCTTCGTCGATCACGTCCAGGGTGTGCGGGCCGATCGAGCCGAGGTCCTGCAGGGCGGCGCCGAGGAAGACCTCGCCGCCCGCCTCGCCGATCGTCACCGGGCCCAGCTCGGGGCTCATCCCGTAGGAGGTGACCATCTTGCGCGCCAGTTTGGTCGCCGCGTGGAGGTCGTCCGATGCCCCGGTCGAGCCCTCGCCGAACTCGACCCACTCGGCCGCGGTGCCGGAGAGGATCGCGACCAGCTGGCGCTCCAGGTCCGACTGGGAGTGCATCACCGCGTCGCGGTCGGTGAGCATGTGGGCGGCGGTGCCGAGCTGGCGCCCGCGGGCGACGATCGAGAGCTTCTGGGCGGAGACGACCTGACCGATCGCCCGCGTGGTGACGGCATGGCCGGCCTCGTGGATCGCGATCCGCCAGCGCTCGGTCTCGGTGAGGATGTGGGTTTTCTTCGCCGGCCCGGCGACGACGCGGTCGATCGCCTCCTCCAGGGTCGCCTGGTCGATCTCCGACTCGCCGCCGCGGACGCTGAGCAGCGCCGCCTCGTTGACGACGTTGGCGATCTCAGCGCCGGAGAAGCCGGGGCAGAGCTTGGCGATCTCCGAGAGGTCGACGTCGGGGGCGAAGGAGCGCCCTTTGGAGTGCAGCTCGAGGATTTCGTAGCGGCCGTGGACGTCGGGGACGTCGATCACGACCTGGCGATCGAAGCGGCCGGGCCGCAGCAGCGCCGGGTCGAGGATGTCGGGGCGGTTGGTGGCGCCCATGACGACGATCCCGGCGTCGCCGCCGAAGCCGTCCATCTCGACCAGGAGCTGGTTCAGCGTCTGCTCGCGCTCGTCGTTGCCCTGGCCGACGCCGGCGCCGCGCTTGCGCCCGGCGGCATCGAGCTCGTCGATGAAGATGATCGCCGGCGCCGTCTTGCGGGCTTTGGCGAAGAGGTCGCGGATGCGGGCGGCGCCGACGCCGACCAGCGACTCGACGAACTCCGCCCCGGAGGCCGAGAAGAAGGAGGCGTCGGCCTCGCCGGCGGTGGCGCGGGCGAGCAGCGTCTTGCCGGTCCCCGGAGGCCCGACCAGGAGCACGCCCTTGGGCGCGGTGGCTCCCATCTCCAGGTATTTAGAAGGGTCGTCGAGGAAGTCGCGGATCTCGCGCAGCTCGGCCAGCGCTTCGCCGGCACCAGCGACCGAATCGAAGGTGATAGCGGCTTTCTGGCCCTTCTTCTTCTTTTTGCCTTTGCCCTTGAAGGCCGAGAAGGCGCCGATCCCGCCCGAGTCCCCGGTCGCCTGGCGGATGAAGAAGGAGAAGAGGCAGACGAGGAGCAGGATCGGGATCAGGAACTGGACGACGAAGACCCGTTCGGACTTGCCGGTCTGCGGGTCGATTGTCACCCGGGCATCGCTGAGCTGGGAAAGCAGGCTCTGCGTCGCCGCGTCGGAGCTCGGGTAGTCGGCGTACATCTCGAGGCCGACGTCGGTGATGACCGAGACCTGGGCGTCGTAGTCGTAGAGCGTCGCTTCGCGGATCCGGCCGGTTTCGGCGGTGTGGACGATGGTCGAGAGCGGCACCTTGGTCCCCGTGCCCTGGGGGCCGAGCGAGCCGAGCAGCGAGAAGAAGAGGATCAGCAGGATCGCCGAGGCGGTCAGCAGCAGGGTCGAGAGCGGGTCGCGACGCAGCAGGCGACCGACCGGCGCCAGCACGGCGCCGACGCGCTCTCCGATGGAGCGTTTCTTCTGCTGACTGGATGCGAGGCGGGGATTGGACAAGGTGGGGACCCTCGGGGCGTGAGCAGGCACCCTTTCGGTTCCGGCCTGCACAGTTGTAAACGGGCTGATAACCCAGTTCTTGCGGCGGGGGAATAGGTTCTGCCGATGCCGACCGCCCCCGCGCCGCCGCTGGGCGAGTCGCTCGATCAGGCGCCGTTCACCAAGCTCCACTTTCGCTTCTGGCTGCTGGCCGCACTCGGGATCCTGCTCGACGGGTTCGACTTCTTCATCATCGGCGTCGCCAGCCCGCTCCTGGCCGAAGACTTCGGCCTCTCCGACGCGGAAAAGGGGCTGGTGACCGCGGCCGCGATCGTCGGCGCGATCTTCGGCGCCGGGCTGCTCGGCCCGCTCGCCGACAAGATCGGGCGGCGCCGCATCTTCCGCTTCGACCTGATCCTCTTCATCGTCTTCTCGCTGATCTGCATGCTGGCCTGGAACGTCTGGTCGCTGATCGCCTTCCGCTTCGTGCTCGGGATCGCGATCGGGCTCGACTACCCGATCGCCGCCAGCTACCTGGCCGAGGTGCTGCCGAGCCGCGCCCGAGGCCGCTGGCTGGTCAGCGCCTTCAGCCTGCAGGCGATCGGGATCCTGATGGGGGCGATCGTTGGCGTCATCGTCCTCGCGATCGTCCCCGAGGTCACCTCCTGGCGCTGGATGCTCGGCTTTGGCGCGATCCCCGCCCTGGTCATCGTCATCCTCCGCCGCGGCGTCCCCGAGAGCCCGCGCTGGCTCGCCCAGAACGGCCGCGAGGAGGAGGCGGCCGAGGTCACCGAAGCCCTCGTCTGCCATCCGGTGACGGTTACGGCCGCCGACCGGGCGAAGGAGGAGGAGACGCCGGAGGGCATCAAGGCCTTGGTCCAACCGCGCCTTTTCAAGCGCGGCATGCGCCGTCGCACCGCCTTCACCGCGCTGCCCTGGTTCCTGATGGACATCGCCACCTACGGGGTCGGGATCTTCACCCCGACGCTGATCGCGGCAATCGCCGTCCACGGCGCCAACACGACCTTCATCGCCGACGACATCGCTTCGACCAAGGCGACGGCGGCGCTCGACATCTTCCTCCCGATCGGCTTCGCGATCGCGATTTACCTGGTCGACCGCGTCGGCCGGGTGCCGCTGCAGATCTTCGGTTTCGCCGGGATGACGGTCGCCCTCTGCCTGCTGGCGACGATCGAACTGCTCTCCGGCGGCGGCGAATCGCACCTCGCCCTGGTCGCGATCGGCTTCGCGATCTTCAACACCTGCATGAACGCCGGCCCCAACGCGACCACCTACGCGCTGCCGGCCGAGGTCTTCCCCTCCGAAGTCCGCGCCGCCGGCCACGGTTTCGCCGCGGCCTGCGCAAAGTTCGGTGCCGCCCTCGGCGTCTTCTTCTTCCCGATCCTGCTGGCCGACATCGGCGCCTCGGCGCTGCTCTTCGGCGTCGCCGGCTGCTGCCTGCTGGGCCTGACGATCACCGCGGCGCTGCGGATCGAGCCGAAGGGCCGCACGCTGGAGGATCTGGCCGGGGCCGAGCTCTCAGAGCTGGCGCCCCACCCAGTCCCGCCCTGATCCCCACGACGTGGTTGAGCTTTGTCTCTCACAGCGAGACAAAGCTCAACCACGCGGGCGGGTTCGCGTCGGCGGGCGGGCCGACGCACCAACAGGGCAGGTAGGTGCGCCGGCCCGCCCGCCCAGAAAGTCGCGGTTCCTTTTGGACGTCCTGCTTCCAAAAAGAACCACGGGATAACGGATCGAGGGGAATCTCCATCCCGTGGTTCCTTTCGGACGCCATAGGTCCAAAAGGAACCACGCGATTCGCGCGCTCGGGTCCGGGAGGGGAGGGTGCTCGCCGCCCTACCTGCCCACGGAGGGTGGCGAGCACCCTCCCCGCGTACGCCACCGCAGGCGGGGGCGCTCCCCCGCCTGCGGTTACAGCGAATTCGAGAGGCTCAGGCGACGGCGGCGCTGAGCCGCTCTTCGACCCACTTGGTCGAAGCGATGTGCTTGCCCATCCCCAGCTCCTTCGGCTCGGCGCCGAGGGCGAGGCCGACCAGCTGCGGCAGGTGGAGGACGGCGAGGCCGAGGTCGCGGTTGACGACCTTGGCCGCCTCCGGCTGCTGCATGTCGAGGTTGAGGTGGCAGAGCGGGCAGGGCGTCACCAGGCAGTCGGCGCCGGCGTCGATCGCGTCGCCGACGTGGGTGCCGGCCTGTTTCAGCGAGGTCTCGCGGTTCATCGTGATCACCGGGAAGCCGCAGCATTTGCGGGCTCCGTCGTACTCGACGACTTCGCCGCCGAGTGCCGTGATCACCTGCTCCAAGTAGACGTCGCGATCGGGGTAGGCACCGTAGCCGAGGCGCTCCTTCGGGCGCACGATGTAGCAGCCGTAGAAGGGGCCGACCCGCAGGCCGGACAGCGGCCGCACGACCTGCTCCTTGAGCCGGTCCAGGCCGTAGTCCTCGACCAGCAGCCAGAGGAAGTTTTTGTTGTTCCAGGAGCCGTCGGCGGACTTCTCATAGGAGAGGCCCTGGCCGCTCAGCACCTCGTTGATGTGGGCACGGTAGGAGCCGTCGGCGTCGAGCCGCTGCTGGCACTCCGACTGGGCGCCCTGGCAGGTCGAGCAGATGTTCATCATCGACAGCCCGGTCTGCTGGGCGAGGGCGAAGGTGCGGGCGTTGAGCGTGTCGGCCAGCTCCTGGTTGTGCTCGGCGATGACGCCGGCGCCGCAGCAGTTGGCGCGGTCGAGGGTGACCAGCTCGATCCCGAGCTTCTCGGCGACCAGCGCCATCGAGCCGTGCAGCTCCGGGGTGAAGCCGCGCGAGACGCAGCCCGGCCAGTAGGCGACCTTGATCTGACCCTCGCTCATCACGACTCTCCTTCGCTGTTCGCGGCCGACGCCTCGGCGGCAAGCACCGCCTCGGTCGGCTCGTCGGGCTCGGGTTCGACGTCCTCCTCGCCCTTGATGTACAGGTTGAATTCGATGTTGCTCTCCTCGGCGCGCTTGTAGATCGCCTTGACCTCGTCCTGAGCGCCGTCGGGCAGCTTGTGGTGGACGCCGGGGATCAGCTTCGGCAGCGAGCGCATCTTGCCCGTCTTGATCCCGCGAATCGCCGTCGGCAGCGAGCCGAGCATTTCCTTGATCGCCCGTTTGCTCGGTTTCAGCTTGCCCTTGAGGCCGGGCGCGAAGGACTCCTGCAGCAGCAGCGACTCGTCGAGGGTGCCCTTCTTCTCGATGATCTTGACGAAGGCCATCTCGTGGTCGTGGCCGCTGTTGGGGTCTTCGATCCCTTCCTCGCCGGCTTTGCGGCGCAGGCGCATGATCTGGTCCATCGGCGCCACGTCCTTGGGGCAGGCATCGACGCAGCTGAAGCAGTGGGTGCAGTCGTAGATCCCGTGCGGGTCGTCGGCCAGGTCGTGCAGGCGCTCGACCGTCTCGCCGTCGCGCGGGTCGCCGACGAAGCGGTAGGCCTTGGCCAGCGCCGCCGGGCCGATGAAGTCGGGGTCGGCTTCCATCGAGAGGCAGGAGGAGACGCAGGCGCCGCACTGAATGCAGGCCATCGCCTGGGTGATGTCGAGCATCGATTCCGGCTCGACGACGTACTCGCGCTCGGGCGGCTCGCCGTGGGGGAGGAGCCAGGGGGTGACGCGGCGGATCTTGGTCCAGTGCGTCGACTCCATGTCGGTGACCAGGTCCTTGATCACCGGCATGTTCCCCATCGGCTCGATCACGATGGCGTTGCCGCTGGTGGAGCCGCCGACCGCGGCAGCTTTCTTGTCGGCCAGCTCCTGGGCCTCGCCGATCTGCGTCTTGCAGCCGAGCCCCGACTGGCCGTTGATCTTCATCCCGCATGAGCCGCAGATCGCCGCCCGGCAGGAGCAGCGCACGGCGAGCGAGCCGTCGTCGCGGTCCTTGGCCTGGAGCAGGCTGTCGAGGACCGAGAGCGAGGGCTCGAGGTCGACGTTGAACTCCTCCCAGTAGGGCCCGTCGCCGCTCTCGGGCTGGAACCGGCGGACTTTGATCGTGTAATCGGCCATCAGTAGGTCCTCGCTTCCGGTTGCCACTGGGTGATCGTGACCTCGGAGTAGGAGATCTCCGGGCCGTCGTCGGTCAGCTCGAGGTCGATGTGTTTGAGCCACTCCTCGTCGTTGCGCTCGGGGAAGTCGGTGCGGTACTGGGCACCGCGGCTCTCCTTGCGCTCGAGCGCGGCGATGCAGGTGCACTCGGCATTGTCGAGCATGTACCCGAGCTCGATCGCGCCAAGCAGGTCCTGGTTGAAGACGCTGCCGTGGTCGTCGATGTAGGCGGTCTTCGCCTCCTCCTTGAGCCGCCGCACGGTCTCCAGCGCTTCCTGGATTCCGGCCTCGTCGCGGAAGACGGCGACTTTGGCGTCCATCGTCGTGCCCAGCTCGAGCTTGATCTCCGAAATGCGGCGACCCGAGCCCTTCTCGCGCGAGTTGACGTCGGCGATCATCGCCTCCTCGTCCTCGAGCACCTTGTTGGAGGGGCGGGAGCCCTCGATCCGCTTTGCCCGCCCGGCCGCGTCACGGCCGGAGCGCTTGCCGAAGATCAGCGTGTCGAGCAGCGAGTTGGCGCCGAGCCGGTTACCGCCGTGGACCGAGACGCAGGCGGTCTCGCCGGCGGCATAGAGGCCGGGGATGTCGGTGCGGCCGTCGATGTCGGTCTTGACGCCGCCCATCGTGTAGTGGTTGCCCGGCTTGATGTGGATCGGTTCGCGGGTGATGTCGACGCCGGCGAAGTCGCGGCCGACGAGGACGATCTCGCGCAGCGCCTCGTGCACCCGCTTTTTCGGCACCACCGTGATGTCGAGGGCGACGGTGCCGTCGGGGAAGCCGCGGCCCTCGTTGATCTCGGTCTGCTCGGCGCGGGAGACGACGTCGCGCGAGGCCAGCTCCATCTTGTTCGGTGCGTACTTCTCCATGAAGCGTTCGCCGTTGCGGTTGAGCAGGTGGGCGCCCTCGCCGCGGGCGCCCTCGGTGATCAGGAAGCCCTTGCCCGCCAGCGTCGTCGGGTGGTACTGGATCATCTCCATGTCCATCAGCTTGGCGCCGACCCGGTAGGCCATCGCGATCCCGTCGCCGGTGCAGATCAGGGCGTTGGTCGTCGGCTTCCAGACCTGGCCGTTGCCGCCGCAGGCGAGGATCACGGCCTTCGCCTGGAACAGCTCCATCGAGCCGTCGGCGACGTTGCGGGTGACGACGCCGCAGCACTCGCCGTTCTCGTCCATCGCCAGCGCCGTGCAGAACCACTCCTCGTAGCGGGCGACCTCGTCGGAGTACTTCATCAGCTGCTCGTAGAGCACGTGCATGATCGCCTGGCCGGTGATGTCGGCGACGTAGTACGTGCGGGCGGCGGAGGCGCCGCCGAAGGCCCGGGTCCCGAGCTTCCCCTCTTCGTTGCGGTGGAAGGTGACGCCGAGGTGCTCCATGTGGAGGATTTCCTCCGGGGCCTCCTTCGCCATCACTTCGATCGCGTCCTGGTCGCCGAGGTAGTCGGAGCCCTTGACCGTGTCGAAGGCATGCGACTCCCAGGTGTCGTCCGGGTTCAGCGCCGCGTTGATGCCGCCCTGGGCAGCGTTTGAATGGGAGCGGACCGGATGCACCTTGCTGATGATCCCCACCGAGACACCTTCCTCGGCGGCGGCCAGTGCAGCCCGCTGGCCGGCGAGCCCGGCCCCGATTACAAGAACGTCATGGGTTGGCACGGGGGCGGATCCTATAGACCAAAAAGCCGAGCGCGTAGTCGGGATTTGTCACACAAGTGGGGGCGCGGCCGGGGGTGGCCCTCGACGCAGCAACAGCGGGGA
>DATKLT010000006.1:0-13515 GCA_035542315.1 Solirubrobacterales bacterium | reverse complement strand
TGGCGGTCTGCGCGGCGATCCGGCCGAAGTCTTCGGGGGTGACGTCGCGGGTCGTGATCTGGCTCTCGTACGGCGCCAGCATCTCCGGGTCCAGCTCGGGGTCCTCGGGCTCTTTCAGTTCGCCGGTCTCGGGATCGACCTCGGGCTCCTCCTGCTGCTCGGCCGCTTCGGCCAGCAGCTTCTCCTCCAGCTCGGGCGGCAGGATCAGTTCGAAGACGCGGAAGTCGCCGGTCTCGTGGTCGAGGTCGACCCGCGCGTATTTGGCCGCGCCGGGGGTCTTCTTGTAGGCCGAGAGGAGCGCGTCCTCGAGCGCGTCCATCAACTTGTCGGCGGAGATTCCCTTCTCCTGCTCGAGCGCTTTGACTGCGTCGACGATCTCCTTGCTCACTGGGGCGACTCCTTGGTTTCGGAACTGGTGCTGGAACGGCCGTATTTGGGACCGGGCGAGGACACCTCGAGCGAGTAGTCGGCGAGCAGGTGGCTGAGGTGACGGGTGACCTGTTCGCAACGCGCCAGGTCGATGCCCTCCGGATGATCGATGAAGATCCGCAGCGACTCACTGCCGGGGCGCTCCACGGCGACGAGGTCGAGCTCGGAATCGAGCTCGGAGAGCTGCTCTTGGATGTTCTCGGTAAGGGGGTCGGTCATACCAGGATCGGGCGTAAAAAAAGTGGGCCAGGCCCACTTCGCGGTACTGCTTAGGACAGGAAGCTTGCGGCCAGTATAGCCCGCTCAGCTTGCGGGCTGTCCAGCATTTTTGCGGAGGTCGTCGACCTTCGCGAGGATCGCCTCCGCAATCGCGTCCTTGCTGGCGATCGGAACCTCGGTCGCTCCCTCGGGCTCGACCAGGGTGACGGCGTTGTCGGCGCTCTCGAACCCGATCGCCGGGTCGGAGACGTCGTTGAGGACGATCATGTCGACCCCCTTACGCTCGAGCTTGGCGCGGGCGCGGCCGGCGGCGTCGCCGCCGTGCTCGGCTGCGAACCCGACGATCGTCTGCCCGGCGAGGCGACGTGCCGCGAGTCCGGCGAGGATGTCCTCGGTCGGCTCCAGGTGCAGGTCGAGGGCATCCTCTCGCGCCATCTTGCCGGTGGCGGGCGCGCTCGGGCGGAAGTCGGCGGGGGCAGCGGCCATCAGCAGCACGTGGGCCTCGGCGAAAGCGTCGCCGGTTGCCTCGGCGAGCTCGGCGGCGGTAGTGACGTCGATGCGGCGCACGCCAGGCGGCGCGGGCAGGGCGACGTTGGCGGCGACCAGGGTGACCGCGGCGCCGCGCTGCGCGGCGGCGGCGGCGAGGGCGATCCCCATGCGGCCGCTGGAGCGGTTGCCGATGAAGCGGACCGGGTCGATCGGCTCGCGGGTGCCGCCGGCGGTGACCAGGACCCGGAGGCCGTCCCAGGGCTTCTCGCCACCCGGGAGCGCCGCCTCGAGCGCGGCGAGCAGCCGCTCGGGATCAGGCAGGCGGCCGCGGCCGAACTCGCCGCGCGAGGCGAGGCGGCCCTCGTCGGGCTCGATCACCTCGACCCCGCGCTCGCGCAGGGTCGCCAGGTTGGCCTGGGTCGCGGCGTCGGCGTACATGCGGTCGTTCATCGCCGGCGCCACCAGGCGCGGCGCCGTGCAGGCGAGGAAGGAGGTGGTCAGCATCGAGTCGGCAGCCCCGGCCGCCAGCTTGGCGATCGTGTTGGCAGAGGCCGGCGCGACGATCAGGGCGTCGCAGTTGGCGGCCAGCTCGAGGTGGGAGATCGGATCGTGCCCAGGCGCCTCCTCGCCGGGGAAGCCGCCGCGCATCGGGTCGCGCTCGAACTCGGAGATCAGCACCGGGGCGCCGACGATTCCCTCGAAGGAGGCGGCGCCGACGAACCGCGTCGCAGTCTCGGTCATCACCACCCGCACCCCGTGGCCGGCGACGGTGGCCAGGCGCGCCAGCTCGAGCGCCTTGTAAGCGGCGATCCCACCGCTTACGCCAAGCAGGATTCGGGCCATCCGTCTGCTCCTCGGGTCAGCGCCCGGTGGGCGCTAGCTGCGGTACTCGTATTTGAGCTTGCCCTCGGAGAGCTCCTCGAGAGCCATCGTCAGGTAGTTGCCCTCGGCGTTGGTTTCGACCATCGGGGGCGGGTACTCGCCGAAGCCGCCCTCGCCGAGGTTGTGGAAGTAGCTGTTGATCTGACGGGCACGCTTGGCCGAGACGACGACCGCGGCGTAATGCGAGTCAGAGTGCTCCAGAAGCTTGTCTACGCGTGGTTTGATCATTCGGCGGCGGAGTCTAGATGATCACTCGGTTGGGCCTCCGCCCAGCTCGCCGCGCACGATCGCGACCAGCTCCTCGGTGGCGCGCCCCACGTCCTCGTTGACCACCTGGTAGTCGAAGTCCTCCTTCACGGCGAGCTCCTGTTTGGCCACCTCCAGGCGCTTGTCGATCGCCTCCTCGGAGTCGGTCCCGCGCCCGACCAGCCGCTCTCGTAGCACCGCGGGGTCGGGCGGGGAGATGAAGATCTGAACCGAGTCGACGTCGGTCGCGCGAACCTGCTGGGCTCCCTGAACCTCGATCTCGAGGACCACCGAATGACCCGCATCGAGGCGCTTTTCGACCTCCGAGCGGAGCGTCCCGTAGCGGTTATCGCTGTAGGTGGCGAACTCGAGGAAGTCGTCCTCGGCGATCCGCTGGTCGAACTGCTCGCGGCTGAGGAAGTGGTAGTCCCGCCCGTCCACCTCCCCCTCCCGCGGCTGCCGGGTCGTCGCCGAGATCGAGAGCTCGAGGTTTGGGCAGGCCACAAGCAGCCGCTTGATCAGCGTCCCCTTGCCTACCCCCGAAGGACCGGTGATGACGAAAACCTTGGACATCGACGGGGGGACCGTATTACCCGCCCAAGACGCCCACTCCCCCCACATCGCGTGGTTCCTTTTGGCCGCTGAGCTTCCGAAAGGAACCACGGGATCAAATCGGGGGGAGAGTTCTCAGCCCACGGTTCCTTGTGGCCGCATGGGGTCAAAAAGGAACCGCGAGACTGGCGGAGACGAGGGACCAGGGCTAGATGAGGCAACTGACCGGCCCAGGGCGGGGCGAGACCGGCGGGTTGGTGAGAGGGCGACCCGACAGGGTGGGGTCATCTCTCTGGCCCAGTTGGGAGAGGCCGGGGTCTCTCCCCGGACTGCTTCCCACCGGAACGAGGCAGGGCGGCTACACCGGATACACCGGGGCGTGTACGTGGTGGGACACCGGGCGGTGTCGCGAGGGTCGCGGCTACGAGGGGCGCTGCTTGCCTGTGGAGGCGGGGCAGTGGTCTCGCACGGAACCGCGGCCGCCCGTTGGGGACTTTGGGACGAGTGGCCGGCGTTGATCGACGTGACCGTACCTTGCGAGGCGGGGCGGAAGATCGACGGCATTCGCTGCCGGCGTTGCCGCTACCCGCAACAAGAGGAAATCGTCGAGCATGCCGGCGTTCTGTGCACCACGCCGGCGCGGACCATCGTCGACCTCGCCGGCATGGTCGGCCTCCCCACTCTTCGCCGCACGGTCGAGCGCAGCGCTGTACTGAAGCTGCTCGACCTCGATGCGCTGGACCGCTCGATCCACTTCGCCAAGGGGCGCCGAGGCCTGCGTGGGTTGCGGGCTGTCCTCGCCGACTGGCGCACGCCGAACGGGAAGACCCAGGACGTGCGCAGCGACTTCGAGGCGCTCGTCCTGCCACGGCTCGTATCGATGGGGCTGCCGCGACCATCGGTCAACGAGAAGCTGCGAGTCGGCGACGAGATCCTGATGGTCGACTTCCTCTGGCCCGAGCAGAGGGTCGTGGTTGAAACCGACGGCGCCGCCACGCACCAAACGCCCGTCGCATTCCAGCGAGACCGGCACCGGGATCAACTGCTGATTGCCGCCGGTTACCGCGTTCCCCGCGTCACCTGGGATCAGATCCAAACGGAATCGGACAAGGTGGTCGCCCGGATCGCGCAAACGCTGGAAGGGCTGAATCATGCAACGGCCGCGAAAACCAAGCAGGTCGGGTGACGCAGGGGAGGGCGGTGCAGCGAGCGCACTGGAAGTGCGTGAGCAATCCGCCCGACCGAGGAACCCGAGATGCGCCGGTTTGCAGCGGCCGCGCTAGCGGCGCAGCAAACTAACCAGCTCGGTGCGCTGGCGTTCGGAAAGGCCGCCGATCGTCTTCGAGGGCGAGATCCGGCACTGGTTGAGTATTCGGTTGGTCTTCACCCGGCCGTACTTGGGGACGGCGAGGAGCATGTCGAAGACCTTGGCGGTGAGGACGTACTCGGGCGGGTCGAGGAGGATCGCGTGGATGCTGGCGCGGCTGGCTTTCAGATCCTTCTTCAGCTTTGCCCGCGCGGTGCGGATGTCGTTGGCCCGCCTCAGCGCCTCCATCCTCTGATCGAGAGACCGCTCCGGGGCCGCGAGCGAGGTCGTTTTGACTGGGGGGGCTGCCATGTGGGCGGCGAGTATAGCCGGGGGTCAGGCAGGTGCAAGCGAGGTACGGCCTTTTGCCCACAAATTCATCTCAACCTCTAGTCGAGGTCGAGTACTGGCTGGGCCTCGGTCGACCCGAGCGAGGCCGCTTCGAGCTCGGCGGCGACCCTGGAGCCGGCCCGCGGGTCGCGGAAGCTCTCGGTCCCAACGGCGACCAGCGAGGCCCCCGCGGCGAGGAATTCGGCAGCGTCGGCACCGCTGCAGATGCCCCCCATCCCGATCCGCGGGATCGAGACGGCGGCGCTGACCGCTCGAAGCTGGTGCACGGCGACGGGCCTCACCGCCGGCCCCGAGAGACCGCCGTGGCCGGCGGGGAGCGCCGGCTCGCCGCTGCCGGGATCGATCGCGCTCCCTTTCAGCGTGTTGATCAGCGAGACCGCGTCGGCGCCACCCTCCTCGGCGGCGACGGCAACCGCCGCGGGGTCGGCGACGTTCGGCGTCAGCTTCACGATCAGAGGCTTCTCGGTCAGCGGGCGCAGAGCCCGTGCCAGCGCCTCGGTCTCGTCGGGCTGCTCGCCGACGATCAGGCCCGACTCGACGTTGGGGCAGGAGACGTTGAGCTCGATTGCCGCCACCTCATCGCGCCGGGCGACCGCCGCGACCAGGCGCGCGAACTGCTCACGGCTGGTCGCCATCACGGAGACGATCAGCGGCACCGGCAGCTCGGCGAGCTGCGGCAGGTCCTCGGCGAGGAACCCTTCCAGGCCCTTGTTCGGGAGGCCTATCGAGTTCAACATTCCGGCCGGGGTCTCCCAGATCCGGCGCGGCGCATTGCCGGCGCGAGGCTCGGGCGTGATCGTCTTCGAGACGAAGGCGGAAAAGGGGAAGCTATCGAGCAGCTCGTCCCCGAAGACCCTCCGCGCCGCGATCGCGTCGTAGGTCCCGGAGGCGTTGATCACCGGGTGGGCGAGCTCGATCCCGCAAAAGTCAAGCATGCACCGGCACCGCCTCGACCTCGTCTCCGCCCAGCACCGGCCCGTCGACGCAGAGGCGCAAATAGCCGCCCCCGGACTTCGGCACGGCGCAGCCGAAGCAGGCGCCGAAGCCGCAGGCCATCGGCGACTCCAGCGCCAGCTGCGAGGCGACGCCGCGCTCGGCGCAGAGCAGCCGCACCGCCTCCAGCATCGCCGGTGGGCCGCAGGAGTAGACGACAGCGGACTCGGCGTCGTCGCCGGCGAGCAGCGCCGCCAGGAGGTCGGTGACGTAGCCGCGGTGACCGGCGTGGCCGTCCTCGCTGGCCAGTCGCACCTCGGGGCAGAGGTCGCCGCCGGCGCCGCAGAAGAGGTCGAGGCCGCCGCTGTGCGCCTCTTCGCGGAAGCCAAGTAGGACGCGGAGCGGCACGCCGCGCTCGGAGAGACGGCGCCGCAGCAGGGCCAACGGTGCGACGCCGATACCGCCGCCGACGAGGATCGCCCCGGCAGCCTCGACCAGGGCCTCGCGAGGCGCCGGGAAGCCGTTGCCGAGCGGCCCGGTCAGCCATACCCGCTCGCCTGGCCGCAGCTCGCAGAGCCGGTCGGTCCCGGGGCCGACGCCCTCGACCAGGAAGTCGAGGCGCAAGCCCCCAGCGGCAGGCCCGACCTCGGCGACCGAGATCGCCCGCGGAAGGAAGGCGCGTCCCCCCTCCCCCGCCCAGTCGCTTGCCGCCGCCAGCATGTAGAACTGGCCGGCGATGGGCTCAGGTCCGACGCCGTCGAGCAGCGAGAAGACCCGGTAGCCGCCGGAGGAACGGTTCTCGCTGACCTCGCAGAGCCGGCGGCCGAACGGAGCGCTCATCGCGCCTCCGCCGCCTCCTCGGAGGCGGCGCCCTGATGGATCTCCTGCAGTGAGCGGACCTCGACGTCCTGGCGGCCGGCGGCGATCGCACGCGCCGCCGCGGTGGCGCCGGTCATCGTCGTGATGCAGGGAATCCCCTGGCGAACGGCGGCGGTGCGGATCTCGTAGCCGTCGGCGCGGGCGCCCGAGCCGGTCGGAGTGTTGATGACGAGGTCGCACTGGCGCTTGCGGATCAGGTCGACGACGTGAGGCGAGCCCTCGCCGATCTTGTTGATCCGGGTCACCGGCACGCCCATCCGCTCGATCGCCTGCGCGGTGCCGCCGGTGGCGATCACCTCGAAGCCGAGGTCGTGGAAGCGCGCCGCCAGCTGCGTCGCCGCCGGCTTGTCGGTGTCGGTGACGGTGATGAAGACCGAGCCTTCCTCGGGCAGCACCGCCCCCGCCGCTGCCTGCGCTTTGCCGAAGGCGGTCGGGAAGTCGGCGGCGACGCCCATCACCTCGCCGGTGCTCTTCATCTCCGGCCCCAGCACCGAGTCGGCGCCGGCGAAGCGGGCGAAGGGCAGCACCGCCTCCTTGACGCTGACGTGCTCGGGCAGCCCCTGTGGCAGCTCGTGATCGGCGAGCTTCTCACCCAGCATCAGCTTGCAGGCGAGCTTCGCCAGCGGCACCCCGATCGCCTTCGAGACGAAGGGCACGGTACGCGAGGCGCGCGGGTTGGCCTCGATCACGTAGAGCTCGCCGCTCGCGACCCCGTACTGGATGTTGATCAGCCCGATCACGCCGAGCTCGAGCGCGATCCGCTCGCTGGTCGCCCGGATCTCCGCCAGCATCTCCTCGCCGAGGCTGAGGGGCGGGATCACGCAGGCCGAGTCGCCGGAATGGACGCCGGCCTCCTCGACGTGCTGCATGATCCCGGCGACGTAGACCTGCTCACCGTCGGCCAGCGCGTCGACGTCGACCTCGATCGCGTTCTCGAGGAAGCGGTCGAGCAGCAGCGGGTGCTCCTGGTCGGCCTTGACGTGCTTCTTCAGGTAGGCGGCGAGGTCGTCGACCGAGTAGCAGATCTCCATCGCCCGGCCGCCGAGCACGTAGGAGGGCCGGACCAGCAGCGGGAAGCCGACCTCGGCCGCGATCACCTCGGCCTCCTCGGCCGAGAGCGCGGTGCCGTAGGGCGGGTGCTTGACGCCAAGGCGGCGCAGCAGGGCGCCGAAGCGACCCCGGTCCTCGGCGAGGTCGATCGCGTCGACCGGCGTCCCCAGCAGCGGCACCCCCGCCTCTTCCAGCGTCCGCGCCAGCTTCAGCGGCGTCTGGCCGCCGAACTGGACGATCACGCCCTCCGGCTGCTCCTGCTCGCAGACGGCGAGCACGTCCTCGGCGGTGAGCGGCTCGAAGTAGAGACGGTCGGAGGTGTCGTAGTCGGTCGAGACGGTCTCCGGGTTGCAGTTGACCATCACCGCGTCGCGGCCCAGCTCGCGCGCGGTCATCGCTGCGTGGACGCAGCAGTAGTCGAACTCGATCCCCTGCCCGATCCGGTTCGGGCCGGCGCCGAGGATGACGACCGAGGCGTTCTCGCCGCGGCGGATCTCGGAGGCCGGCGGCGCCCCGTCGGCGCCGCGGCGCTCGTGGCCGGAGTAGTAGTAGGGCGTCGCCGCCTCGAACTCGGCGGCGCAGGTATCGACCGCCTTGTAGGTGCGGGCGAGGCCCTCGGTGCCGTCGCCCTCGCGGGCCAGCGCCTCGAGCTCGCGCAGGAACCAGCGGTCGACCTTGCAGGCCTCGTGCACGGCCTCGACCCCGAGCCCGCGGCGGAAGGCCTCGGCGATCAGGTCGAAGCGCTCGGCGCAGGGCACCTCGATCGCCGCCAGCAGCTCCTCGTCGCCGCTCGGCGGCTCGGCCGGTGTGTCGAGCTCGCGCGAGCGCATCGCCTTGGCGAAGGACTCGCGGAAGGTGCGGCCGATCGCCATCGCCTCGCCGACGCTCTGCATGTAGGTCGAGAGCCGGCCCTCGGAGCCGGGGAACTTCTCGAAGGCAAAGCGCGGGATCTTGGTCACGACGTAGTCGATCGTCGGCTCGAAGGAGGCCGGCGTGGCGCGGGTGATGTCGTTGGGGATCTCCTCCAGCGCGTAGCCGACGGCCAGCTTCGCCGCCATCTTCGCGATCGGGAACCCGGTCGCCTTCGAGGCCAGCGCCGAGGAGCGCGAGACCCGTGGGTTCATCTCGATGACGACGATCTTGCCGCTCTCGGGGTCGACCGCGAACTGGACGTTGGAGCCACCGGTTTCGACCCCGATCGCGCGGATCACCTTGATCGCCTGGTCGCGCAGGTCCTGGTAGAGCGGGTCGGTCAGCGTCTGCGCCGGCGCCACGGTGACCGAGTCGCCGGTGTGGACGCCCATCGGGTCGACGTTCTCGATCGAGCAGATGATCACCACGTTGTCGTTGCGGTCGCGCATCACCTCGAGCTCGAACTCGCCCCAGCCGATCACCGACTCCTCGACCAGGACCTGGTTGATCGGGCTCGCCGCGAGCCCCTCGGAGACGACCTGGCGCAGCTCGGTCTCGGTCGTCCCGACTCCTCCTCCCTGACCGCCCATCGTGAACGCGGGGCGGACGATCGCCGGCAGCGAGATGCGGCCGTCGGCGAGCGCCTCCTCGACCTCGCCGAGGCTTTCGACCGTGATCGACCAGGGGATGTTCAGCCCCGCCTCGGTCATCGTCGTGCGGAACTCCTCGCGGTCCTCGGCGCGGCGGATCGCGGCCGAGTCGGCCCCGATCAGCTCGACCCCGTACTTCTCCAGCGTGCCGTCCTCGTGAAGCGTCATTGCCAGATTGAGCGCGGTCTGGCCGCCGAGCGTCGGCAGCAGCGCGTCAGGGCGCTCCTTCTCGATGATCTTCGTCACCGGGCCGGGCAGCAGCGGCTCGATGTAGGTCGCGGTGGCGAACTCGGGGTCGGTCATGATCGTCGCCGGGTTGGAGTTGACGAGGACGACCTCGAAGCCCTCCTCGAGCAGCACCTTGCAGGCCTGGACCCCGGAGTAGTCGAACTCGGCCGCCTGGCCGATCACGATCGGACCGGAGCCGATCAGCAGGATCTTGTTGATGTCGTCTCTACGCGGCAAGGGCCAGGAACCTGTCGAAGAGATGGCGGGCGTCGTGCGGGCCTGGGCCTGCCTCGGGGTGGTACTGGACGGTTGCACCGGCGACGTCGCGCAAGATCAGTCCCTCCACGGTTCGGTCATAGAGATTCAGCTGCGAGAGCTCGGCGATGCCGAAGTCGGTCTCCCAGCGCACCGGCTCGTCGCCCTCGATCTTCGGCGCCCCGCCCGGGCCCCCGACCGCGAAGCCGTGGTTCTGCGAGGTGATGTCGATCCTCCCCGTCTCCAGGTCCTTGACCGGGTGATTGGCGCCGCGGTGGCCGAAGGGCAGCTTGTAGGTCTCGAGGCCGACGGCGCGGCAGAGCAGCTGATGGCCGAGGCAGATACCGAAGACCGGCTTGCGACCGACGATCCCGCGCACGGTCTCGACCACGTAGTCGAGCGCCGCCGGGTCGCCGGGGCCGTTGGCGAGGAAGACGACGTCGGGGTCCTCGGCGAGGACCGCGTCGGCGGGGGTCGTGCAGGGCAGCAGGGTCAGCTTGCAGCCGTGCTCGCGCAGCTGGCGGACGATGCTGAGCTTGACCCCGGTGTCGATCCCGACCACGTGCGGCCCTTCGCCGTGGAAACGGACCGCTTCGGCCGGGGTTACGGTGCGGGCGAAGTCGGCGCCGTCCATGCGCGGCTCGGCCTCGATCGCGTCGCGCGCCTCCGGCTCGGGGACCGAGGTCGGGAAGATCCCGCCCCGCATCGCCCCCCGGTCGCGGATATGGCGGACCAGCGCCCGGGTATCGACGCCGCTAATTCCGGGCACGCCGCAATCGCCGAGCCAGTCGAGCCAGCCGCCCTCGGAGCTGGCGGCGTCCTCGCCGTTCTTGGCGTCGCGCATGACGACGCCGCGGGCATGGACCCGGTCTGACTCCATCGCCTCCTGGGAGACGCCGTAGTTGCCGATCAGCGGGTAGGTGAAGACAATGATCTGACCGGCATAGGAGGGGTCGGTGACGGACTCCTGGTAACCGGTCATCGCCGTGTTGAAGACGACCTCGCCGGTGACCGCGGCCTGATGACCGCAGGCGAGCCCGTCGAGCCGCGTCCCGTCTTCGAGCAGGAGGTAGGCGGATGTCACTCGGCCACCCCTGACAAATGGGTCGTCGCATCATGAACGGCGAGATAGGTCAGAGATGCTTCGCCGCTCATGATGCGACTCCCAGAGAGAAGGCGCGGAGGCGGAAGGCGACCTGGCCGGCGGCGACGGTCATCAGCACGCGGCCGGTCAGGGTGCGGCCGGCGCACCAGGCATTCTGCGAGCGGCTCTCGTAGCCGTCCTCGCCGACCGTCCACTCGGCGCCGAGGTCGCAGAGGGCGACGTTCGCTTCGCTGCCGGGTGCCAGGGTCGGACGCGCGATCCCGAACGGGGCGGCGCCGCCGCCGAGCCGCTCGACCAGCAGCGCCAGGTCGATCGTCCCCGGCAGCACCAGCTCGGTGTGGAGCGCGGCGAAGGCCGTCTCCAGCCCGGTCACCCCCATCGCCGCCTGCTCGAAGGGGACCTCCTTTTCCTCTGCCTGGTGCGGCGCGTGGTCGGTCGCGATGCACTCGATCGTGCCGTCGCGGAGGCCCTCGATCAGCGCCTGGCGGTCGCTCTCGCGGCGCAGCGGCGGATTCATCTTGAAGCGATGCGGGTCGAGACTGCGGACCTCCTCGTCGGTGAGGACGAGATGGTGCGGGCTGGCCTCGGCGCTGATCTGGACGCCAGCCGCCTTGGCGGCGCGGACGATCTCGACCGACTCAGCGGCCGAGAGGTGCTGGACGTGGATCCGCGCCTCCTCGTAGGCCGCCAGCGCCGCGTCGCGGGCGACCATCGTCGACTCCGAGACGGAGGGGATGCCGGCGAGACCGACCGCGGCCGAGACCGGGCCCTCGTGCATCACCCCCTCGCCCGAGAGCTCGGGGTCCTCCTCGTGCAGGGCGATGTTGCCGCCGCAGAGGCGCTGGTACTGGAGCGCGCGCAGCATCACCCGGGCGCTGCGGATCGGCAGGCCGTCGTCGGAGAAGCCGACGGCGCCGGCTTCGCGCAGTTCGACCATCTCGGTCAGCTCCTCGCCGCGCATTCCTTTGGTCACGGTGGCGAGGAAGCCGACCGGGACCGAGGCGCCGGCGCGCGCCTGCTCGCGCAGGGCCGCGATGTCGGCCGCGGTCGAGACCGGCGGCTGCGTGTTCGCCATCGCCAGCACGCCGCAGTAGCCGCCGGCTGCGGCGGCGCGGGTGCCGGTCTCGACGTCCTCTTTGTGCTCGTGGCCCGGCGTGCGAAGGTGGACGTGCGGGTCGAAGAACGCCGGGAAGGCGTGCAGACCCTCGGCCTCGACCACCTCGGCGCCATCGGTGTCGGCCTCGCCCGGCGTCGCCAGCTCGGCGACGCGGCCGTCGCGGACGACGACGTCGTGGACTCCGTCGATCCCGGCCACCGGGTCGAGCACGCTGGCGCGGCGGAGGACGAGGTGGGCATCTTCGCCCGTGCGGACGTCGAGGACGTCGGTGAGCGCCGCCAGCTCGCTCATGCTGGCTGCCCGATCGGGGTCGGGCTGGACTCTCCGCCGCCTGGGCTGGGGGCCCCCTCCGGATCCGGGCGCTCGGCGCCGGCGAGCAGCTCGTAGAGGATCGCCATTCGCACGACGAGGCCGGAGGCGACCTGCTCGGCGATCAGCGACTGCGGCGAGTCGATTGCCTCACCGGAGAGCTCGACGCCCCGGTTGACCGGGCCGGGGTGCATCAAGAGCTGGCGCGGGTTGAGGCGGCGGGTGTCGATCTGGAAGGTCGCCGCGTACTCGCGCAGCGAGGGGACGAAGCTCTCGCTCATCCGCTCCTGCTGCATCCGCAGCGCGTAGACGACCTCGGCCTCGCCGAGCCGCTCCAGCGAGTGCGAGACCTCGCAGCCGAGCTCCTCGATCCCGCGCGGGATCAGCGTCGGCGGCCCGCAAACGGTGACCTCGGCGCCCATTCGCTGGAAGGCGATCAGGTTGGAGCGGGCGACGCGGCTATGGAGGACGTCGCCGACGATCCAGATCCGCGTCCCCTCCAGCGAGCCGAGCCGGCGGCGCAGCGTGTAGACGTCGAGCAGCGCCTGCGAGGGGTGCTCGTGCTTGCCGTCGCCGGCGTTGACGACCGCAGCCGAGGTCCAGCGCGAGACCATCTGGGCGGCGCCGGCGTAGGGATGGCGGATCACGATCGCCGCCGGGTCGTAGGCGGAGAGGGTGGCGACGGTGTCCTTCAGCGACTCGCCCTTGTCGACCGAGGAGCCTGCCGCCTTGACCGAGACGAGGTCGGCGGAGAGCCGCTTGGCGGCCAGCTCGAAGGAGCTCGAAGTGCGGGTGCTCGACTCGTAGAAGAGGGTGACGACGGTGCGTCCGCGCAGCGTCGGCACCTTCTTGATGTCGCGGCGGCCGACCTCGGCGAAGCTCTCGGCCCGGTCGAGGATCGCCTCGATCTCCTCGCGGCTCAAATCCTCGATCGAGAGCAGGTGGTTCATGCCAGTGCCTCCACGGTCTCGGGTTCGGAGATGGTCACCTGGTCGACGCCGTCGCTCTCCTCGAGGCGGACGTTGACCCGCTCGCTGCGCGAGGTCGGCAGGTTTTTGCCGACGTAGTCGGGGCGGATCGGCAGCTCGCGGTGGCCGCGGTCGCAGAGGACCGCGAGCTGCACCCGGTCGGGCCGGCCGTAGTCGAAGAGGGCATCGATCGCGGCGCGCACCGTGCGGCCGGTGAAGAGGACGTCGTCGACGAGGACGACGGTGCGCTCGGCGAGGTCGAAGTCGACGTGGGAGGCGTGGACGACCGGCTGGCGGGCGGGGTCCTTGGCGCCGACGTCGTCGCGGTAGAAGGAGATGTCGAGGTCGCCGAAGGGGATCTCGGCCCCGGTCAGCTCGACCAGCAGCGCGTGTAGGCGGCGGGCGAGGATGGCGCCGCGAGTGTGGATGCCGACGATCGCAAGACCCTCGGGCGAAGGGTTCTTCTCGGCGATCTCATGGGCGATCCGTCGCAGGGTTCGCCGTAGGTCATCGTGCTCGAGCACGACGTTCTCACTCATCTGGGACTGCCTTCCTGGCCTCACGGGACCTGGTTAAAGGACGGCTGGAATGTAGCAGTGGGGGCGGCGGCTCGGGGTAGGTCCTCGTCGCAGTAA
>DATKLT010000005.1:0-40581 GCA_035542315.1 Solirubrobacterales bacterium | reverse complement strand
GAAAGCTCAACCACGGTGGGGTGGCGGTACGGTGGGGCGGGTGAGGATCGACGACTCGGTGAGGGAGCTGTTGCTCGGGGGGACGGCGACGATCGTCGCCAGCCGCGACGAGCGGATGCGTCCCGCGCTGGGGCGGGGATGGGGCGTCGAGGTGGCGGCGGATGGGGGCAAGCTGACGCTCTGCCTGGCGGCGGCGCCGGGATCGGCGATGCGGGCGAACCTCGAATCCAACGGCGCCGTCGCCGTCACCTGCAGCCGGCCGACGACCTACCGAACCGTGCAGGTCAAGGGCGAGGCGGTCCGGTTCGCGGCGCCGAGCGAGGCGCAGCTCGCCGCGGTCGAGGAGCACGTCGCCAACTTCAGCCACGAGGTCAGCGCCTTCGGCCTGCCCGCCGACGTCGGTCGCCGCCTGCGCGACGAGGAACTGGTAGCGATCACGATCCTCCCCCGCGAGGTCTTCGACCAGACGCCCGGCGCGAAGGCGGGGTCGCGACTGTGACCGAGCCGGTTGCCCTGGAGTCGATCATGGCTTGCTTCGGCGGCGTCCTGCCCTCGCCTTTCGCGACCTGCTCGGCGGACGGGGTGCCGAACGTCACCTACATGTCGATCGTCCAGTACGTCGACTGCGACCGGATCGCGCTCTCGCGTCAGTTCTTCAACAAGACCCGCGCCAATCTCGACGCCAACCCCTTCGCCCAGGTGCGCGTGGTCGACCCCGACACGCTTGCCCAGTACGACCTCGATCTCGAGTTCCTCCACTCCGAGACCGAGGGCCCGACCTTCGAGGCGATGCGGACCAACCTCGAGGCGATCGCCTCGCAGACGGGGATGAGCGGCGTCTTCCGCCTGCGCGGCGTCGACGTCCACCGGGTGCTGCGCTGCGCCGAGGCCGGGACGACGACGGCCGCGCTGCCGCCGCGCTCCGAGCGCGATCCGCTGCCGCTGCTTGACGAGCTCGGCCGCAGGCTGGCGGCGGCGGGGGAATACGAGGAGGCGACGCGGGTGGCGCTGGAGGGCCTCGAGGACCTGTTCGGCTTTGCGCCGGCGACGCTGCTCGTCCGCGACCCAAGCGCCGAGCGGCTGTTCGCGGTGGCGAGCAACGGTTACCAGGCGTCCGCGGCCGGGGCCGAAGTGAGGGTCGGCGAGGGAGTGATCGGCACGGCGGCGTCGAGCGCCCAGGCGGTCTGCCTGCCGAACCTGGCGCGCAGCCGGGTGATGCAGTCGGCGCTGCGCTCGCAGCTCGAGACGGCGGGCGAGCCGGTCGAGGAGGAGATCCCGCTGCCGGGCTTGGCGGAGGCGCAAAGCGTCGCCGCGGTGCCGTTGCCCGGGCGCGGGGGCGTGGCCGGCGTCCTCTACCTGGAGAGCGACAGCGTCGGCCGCTTCGGCCCCCACAACCAGCGGCTGCTGCGGATCCTCGGCCGCCAGATCGGCGCGGCGCTGGGCGGGCTCGGCAGCGAGGCCGAGGCTCGCGCGTCGGAGACGGCCCAGGTCGTCCCGCCGTTGCCTGTCCCGGCCGGGGTCGACGCCCTCGCGGTCACCTATTACGAGGCCGACGACAGCGTCTTCGTCGGCGACGCCTACCTGATCAAGGGCGCGGCGGGCCGGATCCTCTGGAAGATGCTGCGCGAGCACGGCGAGAGCGGCCGCACCGAGTTCAGCAACCGCGAGCTGCGGCTCGACGAGAGCCTCGGCCTGCCGGCCGGCGCCGACAACCTCGAGGCGCGGTTGCTGGTCCTGCGCAAGCGGCTCGGCGGCGGCGATTTCGAGCTCGGCCTGGAGCGCGTCGGCCGCGGCCGGCTGGAGCTGGCGGTGCCGCGCCCGCTGCGCCTCTCGCAGGTGGCGACGGGCGGCCCGATGGGCGCCACGCACCGCCCCGCGACCGACCGGCCCGGAGCCTAAGGAAATCGGCAGATTTGGCTAAGCGACTCCTAGGAGACGCGGCCCCGAGGCGCTCCTACGGTGGCGGTGCAATCAACCGAAAGGGGCCACGATGGCACTCGTCTCACCGATCACCTCGTACAAGCTCAGCGCCGGCCAGGGCCTGGCCGACAGCTGGTGGAAGACCGGCCGGATCTCGACCAAGGTCACGGGCGAGCAGACCGGCGGCAGCTTCTCCCAGATCGAAAGCATCGACCCGCGGGGGACGGCGACGCCGCTGCATCTGCACCGCAACGAGGAGGAGGCCTTCTACGTGCTCGAGGGCGAGCTCTCGGTCCTCGTCGACGGCGAGTGGATGGAGCTGACCGCTGGCGACCTCGCGCTGGTGCCGCGCAACGTCCCGCACGCCTACGTCGTCACCTCCGAGCGGGCGCGGATGCTGGTCACCTTCTCGCCCGCCGGCTTCGAGGCGGCGTTCGCCGAGATCGGCGTGCCCGTCGCCGAGAGCCCGCAGCCGCCGGTCGAGACGGTGATCCCCTCACCGCAGGAGATGGTTGCCGCCTTCGACCCGTACGGCTGCGAGATCCTCGGCCCGCCGCCCCAGCTCTAGGGCTGGGCGAAGAGGGCGCAGGCGTCGAGCGAGGTGCAGGCGCAGGATTCGGCGGCGCGCAGCCAGTCCTGCTGGGCACGGGCCTCGGCGATCCTCGCCTCGACCTGCGGCAGCTTGCTCGTCGCCAACTCCCGCAGGCGCTCGTGGGCCGGAGCGCCCGCGTCGATCGACCCCAGCAGCGCCCCGATCTCCGCCAGCGAGAAGCCGGCGCGCTTGGCCACGGCGATCGCCCGCAGGCGCGCCAGCGTCTCCGTCCCATATCGGCGCTGGCCGCCTTCCCGCTCGGCCTCGGGCAGCAGGCCGCGCCGCTCGTAGAAGCGGATCGCCGAGACCGCGATTTCGGCTTGCGCCGCGACTTCGCCGATGCTGAGCGTCGCCCCTTCCACGTTCTTCCCCCGATCTGCGCCTGCTGCTGTTGACCTCAACCCAGGTTCATGGTCCAGGGTAGCCGCGTGTCAGAAGACCGGCCAATCGCCTGCTCGCTCAGCGCGGGCGAGCTGAGCCAGCGGCTCGAGGAGATCGCCGCGGTCGGCGCATCCAGCCTGATCGACCAGCGAGAGGAGGGGGGGCGCCAGCTGCTCCGCTTCCGCGGCGACGCGGAGACGCACCGACGGCTGCGGGCGATCGTCGCTGCCGAGGCCGAGTGCTGCCCGTTCCTCGAGCTGGCGCTGGAGACGCAGGGCGGGGAGCTGGTGCTGACCGTCGCCGCGGGAGCCGCGGGCCGCGAGGCAGCCGAAGCCCTCGCGCATGCCTTTCTCAGCCGCCGCTGACGAAGACGCCGGCGCGGCGGTGGGTGGTCCTGGTTCGCGGGTTCGAGGAGACGACGCGGGCGCTGAAACGCGTCGCGCCGCCACTCGAGGCCAGCGATCGAGCGGCCCTTGCGGGCAGGCGCACCGAGACGATTCGGCGGGCGCCGTCGGGGAGGCGGAAGTGGGCGGTGACCGGCGGGCCCAGGCCCCCGCCGCTCAGCTCCAGGGTCCCGGAGCAGGCTGGAAGTCCCCGCGCCTGGCAGCGCACGGCGACGCGGGCCGCGTCGCCTGCGATCCGGATGCGCCCCGGGATCGGCGTCGCCACGGCCGCCGGGTCGACGAGGACCGCGCGCCAGGTCAGCTGCGGGTAGGGGTCGGTCCGCTTTTCCCCGGATTCAGTGGAATAGGTCTGGGTGGCTCCGCCCACGGTTCCGTTGAAGACCGCGTCGTTTTCGTCGTCGACGGTGGGATCGGCGTAGACGGCTTTGAGGTTGGTTTCGGCGAAGACCAAGGGCAGGTCGGGGAGCGGCGGGTCGGGGAATGGGCCGGCCTTGCAGCCAGCGCCAAGGAGCGGTCCGAAGACCAAGCCGACCGGCGTGCAGATCGACGAGTAGGAGCCGGCGCGGCGGAAGCTCGCGTACTGAGTCCCTGCCAACCCCGAGCCCGGCGGCGCTGCGGAGACGCGGAAGGCGATCCGTCCGCCGGCCGAGTCCTTCCCCTGGTAGAGGCCCTCGAGCGGAGTCGCCGAAGCGCGGGCGCCGCCGACCAGGGTCAGCGAGGCGAGCGCGACGCAGGTGCCGGCGAGGAAGATGCGGCGGAGGCGGGCCACGATGCCTCTCTGATCGACCGCTGCCGCCGTCGGCTGAAGCGCGGCAGTCGCCGACCGGCGCCCGCGTCGCCTCTAAATACGGTTCGCGCGGCCCTGGAAGCGCTGGCGCCCGAGCAGAAACAGCGCGGCGGCCGTCACGGCGGCGAGCGCACCGATCGTCGCCCACTGGCTGACTTCGTCGAAGACCGCGATCAGCGAGGGGCCGACGTAGGCGGCACCGAGGCCGAGGACGAGGGTCCAGGCAAGGCCCGAGACGGCGACGCCCGCGGCGAAGGGGCGCAGCGAGAGGTCGTTGATCCCGGCGAGCCAGCCCGGGCCGAGGAACGCCGCCAGGAACTGGCGGCGGCGGACCAGCTCCTCGCTGCGGTACAGCGCCCGCATCCGCCAGCGCAACAGGGGGCCGCGCCAGAGAAGCAGCCGCCGCCCGGCCGCATGGCCGACCCAGTAGGCGAGGGCGCTGCCGGCGATCGTGCCGGCGAAGGCGACGAGGAGGACGGCGACGATCTCCCCGTTGTGCCCGGCGATCGTGCCGGCGCCGACCAGCGCCGCCTCGCCGGGACCGCTGACGGCAACCCAGGTGGCGATCACCGCAGCGAAGAGGGCGATGTAGGCGGCGAGCTCCATCTCTCAATCGTGGCAAGCCGGCGACATCGGCTCCCTAGGCTGTCGAGGCGGAAACCACCAGTCGGAGGGACTCGTTTGAAGCTTGCGATTCATAACCCCAACTACACCTACCCGGGTGGCCCCGAGAAGATCGCGCCGACGCTCGCCGCGACTGCCCGCGCCGCCGAGGAAGGCGGCGCCGACCAGTACACGCTGATGGACCACTGGTTCCAGATCCCCGGCGTCGGCGCGCCCGAGGAGCCGATGCTCGAGGGCTACACGACGCTTGGCTGGATCGCCGCCCAGACCGAGCGGATCCGGCTCGGCCTGCTGGTCAGCGGCGTCACCTACCGCCACCCTGGCCTGCTGGCAAAGATCGTCACCACGCTCGACGTCCTTTCCGGCGGCCGTGCCCAGCTCGGCCTAGGCGCCGCCTGGTTCGAGCAGGAGCACGACGCCCTTGGCGTCCCCTACCCGCCCTTGGCCGAGCGCTTCGAGCGGCTCGAGGAGGCGATCCAGATCTGCTTCCAGATGTGGAGCGAGAACGACGGTCCTTATAAGGGGAAGCACTACGAGCTGGCCGAAACCCTCTGCGTGCCGCCGCCCCTGCAGCAGCCGCGGCCGGCCCTGATGATCGGCGGCGGCGGCGAGAAAAAGACGCTGCGCCTGGTCGCCCGCTACGCCGACGCCTGCAACCTGTTCGGGGACGAGCCCGACGTGATCAGGCACAAACTCGACGTCCTCGAGGGCCACTGCGACGCCGAGGGCCGCGACTACGACTCGATCGAGAAGACGATCATCCACCGCGGCAACCCGCTCGACGACGTCGACGCCTTCCTCGCCCAGATGGAGACGATGGCCGCGCTCGGCATCGCCAAGGTCTGGGTCTCCAACCGGGTCCCCGACCCGCCGTCGTGGGCCGCCGAGGTCTGCGAGCGAACGGTGGGGCCACTGGCGGACCTGGGCGGCTAGTCCGCAGGAGCGTCGGCCGCGGAGAGCGCGGCGGCGAGCTGGCGCCGCGAACCGATGTCGAGCTTGTCGTAGGCGGCGCTCAGGTGAGCCTCGACGGTCTTCAGGGTGACGAAGAGCGACTGCGCGATCTGGCGGTTGGTCATGCCCGTGGCGGCCATCTCCGCGACCCGCCGCTCGCTCGGGGTCAGGGACTCGACACCCACCGGGGCATAGCGCCGAACGGTCTCCCCGGTCGCCTGCAGCTCCTGTTGCGCGCGCTTGGCGAGGCGGATCCCGCCGCAGCGGCGCGCCAGCCTCAGGCCCTCGTTCAGCGGCTTTCGCGCCTCGGCACGTCGGTTTGCCCGACGCAGAGCGGCCCCGAGGTCGACGAGGGCATGAGCATGCTGCAGACGCTGCGGAGAGCTCGCGAGCGTCGTTACCGCCTCTCCCAGCAGCCGGACTTCCTCGCCTCGCCCGTTCGTCACCGCGGCCGCGCGCAGCGCGTGCCCGACCGTCCCGGGGGTTCCCCAGCGGCGGGCGTAGAAGAGGGATGACTCCGCCACCTCGCGGGCATCCTCGACACGCTCGGTGGCGACCAGCGCACGGGTCGCGAACGGACTCCCCGTCACCCCCGGTCCGGGACCGAACCCGAGGTCGTTGCCCTGTTGGGAGAGCGCGGCGAGGTCCTCCGCTGCCGCCGCGAACTCGCCGCGTTCGAAGTGCAAATGCCCTCTGACCAGGAGCAGGAGGGCAAATAGGCCGTTCGCCGGGATCGGTCCGGAGGCGACGCCGGTTTCCTCGAGCAGGGCCTCGGCCTGACCGAGCTCGTCGCGCTCGATCAGGACCTCCGCCAGCGGACCGCTGCACATCAGGCGCAGTGGAGCGATATTGGCAAGCCGGGTGAGCTCCAATGCCTGGCGAAGGTCGCTCTCGGAGGCGACCAGGTCCCCTCGTCCGAAGCCGACGATGCCGCGGATGAGGAGGGCCTGGACCAGCTCCGGCGTGGCGTCGCGCCGGCGGGCGATCTCGAGGGCGCGGTCGGCGGCGGCGCCAGCGTCCTCGAGCTCGTCGGCGGCATTGAGGATGAGGACGGCTGCGCCACCGGAGGCGATTTCCGGCTGCTCCTCGAAGATGCTGCAGTCGTTTCCGAGCGCGCGCCGCGCCGCCGCGATCGCATCCGTCGCGGCGCCGTTCACGATTGCGGCACGGGCTTCGACGACGGCCGCCAATCTGCCAGCGGGAGAATCGGGCTCGACCCCCCTGGTGTACTGCTGCAGGTCGACCTCGGGAATCGAAGGCAGGATCGAACCGATCGTCCTCAGTTGGGCATCGAGCTGGAACGCGGTTTCCATGTCGCCTTCCTCGACGGCGACCCCGACCGCGTTCTTGAGGATGTCCGCAGCCTCGAGGAAGCGTCCGCCCAGAACCATGCCGATCGTCAGTGGTATTGCCCAGCGCCGCGCCGCCTCTGGGTCGCGCTCTATCGCCGCCCTCACCTCCGGCTCGACGGCCTCAAGCGCCTCGTGATCAGCGGCCCGGATGCTGGCGGAAAGCAGCGTTCCGAGTACCTCTGGACGCAGCTCGGGCGGCGGTGGCTCCCGCAGGGCGCGCGTCAGGTAGGCGATGGCTGAACGTGGCGCGCCATCGGCCAGCGCTCGGCGACCCACCTCGAGCAGGGTCTCCGCGGCCTCGCGGCTGGCCTGGAGGTCGCTGACCAGGATCTGGCTGGCGACCCGCTCGGTCGGCTCGCCGCGCTTGCGCAGGAGGGCTGCGGCTGCGGCGTGCGCTCGGGCTCGCTCGCCAGGGGGGAGGTCGGCGTAAATGGCGTTCCGCACCAGCGGGTGGACGAACCTGGGGGCATCGTCGCGATCGAGGATGGCGGCTCTCCGCAGGTCATCCGCCGCCCGCCAGCCGGCCTCCGGGTCGAGCGCCGCCAGCTCGGCGGCCAGCGCCATGCCGCCGTCGTCGAGGACGGCGAGGGCGCGGGCGAGCGCCGCGGCCTCGGGAGGGAGGCGCGAAAGCCGGGCCAGGACCAGCTGGGATACCCGCTCTGGGGCGAGATCCCGCACCGACTGCGCATCCTCCGCCCGTGGCTCGATGCCTCGCTCGACGAGCTCGCGCGCCAGTTCCGTCACCAGGAACGGGTTGCCGCCGGTGACCTCGTGGCAGGTCGCGGCGAAGGACGGATCGAGCCGGCGCTGCAAGGACTCCGCGATCAGCGTGTCGGTTGCTCCGGCGCTCAGCGATGCGGGAGCTAGGCGGCTGACGCTGGTGTCTCCCAGAATGCGCAGCAGATCCGCGCGGTCGGTCTCCTCGGTCCGGAAGGTCAGCGCGAGCAGCAAGGGCAGCTCCTCCAGGCGGGGCAGCATGAAGGCGAGCCACTCGAGCGAAGCCGAGTCGGCGAGGTGCGCGTCGTCGACGCAGAGCAGCAGCGGGCCCCGTTCCGCGAGCGCCGCGATCACCCAGTAGATCGCGTGGAGCACGGAAAAGGTGTCGGGAGAGCGGTCGTCGTCGGCGTCGATGCCGAGCGCGCTCCGGGCCGCCCCGGCTCCTTCGAAGAGAGCCTCCCGAGCCCCACCGGAAAGGAGTCCAAGCTGTGGATCGAGCAGCTGCCGCAGCACGGCGAAGGGAAACTCTCGCTCGAGATCGGTCGCCCGAGAGGCGAGCACCTCGAGTCCAAGCGCCTCCCCTTCTCGTCGTGCTTCTGCCAGCAGACGAGTCTTCCCGACCCCGGCCTTGCCCTCGATCGCGAGGGCACCGCCGGTCCCGCTCACCGCCCCTTCGAGGGCCGCGCGTATCTCCCGCTGCTCGCGCTCCCGCTCGAGCAGCAGCTCGCCTTTCGCACCACTTTCCTCCCGCACCGAACCCTCCGTAGATGGATTCCAGGGTCGATGTTAGGGGTCGACCCTGTGGCGAGCGAACTGGTGGGCGGCGAAGATCGGTGTCGTGAAGGTGACGCTGGTGAAAGGCAGGGAGCGACCCGTTCCATCCGGGGTCCCCGAGGGGGAGGGCATCCAGGGAGTGCCCACCTCCGGCGATCGTCTTCCGATTGAGAGGCGAGGCCGCGCTAACCCAGTGGCGCGGATTGTCCGGGAGTGGCGGGCAACCGTCACTCCCGGACATGTCGTGGGCCGCCTCCCGCGATGGCGATCCTGAGGGCCTGGACCCTAGCCTCCGCTGTCGGTCGGCCGTAGGTCCTTTGCCTCGTCCCCGTCCCCGTCGTCGGGCTCCTCGTCCCCGTCCCCGTCCGAGCCGCCGCCGGGGCGGTCACCGTTCCCAGTGCGGCTGGGCGACTGCGGGGGCGAGTCGTCGCTCGGGAATTCGCGGAAGTGATCGAGCATGGCCTGCGAGAGCTCAATCGCTTGTTGAGTGTCCGGCCGCCGACTCGCCGTCGGAGCTTCGGAACGGGTCTGCTGCCATTGCCAGACAGCCAGCCGCACGGACTCCTCCAGCCGCTCGGCCTCAGCATAGACCTGCTCCAGGGCGACTCTCATTTCCTCGGCGTTCTGGTACCGCTCCGAGCGCAGAGGCGCGCAGGAACGCAGCAGCACTTGGATCAGCGGCTCGGGCAGGTCGGGACGTTGCGTGCGCGGGTCGAGCGGGTCCACCCCGGCTTTGGGCATCCGCTCCGGAAACGGGTGCTCGCGGACCAGAAGCTCATAAAGCACGACCCCGCAGGAGAAGAGGTCATCGGCCGGCTCCCAACCGTCGTAGCCAGCGTCAGGCGCCATATATTCCTGCGTACCTGAGCGGGTCTTGCCCTGCTCATAGGCTGGCGAGGCGATATTGAAATCGACGATCGTGACGTGGTCGTCGAGGCCCACCATCAGGTTGCCAGGCTTGATGTCACGGTGGACCAGTCCGTTGTCTTTAAGCGCTTGAAGCTCGGCGAGCTCGGTGGAGGAGAGGTCTTCCTTGGCGCCTTTGGCACGTAGGGCTGCGATGCGCACCTCGTCAGGGTGAACGGCTTCCAGTCCGCGCAACGTTTCAACCATCACAGAGAGCGCCCAGAGATCACCCTTGCCTGGGATCTCATCGAGGCTCGCCCCTTCGACGTACTCGGTGATCAGGTACCAGAGCGGTCCGTCGTGGTCCCACCAGACAGGCTTCACAACGTTCGGATGGTTGACTCGACGAAGCGCTGATATCTCACGGTACGCGGCTTCTCGGTTGGCTGAACGGAAGATCTTCAGCGCCCGCATTACTCCACGCTCGAAGGTGTCTTCGGCCGAGTACACGCTGGCAAAGCCCCCCTGTCCGAGATACTCGACGATGCGGAAGCGGCCGCCGAACTCCTCACCCGGCTCTAGTTGTCGGTCGGGATCCATGTTGGCGAAGGCTCGCTCGCGCAAGAATGGCCCAACAGTGGTCTTCCGCCTTTCGCCAGCGAGGCCTTCGCGGGCGATCCGGTAGCCGCGTTGGCCACTGATATGGGTGAGCGTGTTGGTATTGAACGTCTCGCTCAGCCCAGCCGCGTTGATCTGGCTGATCAGATCGCTGTGGATCGCGTGAAAGCGCTCGTAGTCGACTCGACCCATAATCAAGAAGCGGGCGAAGCCTGCGCCCGAGTAGAGCGACCGTTGGCCGATTTCGCTTGCGCGCTCGATGATCCCCACCAGCTCCTGCTCAAGCTCGGCCAGCGTGCGCACGTCGGAGGGGCCGTCCGTGTCGATCTCGATGGCGAACTTGATGCCGGGTCGCTCGTTGGCGGCGGCCCCCATAGGCGCCAGTAAACGCTCGTTGGTGAGCCGCTCGAGCAGATCCGTGCGAACATCGGGCCAGTTACCTTCGACCTCCGAAATCTCCTCGTTGGTGAGCCGCGTAATCCACCGTTTCTCGGGATCGCCAGCGGAGCCATCGGGATTCATGAATGGCCAGTGCCGGACCATGTAGTCGACTTCGAAAAACTCGCACATGTCGAGTGAGACGAGGCCAAGCTCGT
This sequence comes from Solirubrobacterales bacterium, assembly GCA_035542315.1. Classification (GTDB taxonomy): domain Bacteria; phylum Actinomycetota; class Thermoleophilia; order Solirubrobacterales; family 70-9; genus VAYN01. The sequence continues at coordinate 30,019 of DATKLT010000005.1, read as the reverse complement.
CCTTGAACGCGCTGTCGAGCTCGTCGCAGCGCACCCCGTCGGGAAGCCACGCCCTGACCAGCACGTCGTAGGAGCCGAATAGCTCGTAGACGATCAGGCCATTTACGTTGTGTCGCTCACAGGCGCGTTCGATCCCGCCCGCGACTCCGTCACGGTTATACCCATTGGCAAACGCCATGCGCCAGTAGGCAAGGCGCTCACCACGCCTCTCATGGACGCTGTGGTGCCAGAGGAAGGGCGGCCAGTTCGGTGGGGTGGAGCGAGCGTTCACTGTCTCGTGGCAGCTCACCGTGCTTGCTACGCCCGAGCGAACTGAGCCACGGATCATACTGTTTATGCGACAGAAATCGGTGCAAACGTTCTACGCGGCGGTTCTTTAAGGGCACCCGCATCTCCATCGACTGGTCCGCTATCCTTCCATATATGTGGAAGTTCACCGGAGCCAGAAGGTAGCCTAGCCATGCCTGTCAAGCTGGTCCCCAACATCGAGGAGCTGCGCTTCAAGGCCGAGCAGATCGAGGGCCTGGTGACGCCGCCGGCGTCGGTCGAGGAGCGCGACGGCCGGCGTCGCAAGCGCAGCCTTGCGGAGCGCCGTCAGGACTGGCATGGCCGTGTCGTTGATGCCGTGCTCGACCTATCCAACTCGATGCCCCAGGGCGTTGAGGACTATGACGTGCGCAAGCTGCTCGAGCAGGTGGTCGCCCTCCGGCGCCTGCTGGACGCCGACCCCGAGGCGCGCGACGCTGACGGCGAGATTGATCTGGCGACGATGAAGACGGCGGACATCGCTCGTCGCCTCCATCGTCGCCTCGTCCATGATCAGCTCGATGATCCCCAGGTCGCCGTGCGAATGGTCCTTAGCGGCCTCGAGCAGGTTTCGGTAACCGACATCGCCCGCCTACTTGGCGTCTCCACCCGTACCGTGCGTTCCTGGCAGGGGGGTAATCCGGTGCGCCAAAATGCCGCCCGGGTCGTGCTCATCGCTCAACTGCTCAGCTACCTGCGCAGCTCGATGACGGCAGTTGGTGTGATGCTCTGGTTTGACGCTGAGCGCGCCCAACTGTCCGGCCGCACCCCGTTCGAGCTGCTGGAAACGGACGTCGCTGGCGCTTACGAGCAGTTGATCGACCTCGCCCGTGGCTCCCGTGCCCAGTTGGCGGGATGAGCCTCGACGGTTGAGCGGTGCTTGGTCCGCCTACCGACAGACCGCAACCGACACGGCCCCTCTGTATCACGCGGCCGGCGAGCCGTCGCCGAGCCAGCGCGCCGGCCGCTGGCACCGTCAGGGTGAGGGCTACGCGCAATACCTGGCGCTCGAGGCGCCGGGTGCATGGTGCGAGCTGATCCGTTACGAGAACATACGGGCTAACGCCCGCGCCGCCGAGTACAACCGCAAACTTTGGCAGGTCTACGTCGAGGAGGTCGAGATTGCAGACCTCTCGACCTTCGATCACTACGAGAAATGTGGCCTCAACCCGCGGCTCGCGGTCGCCGCCCATGAGCCCTGCCAGGAACTCGCCCACGAGCTCCGCGAAGCTGGCTACCGCGGGTTGCTTTCGCCGAGCGCGGCACTTCCGGGTGCTACCAACCTGACGCTCTTTGGCACCCGATACGAGAAAGAGCTGCGTACTCGGCCAGAGGTTTGGGAAAATCCGATGCCAGGGGTTCGGCTGCCCTGCCAGCTAGTCGCCGAAGCGCCGCCGCCCGCCGAACTGGTGCTTGCCACCTGTTTCCCAAGCATGGTGCACGATGGCTACCGTGAACACCTCAGGGCGCTCGGGCGGCAGGCACCCTCCTCGCCACCCTAGGAGGCTCAAGCGAAACTCACGCACGCGGCCGGCGGCGGCGGACGCGGCGCTCGCAGGGCTAGGCGGAGGGGATCGCGTACCAGACGAAGCCATCATTGCCCTTCGCCACGCTTGCCGACCCGCAGCTCCCAAGACCCTCAGCGGGACGGCTGCGATCGGCGGCGCTGTTTCTTCTGGCGGTGGTTTCGAGTGAGGCCGTTGTAGTGGAGCTAGCCGGATTCGAACCGGCGACCTCTTGGGTGCGATCCAAGCGCTCTGCCAACTGAGCTATAGCCCCTTAGATGGGCGATTTGCAGGGGAAATGGGGCCGCAATACCGCCCGGACGGCGTCAAGTTTACAGCTCGATTGCCGGTGGTCAGTCCGTCGTGCCTGGTCGAAGCTGATGGCGCCGGAGTTGTGGCTCCCGCGGGTCTTGAGCAGGCGCCCGGGAGTGGCCGCGCGGAAGCTGACCTTGACTTCGGCGGTGCGCGGTTTAATGTCCGCGGCAACAATCGTTTGTTCAAATAAAGGAGAAGTCGAGTGAGTTCGCTGCTTGCGCCTGGGGCCGCTGTCGTCACCGGGGCCGGTGACGGAATCGGCTTGGCGATCGCCGAGCGCCTCGCGGCCGATGGCTGGTTCGTCGTCGGCGTCGAGCGCGACGCCCGGGGTGCCGAGCGCTTCGAAGAGCTCCTCGCAGGGAGCGGGGCGATGGTGTGCGGGGACGTGAGGACGGAGCCGGTCCTCGAGGCTGCCGTGGCCTCCGGCGAGGCCCACGGCCCATTGCTCGGCTGGGTCAACAATGCCGCGTTGAACCGGCGCGGCACGCTTCACGAGCCGGTGGCCGACGAGGTCAGGGAAGTATTCGAGGTCAACCTGCTCGCCCCGTTCTGGGGCTGCTCGCTGGCGGTTCGTTCCTTTCTCGAGCATGGCGTGCCTGGGCGGGTCGTGAACATCTCCTCGATACATGCGACCGACGCTTTCCCCGGCTTCGCCGCCTACGACACCGCGAAGGGAGGCGTCAATGCGCTGACCCGCTATCTGGCGGTCGAGTACGGGGTCGCGGGGATCCGCGCCAACGCGATCGCGCCGGGAGCGATTCGGACCGAGATGCTGGCCAAGGCGATCGCCGAGGACGAAGACCCACCCCGGATGCAGCGCGAAATGGAGCTTCTGCATCCGCTGGAGCGGCTCGGCACGCCGGCCGAGGTGGCCGCGGTAGCCGCCTTTCTGCTGGGGGATGAGTCGAGCTTCGTGAGCGGCCAGGTGCTCGGGGTCGACGGCGGCGCGACCGCGCGCGCGATTCGGCTCGACTCCGCACCCGGCCTCGCAGGCGGGGGGAACGCGGACGGGGGATGAACGTCCGGATCCTCGAGGCGCGCGAGGAGATCGGCGACGTCGTCTGCGAGATCGCCGAGGGGCCGATCTGGGACGGTCGCTTCGAGCTCCTCCGTTGGGTCGACCTGAATCGGGGTCTGGTCCACGCTTTCGACCCAGCTCGCGGGCAGCTGCCCAGCTGGCAGCTCGGTCAGCACGTCGGCTTCGTCGTGCCGCTCGGCGAGGACCGGCTCCTGGCCGGCCTCCGCGATGGCTTCGCCGTGGTTGGCGCCGACGGTCGCTGCGAGCTGTCGCTCGAGCTCGAAGCCGACCGTCCCTGGATGCGGATCAACGACGGCAAGGCCGACCCGGCGGGGCGGGTCTGGGCGGGGACGATGGGGATCGAGAGCCCCGGCTCCGAAGGCACGCTGCAGCGGCTCGAGCGCGACTGGTCGGTGCGGTCGGAGCTGCGCGACCTGACGATTCCGAACGGCATCGGCTGGAGCGCGGACGCCGCGACGATGTACTTCACCGACACCAGCTGGGGTCGGATCGACGCCTTCGACTATGACCTCGAGAGGGGCGCCTTGTCCGGTCGGCGCACGTATGTGGAGCTTTCCCGGCGGGACGGTCAGCCCGATGGGCTGACCGTCGACCAGGACGGCTGCGTCTGGGTCGCCCTTTGGTATGGCGGTGCGGTTCACCGCTACACGCCTGACGGCCGGCTCGACACGGTGGTTCGGATTCCGGCTCTGCAGGCTACGAGCTGCGTCTTCGGCGGCTCCGGACTGCGGCAGCTGTTCGTGACCTCTGCCGCCTACGGGCTGACCGACACCGAGCGAGAAGACCATCCGCGCTCCGGACGCGTCTTCGTCTGTGACCCCGGCGTCGCCGGCCTGCCGACCGAGGCCTTCGCTCCAGTTGGTTGAGAGGCGGCGTCGAGCTCGTTTCGTGCGGCGATCGCCGCCGACGGGACGGTCGGCGTTCGCGTTAGTCTGAGCAGGGAGAGATGCCCCGATCCACCAGCGCGCCTCAAGCAGCTAGCTCGGACCTCGGCGAGCTCTCGCCGGTCGCCACGATCAAGGACGTGGCCAAGCTCGCCGGAGTCGACACCTCAACCGTCTCGCGGGTGCTGCGCGACGATCCGCAGCAGGCGGTCCGCCCGGAAACCCGGGAGCGGATCAAAGACGCCGCGCGGATGCTGCGCTACCGGCCGAACGCCGTCGGGCGCAGTCTGCGGACCCGCCGCACCGACACCTTTGCGGTCGTCGTGCCGCGGCTCGACAACCCCGGCTTCATCGAGGTGATCCAGGGGATCCAGATCGAGGCCGCTCGGCAGGGGAAGCTGGTGATGCTCGTCGAGCGAATCGCCGCTGCTGCAGAGAGCACGTCCTCGCCGCGAAACCAGGACCTGCTCGCGAGCCTCGTCCTCGACGGCCGGGTCGACGGCCTGATCGCGGCCTTCGCGACGATCGACGATCAGCTGGTCACCGGGTTGGCCGAGCGCCAGGTACCGCTCGTCCTCGTCAACCGCCGGATGCCCGGCGTGCGCGGCTCGGTGGCCGTCGACGACGAGGCCGGCGCCGCCCTGGCAACCCAGCAACTGCTCGACCTCGGCCATCGGGACATCGCCTTCGTCGGCTTCGAGCCCGAGACCGACACCAGCCGCCGTCGCGAAGCCGGCTACCGAAGCGCCATGGAGAAAGCCGCGCTGACGGTCGACCCACGGCGATTGGCGGTTGGCGGACCGTCGAAGCAGGGCGGCGCGGACGCGACCGAGACGATCCTACGGCGGGATCCCGGCAGCCGGCCGACGGGGATCGTCGTCTCGAACCTGCTCGGCGCGCTCGGCGCCCTGGTCTCGGTGCGGGCGGCCGGGTTGCGCGTGCCCGAGGACGTCAGCATCGTCGCCTTCAACGATCACGACCTGGCCGAGGACACCAATCCGCCGCTGACGACGGTCCGCATGCCGAACATCGAGATGGGTCGACAGGCGATGGGGCTGATCGTGCAGGCCGCGGCCGGGCTCGAGGTCGGGGACATGATGGTGACCGAGCCCGCGCCTCACGTCGTCGAGCGCCACTCGACGGCGCCGCCCCGCTCCTAGAGACGGGGTCTTGACGGCGATCGAAACGCTGGTGTAGGTTTTCCCGCCGTGCAGAACAAACGATTGTTCAACTGCGTTGCGCGCTGCTCCGCGCACGGTCCACGCCCCTGAAAACGCCGCCGGACATCGAGCGGCCCGCCGTGGTCATGGTCGACGGCGTCCGCAAGACCTTCGGCGGCATCCATGCGGTGGCGGACGTCTCCTTCGCGGTGCGCCCCGGTGAGGTCGTGGCGATCGCCGGCGAGAACGGGGCGGGTAAGTCCACGTTGAACAAGCTGATCACCGGCCAGCTCACCCCGGATGCCGGCGAGGTCCTGATCGACGGGAGCCACCACCCGCGCAGCCCGGCCCACGCCCGCCGTCTCGGCGTCACCGCCGTCTACCAGGAGTTCTCGCTGTTCCCCCATCTCACCGTCACCGAGAACGTCTTCCTCTTCGGGCGCAGGCGGACCGGTCGCAAGCTCCACACGAAGGCCGCTGCGGCCAGGGCCTGTGCCGAGCTGCTCGAGCGCGTGCCGGGGAGCTTCGGCCCCGGCACGCTCGTCTCCGACCTCTCCCCGGCCGAGCAGCAACTGGTCGAGGTGGTCAAGGCTCTGGCGCAGGACCCTGCCGTCCTGATCCTCGACGAGCCGACGGCGAGCCTGAACCTGGCCGAGCGTGAACGAATCCACGCGATCGTTCGCTCGCTGTCGTCGCAGGGCATGAGCGTCCTCTACATCACCCACCACCTCGACGAGATCTTCGAGCTGACGGATCGGACCGTCGTGCTCCGCGACGGGCGGCTGATCGCAGACGTCGCCACCGCCGAGCTCGACCGACGCCGGCTCGAGGAGCTAATGGTCGGTCGCACTGTCCAAGCGGTGGAGCGGCCGCCGCAGCCGAGCGGCGAGGTGAAGCTCGAAGTGCGTGACGTGGTGAGCGTCCGGCGCGGCGCGGCGCACCCGATCAGCCTCGACATCCGGGCGGGCGAGATCTTCGGGCTGGCCGGCCTTGTCGGCTCGGGACGCACCGAGCTCGCCCATGCGATCGTCGGCGACGGGACCAACAGCGGCTTCGTCGCGGTCGACGGCCGAGAGATCAAGCGCCGGTCGCCGAGTGCAGCCAAGAAGCGCGGCCTCGCCTTCCTCACCGAGGACCGGCGGAACGAGGGCCTCTTCCTCGATCGGAGTATCTCCGACAACCTCACGGTCACCTCGCTCGGGGCGGTCGCGAGGTCGCCTCTCCGGATTCTCAGCCGCCGCGCCGAGCGGCGGCTGGTCGAGGCGGCGATCGACCAGCTCGGGGTTCGCGGCAGCGCCGACTCGAGCAAGGTCGCGCGCAGCCTCTCGGGCGGCAACCAGCAGAAGCTGGTGATCGGCAAGTGGCTGGCGACCGAGCCCGAGGTCTTCATCCTCGACGAGCCCACCCGCGGCATCGACGTGGGGGCGAAGGCCGAGGTGCACCAGCTCGTGCTCGACCTCGCCGCTCGTGGCAAGGGCGTGCTGCTGATCTCGAGCGACCTGCCGGAGGTGCTCGGGCTCAGTCACCGGGTGGGCGTGATGCACAAGGGCCGACTGGCTGCGGTGCTGAGCGCCGAGGAGGCCGAGCCGGCGCGGGTGATCCGGTACGCGACTGGCGGCGGAGAAGGGCGATGAGCGTCCCGCGCCACACCCACATGGTCGCCCTGCTCGCCACCTTCGCCGTCGTCATCGCCACCTTCACCGCTCTCTCGCCGGTCTTCCTCACGGTCACCAACTTCTCCAGCATCGCCGAAGGCGCCGCCAACGTCGCCATCGTCGCGGTCGTCATGACCCTGGTCGTGTCCGCCGGAGGGATCGACCTCTCGGTCGGGTCGATGCTCTACCTCGGCGGCAGTGTGCTCGCCGTCGGGGCGCGAAGCGGCTGGGATCCTCTGCCCCTCTTCGTCGCCGTCATCCTCGTCACGGCCCTGGCGGGGACGCTCAACGGTGTGCTCGCAGGCTACGCCCGCCTGAACGCCCTGATCGTGACGATCGCGACCTTCAGCCTCTTCCGCGGTGTCGGCGAACAACTGACCGAACAGCAGGACATCGTCGTTCCGCCCGCCTACACGGCTTGGGGGAGCGACCACCTGCTCGGCCTGCCGGTGCCGATCGCGGCCGCCGCCGCGATCGTCGCGTGCGGCGTCTACGTCTCGCATCGGACGGTCTTCGCGCGCCTGCTGCGGGCGATGGGCTCGAATCCACTTGGCGCGGTCGAGTCCGGAATCTCGGTTCGCCTGCTCACGCTGGTTGCCTACATGCTGGTCGGGATCGCGACCGGCGTGGCTGCGCTGATCACGGCCGGGAGGGTGGGTGCGGTCGATCCGACCGTCGGGGTCGGCTTCGAGCTGACGACGATCACCGCGGTCGTGCTCGGCGGAACGCTTCTCTCGGGCGGCACCTCGTCCGTGGTCGGAAGCGTGCTCGGGGCGCTGCTGCTGATCACGGTCCAGAACGGCCTGGTGCTCGCCGGCGCGTCGCCCTACTGGTTCGACGTCTTTCAGGCGGTGGTCCTGATCCTTGCCCTATCGGTGTCGTCGCTGGCGCGTGGCGTGATGGGACACGTCTCATTTCGCATGGGAAAGCCGGACGGTGAAGGCGACAGTGAAAGCCACCACACCAGGGACAAAGCAGCACCAGCAGCGTAGAGATTGTCACGAAGCACTACCAGAGGAGAGATCAGATTGGTTGCACAGACAGACCGTCGCCCACGCAGGTTGCGGATGGCGGCGTTCGCGGTACTAGGAGCATTGATTGCCGCAGTTCTCGCAGCGGGTTGCGGCGGTGGCGGCGGTGCATCGTCGAGTACCGGTGAAAGCGAAGGCGGAACCGAACCGCTGAGGCTCGGCGTGTCGTTCGACCTCTACAACAGTGCCCGCACCGCGGAGAAAAAAGGGATTGAAGACGCGGTGGCGGAAGCGGGCGGCGAAATCGTCTCTTTCCAGGTCGCCGACGAAGACCCCGCCAAGCAGGCCTCGCAGATCGAAACGATGATCCAATCGAATGGCGCCAATGCCATCCTCGTGATCCCGTCCGACTCCGCACAGATCGCCTCGTCGATCGGGTTCGCCAAGTCTCAAGGTGTCCCGGTCGTGGTCGAGGACCGTGGCGTCGAAGACACCTCGCAGATCGCTTTCCAGGTGACCGGCGAGCCAGAAACCGATGGCATGGCGGTGGGCGAATACCTGGCCGGCCTCGACCAGCCCCAAAAGGTGATCGAGCTCGTCGGCGCGCTCACGGACGAAAACGCCGTGGGAAGGAAAAACGGCTTCAACAAGGCGATCGAAGGTTCGGGGAACGTCGAACTCCTGCAGGAAGTCCCGACCAACTGGGACCGCGAAGAAGCGCTTAACGGCCTGACCGCCGCGCTGCGCAGCCACCCCGACGTGACGGCTGTGTTCACTCCCTCCGACTACCTCGACCCGTCGGTCGAATCGGCGCTGAAATCGGCATCGCGATGGGCGCCGATCGGCTCCCCCAAGCACGTGAACCTGCTCCAGATAGACGGTGACCAAAATGGCTGCCGCCTGCTGAAAACCAAATACAGCAACTACGACAACGTGACTCCGCTCGAAGAATTCGGCGCGAAAGCCGTCCACGCCGCAGTGGAAGTACTCGAAGGCAAAGAACCACCGCAGAAGACGGAAACCCTCCCCGGGTTTTCTGCCACGGCAGAAAACTTCAAGGAAAAAGAATCCGAAATCTGGGGCTGCACGGCGCCGCCTGAAGAAGAAGAAGGCTAGGCGTACCCCGGGGTAGCGCTGTGGAATCGGCGAAGACGAGCATGGACGGGACAACGAGCATCGTCAGGCGGGCGGCGTCACCTTCGCTGCCGACCTGGACCAGCGAGCTGGTGATGTTGCCGGCGGTTCTGCTCCTGATGCTCGTCTTCGCCACCCTGGGCGTCGACCAGTTCTCCGTCACCACGATCGAGAGCGTGGTCGGGCAGAACTCGACGGCGGCGATTGCCGCGGCCGGTCTGACCGTGGTGCTGCTGAACAGGGGACTCGATCTCGCTGTCGGGGCGACCGCCGCAACCTGCGGGGTGATCGCTGCCACCACCATGATTCACACCGGTTCGGTGGTGCTCGGCTTCCTCGCCGCGATGGCGAGTGGCATGGTGATCGGCACCCTGATCGGCGGCGTGATCACGCGGCTGACGCTGGAGCCGTTCGTCGCCACCCTGGCGGCCCTCTATCTCCTCAACGGAGTCACGCTGGTCGCGACCAAGGGGGCGACCGTTGCACCGGTGCCCAACGACATAACCGAATCGATGCTGCGGGAACCGCTCGGGGTGCCGGTGCCGGTGATCGTCGTGGTCGCCGTCTTCGTCCTCGGCCAGCTCGCGCTCTGGGGCACGAAGTGGGGGAGGGAGGTCGCGCTCGTCGGCGCCAACCGGCGCACCGCTGCACTCTCGGGGATAGGCGTGCGGCGAGTCTCGCTCAGCACCTATGCGTTCTCCAGCGCCTGCGCCGGCCTTGCGGGCGCCCTGCTCGCCGCCCGCGTCGGCGGTGCCTCGGCGTCGACCGGCACCCCCTTGCTCTTCACCGCGATCGGGGCCGTCGTGATCGGCGGCACGAGCCTGTTCGGAGGGCGGGGATCGCTGATCCGGACCGCGGTGGGCGTGCTGTTCCTCAGCTTGCTGACGAACGGGCTGCAGCAGCTCGGGTACAGCACCGCCGAGCAGGCGATCGCCACCGGCTTGGTCGTCATCGCTGGAGTCGCCCTCGACACTCTCGTGATCTCGCGCAAGCAGAGACAAGTGTGAGCGCCGTCGGGTTGAAAAAAGCTACTCAAACGTTTGACTTCAGCGCTTTCGGCGTGTAGGGTGGCCGCGTTGACGCGCCCAAGGGGGGCCGTCACAGCGAAGGAGGAGATGAATGCGGAAGGTCCTTGGCATGCTCGTTGCCCTTCTCGCGGTCGTGTTTCTGGCCGCCGGATGTGGCTCGAGCGGCAGCAGCTCCAGCGAAAGCACCTCGGCCGAAAACACCTCGGCCAGCGAAAGTAGCTCGTCGGGCGAAAGCGCTGATCCGGTGGTCGCCGAAGCTAAAGCCGCGGTGGAAAAAATGACCAGCGCGCCGACCACCTGGTCGGGCCCGACCACCGGCCCCGCCGCCGTGGAAGGAAAAAAGATCGTCTATATCTCTTGCGAATCCGCGAACGAAATCTGCGTTCGCGTCGGCAAGTCGATCGAAGAAGCAGGCAAGACGCTGGGCTGGAGCGTCACCACGATCGACGGCAAGGGGACGACCGCCGGGTGGCTGGAAGCCTGGACCCAGGCGCTCGCCCTCAATCCCGACGGCGTGATCGCCTTCACCGACGCGCAGGAAATGCAGGTCCCGATCAAAAAAGCGAACGCGCGCGGCATCCCGGTGATCGGAGTCCTCGCGGCGCCGCAGCCGGGCCCCGACAAGGAACTGGGTCTGTTCACCAACATCTCCCAGGACCCCGCGTCGATCGGTACCGCGGAGGCTCAGTACGCGATCGCCAAATCCAACGGCACCGCGAAGGCGGTCGTGATGTACGCCTCGCAGTACGCGATCGCCACGGTCAAGGGTGAAGCGATGAAAGCCGAGATGGAAAGGTGCTCGGGCTGCGAACTGGCGGAATACAAGAACATCGACCCGACCTCGATCCAGGCCCAGGGTGGGCCGCTGGTCACCGGTTGGGTGCAGAAGTTCGGCACGCCCCTCTGGGTTCTCTCGCCGGGCGACGCGCTGCTCAGTTTCATGACCCCGGCTCTTCGCAGCGCCGGAGTGGGCGGCTCGGAAGTCCAGATGGTCGGAGCCGACGGCAACGCATCGGCCTACGAATTGATTCGCGAAGGCCAGTACCAGGTGGCGACCTTCCCGCAGCCGACCGGTGAACTCGGCTACCAGGCCGCCGACGAAATGAACCGCGCCCTGGCAGGCGAAGAAGCGACCGACTACTCACCGGAACTGTTCCTGGTGGAAGCGGAAAACGTCGATCTCTACGGCGGCAAGGAAAATCGCTTCGAACCCGAAAACGACTATCGGGGACACTACGAAGAAATCTGGTCAGGCAAAGGTTGACGAGCTCAGCGCTCGAGAAGCAGTCGGTAAAGCGGACGCCCAGCGAGGTGCTGGGCGTCCGCGGCCTGCACATGACGTTCGGTGGCACCCGGGCCCTGAACGGGGTCGATCTGACGCTGCACGCGGGCGAGGTGCACGCTCTCCTCGGCGAGAACGGGGCCGGCAAGTCGACCCTGATCAAGGTCCTCGCCGGCGTCTACGTGCCCGACTCGGGCGAGGTGCGGCTCGATGACGAGGCGGTCGACCCGCATCGCTCGAAGCTGCCGATCGCCTTCATCCACCAGGATCTGGGCCTCGTCGATTCGCTCTCGATCGCCGAGAACATCGCCCTCGCCACCGGATACGCCTCGAGTGGCGGGCTGATCAGCTGGCGCCAGGTTCGACAGCGTGCGGGCCGGCTACTCGCCCGCAACGACTTCCACGCCAAGCCCTCGGACCTGGTGTCGTCGTTGACCGCGGCCGAGCGCTCGATCGTCGCGATCGCCCGAGCCCTGGCCCTCGACGCTCGGGTCATCGTCCTCGACGAGCCAACCGCCTCGCTGGCCGAGGCCGACGTCGCGCGGCTGTTCGACGCCCTTCGCGACGCGACCGCCGCTGGTGCGGCGATCCTCTACGTCACCCATCGGCTCGATGAGGTCTTCCGCCTCGCCGATCGGGTCACCGTCTTTCGCAACGGGCGGCTGATCGCCACCCACCCGGTCGCCGAGGCGAGCTCGGCGCAACTGGTCGAGGAGATCATCGGCACCGATCCCGGCGAGGTCTTCGTCAGCCGCTCTGACGGAGAGGCCGGAGCGACCAAGATCGCGATCGAGGATGCCGTCGTTGCCGGCATCGGTCCCTTCTCGCTCGAGGTCGCGGCGGGCGAGATCGTCGGCCTCACCGGCCGCCGCGGTGCCGGACACGAGCTGGTCGGTCGCTGCGTGATCGGCGACCGCCGGCTCGACCGCGGCACCCTGGTCGTCGACGGCGAGCGGCTGGACCGGCAGCGGCCGCGCGACGCGGCCCGCGGGGGCATCGGCTTCGCGCCGGCCAAGCGCGCCGAGGAAGCGTTGGCCACCGGGCTCAGCGTGCGCGAGAACCTGTTCCCGAACCTGGGGCTGCTCGGCAGCGGCAAGTTCAGCTGGCGCCGGCCCCGGGCCGAGCGCCGCCGCGCCGCCGCGGCGGCAGGCCAGCTGAAGGTCCGCGCCGCCTCCAGTGAGGCGCCGATCGAGACGCTGAGCGGCGGCAACCAACAGAAGGTCGTCCTCACCCGGTGCCTGGAGACCGGAGCGCGGACGCTGGTCTTGGAGGAGCCGACGACGGGGGTCGACGTCGGCACCAAGGCGGAGATCTACCACAAGGTGGTCGAGCTCGCCTCGGGAGGCGCGTCGGTACTGATGATTTCGTCTGACTTCGAGGAGGTCGCTGGGGTGTGCAATCGAGCAGTCGTGTTCAACAGAGGCCGGATCGCTGGCGAGCTGCGAGGAGAGCGGCTGACGGTGCCGGCGCTGATCTCGATGGCGATAGGGGGGGAGGGGAGCTCCGATGACTGATCTCACGGTCGACGAGACGACCGAACCGCGGCTCGCTGCGCGGGTCGGCAACGCGTTCCGCTCGCTCTTCTCCGATGGGTTGCTCCTGGTGGTGCTGATCGCGCTGATCGTGTTCTTCTCGCTGCTGCTCCCGGACACGTTCCCGACGACCTTCAACATGCGCTCGATCCTGAGCGAAAAGTCGGTGATCCTGCTGATGGCGCTGGGGCTGGCGCTGCCGCTGGTGACGAACCAGTTCGACCTCAGCGTCGGCTACGTGCTCTGCCTCTCCCACATCCTGATGATCGGCCTGCAGGTCCGCACCGGCCTCTCCTGGCCGCTCGCGGCGCTGCTCGTGCTTCTCGCCGGCGCCGCGATCGGGCTCGTCAACGGCTTGCTGGTGACCAAGGCCCAGATCAACTCCTTCATCGCCACCCTCGGCAGCGGCACGGCCATCTACGGCGTCGCGCTCTGGTACACCCATGGCGAACAGGTGGTCGGCAACATCAGCCCCGGCTTCATCGATCTCTCCGGCACCACCGCGGGCATTCCGCGCGCGGCGCTCTACGCGCTCGTCGCCTGCTTCGCGCTCTGGATCCTGCTCGAGTACCTGCCCGTCGGCCGGCACCTCTACGTCACCGGTGCGAATCCGCGTGCAGCCGAGCTGCTCGGGCTGCCGACCCAGCGCTACACGATCGCCGCCTTCATCGGCTCCTCGACGCTGACGGCGCTGGCCGGGATCATCCTCGCCTCACAGCTCGGCGTCGGGCAGATCACGGTCGGGCCGGAATACCTGCTGCCGGCCTTCGCCGCCGTCCTGCTCGGGGCGACCGTGTTCAAACGCGGGAGGGTCAACGTGTGGGGCACCGTCGTCGCGGTTCTGCTCCTCGCGGTGACCGTCTCCGGCTTGCAGCAGCTCGGCGCCCAATCGTGGGTCGATCCGCTCTTCAACGGTCTGATGCTCATCGTCGCGGTCGGGGTCGCGGGCTGGGTGTCTCGGCTACGGGCGGCGGCGGGCAGGGATTGACGGCGGTGCCGGCGCGGGTCGATGCCCACCACCATCTCCTCTTCCCGGAAGAGCGGGACTACCGGTTCCTCGGCTACGAGCGGTATCGGCCGCTGGCCAGGCGCTACGACTCCGAGGTCCTGCGTGCCGATCTCGGCGACTGCGGGATCGAGCGCACGGTGGCGGTCGAAGCGAACCCCAGCTCCGAGGAGACGGAGCGGCTGCTGCGGGCCGCGGCCGAAGATTCGCTGGTGGCCGGCGTAGTCGGCTGGGTCGACCTGACCGGGCCGGCTGTCCGCGAGGAAATCGAGCGCCTCCGCGAGAGCCCCGGTGGCTCCCACCTGGTCGGCCTGCGCCACAACGCGCACGACGAGCCGGACCCCGGCTGGCTGGCTCGCCCCGCGGTCGTCGCCGGGCTGCTCCAGGTTGCCGAGGCCGGGCTCGGCTTCGACCTGCTGGTCCGCCCGCGGGAGCTTCCCGCGGCTGCCGAACTGGCCGATGCGCTGCCCGAGCTGCGCCTCGTCGTCGACCATCTCGGTAAGCCACGGGTGACAGCCGCCGGAGGGCCGCTCGACGAGGAGTGGGAGGAGGGCCTCCGCTCGCTCGCGGCGCGGCCCCAGGTGCACTGCAAGGTCTCCGGCCTGGTTGCCGAGATGGTCACGGGCTCGCCGTGGACGGCGGCGGCGTTGCGGCCTTACCTCGAGCGCGCGCTCGAGTGGTTCGGCCCGCACCGCCTGATGTTCGGCTCCGACTGGCCGGTCTGCCTCCTCGACGCCACCTACGCGCAGGTTCTGGCGCTCGTGGTGGAGTTCCTTGAGGAGGAGCTCTCGCCGGAGGAGGGCGCCGCGGTGCTCGGCGGCGTCGCCACTTCGTACTACCGAATCAACGAGGAGAAACGATGAAGATCGAGCGGATCGAAACGGCACTCGTACACGAGTGGCTGATCGTTACGGTCACCACCGACACCGGCCTGACCGGCATCGGTCAGAGTTCCTACTGGGGCTTCCCCGATGCCTGCGAGAGGGTCGTCGACAGCTACCGCGACCTGCTGATCGGCGAGGACCCGCTCCGCACGAATCACCTCTGGTTGAAGATGTATCGCTCGGCTCCATTTCGCGGCGGCGTGATCACGGCGGCGATCGCGGCGATCGACATCGCCCTCTGGGATCTCAGGGGCAAGCACTTCGAAGCTCCCGCCCACGTTCTCCTCGGCGGTCCGGTCCGCGACCGGGTGCGGCTGCACGCGGTGCTCGCGACCGGTTGGCTGGAGGAGCGGTCGACGGTCGACGAGGTGGTCCGGGAGGCGTCGGAGGCGGTTGCCGAGGGGTTCACCGCGATCAAGTTCGATCCCTTCCCCGACGGCGCCAAGGGGTTCCAGACCGACAGCTACGCGCGGATGATGAAGGGTGCGGTCGAGTGCGTCGCCGCCGTCCGCGAGGCGGTCGGCTGGGACGTCGACATCGCGATCGAGGGCCACCGCAAGCTGGGCCCCGGCGAGGCGGTCGACTTCGGTCGCGAGCTGGAGCCGTTCCGCATCTTCATGTACGAGGATGCGCTGCCCCCCGACAGCCTCGCCTCCTGGCGCGAGTTCACCGACAAGGTCACGATCCCGGTGGGGACCGGCGAGCGCAACGACACGATCTGGGAGTTCCGCGAGCTGCTCGAGGACGGCACCGCGCAGTTCGTCCGCCCCGACGTCGGGATGGCCGGGGGGTTGACCGCCTGCATGAAGATCGCCGCGATGGCCGAGGCGTACCACGCGCAGCTGATCTGCCACAACTACGTCAGCCCGCTGGTCACGGCGGCGACCGTGCAGCTCTACGCGGCCGTGACCAATGTCGGCACCTTCGAGTACACGCTGCTCGACGAGCGCGAGCCGCGGACCAGGCTGCTGCGCCGCGGGCTGGTCCGCGAGGGGGGCTTCCTGCTCGTGCCGGACGGTCCCGGCCTCGGGGTCGAGCTGGCAGACGGCTGGCGCGAGCAGCTCGGCGAGTTCTCGCGCTGGCGGCCCCACCCGCTCGCCCGCCGCACCGACGGCTCGATCTACAGCCGCTGAGCCGAGCGTCGGGTGGGGGAGGGCGGGCTAGTCTAGACTCGCGCCGCAAACCAGCGGGAGCGGGAGGGGAGCCGATTGAGCAAGAGCGCTACCAGTGGCAAGCGGCCGACGCTGAAGGACGTGGCTGCGGTCGCGAAGGTAGATCCGAGCCTGGTCTCGCGCGTCGTCAACGACGACCGCCGGGTGGCGATCCCCGAGCAGACCCGCGCCCGCGTGCTGGCGGCGATCGAGCAGGTCGGCTATCGCAAGAACCTGGTCGCGCATGGCCTCCGCACCGGCCGCACCAGCCTGATCGGCTACGTGGTGCCGGATCTGAGCAACCCCAGCTACTGGCCGATCATCGACGGCGCCCGCGAACGGGCGCGCGAGTTCGGGTACACGATCCTCGTCGCCAGCCAGCCTGACGAGCCCGGCTCGGCGACCGCTTACCGGCGGCTGCTCGACGAGGGCCGGGTCGACGGCCTCCTGCTCGCCTCGGCGATCATCGGCGACGAGGGGACAGCGGCGATGTTCGAAAGCGGCGGCGGCCCGGTGGTGGTCGTCAACCGGCGGGTACCGGGCGCCGCCGCCGCGGTTATCCCCGACGACGAGGCGGCCAGCCGCCTGGCGGCCAGCCATCTGGCCGAGCTCGGCCATCGCAGATGCGCGATCGTCACCGGCCCGCCGCAGCTGGAGACGACGGTGCGCCGCCGCGAGGCCTTCGACGAGGCGCTGAAGGAGGCGGGCCTGCCTCCGGCGCTGGCCGTCGCGGCGCCCGGCTGGACCGCCGCCGACGGGCGTGCTGTGGCCCCCGCCGTGCTCGAGGCCGGGGTGACCGCCGTCTTCGCGACCGCCGGTCAGGTCCACGTCGGGCTGATGACGGCCGCGGCCGCGGCTGGGGTCGCGATCCCGGGCCGGCTCTCGGTGATCGCCCTCAACGACACCCCGATGAACGAGTTCACGACTCCCCCCACGACGGCGATCAGGATGCCGCTGTCGCGCCTCGGTGCTGCCGCGGTCGACCTGCTGCTGGCGCGGCTGCGCGGCGAGAGCGAGGACGTGCCGGAGGTAGTCGGCGATCCGCCGCCCGAGCTAGTCTTGCGCGAGTCAACTACTCAATCGTTTGACTAAGCGTTAGCGAACGTGTAGTTTCTCTTCTGTCCAAGCCGGAACAGGAGACGGAGAGATGGAACGACTGCGCGTCCGCGAGGCGATCAATCGCGCGCTGGCAGACGAGATGGAGGCTGACCCCAAGGTGATCTGCCTCGGAGAGGACATCGCTGCCGCGGGCGGTGCCTTCAAGGTGACCGAGGGCCTGCAGGAGCGCTTCGGCCCCGAGCGCGTGATGGATACGCCGATCTCGGAGACCGGGTTCCTCGGCGCCGCTGTCGGCGCCGCGATGACCGGGATGCGACCGGTCGTCGAGATGATGTTCATCGACTTCACCGGCGTCGCCCTCGACCAGCTCGTGACCGAGGCCGCGAACACCCGCTACCTCTCGCGCGGCAAGCTGACCGTGCCGCTCGTCCTGCGCGGCAGCGCTGGGGCCGGCATGGGGTTCGGTTGCCAGCACTCGGGCCTGCTCGATCATTGGTTCCGCGGGACTCCGGGCCTCAAGGTCGGCGTCGTCTCCGGCGCTGCCGCTGCCTACGAGATGCACCGCGCGGCGATCCGCGACCCCGATCCGGTCGTCGTTCTGGAGCCGCGGATCCTCTACACGCGGCGTGAGGAGGTCGATCTGCCCGTGGTCACTGATTCGTCCTCGGTCGGCAGAGCCGTCACGGCCGCGACCGGTGACGACCTGACGATCGTCACCGCCGGCCAGATGGTCGGCGTCGCCCTCGAGGCGCTGGCGGGGGCGAGTTGGAGCGCCGACGTGATCGACCTGCGCTGGCTGCAGCCGTGGGACGTCGAGGCTGTGCTCGCCTCGGTGCGCCGCACCAGCCGTCTCGTCACCCTGGAGGAAACGCCGCCAGACGCAGGCTGGGGCGGGGATGTCCTCGCCGCCGTCGCCACCCAGTTGCATGGGCAGCTCGAGGCGCCGTCGTTGCGGATCGGGCCGCCGCCGGTGCCGGTGCCGTTCAGCGGCGCCCTCGAGGAGCGCTATCTGCCCACGGCCGATCGCCTGCGCGAGCAGATCGAGGTCTCACTTCGAGGGGCGCCGCCGACCAACTGGTGGGCGCCAGAGGGGGTATCGGCATGAACACCAGTATGGAGACGGTCGCCGGGCCGCCTCGCCGCACGGTCCTGGCCGCTTCGCGGGTCGCGGTCTTCGAGCGGATGCTCGAGATCCGCGCCCTCGAGCAACGGATCCAGACGCTCTATACCGAAGGCCTGGTGCGCGGCAGCACCCACCTCTGCATCGGCCAGGAGGCCGTCTGCACCGGGCTCGCGGCCGCCGCGCCGGCGAGCGACCGCGTCACCTGCACCTACCGGGGCCATGGCATGGCGCTGGCGCTCGGCACGTCACCCGCGGCGGTGTTCGGTGAGATTCTCGGCCGTGCCAACGGCTGCGCCGGCGGGGTGGGCGGCTCGATGCACCTCGTCGACGTCGAGACCGGGCTGATGCCGACTTCCGCGATCGTCGGCGCCGGCCTGCCGATCGCCTGCGGCCTGGCGCTCTCCTCGAAGCTCTCGCGGGCGGGAGACGTCGCTCTGACCGTCTTCGGCGACGGCTCGACCAACATCGGCGCCTTCCACGAGAGCCTCAACCTGGCCGCGATCTGGAAGCTCCCCGTCGTCTTCGTCTGCGAGAACAACCTCTACGGCGAGTACACGCGGATCAACCTCAGCACCCCGATCGAAGACCTCGCCGAGCGCGCCTCCTCTTACGCGATGCCGAGCGAGATCGTCGACGGACAGGATCACGACGAGGTCTGCGCAGCGGTTGGCCGCGCGCTCGACCGCGCCCGCTCGGGCGAGGGGCCGACGCTGCTCGAGATGAAGACCTACCGTTACTCGGGCCACTCGCGCTCGGACCCGGCGACCTACCGGCCCGAGGGCGAGCTCGACGCCTGGCGTCAGCGCGACCCAATCGCGCTCTTCCGCGGGCGCCTCGTCGCCGCCGGTGACCTCGACGACGCCGCGGCAGATGCCGCCGAAGCCAGGGTGACGGAGGAAGTCGAGGCCGCCGCCGCCGAGGCGATCGCCGCCGACTGGCCGGCCCCGGAGGAGATGTTCCGCCACGTCGAAGGTTCGACGACGTGAGCCGCACCATCGTCGTCACCGGCGCCGCCCGCGGGATCGGCGCTGCGACGGCCCGCCATTTTCTCGCCGCCGGCGATCGCGTCTTCGGCTTCGACCTCGATCGACCCGACGAGGCCGAGGACGGGGTTCGGTACCTGACGGTCGACGTCTCCGACCCCGAATCGGTGGCAGCCGCCTTCGCCGAGGTCGGTGAGCTCGACGTGCTGATCAGCAACGCGGGCGTGCAGGGCGTCGGTCTCGTCGGCGAGCAGCCTCGCGAGGACTGGCTCCGGGTGGTCGAGACCAACCTGCACGGGTCCTACTTCTGCGCTTCCGAGGCGGTGGGGAGGTTGCGCGAGGGCGGTGCGATCGTCTTCGTCGCCTCCGCGGCGGCCTACCTCGGGTTGCCCGGGCGTTCGTCCTACTGTGCCGCCAAGGCCGGGATCCTGGCCCTGGCGCGGGTCCTCGCGGTCGAGCTGGCACCGCGCGGATTGCGCGCCAACGCGGTCTGCCCCGGCTACGTGCGCACCGAGCTGGTCGACAAGGGCATCGAGGAGGGATGGCTGCGACCGGATTGGATGATGGAGCGGGTGCCGATGGATCGCTTCGGCCGAGTCGAGGAGGTGGTCGCCGCGATCGCCTACCTCGCCGGCCCGGACGCCGGGTACGTCACCGGCGCCAGCCTCGTGATCGACGGCGGCTGGACCGTCAACGGGATCGGCGGCAAGCCGGATTGGTTGGAACATGAGTGAGGCGGGCGCCGAATTCCTCGTCCGCCTCGAGGTCGGGTGGCCGGCAGAGGGCGACGACGAGCAACGCCGCCGGCTGATGACGGCCGAGGCGGAGCGCCGAGCCGAGCTGATCGCGGCGGGGGCCCTGCGCCGCCTCTGGCGCGACCCAGGTCACTGGGCCAACTGGACGCTGTGGTGCGTAGATGACGCCGACCAACTGCACGCGCTCTTGACCAGCCTTCCCTTCCACCCCTGGATGGAGGTCGTCGTCCATCCGCTCGCCCGTCACGAAGCCGACCCCGGATGGTCGGCCACCACAACCGACTCAGGAGGGTCCTAGATGCCCGACGTGTTGATGCCCAGGCTCTCCGACTCGATGGAGGACGGCGCGATCATGACCTGGCTGAAAGCCGACGGCGACAGCGTCGCGGCCGGCGAAGAGCTGGTCGAGATCGAGACCGACAAGGCCACCATGGTCTACGAGGCTCCCCACACGGGGGTGCTGCGAATCGGCGCGGCCGAGGGTGAGACGGTCGCCGTCGGCGACCCGATCGCCGCGATCGAAGCGGCCGGGTCCTAAGCGAGCAGATGTCGTCCGTCTCGCCCCAGGATCGCGTGTCCCCTGTGATCAAACGATTGATGCGGCGGCCAGCCGACGATTGGCGCAGGCCCGCGAGGCGGACGCCGTGAGCGGCCCGCTGCAGGGCCTGCGCGTCGTCGACATGGCGACGGTCGTCGCCGGACCGGGGATAGCCAAACATCTCGCGGATTTCGGCGCCGACGTGATCAAGGTCGAGTCGCCGCAGGGCGATCCGACCCGGCGGCTGGGCTGGAAGCGGGACGGCGACGAGGACTCGCTCTTCTGGAAGGCGCTCGGCCGCGGCAAGCGGACCCGCACCCTGGACCTGAAGACGGCGGCGGGCCTCGAGGAGATGGAGGCGATCCTGGCCGCGGCCGACGTTCTGGTCGAGAACATGCGTCCCGGCAAACTCGAGCGCCTCGGGTTGGCCCCCGAGAGCCTGCACGCGAGAAACCCCAGCCTGGTCATCGTCCGCGTCACCGGCTTCGGCCAGGACGGCCCCTACGCTTCGTTCCCCGGCTTCGCGACGATCGCCGAGGCGATGAGCGGCTACGCCAACCTCTGCGGGATGCCCGAGGGGCCGCCGCTGTTGCCGCCCGTGGCCCTCACCGACGAGATCACCGCCCTCGCGGGCGCCTTCGCGACGATGGCCGCCGTCCACCACGCCTCCGCCAGCGGCCAAGGCCAGGTCGTCGACGTGAACCTGCTGGAAACCATGCTGCACATGCTGGGGCCGCTGCCCTCGGCCTTCCTCCACCTCGGCTACGAGCAGCCGCGAATGGGGTCGGGGATGCCCTACACGGTTCCCCGCGGCACCTATCGCTGTGCCGACGGCGCCTGGGTCGCCCTCAGCTCGACCGCCGACTCGGTCGCTGAGCGAGTGCTCGGCCTCCTCGGGCTCGGCGAGGACCCGCGCTTCGCCAGCTTCGACGGTCGAGCCGAGCACCGCGAGGAGATCGAGCGCTTGGTCGGCGAGTTCATCGCCGCCCGGCCGAGCGAGGAGGTACTGCGCCGGTTTCGCGAGGTCGACGCGGCGATCACCGTCGTCTACACCGTCGCCGAGGTGACCGCCGACGAGCACGTCAACGCGCGCGGCGCCTTCGAGATGGTCGACGGGATCTGGATGCAGCGGCCGATCGCCCGGCTCTCTCGCACGCCGGCCGACATCCGCTTCGCCGGGCGGCCGCTTGGGGCCGACGACGAGCGGATCAGGACCCGACCCTGGGAGGAGCGATGAGCGAGACCGGAGCGGCGCGACATGCTGCGACGAGGACTCAGAAGACGATCGCGCGGCGAATGTCGGCCGCCCACGCCGCGGTCCCCGACTTCGCGCTCGAAGCCGACGTTGACATGGAGGCCGCAGCCGGCTGGCGCGAGGCGAGGCGCGGAGCCGGCGAGGGAGCGCCCTCCTATAACGCGATGATCGTCAAGGCCTGCGGTATTGCCCTGCGAGCGCACCCGAAAGCGAACGCGAGCTGGATCGAGGACGGCTTCGAGCTGCATGACGAGGTCAACGTCGGCGTGGCTGTCGCGGGCGATGGGTCGTTGGTCGTTCCGGTGGTGCGCGGAGTCGACCTCCTCACCGTCGCGGAGATCGGCAGCGAGGTGCACAGGCTGGCTACGGCGGTGCGCGAGCGGCGGATAACTCTGGACCAGCTATCTGGGGCGACCTTCACCGTCTCCAACCTGGGAATGTTCGGCGTCGACCGCTTCAACGCAATGGTCGATCTGCCCCAGGCTGCGATCCTCGCCGTCGGCGCGATCGCTCGCCGGCCGGTGGCCGACCGCGAGAGCGTGGCGATTCACCGGCAGATGACCTTGACCTTGAGTTGCGACCACCGCGTCCTCTATGGCGCAGAGGGGGCCGAATTCCTCGCGTCTGTGAGAGATGCGCTCGAAGATCCCGCCAGGCTCGACGAAGCCGAGCGGATCTCGACACTCGCTGAGTCCTCCGGTCTGCGGCGAGAGGGAGAGGGGCGGAGCTGGGAAGTTGATCCCAGTTCCACGCAAGAGCAGGGATAACCGCATAGTCTTTGGCAGCCTTCTCCGGGGAATGGCGAGCATGAGCATCCTCGACGACGCAATTCGCGAACATCTGGAGCTGAAGCGCGCACACGGCGCGGATGAGGTGGAGCTGAAAAAGCTCGAGGACGAGGCGTTCGGACCGCCTGGTCGGCCCGACGACGCCGATCCGTTTGCCGAGGCTCCGACTGAGTTCCTCGGTGCGGCGCTGGAGGATGGTCCCGAGCCCGAGGGCGGTCGCCGGATGCCGAACATCACCGACCTGCAGGAGCCGCCGTCCTTCCCTGTTGAGGAAGTTGCTGAGGAGGAGCCGGTGGCCGAGGAGGCCGTGGTCGCCGACGTCGAGGACTCTGCTGCGGACGCGCCAGCCGAGGAGGCCGATCCCGCGCTGGAGCACCAGACGATCCCGGTGCCCCATCCCGAGCCCGAGCAACCGGTCGAGCCCGAGCCTATCGTCGACCAGCCGACCGAATTCTTCGACGTCGAGGCCGAGCTGCAGTCGGAGGAGAAGCCCAGCCCGACCGACGAACAGCTGCTCGACTCGCAGCTGAGCGAACCTCGCCTCGCCCCGGCCGAGCCGATCGAGCCGACCCCGTCCGAGGAACTCGAGATCGCCGACGAGGAGAGCGACGAATACGAGGACGACGACTTCTTCTCCGAGCAGCGGCTCTCCGACGAGCTCCACCAGGCGCTCGACGCCCCGGTCACCGACGAGCACGAGGAGCTGCCCGAGCACGAGCCGTTCTCGGTCGCCGAGCCCGAGCCAGCCCCCGAGCCGGAGACGCCGCCGCCTGCGCCCCCCGAGGAAGCGACGGCGATCTACGACGTCGAGGGGGAGGACGCCGAGGAGGAGTCAGGCGAGCACAACGCCTACGAGCCCGAAACCGGCTCCCACGACGACGTGCTCGAAGACACCCCGGACTTCCTCGAGGACGCGCCCGAAGACGACGACCTCTGGTTCGAGCAGCGCCCGCCGAAGGACTTCGACTTCGACGACTGAGCGCGACAGCGCTGCAGTCGATCTGGTCGCCGAGCTGCTCGCCGAGGACGTCGTCTGGCACGTCCCCGGCACCAGCCCGATCGCCGGCGACCACCGCGGCGTTCCCCAGGTCGTCGCCTACTTCGAGCACCGCCGTCGCCCAGCTTGTCACCGGTACCGCGTGCTCGGCGGCAAAAGGGTCACCTGGCAAACCGTCGGCGTCTACCGCGTCGACCGTGAATACCGCTGGATCCGCGAGGTCTGGCTGGTCCCGCTGGACAGCGCCCTCTTCGACCGCATCTGGTCCGGTCGATGAGCAGGCCTGACGTGACGAAGTTGGCACAGTTTCGCGTCCCAAACGTGCGCGCTTCCTCCCTAAATTGGTCGAGTGGCATCGCTGAAGCAGAAGGGGGACCTAGCGGAGATGAGGGTGGCGGCTGACCTGGTGGCGCGCGGCTGCAGGATCTCGATCCCGTTCGGTGAGGACTCCGACTACGATCTGATCGCCGACTACTGGGGAAGGCTGCACCGGGTCCAGGTGAAATTCACCACGAAGCGGTTCACCTCGGCAATGGTCCCCGCGCTCAATGGTCAGCGCAGTGGAGTGCGGGACGCGAGGGAATACCTGCACCCGGACCTGGCGGCGGATCCCCTGACTATGGAGCCAGCCGGGATCGAACCGGCGACCTCGGCGTTGCAAACGCCGCGCTCTGCCAGCTGAGCTATGGCCCCGTCACCGCGAATTGTAGAGCCCGGCGCCTAAGCGATCAGCGTCTCAGCCCGCTTGCCCTCCGGCAGGTTCTGGTCGGCGTGGTAGCTGGAGCGGACCAGGGGGCCGGCGGCGACCGACTCGAAGCCGAGCTCATAGGCGGCCTTCTCCAAGGCCTCGAACTCCTCGGGGTGCCAGTAGCGGACGACCGGCAGGTGGTTCTCGGTCGGGCGCAGGTACTGGCCGACGGTGAGGACCTGGACTGAGTGCTCGCGCAGCTGACCGAAGGTGTCGACCATCTCCTCGAAGGACTCGCCGAGGCCGACCATCAGGCCAGACTTGGTGACGACGTCGGGGCCGCCCATTTCCTTGGCCATCCGTAGGACGCGGGCGGAGCGCAGGAACTGGGAGCCGCGGCGTGCGATCGGGTAGAGCCTTGGCACGGTCTCGACGTTGTGGTTGAAGACGTCTGGGCGCTCGGCGATCACCCGCGCCAATGGCATCTCCTGGCCGCGGAAGTCGGGGGTGAGGATCTCGACCTTGCAACCCGGGGCCAGCATCCTGGTCGAGCGGATCACGCCGACGAAGGCCGAGGCGCCGTAGTCGGGCAGGTCATCGCGGTCGACCGAGGTGATCACCGCGTGGCGCAGGCCCATTGCCTTGATCTGGTTGGCGACCCGCAGGGGCTCCAGCGGGTCGTTCCAGCTCGGCTTGCCGGTCTGCACGTTGCAAAAGCCGCAGCGGCGGGTGCAGACGTCGCCGAGGATCATGAAGGTGGCGGTGCCGCGCTCCCAGCACTCGCCGACGTTGGGACAGTTGGCCTCCTCGCAGACGGTGTGGAGGTTGTCGGAGCCGATCTTCTCCTTGAGGCGGCGGTAGTTGGGGCCGCCCGGTGCGGGGACCTTGAGCCAGGGGGGCTTTCGCTGGCGGCGGAAGGGGACGGTGCCCTCGGCGTTGGCCGCCGTGCCGCCGGGGTTGGCGCGGGAGCGGGTGACGTGGAGGCGCTCGGCAGGCGCGCTCCGCTCGGGGGGTGCGCTCCGCTCGGGGGTGGCGAGGGGCTCGGTCATGACGCTCCCGGCAGCGTAGCGGTCGCAATGCTCAGGCCGACCTCGGCGGGGTCGACGGTCCTGGGGGTGCGCTCGAACTCCTCGCCGTAGCTGGCGAGGACGCTGGCGGAGAAGTCGGCGACGCTCTGCTCGGCGCCCAGCTCGCGGCTCAGCGAGGTGACGCGGCCACCCTCGATCTGGCAGGCAAGGACCCAGCCGAACGGCTGCAGGTCGTTGCAGACGTTGACGGCAAAGCCGTGCGTGGTGACGCCGCGGCTTACGTGGAGGCCGATCGCGCCGATCTTCAGATCGCCGACCCAGACGCCGGTTTCGCCGGGGACCGTCCCCGCCTGCACGCCGTGCTTGGCGAGCGCCGCGATCATCACCCGCTCCAGCCCCCGCACGTACTCGTGGACGTCGCCGCCGTAGGCGGCGAGGCTGACGATCGGGTAGGCGACCAGCTGGCCGGGGCCGTGGTAGGTGACGTGGCCGCCGCGGTCGGTGTCGAGGACTTCGATCCCCTGCGCTTCGTACCACTCCTCGCCCATCGGCAGTTCGGCCGGCGTCACGCGGCGCCCTTTGGTGTAGACGGGCGGGTGCTCGAGCAGGAGCAGAACGTCGGCGATCTCGTCGGCCTGACGGCGCGCCTCGACCTCGTGCTGCAGGCGCAATCCCTCCTCGTAAGGGACGAGGCCGCAGTGGACGACGAGGATCTCGCTGCTCACCGGCCAATTCTCGCAGGCCGTCGCCGTATCCTTGATCTCTAGATGGTCCAGTCCAAGCCCCTGCGTCCCGAGTGGCTGCCCGCCGTCGCGCTCAGCTCGGTGCTGGCGTTGGCGATGGTGCTGTGGAGCCCGCCGGTCGGCGACCTCGCCGCCCAGGTCTTCCGCACCGAGCTGTTCGAGCACGCCGGCCTCGCGATCTGGAACGGCAGTTGGTACGGCGGCCACTACACGCTCACCTACAGCGTCCTCTTCCCGCCGCTGGCGGCGCTGCTCGGGCCGCAGGTGGTCGGCGGCCTCGCCGTCGTCTCCTCCTCCTACCTCTTCGACCGTCTAGTCCGCGACCGCTGGGGGGTCGAGGCGCGCTGGGCGACGCTCTGGTTCGCCGCCGGTGTCGTCACCGTGCTCGCCGACGGCCAGCTCACCTTCGCCCTCGGGGCCGCGTTCGGCCTCGCCTCGCTGCGCTGCCTGCAGGTTCGCCGCCCGGGCTTCGCGCTGGCCGCCGCCGCGGCTTGCGCCCTCGCCAGCCCCGTCGCCGCGGTCTTCCTCGCCGGCGTCCTCGTCGTCGGCGCCTGGCAGGGGGGCCTGCGCTTCGCCCGCGCCGCCCTCGGCGCCGGCCTCCTCACCCTCTTCCTCACCGTCGTCCCCAACCTCGCCTTCCCCGAATCGGGCCAGTTCCCCTTCGTCTGGTCCTCCTACGTCGCGATCCCGGTCTGGTGCCTCGGCGCCCTGATCCTGACCCAGGGGGTGCGCGGGGAGGAGCGCCAGCTGCGCCGCGTCGTCATCGGCTACGCGCTCGCCGCAACCGCGATCTGGCTGGTCCCCAACGCGATGGGCGGCAACGCCGTCCGCCTCGGCGCCCTCTTCGGCGGTCCGGTGCTGGCCGCGGTGCTGCTCTCGCGGCGGCCGCGCCCGACCGTGCCGACATGGTTCTTCGTTGCCGTGCTGGCGGTGACGATGGTCGGCAGCCTCTATTGGCAGCTCAACGCCAGCGTTGCCCAGATCGCCCGCTCGGTCGGCGACCCCTCGACCACCAAGGCCTATTTCGTGCCGGCCGCCCGCTGGCTGCGCGCCCACGGGGCGAAGGGGGCGCGGATCGAGGTGCCGCCGACCGCCAACCACTGGGAGGCCGCCTACCTGGCGCCGAGCTTCGACCTTGCCCGTGGCTGGCTGCGCCAGCTCGACACCACCCGCGACGACATCTTCTACGACGACGGCGAGCTGACGAACCGGACCTATAGCGCCTGGCTGCGCGACAACGCGATCTCCTACGTCGCCCTCCCCGATGCCCCGCTCGACTACTCCTCGACCGCCGAGCAGCGGCTGATCCTGCGCGAACCGCCCTACCTGAAGCTGCGGTACAGCTCCGAGCACTGGCGCATCTACGAGGTCGTCCACCCGAAGCCGCTGGTGGCGCCGATCGGCTCCGCCCGCGCCCGCACCCTCTGGGTCGGGCGCCAGGGCTTCGCCCTCGACGTGACCAAGCCGGGCCGCTTCCTCGTCCGGGTCAACTTCACCCCCTACTGGACGCTGGCCAAGGGGCGAGGATGCCTGCTGCAAGGCGGCGACTGGACCGTCGCCCGCACGATCCACACCGGCATCCTCCGCGTCGACGCCGACTTCAGCCTCGGCGGCGCGGTCAACGCGGTGACGGGCGCTGCGAAGACCTGCTGAGGAGGAGGCGCCCTCTCAGGCGTAAGCGACCAGACGAACGCGGTCAAACGACAGCACGTCGTTGGAGGCGCGGCCTTCGGTTTCGGCGACGACGGTTACTTTCGCCGCCTCGGCGCCCTTCTCGAGCAGGGCCCGCACCGCCTCGGTGACGGTGACGATCCGGGTCGCCGGTTCGAGCTGGTGGGCGGGGCGGAGGTCGAAGGAGTCGCGCTCGCGGGGGACGTCGCAGTGGCCGACGTCGCCGAAGCAGCCACCGTGGCCGAGGATGAAGAAGGAGCCGACGTAGGCGCGGTGCTCCCTGTCGGCGTCGCGGCCGACGCCGCGCTGGTCGAGGAAGACGCGCGCTTCGAAGGAATCGCCGGAGTGGTCGAGGCCGTAGAAGATCAGGTCCGCGCGCTCGAACTCATGCCCGGCGGGCGGCAGCTCGATCGGCTGGCTGGTGAACCTGTCAACCATGGCCGGGCCCCGCGGCCGCCGCGGTGGAGGCAGCGTAGTCGTAGCCGAGGTGGGTGACGTCGAGGGTGTCGCGCACGGTCAGCGGGAACGGCGCCAGCGGCCGATCGAGCAGCGCGTGCGGAACGCCGGCGCCGGGGTGGCGCAGCTGCCAGAGGTACCAGAGGCGGTCGATCATGCAGTGGTGGGCGTAGAAGAGGGGGTCGTAGGCGGCGGTCGGGATGCTGCCCATCGTGCCGCCGGTCCAGACGTGGACTCCGTCGTGGATGCTCTCGAGCTGGGTCTGGAAGGTGAGGAAGTCGTGGTTGCCGAGGACGAACCGCACCTGCGCGGGACTGGGCAGTTCGCCGGGGCGGCCCGGGGCGCGGACGGTCCGCGTCTGGCTCGGCGCTTCGCGGCCGGAGGGCTGGATCGGCGAGTCGAAGAGCGGGTTCTTGGCACCGGCGGCGCGGCGTTTGGAGTAGGCCTCGGGGATGCCTTCTGCGTGGTGGGTGGTCCAGTCCCACCAGGGCAGGGTGACGCCGGGGACCCGTTCCTGAAGCGCCTTCTCGAACATGTAGAGGTAGGCGCGGTGCCAGGGCAGGAAGAGCTCGCGGTGGTGGACGCAGGAGATCGGCAGCGGCAGCCCGTGGATCCCGGCCCAGGCCTGGTAGCCGCGGTCGTCGGCGATCGCCTGGGCCGCGGTTATCGCCTGGCGCAGGTCGGCGAGCTGGCCAGCGGTGAGGCGGCGGACGCTGCGCCGGTGGCGCAGCGCGTGCGGCGCGAGCGACGGAGCTGGGGTCGCGGCTGGGCTCACCGGCGCTCCTTCGCCGGCGCCGGGCGGCGCCTGCCCCGAGATCGCCGGCGCATCCGTTCGCGCAGTTTCAAGCCGGCTATCCCGCCGGTCGCGGCGGCGATCGGCGCCAGGCTGGCGGCGGTCTCCTCGACTGGGATTCCGGCGATGTGGGCGAGCACATGGGCCAGCATCCCACCGGATCCGTGACTACGCAAACGTTTTTAAACGATCGTTGGAGAGTGGCGCCCGAGCAGCGCGAAGAGCTCCTCGAAGTGGCGCTCGCGGGAGTCGTAGCTGACGCCGGCGGCGCTGAGCCCCATTTCGACCTCTGCGATCTGCTCGGCGCTCATGCTCTGCTCCTTGTCGGCGAAGCGGAGCAAGAGCTCGCAGCGCAACCGGACCGCGGGGCGGTGGGGGCTGTCCTCGGCGTCGCTGACGAGGCCGCCGGTGTGGAAACGGGCGAGCGCGGCGACCCGGTCGGGATACGCGGCGGCGATCCGCCAGCCGGCTCGGCCGCCCATGCAATAGCCCGTGATGCCAACTGGCCCCGGCAGCTCCTCTGCAGCCGGTCGAGGTAGAAGCCGCCGTCGCGAGTCGCAGCCTTCCCGCTCGCCTCCATCACGATGGGTTGATCTCCGCCATGAACTGGCCGCGACTGCCCTCGTCGCTGAAGTCGGGCATCGGCAACACCGGCGCTCGCCCGGCCCGATAGAGCACGTTCGGAGCCAGCACCACCTACCCGTCAGCCGCGATCCGGTCCGCCATCTCGATCGTCACGTCGCGCAGCCCGAACGCATCGACCACGAAGAGCACCGCCCCCCGAGGCTCCCCCTCCGGCCGGACCAGGTAGGAGTCCGCGACCCCGTCTGCTGCCTCAACGTCGATGTGTTGGCGTCGCATCAAAGCTCCTCAGTTACCGATTGTCCCGCCTTCCAACCGCTGTTGAGCTTTCCCGCGCATGGCGCGGCTAACCTCAACATCGCTTCGCGGAGCTCCGCCTACAACGCCAGCGCCAGCGGCTCCTCCAGGAGCTGCCGCACCCGCGCCAGGAACCTCGCCCCGTCTGCCCCGTAGAGGATGCGGTGATCGCAGGCCAGGGTGACCCGCATCAAGTGGGCTGCGACGATCTCCCCGTCGCGAACGGCTGGCTTCTCGGCGATCTGACCCACAGCCAGGATCCCGGCCTGCGGTGAGTTGATCACCGCGCTGAAGGAGTCGATCCCGAACATGCCGAGGTTGGAGACGGTGAAGGTGCCGCCCGAGAGCTCTGGCGGGGTGATCGAGCCCTCTCGCACTCGCTCTGCCAACTGACGGGAGTCTTCTGCGATC
>DATKLT010000004.1:0-61959 GCA_035542315.1 Solirubrobacterales bacterium | reverse complement strand
GGAGTGAGGTTTTGCGAGGGAGGAGGTCGGTGGTACCTCCCAAAACTCGCTCGCTGCGCTCGCTTTTGAGTGTTTTGGGAGATACCACCGACCTCCTCTAACGGGAACCCTCGCCGAGGCCTCGAACCACGGCAGCTTTCGTGAAAGGTCGCCGCCGCGATCACTTTTCGGGAGCTTCCACGGGACGGGCGTCGCTCAGCTCTCCATGCGGGCTGCTGGGACGGGTTCTGGCGCTGTCTGCTCTGTGAGCTGGAAAGGGACGGAAGCTCGGGAAAGGGTTCCGTTGGGCGAGGGTTCGGTTCCCCTCTGAAAACACTCAAGCGAGCGAAGCGAGCGTTTTCAGAGGGGTACCGAACCCTCGCCCTTCGCCACCCTCTCCTGCTGCTCCTCGATCCGCTTCCTGAGCCCGAAGAAGTAGTCGGCGCCGCTGATCACAGTCACGATCAGGGCCGCGTAGACGAGGAGGTTGACACCCAGGGGCGCTGGGTTGGTCACGATCAGAGCGAAGATGGCGGCGATCTGCAGCACGGTCTTCAGCTTGCCGAGCCAGGAGGCGGCGATCACGATGCCGCGCTCGGCGGCGATCGTGCGCAGGATCGTGACCGCGACCTCGCGGGCGATGATCACCATCGCGACCCAGGCTTCAAGCCGGTCGAGCGAGACCAGGGAGACGAGGGCACCGATGATCAGGAGCTTGTCGGCGAGCGGGTCCATCAGCTTGCCGAAGGTCGTGACCGAGCCGCGCGAGCGGGCGAAGTAGCCGTCGAGACCGTCGGTCGCCGCCGCCAGGGCGAAGACCGCGGCTGCGATCACGTCGCCGTTTGGAGTCTCGCCGAGCAGGGCGACGACGACCACGGGCACCGCCAGGATGCGCAGCATGGTGAGCGCATTCGGCAGGTTGAGCGGGAACATGGTCCGCTCAGTCTGACGCAGGAACGGGCGCGGCCGCCTTTTCGGCGTCGAGCCGGGCGAAATACTCCTCGCCCTCGATGCTGATGTGGGGCACGATCCTGTCGAGCCACTTCGGCAGCCACCAGGCTTTCTCGCCGAGCAGGACCATCACCGCCGGCACCAGCAGACAGCGGACCAGGGTCGAGTCGATCGCGATCGCGACCGCCAGCCCGATCCCGAACTCCTTGACCACCGGGTCTTCGACGAGGACGAAGCTGGTGAAGACGCAGACCATGATCGCGGCCGCCGAGGTGATCACGCGGCCGGTGTTGGCGAGACCCTGGACGACCGCGGCCCGAGCGTCGCCGGTCTCTTTGAAGTGTTCCTTCATCTGCGTCAGCAGGAACACCTCGTAGTCCATCGAGAGCCCGAAGAGGATCGCGAACATCAGCAACGGCACGAAGCTGACGATCGGTATCGAGTGGTCTAACCCGATCAGTTCCACCCCCCAGCCGAGCTGGAAGACGGCGGTGACGACGCCGTAGGCGGCGGCGACCGAGATCAGGTTGCAGGCCGCCGCCTTGATCGGCACCAGCAGCGAGCGGAAGGCGATCAGCAGGACGATGAAGCTGAGGGCGACGACGATCGCGATCATCAACGGCAGCTTGTCGGCGATCTTGGTCGCGAGATCGATGTAGCCCGCGGTCTGGCCGCCGACGTAGGAGCTCGCCTTGGTCCCTTCGAGCGTCGCCGGGATCACTTCGTCGCGCAGGTTTTCGACGAGTTCGACGGTTTCGTCCTTCCACGGCTCCGACTCCGAGATCACGGTGAAGACCGCGACCTTGCCCGCCTTGTCGAGGCTCGGTTCGGAGACGGCGGCGACGTCCTCAGTGCCGCCGATCGCTTTCTGCAGTTCCGGCAGCACCTTCTTCGCTTCTTCGGGCGAGGAGAATTCGGAGGCGATCAGGAGCGGCCCGTAGGCGCCCGGGCCGAACCCTTCGTTCATCCCTTCGAAGGCCTCGCGCGAGGTCGAGTCCTTGGGCAGGGCGCTGATGTCGTTCTGCCCCAGTTCGAGCTGCAGGAGCGGGATCGCGAGGACGCCCAGGATCAGCAGCGAGGCGACCGCGGCGGTCCAGGGACGGTCGGCGACGGCATCGGCCCAGCGCAGCCAGCCGTGCGGTTTCTTGTCGTCGGGGTGGGTCTTGCCGATGTGGAAGCGGAGGCTGTTGATGTGGGGCCCGAGCGCCCCCAGCATCGCCGGCAGCAGGGTCGAGGCGGCGCAGACGGCGACCACGACCGCGATCGCCGCGGTGTAGCCGAGCGTCGAGACCAGCGGGATGCCGGCAAAGGCGAGCGAGCAGAGGGCGATGATCACGGTGAAGCCGGCGAAGACGACGGCGCCGCCGGCGGTGGCGACGGCGCGGGCGATCGACTCCTTGATCTCCATCCCTTCGCCCAGCTGCAGTTTGTGCCGGGTGACGATGAAGAGGGCGTAGTCGATGCCGACGCCGAGTCCGATCATCGTCGCCAGGGTCGTGGATACCCCCGGCACCTCGATCACGTGCTCGAGCAGCTTGATGATCGAGAGCGCGCAGGCGAGGCCGAGGATCGCCGAGACGATCGGCAGCATCATCGCCGTCGCCGTGCCGAAGGCGAAGAGGAGGATGATCACCGCCGCGACGAGGCCGACGACCTCGGCGAACTCGGTCTCGGGTTTGGAGAGCTGCGTGCCGACGTAGGAGCCGATCGAGGTCTGGACGCCGACCTCCTCCGCCGGCTTGGCGGCGTCGAGGATCTTCTGCGATTCCTTTTCGTTGATTTCGCCCGGGCCGACGCCGAGGACGACCGGGATGTAGGCGATCGTCTGGTCTTTGCTGATCGTTTTCGAGCCTTCGACCAGCGGGCTTTTGGCCGAGTTGACGTGCGGCAGCGCTTCCAGGTTCTTCGCCGATTCTTCGATCGCCGCGGCGTACTTCGGTTCGGTCAGCTTCTTGCCGGCGGGCGCGACGAAGACCAGCGGGTTGGAGCCGTAGGCCTGTTCTGGCAGGTTTTCTTCGAGCAGTTCGGTCGCGATCGTCGAACCGGTACCGGGCAGCGTCAGGTTTTCGCTCGTCTTCGAGCCGGCGGCGGAGGAGATCGCGACCAGCGCGATCGCGATCGCGAGCCATGCGCCGATGACGGGATAGTGATGGCGCGAGCAGAAGCGGCCGATCGCGTAGAGAGGTCCCGTCATCGCGGCCGGAAGTATCTCCTATGGAGCGGGCGTCGTCCCGTTCTCGAAAGCATCCGGCACGGTTTCGACCGGTTTTGCGCCGAGCGCCCGCCGCAGCAGGACGAGGTGCTGAGCCTGGTTGGCGATCGTCGCGGCGATCGTCGTGCGCGCCGCCGAGGAGGCGAGCTCGGCGACCGCGGCCGACTCCTCTTCGATCGTGCCGCTTTCCAGCTCGTAGAGGAAGCGCAGGTAGTCGCGTCTAGCGCGCAGGCGGCCGCGGGGGATTTCCTCCGCCTCCGGTTCCGGCAGAGCGCCGACCCCGCGCAGCGCCTTCAGCGTCGCGTCGACGTGTTCCTCTTCCTGGGCCTGGAACTGGCGGGCGATCCGCAGAAACGGTTCGCCGATGCCGCGCAGCGCGTCGGCGTAGGCGATCACCGCCGCTTCCTGGCGACCGAGGACCTGGTTGAGGACTTCGCCGTCCGCGGCAGCTTCGGCCGCAGCGGCGCTCGAGCTGTCGCCGCCACCCCCGCAGGCGGCGAGGGTCGAGGCCAGAGCGCAAACTAGTGCGGCGCCGAGCAGCGCGCGCCGGGAACGGCGTCGCAGCCGAGCGACCCCGCCGCCGCCCTGCATGATTCGGTTCGCTGCCATGAACAGGGAACGAAGCCTATGAGCTCAGCGCCCGAGACGGCCCTCGGGACGCTGGCGGCCGAGGTCCACGGCTGCCGGCTCTGCCCGCGCCTGGTCGAGTGGCGCGAGGGGGTCGCCGCCGCGCCGCCGCGCCGCTACCAGGGGGAGAAGTACTGGGCGAAGCCGCTCGACGGCTTCGGCGACCCCCGTGCCCGGGTCGCGATCGTCGGCCTCGCGCCGGCCGCCAACGGCGCCAACAGGACCGGGCGCATGTTCACCGGCGACCGCTCCGGCGAGTGGCTCTACGCGGCGCTGCACCGGGCTGGCTTCGGCAACCAGCCGCAGTCCGAGCGTCGCGACGACGGCCTGCGCTTGCGCGACGCCTACGTCACGGCGGTGGTCCGCTGCGCGCCGCCGGCGAACAAGCCGACGCCGGATGAGCGCGACCGCTGTCTGCCTTACCTCGAGCGCGAGCTGGCGCTGCTGGAGCGCTGCCGGGTGATCGTCGCGCTCGGCTCCTTCGCCTGGGACGGCGCCCTGCGAGCAGCGCGCGCGCTCGGCGCGGAGGTGCCGCGGCCACGGCCGCGCTTCGGCCACGGCGCCGAGGCCGACCTCGGTCGCTGGCGGCTGCTCGGCTGCTTCCATCCCAGCCAGCAGAACACGTTCACCGGCAAGCTGACGGTGCCGATGATCGACGCCGCTTTCGCTCGGGCGCGAGACCTGGCAAGTTAGGCGCAAGCTGCGTCCACCCGGGTCAGCGAGCGAAACGCAAGCGACCGCTTTAGCGGTCTCCACCAATAGTCTGGCGGTCTGCAGCGGGCCCGCCGATAGCGACCAAGGGGGAATCGAGACGATGATGAGGCGACCACGGATCAAGCGGACGACGGAGTCGATCGACGCGCCAGGCGGCGATCTCTACCTGCTGCGGCCGAGCGCCGACGGCGACATCAAGATCGAGAGCCCCGACGAGAAGGAAGTCGGCCTGCTGCGCGCGCTCGACGGCGAGCACACGCTGGAGCAGCTCAACCGGGAGTTCGGCGAGGAGGCGGTCGCCGACGCGATCTCGAAACTGCAGGAGCTGGAAGTCGTCGAGGACGCCGCCGACGACGACCTTCTCGCCGAGGGCGAGCTGGAGCGCTTCGACCGCCAGATCCGCTACTTCAGCGACGTCGGCCCGCGCGGGCTGGCGCCGTCGGAGTGCCAGCGCAAGTTGCGCGAGGCGAAGGTCGCGGTGCTCGGCGTCGGCGGCCTCGGCGGCTGGGCCGCCTGGGCGCTGGCCTGCGTCGGGGTCGGCGAGATGTGGCTGGTCGACGGCGACCGGGTCGAGATCAGCAACCTCAACCGCCAGATCCTCTACACCGAGGCCGACCTCGGGCTGCTCAAGGTCGAGGTGGCGGCGGCGCGACTGCGCGCCTTCAACCCGCGGATGAAGGTGACCTCGACCGCGCGGCGGCTCGAGAGCGAGGTCGAGATCGCCGACTTCGTCCACGGCGCCGACGTCGTCATCGACGCCGCCGACTGGCCCGCGCACGACATCGAGCGCTGGTGCAACTCGGCCTGCTTCGAGCTCGGCATCCCCTACATCACGATGAGCCACTTCCCGCCGATCGCCCGGGTCGGGCCGCTCTACGTGCCCGGCGTGACCGGCTGCTTCGCCTGCCAGGAGACCGCCTACCGGCGCGAATACCCGCTCTTCGACGTCGCCGTCGAGCAGCGTCGCGCCCAGCCCTCGCCGGCGGCGACCCTGGGACCCGCCTGCGGCCTGATCGGCGGCCAGGTCGGGATGGAGGTGATGCACCTGCTGACCGGGCTGGCCGAGCCCTCGACGCTGGGCAGCGCCCACATCTTCGACCTGCGGACGATGGAAGCCAAAGACGAGCCGGTCGTGCCGGAGCCGGGCTGCCCGGTCTGCGGCCATCTCCCGCATCGCGGGGACCAGGAGGCCGCGGCGGAGTCGCCGGAGGCGACAGAGGGGTAGCTTGGGCGGACCGATGAGGTCCGCCGTCCCGATCGCGATCGTCTGCCTCGCCGCCGCGCTGCTGGCCGGCTGCGGCGGGTCGGGCGGGGGCAAAACGAGTGGCGGCGCGACCGAATCGACGGCCGGTGCAGCGGCGACCGAATCCACCGGCGGGGCGAGCGCCCCGGCCGGTGCCAGCGCCCAGGCTTGCCCGATCGACGCCGACGGGACCATCGGGCTGCGGGTGACCGCGGTCTCCTGCGGCGAGGGGCAAAAGGTCGTGCTCGCCTGGGGCCGCGGCTCGAACTGCACGCCCGCCCCCGGCGCCTCGCAGACCGGCTGCAACGTCCGCGGCTACCGCTGCATCGCGACCGCGACCGACCGCGGCTTCAGCGTCGACTGCTCGCGCCCCGGTCGCTCGGTCGCGTTCACGGCGAAGGACTAAGGCGCTTTTCTCCCCTCCTGCGGGGGAAAAGCGCCTCGTCTAGGTGCGGCGGCGGGCGAGGTAGTCGGCCGGGTCGAAGAAGAGGACGAGCCACATCAGCTGCGCGAAGCCCGGCGCGACGAAGGCGACCGGGATCGAGGCGAGAAAGACCGCGGCGATGTAGGCGGCGCGAACCATGCCTTCGCGCCGGGTCGCCGCGTCGGCGTTGGTCAGCCCGATCCGGTGCGCCCGGTCCATCATCCAGAGCCCGACCAGGATCGTCGCCGCGAGGTTTATCGCGTAGACCGCGACCCCCGCCCCATCGCCGCCGTACTCGCCCAGCACCTGGCTGCTGAACGGAATCAGGACGATCGTCCCGAGGTAGAGCAGGTTGAGCCAAAGCAGGGCCCCGTCGAAGGCCTTGACTTCGCCGAAGAAGCGGTGGTGGACGATCCAGAAGCGGCCGATCACGGCGAAGCTGATCGCGAAGGCGAGGAAGGTTTCGCGTTCGTCCCAGAGCGCTTCCCAGACCTCCTTGCTGTTGTGCAGGTGATCTGGGACGTGCAGCTCCAGCACCAGCAGCGTGATCGCGATCGCGAAGACGCCGTCGCTGAAGGCGACGATACGCGAGAACTCGACCTCGTTCTCCTCGCGCCCTTTGGCGGTCTCGCGTCGCGGCATGACCGCCAACATAATGGGCAGGTGCGCCAGAACCCCCTGTTCGAGATCGACGACCCCGCGGTCGTCGCCGACCTGATCCGCGCCAACCCCTGGGCGACGCTGGTCAGCTCGACCTGCGGCGGCCTCGTCGCCTCCCATTACCCGGCGCTGCTCGACGAGGAGGCCGAGGGGCTGACCGTCCTCACCCACGTCGGCCGCCCCGACGACGAGCTGCACGAGCTCGGCACCACCGAGATGCTGCTGATCTTCCAGGGCAACCACGGCTACGTCTCGCCCGGCTGGTACCTGCCCGAGGAGCGGCTGGTGCCGACCTGGAACTTCACCGTCGCCCACTGCTACGGCGTCCCCGAGCTGCTCAGCGAGGAGGAGAACCTGCGGGTCCTCGGCCGCCTGGTCGAGCGCTTCGAGCGCGAGCTGCCCGCGCCCGCCCTGCTCGATCCCGAGTACGGCGCCCCGATCGCCCGCGGCACCGTCGGCCTCCGCGTCCCGATCGACCGCTTCGTCTGCAAGCGCAAGCTGGGCCAGAACAAAGGCCCCGAGACGCGCCGCCGGGTGATCGCCGCCCTGCGCCAGCCGGGGCCCTACCAGCATCCGCAGCTGGCCGCAGAGATGGAGCGCCAGCTCGAAGCCGACGGCGAGGAAGCCGGCGCCGATCCTTCCTAGAATGCCTCGCACCCGCCGGCGTAGCTCAGTTGGTAGAGCACTTCATTCGTAATGAAGGGGTCCCCGGTTCAAGTCCGGGCGTCGGCTCTGCGGGATGGAGGTGGAGGCGGCGATCCGCGAGGCACTGCAGAGGCGAAGCCCTCTCGCCCTGACCTACGGCGGTGACGGCGGGGTCGCCCGAACCGTCCACCCCCAGATCTTCTTCGGCGACGCCGCCGAGACGCTGCTGCTCGATTGCTGGCAGCTCGACGGGCCGAGCAAGTCGGGCGAGGCGCTGCCGAGCTGGCGGACCTTCGAGCTGGTGAAGATCGAGCGGGTCGAGCCCCTCGATGGCGAAGCCCGCAGGGCGCCCGGCTTCAACCTCGATGCTCCCAAGTACGCGACCGTGCTCGCGCATCTCTGACGGTCCACTCCCCAGGCGCCGCCGGGCGCCGCTCGATCAGAGGCTGCCGAGGAAGAGGAAGAAGAGGGTCAGGCCCGTGGCGCGGCCCATTTCGACTTCGTCGAAGTCGGGACCGGTCAGCGGCACGCGCGGTTCGCCCAGCAGGTCGACCGAGAGCTTGCCCTTCCAGGTCTTGGTCCCGTCGGGGGCGGCGGCGAAGGTGCCGGCGCCGTGGAAGGGCGCTGGCGCGGTGACCCGGCCCGAGGTGAAGGCGTCGTCGATCTTGACGGTGCCGTGGACGGCGGAAAGGAGCGCGATCCGTTTGATCGCCATCCGCCCGCGGCTCGTTTCGGAGCTGACGATGAAATCGGCCTTCCCATGTTTCTTGTCATCGCTGGCGAGGAAGTTGACCGAGCCGATGCCGTGTTTCCAGCCGGCATCGAGGAAGGCGTATTCGGGCTCGAACGAGGTCCGGGTCGAGGAGGTGCGAGCCGACGCCGAGGAGCCCCTGCCCCGCTGGCAGCGTGAGTCGTATTCGAGGATGAACCCCTGCGAGCGGCCGACGTCGAGCGAGACATAGCCGTCCTCGCCGCGAAAGTGGAGACGACCGGTATAGGTGCCGGGCCTGTGCAAGATCCCGAACGGGCCGTGGCAACGGGGCGGGGCCAGAGGGCGGGACGAGCGATGGAAACGCATCGAAACCGCGCCCAGATGCCCGAACCGTCCCTGGATCCGTCCGCGGCTGACCGTGCCGCGGACGACGTAGTCGGCGAGGCTGATGCCACCGGGATAGTGACGAGCCACCTCGATGCTGACGGCGCCACCATTGCCGACGACGACGGCTTCGTAGGGGCCTTGCTTCGGCAGCTTCCCCTCCATCTCGAAGGGGGTGCGGTTGTGGCCGGTGGCACTCGGAGGACCGGCGAGCTTCGGCACCAGCGCCGAGAGATCGTGGGGCAGCGACGGCGGCGGCGCGGCGGCGGCAGACGCGTTGCAGAGGACGCCGAGGAGCACGACCAGCAACGCCGAGAGGAGTGCCCGTCTCATTCGATCCTCCCGGCCCGGTGGTAGAGGCGCGCGACTTCCTTGCCGAAGTAGGTGCCGTAGTCGGTTTCCGGATCCTCCGTGTAGGAGTAGTCGGTGACCGAGTTGAGGAGGCCGCCGCGGATCGTCCAGCCTCCGCCCGAAGCGCCGCCGGTGACCCAGCAGGGGGCGCTGACGTTGAGCGGGCCCTCGCCGGAGAGGATCGAATACGGGTCGAAGCCGGCGAAGGACCGGTGGGTGCAAAGGCGCTGGGTTTCGCCGTCGAAGGGCCAGGCAGCGGGGTAGCCGTGGATGTCGAAGTCCTGCTGCGGCTTCAGACCCGACGCAAACCCAGCGCCGCCGACCGCCGTCCCGAGCCGCTGGCCCTTTTCGTTGCGGCCGACGACGGCGATCCCGACGTCGCCGTTCTCGTTTCCTTCCCGCAGCCACAGCGGCGTCGCGTCGAGCCACTTGGCTGGAAAGACGCCGAACGGGCGCTGACCGTAGCGGTAGCCCGGCACGAAGACCCACTGGCGCGGGTACCAATGGCCGAAGAAACCGCCGCCGTTGACACAGTGGCCGGCGGTGATGACGACGCTGAGGTTGGGCGCGTTGACCGAGGTCCCGGAGCAGCGGCCGAAGCCGAAGAGGCCGTCCTCGAAGAAGACGACGCCGTTGACCCGGTAGGCGGGCGCGGTCGGATCTTCGACCGCAGCGAAGCTCGCCTTCGCCGCTGTCGAAGCCGGGACGCTGGTGACCGTCCCGGCCGCGGGCGACGGGGCAACCTCCAGCGCCGGTCCCCGCTCCCCCGCCCGGCTCGACCGCGCGGGGTGGCCGCCGCGACGCCAACGGGGCGCGATCTCGACCGGCTTCGCCCTGTCCATCCGCGCCGGGGTCCAGAAGCTGGCTGCCGCCGCTGCGCGGGTTGCGGGGATGTCGACCCCGGCGAAACCAGCAGCATGGGCTGGCGCGAGCAGCGCGAGCGATACTGCGGCGAGCGCCAGGAGGGATAGGCATCCGGCGACCCGCTGTGGCCCCCAGCCAGCGGCGATCATCGGCCTCAGTCTACCGGCAGAGGGGACGAACCGGTGACGTTTGCGTGACCCCGTGTGTTTCCATTGGGAACTCTGAGTAGTTAGTGTCACTCCATCTATCGATACGAGCGGGAGGCTCAGATGGCACACGTGGGAAGCGGAAAGCGGTGCTGCTGCTCGATCGCCTCGCCGGACCTGCTGCTGCACCTGGCGGAAAACGGTGAGACGGAGGAGCAGCGGCGGGCGGCGATCAAGGCGATCGCGGCGTCGGCGTCGATGCGGACGCAGCGCTCGATCGCCGGCCAGGTCGAAGGGCAGCTGCTGGGCGAAGTCGCGTCGGTGGCCGGGCCGGCCCCGGCGGGAGAAGCCCCCCAGGCGGTCTACGACCTGGAAGGCGGCGGCCGCTCGGAACTGCCCGGCAAAGAGCGGCGCAAGACGGGTGAGGGGCCGACCGGCGACAAGCCGGTCGACGACGCCTTCGATGCGACCGAAGCGACGTACCGCCTCTACCGCGACGAGTACGGTCG
Source organism: Solirubrobacterales bacterium (assembly GCA_035542315.1). GTDB lineage: Bacteria > Actinomycetota > Thermoleophilia > Solirubrobacterales > 70-9 > VAYN01. The sequence continues at coordinate 51,538 of DATKLT010000004.1, read as the reverse complement.
CGACAGCGTCGACGGCAAAGGGCTCGAGCTGGTCTCCTCGATCCACTACAGCTCCAACTTCGACAACGCCTTCTGGAACGGGGCGCAGATGGTCTACGGCGACGGCAGCGGTCACCTTTTCCAGAAAGGGTCGCTGACGAGCTCGATCGACATCCCCGGCCACGAGCTGACCCACGGCGTCACCCAGTTCACCGCCGGACTCGAATACAGCTCGCAGCCAGGGGCGCTGAACGAGAGCTTCTCCGACGTCTTCGGCTCGCTGGTCAAGCAGCGCAAGCTGGGTCAGGCGGCCGACCAGGCGGACTGGCTGATCGGGGCGGGCACGCTGGTGCCATCGATCGGCAAAGCCCTGCGCTCGATGAAGGAACCGGGGACCGCCTGGAGCGGCGATCGCCAGCCGGGCAAGATGGCCGACTACGTCGACCTGCCCGACGACGGCGACCCGGCCAACGACAACGGCGGCGTCCACATCAACTCGGGGATCCCCAACCATGCCTTCTACCTGGCGGCGACCAAAATCGGCGGCAACGCCTGGGAGAAGGCGGGCAAGATCTGGTTCGAGACCCTGACCGGTGGCCAGCTCTCCTCCGACGCCGATTTCAAAGCCGCCGCGAAAGCGACCGAGGACGCCGCTGCCGGCCTCTTCGGTGCTGAAGGCGCCGAGCACACGGCCGTCGCCGAAGCCTGGCGGGAAGTGGGACTATGAGCGGGTGAAGGTAACGATCGTGCGCGGCGGCGGGATCGCGGGGATCGCCACCACGACCCGCCTGCGCAGCAGCGATCTCTCGCCACCGGAGGCGGGCGAGCTGGAGCGGCGAGTGCGCGAGGCGGGCCTGCTCGAAGCCGGCGCCGGATCGCCGGTCGTTGCTCCCTCCCATCCCGACGACCTCCTCTACTCGATCGCGGTCGAGGAGGGCGGCGAGGAGCGGACCGCTCGCTTCACCGACTCGGGGATGCCACCCGCGGTCCGCTCGCTGGTCGAGTGGATCGACTCGATCGCCTCGGCGTAGGCACCGTGCAGGGTGCTGCGCGGGCGGACGCCGTCGACGCCGTAGGCCTCGGCCATCGCCCGGGCGAGCGTGCGCTTGAAGGTCGGGCCGTGCCAGGCGTGGGCTTCGGCGGCGCGGCCGACGTGGAGGTGGGTGAGCTCGTGGAGCAGCGTCTCGAGCACGTCGCCGGCGCGGATCCCGGGGTAGGCGGTGACCGAGAGGCGAAACTCGCTTGGCACGGCGAAGCCGAGCCGGTTGGGCTTGCGGCGGGCACGGCGTACCTTGAGCTGCGGGGCGCGCCCGGCGAGCGGGCCGTCGGCGAAGGCGGGAAGCGCCCGCAGCCGCTCCAGCTCGCGGTCGAGGGCGACGCCGGCGACGGCGTAGTAGGAGGGCGGGCGCCGCGGCGGCGGAGTAGCGGCGGCCCTGGTCGGCGGGGGCTTCGCTCGGCGCAGCCTCATCGCTGGCAGCTCGGGCACCAGTAGGTGGTGCGGTTGGCGTCGCCCTGGCCACGGGAGGCGAGGCGACCGCCGCAGGCGGGGCAGGGACCCTGGCGGCGGTAGACCGAGAAGCTCTTGCGACCGCCGTCGTCGACCGCCGCCAGCATCTGCTCGCGGGCGGCGGCGAGGACCGCGCTCAGCTCCTCGTCGCCGACCTCGCCGACCGGGCGCCAGGGATCGACCCGGGCGGCGAAGCAAGCCTCGCTCTTGAAGATGTTGCCGATCCCGGCGACAGCGGTCTGGTCGAGCAGGGCGTCGCCGACGCCGCGGCGCGGGTCGGCGCGCAGGCGGGCGATCGCCGGCGCCGGCTCGAAATCGTCAGCCAGCAGATCGGGGCCGAGGCGGGCCAACTCGGCGTCGCGCCGCACCCGCGCCGCGGGCAGCAGCCGTAGCGTCGGGCCGCCGAACTCGACCGCCTCCTCACGCTCCCCCGCGAGCACCGCCCAGGCGGCCCCTGGCGCGCGCCGCCAGCGGGCGCCGCGCGGGTAGAGGTGCCAGCCGCCGCTCATCCCCAGGTGACTGTGGAGGACGAGATCGCCGTCGAAGTGGAGCAGCAGGTGCTTGCCGTGCGCCTCGGCCCGCTCCAGCCGCCGCCCGTCGAGCCGCTCGACGCCGGCGGCCCGACCGCGTGGATTCGGCGCCTTCGCGCTCAGCTCCTGGCCGACGAGCGCGGCGTCGAGCCGCCGCGCCAGGCGCAGGATCGTGTCGCCCTCTGCCATCGCTCCATCATGCCCGACCGCTGCGGTGGAGCGGCTACGCTGAGCCGATGCGACGCAGGCGGAGCGACCCCCTCGCGCGCCAGGCGGTGCTGGCGATGGCCGCCGCGCGGATCGGGATCGGCGCCGGCACGCTGCTGGCGACGCGACCGGCCCTGCGCGGCCTCGGCTTCGCCGAGACCGACTCCTCGGGCCTTGCCCTGGCCAAACTGGCCGGAGGCCGCGACCTGGCGCTCGGCGCCGTCACCCTCGCGGTCCGCAACGATCCGGGGGCGCTGTGCGCCGCCGCCCTCACCGCCGCCGCCCTCGACGCCGCCGACGCGCTCACCTTCGCCCTCGCCGGCGCCGCCCCCGAGACCCGCGACGCCGGCCTCCGCGGCCTCGCCTCCGGAGCCGCAGCGGCAGCCCTGGGCCTCTGGTCCTACCGCCGCCTCGCCTGAGACGCCGAGGTTGCCTTTTGCCCGTACATGACAGGCAAAAGGCAACCTCGGCGAAAGCGGGCTATGCGGAGTCGCCGTTGGGCTGGAAGCCGACGGGGGTTTTGGTGAAGTCGTGGGTTTCGATGACGCGGTCTATTAGGCCGTAGTCCATCGCGGCTTCGGGTTGGAAGAACTTGTCGCGTTCCATGTCGAGCTCGATCTGGTCCTTGGGCTGGCCGGTGTGCTTGACGTAGATGTCGTTGAGGCGGTCGCGCAGACCCAGCACCTCTTTGGCGTGGATCTCGATGTCGCTGGCCTGGCCTTCAAAGCCACTGCTCGGCTGGTGGATGAGGATGCGGCTGTTGGGCAGCGCCATCCGTTTGCCCTCGGCGCCGCCGGTCAGGATCAGCGACCCAGCCGACATCGCGATCCCGTAACAGATCGTCTGCACGTCGGGCTTGATGAACTGCATCGTGTCGTAGATCGCGAGGCCGGCGTAGGCCGAGCCGCCGGGGGAGTTGATGTAGAGGCTGACGTCCTTGTCGGGATCGTCGGACTCGAGGTGCAGGAGCTGGGCGATGATCAGGTTGGCGAGGTCCTCCGAGACCGGCTCCCCGAGGAAGATGATCCGCTGCGCCAAGAGGCGGCTGTAGATGTCGAAGGAGCGCTCACCGCGGGCGGTTTGCTCGACGACCATCGGTACCAAGGGCAATTGGGCCTCCCATTCCGTGAGTAGATGTGCAACTATAAGGTTGCGTGTCAACGCTAGCACACACCGTATCCCGCGAGGTCGTGCTCGACGCACCCCCCGAGCAGGTCTGGGAGGCGCTGACCGACGAGGCGGCGCTGAGCGAGTGGCTCGCCTCCGAGGTCGAGCTCGACCCGCGCGAGGGCGGCGAGATCATCTGCCGCTTCGAGGACGGCGAGGAACGGCGCGGCGAGGTCGAGCTGGTCGAGGAGGCCGAACGCCTCGCCTTCCACTGGTGGCGCGAGGGGCGCGGTCCGAGCCGGGTCGAGTTCACGGTCGACGCCGTCGCCGGCGGGACCCTGCTCACCGTGACCGAGTCCGGCATCGCGCTACCGACCGCGCCGGCGATGCTCGTCGCCGGCTGGAACGGCCGGCTGGGGGCGCTGCGGCTGACGCTTGGCCGCCTCATCCTCGCCTGAGCTCGATGGCTTCCCTCCACCCCTCCACCACTGCCGACGCCGGTGTCGGCGCGGTCTTCGCCGCGCTCGCGGACCCGACCCGGCGCCACCTGGTCGAGGCGCTCGCCGCGCGGCCAGGGACGACGGCGACGGCGCTCGCCGCCGGCCTGCCGATCAGCCGCCAGGCGGTCGCCAAGCACCTCAAGCAGCTCGACGAGGCCGGCCTCGTCAGCCGCCGCCGACGCGGCCGCGAGGCGCAGTTCGCGCTCGAGACCGAGCCGCTCGCCGAGGCGGTCGCCTGGATCGGCGCGGTCGGCGCCGAGTGGGACGAGAGCCTTGGCCGGCTTCGGGGCGCCCTCGGTTCCTCCTAGGTCCCGTCTGGGCTGAACTTGTAGCCGACGCCGCGCACGGTCAGCACCAGCTCCGGCCGCTGCGGGTCGCGCTCGACCTTCTGGCGCAGGTTGGAGATGTGGACGTCGCAGGCGCGCTCGTCGCCGTCGAACTCCGTCTGCCACAGCTCCTCCATGATCTGAGCGCGGGCGAAGACCTCGCCCGGCCGCCCGACCAGCAGGCGCAGGAGCTGAAACTCCGAGCGGGTCAGGTTGACCGGGCGCCCGCGCACGGTGGCGACGTGACGGACGAGGTCGATCGAGACCGGCCCCGACTCGATCTTCACCGCCTGCGCCAGGGGCGAGCGGTCGAGCTCGCGACGGCGCAGCTGGGCGCGGACGCGGCCGAGCAGCTCACGCACCGAGAACGGCTTGGTCACATAGTCGTCGGCGCCGACCTCGAGCCCGACGACCTTGTCGACCTCGGCGTCCTTGGCGGTGAGAACGATTATCGGCACCGCGCTGCGCGAGCGCACATCGCGGCAGATGTCGAGCCCGCTCGGCCCCGGCATCATGATGTCGAGGATTAGGAGGTCGTAGGGAATGCCGTTGCCGAGCAGCTCGGCGGCCTCGTCGCCGTCGGCTGCCGCGGTTACTTCGAAGCCCTCTTGGGCGAGGGCGTAGCCGACTGAGTCGCGAACCGAGGGCTCGTCGTCGGCGATCAGGATGCGTCCACTGCTCATCTCACTCTCCAGCTAGTCATCGTCATGCCACAGGGGTCGGGCTCGGCTGCGCCACCGGCAGACGAACCCAGAAGGTAGAGCCCTCGCCCTCGACGGAGTCGGCACCTATCTGGCCGCCCATCACGTCGACCATGCGGCGAGCGATCGCGAGGCCGAGGCCGAAGCCCTCCTGCTTGCGCGACTCGCTGCGCCGGTAGAAGCGCTCGAAGACGCGCTCGATCTCGGCCGCCGGGATCCCGGTCCCGGTGTCGATCACCTCGAGGATCACCTCGGCCTCGCCGTCATGCCCGCAGCGAACCGTAACGGTGCCCGGCGGCGGAGTGTTCTTGAAGGCGTTGGTCAGAAGGCCGATCATCACCTGCCGCAGCAGGGTCGGGTCGCCGCTGACCGCCAGCTCCTCCTCGACCTCGACCTCGAGCGCGACGTGCGGCGGCGGCTCGACCGCGGCGACGACGTCGCGGATCGCGACGCGGACGTCGACTACCTCGTTCTCGGCGGCGCCGCGCGACTCGACCCGGGCCAGGGTCAGCAGCGACTGGGTCAGCCGGTTCATCCGCTCGGCGTCTTCGGCGAGGCGGCCGAGGAAGTGGTCGCGGTCGCGCGGCTCGTTCTTGGCGCCGCTCTGCAGGACCTCGATCGCGCCCGAGATCCCGGCCAGCGGGTTGCGCAGCTCGTGGGCGGCGTTGGAGACGAAGTCGGCTTCGGCGAGCTCGCGGCGCAGCTCGTCGGTGCGGTCGCGCAGGACGGCGAGGACGGCGCGCTCGTCGGGCAGGGAGCGGGCGGTCATCGCGTAGGCGCGGTCGCCGATCCGCAGCGCCGGGTGAGCGGAGAAGCCGACCTCCGAGGCGCGGTGGAGCTGGGGCAGGATCGGCTCCGGCGGCTGGCCCTTGTCGTCGAGCAGGCGCGTCGCGGCGCGGTTGGAGAAGCGGACCGGCCCTTCGTAGTCGACGACCATGACCACGTCCGTCAGCCCATCGAAGATCGCCGCCAGCTTGTTGCGGTCGGCGGTGAGCACGCCGAAGCTCTCTTTCAGCGAGGCGCGCATCGAGTCGAGGGCGCGGGCGAGGTCGCCGATCTCGTCGGGGCCGGCGACGTTGAGCGGGGCGTCGAAGGATCCGCCCGCCATTTCGCCGGCCGCGCGGGCGAGGCCGGCGACCCGGTGGGAGATCGCGACCGCGATCAGGAAGCCGGTGAGGACGCCGATCAGGACGGCGCCGATCAGGGCCTGCGCGTTGTCGCCGAAGAAGTAGACGGCGGCGGCGGTGATCAGGCTGACCGCGGCGAAGGCACCGGTCAGCCAGAGGCGCATCCCGATCCTGGGACCGACGCCGTGGCGCGTCACCGGAAGCTCGTTTTTGCTCGCCATGAAGATTTACTAACACAATCCTTGCTTCTTCGGGGGCGAGGGCACCGATTCGGGTGAGTGTTCATGGGAGAATCGGGCCGTGCGCACGCTTGTGTTCATACCTGCCTGGAATGAGGAGGCCTCGGTCGGGGCCGTGATCGCCGACGTTCGCGAGCAGATCCCGGGGGCCGACGTCCTCGTCGTCGACGACGGCTCGATCGATGCGACCGCGGCGCGGGCGCGCGAGTGCGGCGCCCTGGTCGCCAGCCTGCCGTTCAACCAGGGACTGGGGGCGGCGCTGCAGACCGGCTATCTCTACGCGCTGCGCGAGGGGTACGAGGCCTGCGCCCACCTCGACTCCGACGGTCAGCACCCGGCGGTCGAGGTCGCCCGCCTGCTGGCCGAGATCACATCCGACCGCGCCGACCTGGTGATCGGCTCCAGGTACCACGCCTCGGCCGCCGAGGCCCAGAGCGACGACTATCGGCCGACCCTCTCGCGCCGGATCGGGACCAGCGTCTTTCGCTTCTTCCTCACCCTGGCGACGCGACAGCGCTTCACCGACACGACCAGCGGCATGCGCGCCGCCAACCGCCGGGTGATGGCGCTGTTCAGCCAGCACTACTCGCCGGACTTCGCCGAGATCGAGTCGCTGCAGCTGGCGGTGCGCCAGGGCCTGCGGGTCGAGGAGGTGCCGGTGCGGATGCTCGAGCGGACCGGCGGCAGCTCGTTCCTGACGCCGCTGCGCTCGGCCTTCTTCATCTTCAAGGGGCTGGTCGTCCTCCTCGTCGGGCAATTCCGGCCGCGCCAGGTGGAAGCGGAGCAATGAGCACCCTGGTCCTCGCCGCCCAGGCCGACGCGGTCAGGCTGACCTCGCAGACGCGGATCCTCGCCGCGATCCTGGCGATCGCCTTCATGCTCCTGATCCTCGAGCTGATCCGGCGCGACAAGCTGCAGGAGCGCTACAGCGTGATCTGGTTCATCGCCGGCCTCGGGATGCTCGCCGGTGCCGCCTTCCCCGGTCTGCTGCAGGCCCTCGCCGACGTGATGGGCGTCCGCGACACCAACGTCGCCCTCTTCTCCCTGGTCCTCTTCTTCCTGCTCGGGCTGGCGCTCAACTTCAGCGTGATCATGTCGCGCCAGGCGGCGCAGATCACCCGGCTCGCCCAGGAACGCGCCCTGGAAGGAGTACGCAAAGACGAGGCTCAGACGTCGCTAGGCAAGGACGCAGAGAGTCGGAGTAGCAGCGCTACTTCGACGACTGAGGACGCCGCATAGCGGCGTCTGACACCGTCCGCTCGAGCCTGAAGAACAGGGCTTCGAGGGCTAGCTCCTCGGAGACGTTGAGGTCGAGGCTGCGCCGCGTCTGGGCGACCAGCTCGGCGCCGCGCCGCGCCGCCGCCGGGTCGAGACCCGCAGCCTGCTCGCGCAGCTCGGCCAGGCGATCGGCGTTGAAGACGACCTCCTCGGCGCCGGCGGCGACCGCGGCGAGGTCGCGCAGCCAGGCGGCGCAGAGCTCGAGTCCAAGGTCGAGGATCTCGGTGCGGCGGCGGCGGCCGGCGCGCTTGGCCTCGTCGGCCTGATCGCGGGCGCTGCGCTTGACCCCCACCTCGGCTTCGGCTTCGAGCGCCTCGCGCGCGGCCGCTTCGGCCTCTTCTCCCGCCTCCTCGGCGCCAGCCAGTAGCGTCCGCCAGGGAGAGCTGGCAACGTCCCCGCCGAGCGCCGCCGCCACCGCCCGCTCGGCCTCCCCCCGCAGCCCCCGCCCCGACTCCGAGAGCAGCAAACGACCGCGCTCCACATCCCCCGCCGCCAACCGCGCCGCCGCCGCGACCGCGGCGGGATCGGCGCCGGTCGCGGTCAGCTCGGCCTCGACCACCGCCGCCGGCAGCGGCGCGAACTCGATCGGCTGACAGCGCGAGGTGACCGTCTCCAGGAGCGCCTCGGGCTCGGAGCTGAGCAGAATCAGGTGGGCGAACTCGGGCGGCTCCTCGAGCGTCTTCAGCAGGGCGTTCTGGCTCTCGTCGCGCATCGCCTCCGCCGCCTCGACGACGAAGACGCGCTTGCCACCTTCGAAGGGCCGGTAGGAGGCGGCGCGGATCACCTGCTCCCGCACCTCCTCGACCAGGTGCTGGGCACCGCGCGGCGCGATCCAGACCAGGTCCGGGTGCGGCGAGGGGTCGAGCAGGGCGCGGCGGCGGGCGTCGTCGGGGTCGGCAGAGGCGCCGGCGAGGATCTCGGCGGCGAGCGCCCGCGCCGCCGCCCGCTTGCCGGAGCCGCGCGGGCCGCGGAAGAGGTAGGCGTGCGAGGGCCCAGCGGCGAGCGCCGCGCTCAGCGCCACCCGCGCCCGCCCCTGGTACTCGGTCGCGCTGTCGAGCGCCGCGCTCATCGCAGCGTGGTTGAGCTTTCCGTCGCTATGCGAAGCAAAGCTCAACCACGATCGGTGGCGTGGGACTGGACGGCGGCCATGACGCGCTCGTGGACTTCGTCGACCGTGCCCTCGGCCTCGACGACCGCGACGCGGTCGGAGGCGATGATCGCGATCTCTTCGTAACCGACGGCGACGGCGCGCTGCAGCTCGAGGCCCTCGGCCTCGAAGCGGTCGCCGCTGTTGGCGCGGCCGAGACCGACCTCGGGGTCGACCCGCAGGACCAGGGTCAGGTCGGGCCAGAGACCGTCGGTGGCGGTGTCGCAGAGCGAGATCGCCTCGCCGACGCCGAGCCCGCGCGCCACCCCCTGATAGGCGACGCTCGAATCCGAGAAGCGGTCGCAGACGACGTCCTGGCCGGCCTCCAGCGCCGGCCGGATCACGCGCTCGGTGAGGTCGGCACGGGCGGCGCAGAAGAGCAGCAGCTCAGCCAGCGGATCGAGCTCGACCGCAGGATCGGCGAGCAAACCGCGAATCCGCTCGGCGGCGTCGGTCCCCCCCGGCTCGCGGATCGCGACCGTCTCCGGCCCCAGCGCCTGCGCCAGCAGCTTCGCCTGCGTGCTCTTGCCTGAGCCGTCCACTCCCTCGAGGGAGATGAACATCAAATGACGGCCCCAGCTCGCCGCCATGCGGCGTCCTCGGTCGCCCAAATAGCGCTGCTATTCGGGCTTCCTGCGTCCTTGCCTGGCGACGCCTGGGTCACGTCATTTGACCGTAGCTTTGGCCCGTTTCCGTTTCCGCGTCGCCGTGCCGGATTTATCGGACTCGGGCATCGGCTTCTTTTCCATCTCCGCTTTCGCGGCTTTCGCCGCTTCGCGCTCCGCCCGCCGTTTCTTCATCTCCTGCATCGACTCGCAGTCGTCGTTGAGGCAGAGGTTCCAGGGGCGGCCGCGGAAGGGGACGACTTTGAGCCGCGGGGTCTGATCGCAGATCGAGCAGCGCTCCTCGAGCCGGAAGACGTCGCCGCGCTGGGGCAGCGGGAAGGTCTGGTCACAGGAGCTGGGGTCATCGAGGACCCAGCCGCTGCAGCCGACGAAGCGTTTGCCCGATTTTTTCGCGCGGATGATCCGCAGCATGTTGGGCGAGCCGTCCTCCTTGGTGCGGCCGGCTTCTTCGCAGACCTTGCAGGGGCCGAGGATGCGGTCCTCGTCCATCCCTTTCCAGATCACTTTGGCGAGGTCTTCGCGGCTGTCGTCGATTTCGCTCCAGGTCTTGTGAAGGAGCGCGCGGCTGTCGCCGACGACTTCCTTCTTGCTCATGTCGCCGGCCGCGATCCGGTCCATCTCCGACTCGAGCTGAGCGGTCATCTCCGGCGTCGCCATCGCCGGCACGTAGTTCCTGAACGCCTCGTAGAGCGCGATCCCGGTCTCCGAGGGGACCGGCGGGTTGCCGTAGACGTAGCCGCGGTCGAACAGCTTCTGGATGATGTCGGCGCGGGTCGCTTTGGTGCCGAGCCCGCGCTCCTCCATCATCTCGATCAGTTTCGCCTGCGAGATCCGGGCCGGCGGCTGCGTCTCCTTCGCGACCTGCCACGGGTTGGTCGTGACGCCGTCCTCGCCGGCGACCTCGGGCGGCGCCGCCAGCGGCAGCTCCTGGCCCTCTGCCAGCGCCGGGATCTCCTCGTCGGCGGAGCGCGCGTAGGTGTAGATGCCGGCGTAGCCGGGGTCGACGACGACCGAGCCGCGGACGAAGTAGCTCTGGTTGCCAGCCTCGATGTCGGCGCGGGTGGACTCGGTGATCATCGGCGGGCTGAAGGTGGCCAGGAAGCGGCGGACGACGAGTTCGTAGACGCGCTTCTTGGAGCCGTCGAGGGCGCCCGGGTGGATCGCCTGGGTCGGGTAGATCGGCGGGTGGTCGGTCGTCTCTTTTTTGCCCCGGGTCGGAGTCAGCTCGCCGTCGAGCAGGCCGGCGGCGGCGGAGAACTCCTTGACCCGGACCAGTGAGGAGACCAGCTCGCGCACCGGCAGCGAAGCCGGGTAGACCGTGTTGTCGGTGCGCGGGTAGGAGATGAAGCCGTCCATGTAGAGGTCCTCGGCGATCCGCATCGCGCTGGCGGGGGTGATGCCGAGGCGGCTGGAGGCGTCGGTGCTGAAGGCGGTGGTGTTGTAGGGAGTCGGCGGTTTGCGCGTGTTTTTACGCGCCGTCACCGATTTCACGATCCCGGGCGAGGCGGTGCCGGCAAGCGCCGCGTCGGCCTCGGCTTTCTCCCACATTTTGTCGGTCGAGTGGTGGGCCTCGAAAGCGCCGTCGGGGTGGTCGAACCTGGCGAAGACTTCCCAGAAGGGTTTGGCGACGTGGGCGCGGCGCTCCATCTCGCGCTCGACGATCAGGCCCAGGGTCGGGCTCTGCACACGGCCGACCGAGAGGAAGTTGGAGCCGAAGCGGCGGCTGGCGAGGGAGACCGCGCGGGTCAGGGTCGCGCCCCAGAGCAGATCGATGTCCTGCCGCGCGGCGCCGGCGTTGGCAAGTGGGTAGGAGAGGTAGTCGAGCTCGGAGAAGGCGCGCTCGATCTCTTCCTTGGTCAGCGCCGAGTAGCGGGCTCGCAGCACCTTCAGCGTGCCGGCGTCGGTTTCCTCGCGGTTGCCGAGCTGCGGGTTGGCGTCGAGCATCTCCTCCAGCGCCTCGAGCCCGATCAGCTCGCCCTCGCGGTCGAAGTCGGTGGCGATCACCAGTTCGTCCGCGCCTTTGGCGAGTTTCTTGATCGCTTTGACGACGTTTTTGTCGGTCGGCTCCTTGATCAGCGTCGCGTCGATCAGATCGTGCAGGTCCGTCTTCTGCCAGTTCGAGTAGCCCTCGGGGAAGGCGGGGCCGAGCACGTGGCCCTTGAGGCCGACGGTCATCTGCTCTTCGCCGCCTCCGTCGGTCCAGGTGTAGAAGGGGACTTTGAAGGTCTTGTCTTCCTTCGGGCCGCCGCCGGGGGCGCCGAGGATCTCGGCAATCTTCTTCGCGCTGCTGTTCTTCTCGGTCACGATTAGTCGCATCGGGCGGCGAGGGTAGCAGGGGCGCCCGGCCGCCTTCTCAGGGATTGGCCAGACGATCTGGTGCCTGCGCCAAGCCGATCCACGTAGGATGCGGCTCGTCATGAGGTGCTTGGTAACCGGCGGCGCGGGGTTCATCGGCTCGAATCTGGTCGACGCGCTGATCGCGCGCGGCGACGAGGTGACCGTCGTCGACGACCTCTCGACGGGGCGCCTGCAGAACCTCGATTCGGCGCTGGCAGCGGGCGCGGAGCTGGTCGAGCTCGACATCCGCGACGCCGCTCCGCTGGCCGCCCTGGCGAGCGAGCGCCGGCCCGAGGCGATCTTCCACCTGGCCGCCCAGATCGACGTCCGCAAGTCGCTCGCCGACCCCGCCTTCGACGCCGCGATCAACGTCGGCGGCACCGCCAACGTGCTCGATGCGGCGCGCGCCGCGGAGACCGAGCGGATCGTCTTCGTCTCCACCGGCGGCGCGATCTACGGCGAGGGCGAGGGGCAGGATCTGCCGCTCGACGAGAGCGCGCCGATCGCGCCGATGTCCGCCTACGGGCAGAGCAAGTTCGCCGGCGAGGGCTACCTGGCGCTGTACGAGCGGCTCTACGGCATCTCCAGCGTGGCGCTGCGACTCGGCAACGTCTACGGGCCGCGCCAGGACCCGCTCGGCGAGGCGGGCGTGATCGCGATCTTCTGCGGCCTGCTCGACTCGGGCGGCCGGCCCACCGTCTTCGGCGACGGCACCCAGACCCGCGACTACATATATGTCGGCGACGTCGTCGCCGCGGCGCTCGCCGCCGCCGGCTCGCAGGCCAGCGGCCCGATCAACATCGGCACCGGGCGGGAGACGACGGTGCTGGAGCTGGTCGAGGCGCTGGCGTCGTTGTCAGGTAGCGAGAGCTTCGAGCCCGAGTTCGCGCCGGAACGGGCCGGCGAGGTGCAGCGGATCGCGCTCGACGCCGCCCGCGCCGAGCGCGAGCTGGGCTGGCGCGCCGAGGTCAGCCTCGACGACGGCCTGCGCCTCACCCTCGACGCGATCTGACGGATCACTAACCTTGGGCGCATGCCCGCCCAGGCCTATGCCGGCAAGGAGTGCGTCTGCCAGTACCGCAAGGGGATCTGCGACCAGTCGTGCGTGCGCGACATGCTGGAGACCCCCTTCTACATCGCCTGCCTGAAACTGACCGGGCGGCGAGCCCTGGTCGTCGGCGGCGGCGACATCGGGCTGGAGAAGGTCGAGGGGCTGCTCGCCTGCGGCGGCGACGTCACCCTGATCGCCCCCACCGCCCACCCCGAGCTGGAGGACCTCGCCCGCGAGGGCTCGATCGTCTGGGAGCAACGCGCCTACGCCGGCGCCGCCGACCTCGAGGGGGTCTTCATGGTGATCGCCTGCACCGACGACTCCGAGGTCAACATCGGCGTCTTCGACGACGCCGAGCGGCGCGCGATGCTGGTCAACATCGTCGACGTGCCGCCGCTGTGCAACTTCATCCTGCCGGCGATCGTGCGCACCGGGCCCTTGGCGATCGCGATCTCGACTGCGGGCGCCTCGCCGGCGCTGGCGAAGCGGATGAAGCGCGAGATCTCCGACCTGTTCGGCGAGGAGTACGCGCGCTTGGCAGTGATCCTCAACGACGCCCGCGGCTGGGCGAAGGGGACGCTGCCCACCTACCAGGACCGCAAGGAGTTCTTCGAGGGCATCGTCAACGGCGACCCCGACCCGATCGAGCTGTTGCGGGATGGCGAGGAGACGGCGGTCCTGGCGATCGTCGAGTCCGCCAAAGAGCGGGCTTCGGCGGCGTTGGCCTAAGGACGGGTCTCAGCGTGGAGGGGTTGGGTATACCCCTTCACTCGCCTACCTACGTGAATCGCATGCCGCCTCCCGAGTTGCGTGCTCCGGCGTAGCGGCGCAAAACGTTCAGGGGTACACCCAACCCCTCCTCCCGAAGCTCGGCAAAGGCCACGAGGTCGGCAGCTTTCGTGGGCCAACCGCTCGAAGCGACGGCTAGCTCCCATCCCGAGCCCAGCTTCAAGAGAAAGGGGGCCGCCCGTTCTTTCTTGAGCTGCCGAGAGACGAAGCGCACGGTCCCTCGGAAGCTCTAAACCAAAGGCCGGGGCTCCAAGACGTTGGAAGCTGGCCCGGAATGCGATCGGCGCCGCCTTTTGCGGCCCCGATCCCTCGATCGTGGATTCGTTGGGGAGGGTCGGGTGACCCCCTGAACGTTTTGCGCCGCTACGCCGGAGCACGCAACTCGGCAGGCGGTAGCCGATTCACGTAGGTAGGCAAGTGAAGGGGGTCACCCGACCCTCCCGTGCAAACCCAAGAACCCTGGCGGGGAGCTCCTCAGGCGTTGCCGCAGGCGGAGCCCTGGACGCCTTCCAGGGTGTCGCGCAGCATCTCGGCCTGGCCGGCGCTGATGTTGGCGGCGAACACCGTCTCCAGCTCGCCGCTGACGACTGGGCGCATCTCGGCCAGCAGCTCGGCCCCCGCCGGGAGCAGGGTCGCGTAGCTGACGCGGCGGTCGGTCTCGCAGAAGGTCCGCTCCAGCAGGCCGGCCTTGATCAGGCGGTCGACGAGCTTGGTCAGGCCGCCGCGGGTGATCACCAGCGCCTCGGCGAGCTCCCCCATTTTGAGCCGCTGCTCGGGCGCCTGGGCGAGCGTGACCAGGACCTCGAACCAGGGCAGGGGCGGCAGCCCGGCAGCGGTCAGCGCCTCTTGGAGCCGGCCCGTTACGGCGGCATGGGTACGGGTAATTGCCAGCCATGCCTCGCGATGCGGCCCCTCGGAGCAGCTCGTCTCCTCGATCAGCGTGGTTTCGACAACGGTCTCAGCCATGTCTCAATGATGCCATATGAAGCTTGATCCGGCAATAGTTGACACTTCAAGCGTTTCTGGTACGATTGTTTCTACGTCAATAATTGAGACGACAAGCGACTTCGACGAAAGGCAGAAATGAGCACCGAGACCCTCAACCAGCAGGTTCCGGCGGGAACCTGGACCGTCGACCCGGTTCACTCCGCGATCCACTTCGCGATCACCCACAACCGCGTCGCCACCTTCCGCAGCCGCTTCACCGACTTCGCGGCCAGCCTGACCGGCGGCGATCAGCCGCGGCTCGAGGGCAGCGTCGACGTCGCCAGCATCGACATCGACGAGGCGCAGCTCAAGGGCCACCTCCTCTCCCCCGACTTCTTCGACGTCGAGAAGTACCCGGCGATGAAGTTCAGCTCGACCGAGCTCAGCGTCGAGGACGACGGCAGCGTGCGGCTCTCCGGCGAGCTCGAGGTGCGCGGCGCCACGCACGCTGTCCAGGCCGTCGGCCGCTACGGCACGATCGGCGCCGACCTCGGCGGCAACGAGCGCGTCGGGCTCTCCTTCGAGACCAGCCTCGACCGCCGCGACATCGACCTCGGCTGGAACGCCGACCTGCCCAGCGGCGGCCAGGTCCTCGAGTACGACGTCGCGATCAACGTAGAGCTCGAGCTCGTCCAGCAGGAGTCCTAGCGATGAGGGTCCTGGGCATCTCCGGAAGCCTGCGACGGGACTCGTACAACAGCGCCCTCCTGCGGGCGGCCGCCGAGCGGCTGCCCGCGGGGGTGGAGCTGGTCTCCTACGAGGGCCTGGCGGCGATCCCGCCCTACGACAGCGACGTCGAAGAGCTGGGCGCGCCGGCCGCGGTCGAGGATCTGCGCGAGGCCGTGCGCTTCGCCGACGCCGTTCTCGTCGCCACCCCGGAGTACAACCACTCGATCCCCGGCGTGCTGAAGAACGCTCTCGACTGGGTCTCGCGCCCGGCCGGGCAGAGCGCGCTGATGGGCAAGCCGGCGGCGGCGATCGGTGCCTCGACCGGCATGTTCGGCGCGGTCTGGGCGCAGGCCGAGACGCGCAAAGTCCTCGGCGCCCTGGGCGGCCGCGTGATCGAGCGCGAACTGCCGGTCTCCCACGCTCAAGAACATTACGAGGACGGCCGCCTGCAGCTCAGCCCCGAGCAGTCCGAGCAGCTGGCGGAGATCCTCGCCGAGCTCGTCTCCGAAGTCGAGGAGCTGCAGGGCACCGAGGCCGCGGTCGCGGCCTAGGCCGTCAAGCCGACGGGCCGCGGCTCAGCTGAAGCCGCTGAAGACGGAGGCGAAGGCGGGGGCCTGTTCGCGGGCCCGTTTGCGGGCGTTGGCGAAGGCCTTGGCCTTGGTCCGGCCAATGCCGGAGATGTAGACGCCGTTCTTCTTGAGGACGACGGCACCCCAGCCGTTGAAGACCCAGAGGGCGGACTTGCAATGCGGGTCACCGCAGCGGTTTTTGGCCGCCAGCTTCGCCGCCGCCGCGCTCGCCTTGCCCGCCGAGAGGCCGTAGTGGCCGGTTTCCGGATTGATCGCGATCGAGCCCCAGGAGGCCTGGGCGAGGGCGGGCATCGCGGCGAGGAGGAAGAGGACGCAGAAGAAGGAGAGACACGCGCGAGTTCGCATGCTCCGTGTTCTATCAGGCGTGCGGGAGGGCGAAGAAGGCGACGGCGGAGAAGTGGGCGACCGCGGCGGCGATGACGAAGAGGTGGAAGACCTCGTGGTAGCCGAAGATCGCCGGGTTGGGGTTGGGGCGCTGGGTCGCGTAGACGACGGCGCCGCAGGTGTAGAGGACGCCGCCGGCAACGACCAGCATCGCGCCGCCGACGCCGAGCGAGGACCAGAGCTCGGGGAAGGCGGCGACGGCCACCCAGCCGAGCGAGAGGTAGATCAGGGCCGAGGCCCATTTCGGGTGGTCGATCCAGATCATCTCGACCACCGCGCCGGCGATCGCGCCGGCCCAGACGACGACCAGGATCGCCGTTGCCAGAGCGCCGTGGAGGACGAGCAGGGCGAACGGCGTGTAGGTGCCGGCGATGAGGAAGAAGATCATCGAGTGATCCAGCCGCCGCATCCACAGCCGCACCTGCGGCCGGCGCCAGTTGACCCGGTGGTAGAGGGCACTGCAGCCGAACAATGCGGAGAGGCTGACCGCGTAGATCGCCACCGCCAGGGTCGCCTTCGGCGTCTTCGCGAGGATGATCAGGGCGGCGCCGAAGCCGAGCGAGAGGAAGAAGGCCCACTCGTGGGAGACCCCGCGCAATTTCGGCTTGACCGAGGCGATCGCCTCGGCAGTCGCCTCGCGCGCGGTCTCCACCCGCTCCCCCATCGCCTCGCGCGCGTTCTCGACTTTCTCCCCCATCGCCTCACGGGCGGCGCTGGCGCGCTCGCCCATCCTCTCGGCGCCCCTGCGGAGGTCGTCGACCATAGGCGGAGAGTAGCGCGAAGACGCTCGCCCGATTTTGCGGACTGTCACAATTGGGAGAGGAATCACCGGACGCCGCGCGGCGCTAACTTGGCCGCTCTCCGCGTCTTTCGGCGCGGGTTCCGTCCGGGTCAGGAGCAATCCTCCTCTGTTACCCCTGAAAGTCGTTTCGAGAGGAGCTTTTTGATGTCCAAGACCGCCACTGCCAGTCCCAAAAACGGTCTCCAGGGCCTCTCGATAGAGCGGCGGTTCTCGACTGCCGGCGTGCATCCTTTCGACCAAATCGAGTGGGAGATCCGGGACGCGGTGATCGGCAATCCGGAGAGTCCGGCTTTCGAGCAGCGCGGGGTTGAGTTCCCGAAGAGCTGGTCGCAGAACTCGACCAACATCGTCGCCCAGAAGTACTTCCGGGGGAAGCTCGGTAGCCCCGAGCGCGAGAGCTCGGTGAAACAGATGATCGGCCGCGTCGCCGGCACGATCGCCGACTGGGGGCGCGTGGGCGGCTACTTCGCCTCCGAGGAGGACGCCGACGCCTTCGAGATGGAGCTGACCGCGATCCTGCTGAACCAGAAGGCGGCCTTCAACTCGCCGGTCTGGTTCAACGTCGGCTTCGAGGAGAAGCCGCAGTGCTCGGCCTGCTTCATCCTCAGCGTCGACGACACCATCGAGTCGATCCTCGAGTGGAACACCAAGGAGGGGATGATCTTCCGCGGCGGCTCGGGGTCGGGGATCAACCTCTCCAACATCCGGGGCTCGGTCGAGCATCTCTCCAAGGGCGGCCTCGCCTCCGGCCCGGTCAGCTTCATGCGCGGCGCCGACGCCTGGGCGGGGACGATCAAGTCGGGCGGCAAGACGCGGCGGGCGGCGAAGATGGTCGTCCTCGACGTCGATCACCCGGACATCGAGGACTTCATCTGGTGCAAGGCCAAGGAGGAGGAGAAGGCGGGGGCGCTGCGCGACGCCGGCTTCGACATGTCGATCGACGGTGACGGCTTCACCTCGATTCAGTACCAGAACGCCAACAACTCGGTGCGGGTCACCGACGAGTTCATGGAGGCGGTCGAGGCGGGCTCCGACTGGGAGCTGAAGGCGCGGACCGACGGCTCGACGACGAAGACGCTCGACGCGCGCGAGCTGATGAACCAGATCGCCGACGCCGCCTGGCGCTGCGCCGACCCGGGCGTCCAGTACGACACGATCATCAACCGCTGGCACACCTGCCCGGAGTCGGGGCGGATCAACGCCTCCAACCCGTGCAGCGAGTACATGCACGTCGACAACTCGGCCTGCAACCTGGCCTCACTCAACCTGATGAAATTCCGCCGCGAGGACGGCAGCTTCGACGCCGCCGAATTCGAGCACGCGGTCGACGTCGTCTTCCTCGCCCAGGAGATCATCGTCTCCCCGTCGAGCTACCCGACCGAGGAGATCGGCGAGAACGCGCGCCGCTTCCGTCAGCTCGGCCTCGGCTACGCCAACCTCGGCGCCCTGCTGATGTCCGACGGCCTCCCCTACGACTCGGTCGAGGGCCGCAACGTCGCCGCCGCGATCACGGCGCTGATGACCGGCCGCGCCTACCGTCAGTCGGCGCTGATCGCCGCCGGTGCGACCGGGCCTTACGACGAGTACGAGCGCAACCGCGAGCCGCACAACGGCGTCATGCGGATGCACCGCGACGCCTCCTATGACGTCGACGGGACCGGGATCAAGGGCGACCTGCTCGAGGCCGCGCAGCGCTCCTGGGACGAAGCGGTCGAGCTCGGCGAGGAGCACGGCTACCGCAACGCGCAGGCAACGGTGCTGGCGCCGACCGGGACGATCAGCTTCCTGATGGACTGCGACACGACCGGGATCGAGCCCGACTTCTCGCTGGTCAAGTACAAGGAGCTGGTCGGCGGCGGTCAGATGACGATCGTCAACCGCTCGGTGCCGCTGGCACTCGAGACGCTCGGCTACTCGCAGGCGGAGATCGACCAGATCGACGCCCACATCACCGAGCAGGGCACGATCGTCGGCGCCCCGGGCCTCAAGGACGAGCACCTCGAGGTCTTCGACGTTGCCGTCGGCGAGCGGGCGATCACCCACACCGGCCACATCGACATGATGGCGGCGGCACAGCCGTTCCTCTCCGGGGCGATCTCGAAGACGGTCAACATGCCGCAGTCGGCGACGGTCGAGGACATCGCCGACGCTTACACCCGCGGCTGGAACGGCGGCCTCAAGGCGCTGGCGATCTACCGCGACGGCTCGAAGACCGCGCAGGCGCTGCGCACCGACGCCCAGGACGAAAAGGCGGCCGAGCCAGAGGTCGTCGTCCTGCCCCCGGAGCGCAAACGGATGCCACAGGAGCGCGAATCGATCACCCACAAGTTCTCGATCGCCGGTCACGAGGGCTACATCACCGCCGGCAAGTACGACGACGGCTCGGTCGGCGAGATCTTCCTCACCGACATCGGCAAGGAGGGGTCGACGATGCGGGGGCTGCTCAACGCCTTCGCGACGGCGATCTCGCTCGGCCTCCAGTACGGGGTGCCGCTCGAGGACTTCGTGCGCAAGTTCAGCTACATGCGCTTCGACCCGGAGGGGATGACCACCAACCCCGAGATCCCCTTCGCCAAATCGATGCCGGACTACATCATGCGCTGGGTCGCGAGCCGCTTCATCGACGACACCGAAACGCTCGAGGAACTGGGGATCATGACCTCCGACGTGCGGGCCAAGAAGGAAGCGGAGACCTCGCAGATGAGCATCGGCCTCAGCAGCGATACCGCCGGCCCGTCCAACGGCGGCAACGGAAACGGCGGCGCCGAGGCGAAAGCGAGCGGCGCATCGGTGCCGGCGGCGTCGGCGATGACCGAAACCCCCCCGGTCCGCCCGGCGAAGATGCAGGGCCTCGAGCTCGGCCCCGCCTGCGACCAGTGCGGCGGCATGATGCAGCGCACGGGCAGTTGCTACACGTGTTCGTCGTGCGGCAACAACACCGGCTGCGGCTGATCTGAGGGCAGATAGCCGGCGTCAGGGTCCACCCGCGGCTCCGCGCCGTACGCCACAGGTACTGTCGCTACGCCGCGTGCGGACCCTGACTTGGCTCTCCACCCTCAGATCGCGATCTCCGCCTGCGACATCGACCCACCTCTGGCTACGTCAATGTCGCAGCCACTCCAACCTGATCGGCCGGGCTTTTCCATTCCTCCCAGCCGTGGTTCCTTTTGGACGCCCTGGTTCCAAAAGGAACCGCACGACGACGATCCGGCCGGGATTCACATCCCGTGGTTCTTTTCAGACGAAATGCGTCCGAAAGGAACCACGCGATCACCCGGGCTACGGCCGTCCTCCATCCTTCTGACGTCGCAGAACCAAGCGAGGGCGTGCACGCGGCGGAGCGGCAGTGCTCTGCACGAGGCGCAGCCGCGGGTGCGGCCTCGCGCCGGTTATGCGGCGTCAGAGAGCACGACCTCGGCGTCCCTTCGCGGGGTCTCGGTGATCGCGCGGCGGTAGGAGCGCTCGGGGGCGGGGCGCGAGGGGGCCATCTCGCGGCGGCGGAGGATCTCGTGGAGGACGACGGCCATCTCGAACTGGGCGAAGGCGGCGCCGAGGCAGCGGCGGATGCCGCCGCCGAAGGGGATCCAGGTGTAGGTGCCGGGGGGCTGGTCGAGGAAGCGCTCGGGGATGAAGCTGTCGGGGTCGGGGTAGATCGCCGGGTCGCGGTGGATCAGGTGGATGCAGGGGACGGCGCTGGCACCGGCCGGCAGCTCGTAGCCGCCGAGCTCGACCGGCTCGGTCAGCTTGCGGATCACGATCACGATCACCGGCCGCAGGCGCAGCGTCTCCTGGATCGTCGCCGTCAGGTAAGCCTCCTCGCCGGCGAGGACCTCGTCGCGCAGGCGTTCGAGCTTGGCCGGGTGGCGACTGAGACGCTCGATCGCCCAGGACAGCGCCGTCGCCGTCGTCTCGTGGCCGGCTACGAGGAGGGTCAGCAGCTCGTCGCGGATCTCGGCATCGCTCATCGGGCTGCCGTCCTCGTGGCGGGCGGCGACCAGCAGGGAGAGAATGTCGTCGCGCTGCTCCAGATCGGGGGCGGTGCGGCGCTCGGCGATCTCGCGCCCGATCAGCTCGTCGACCCGCTCGACCCGGCGGCGGAAGGCAGGTACTCGGTTGATCCGCTCGGGGCCGACCATCAGGATCGGCGCCAGCAGGCGCGGGTTGGCGGTCAGGTCGAGGAACTCGCGCAGCGCCGCCCGCAGCGGCTGCATGCGCTCGCCGCCGTGGACGCCGAAGACGGTCTCGATGATGATCTCGAGCGTGATCGCCTGCATCCGCGGCCGCAGCCGGTACGGGGTCGCGGTCGGCCAGCCCTCGATCTCGCGGGCGGCGATCTCGGCCATCTGCTCGCCGTAGGCCTGCATCCGCTCGCCGTGAAAGGGCGGCAGCAGCAGCCGGCGCTGGCCGATGTGCTTCTTCTCGTCGAGGACGAGGACCGAGTTCTCGCCGAGGATCGGGCGCAGGATCTGGTTGCCCTCGCCGGCGTGGAAGACCTCGGGGTCGCCGGTGAAGACCTGCTTGACGAGCTCCGGGTCGGAGACGATCACCCAGTCGCCCTCGTAGGCGATCTTGAGCGAGAACATCGAGCCGAAGCGGGCCCGGCTCTGGCTCAGCAGCCACTGCGCCTGGCGCGACCAGATCGCCGTCTGCAGGACCCGCGACATCCGCGGCCCCGGCGGCAGCCCCCGCACCGGTTGGGGTCGCACAACACCCGCGTTTATCGCCGTCGCCTCCATTGAGACCCCTCCACCGTAGCGCGCGGATTCGACACGAATGTGTGACGTCGTTCGCATACCCCTATAGAGTTTGGCTGGATGGCCAGTCCGCCTCGACTGTCACCCCGCGCCGAGCACCGCTTCCTCAAGTTCGCCTGCGGCCTGCCGCCGCGGCTGCAGCGACTGCTCTTCGGCAAGCCGCCGACGATCGACGGCCAGACCCTGGCCAGCGACGTCCACGTGCTTCTCCGCCTCGCCGCGATCGCGGGCACCCGCTCCTACACCAACGGGCTGGAGCCGCTGCCGGCGCGCGACCTGCTCCGACAGGGGGCGCTGACCAGCCAGGCGCCGCGGCCGCTGGCGATGGCGCGGGTCGACTCGATCGAGATCCCAACCGCCGCCGGACCTCTGCCGGCCCGCCATTACCTGCCGTCCCGGGTCCCCGGCGACCCGCCCCCGCTGCTCGTCTTCTTCCACGCCGGCGGCTTCGTCCTCGGTGACCTCGACACCCACGACGGCGTCTGCCGCTTCCTCGCCGCCGCGGCCGGGGTCGCCGTGCTCTCGGTCGACTACCGGCTGGCGCCCGAGAACCCCTTCCCGGCCGCCACCGAAGACGCCTGGGACTCGTTCGTCTGGGCGAGCGAGAACGCGGCAGCGCTCGGCGCCGACCCCGGCCGGGTCGCCGTCGGCGGCGACTCGGCGGGGGGCAACCTCTCGGCCGGGGTCGCGCTGCGGGCGCGCGAAGAAGGCGGCCCGGCGCCGGCGATGCAGCTGCTGATCTTCCCCGTCACGGACTCCCACCCGGAAACCCGCTCGCGCCTGCTCTTCGCCGACGGCTTCCTCCTCACCAAGGAGGACATCGACCGCTTCGAGGCCTACTACCTGCCCCCCGGCACCGACATCGACGACCCGCGCATCTCGGTCCTCAAAGCGCCTGACCTCTCAGGCCTGGCCCCCGCCTACGTCGCCACCGCCGGCTTCGACCCGCTGCGCGACGAGGGCGAGGCCTACGCGATCGCGATGCGCAAGGCCGGGACGCCGGTCGCCCTGCGCCGCTACCCGGGGCTGATCCACGGCTTCGCCAACCAGACCGAGGTCTGCCGCTCTTCGCGGGCAGCGATGTTCGAGATCGCCGGCGCCCTGCGGATGGGCCTGGCCGCCCCTCAGGCGACGCCGGCAACCCTGGCGCGGTAGCGCCGCAGCGCGATCCCCGACCAGATCAGCTCGACGACCCCGAACGGCCAGGCGCCGACGAGAAAGCCGTAAAGGCTGGAAAGCAGGCAGCCGCAGGCGAAGCCGAGGACGTACACCGACCCCCGCCGCTCGAGCGCGTACATGACCATCACGAAAGTGACGGCGGCAGCGCCGAAGAGGGTCAGCATCCCCTCAGTTTGATGCGCGGCGGCCGTTGGCGCCGTTGGCGCTCAGGACCCGGCGATCCTCGGGGCCCGGCCGCAGGATCATCACCTCGGCCGGCGCCTTCTCCAGCAGCCAGACGAGGTCGTCGCCGGAGAGGCCAGCGCTGCCGGTCGCCGTCGCCGAGACGACGACGCGGTCGAAGGTCTCCTCGCCGAGCAGGCGAGCGAGGGCGTGGCGGTAGGAGCGGCCGCGCTCGATCCGGGCGTCGACCGCAACGTCCTGGGAGCTGGCACGCTGTTCGATCGCCTCCAGCATCGACATCGCCTTGCTCGCCTCCTTGGGGATCGCGCACTCGAGCGGCAGGCTCTTCGGCACCTGCGCGAGGTAGGCGGGCATCAGCGTCGCCCCCTCGGCGCGGGCCAGGCGCAGCGCCGCGTCGACGGCGCGGCGCGAGATCTCGGTCCCGGTGAACGGCAGGAGGATGTGGTGGACGGCGTCCGGCCCGGCCCCGGGACGAGAGTGGCGGCGACGGGCGAGGAAGAAGCCGCCGAAGAGGCCCAGGACCAGTGCGGCGGCGATCAGGACGTGCTCGACGTGAATCATCGCTCCCCCTGCCTGAGGCTGCGGTGGGCGACGATGCGGACGTCGACGCCGGGCGGGGTCGCCCGCATCAGCCGCTGCGGCAGCGGCTCGCGCAGGCGCGCGAGGCCGCGCGGCGGGGCCGACTCGCCGACCATGATGTAGGTGCTGCCGCGCTCGCGGACGACGCGCGCCGCAGCGGCGACGAGGTCGTCGTGCTCCTCGATCAGGAGGTGGGCACCGAGCACCGAGGCGAGCTGCCGCAGGGCGGTGACCTGGCGCTCGACCTCGCCCTCGATCGCCAGGGCCGGGGGCTTCACCCAGAGCAGGTCGAGCTCGGTTCCGAGCCGCTGGGCCGAGCGCCAGGCGCGCCGCACCAGCCGCTGGGAGCTCGGCTGCGGCCGGACCAGCGCCAGCAATCGCTCGCCGACGGCCTTCGGCGCGTCGGCCGAAACCCGTTCCTCGGCGCGGGTGCCAACCAGCTCCGGCTCCTCGCTGTAGACGAGGCGCTTGGACTCGACGTCCTCTGCGACCTGGCGCAGGCTGACCTCGCGCAGCGCCGCCAGGTTCTCGATCTTGAAGAAGTTGTTGAGGGCGGCGTCGATGTTGCCGGTCGGGTAGATCTTCCCGGCCTGCAGGCGGGCGATCAGCGCCTCCGGGGTGAGATCGATCAACACCACCTCGTCGGCCTCCCCCAGCACCGAGTCGGGCACGGTCTCGCGCACCCGCACCCCGGTCAGCTCGGCGACCTGGTCGTTGAGCGACTCGAGGTGCTGGACGTTGACGGTCGAGAAGACGTCGATCCCGGCCGTGAGCACCGCGGCGATGTCTTCGTAGCGCTTGCGATGCTCGAGGCCAGCGGGGTTGCTGTGGGCGAGCTCGTCGATCAGGGCCAGTTCGGGGGCACGGGCGATCAGCGCCCCCAGGTCCATCTCCTCGACCGTGACGTCACGGACCGGGACCCGTCGGCGCCGAACGACCTCGAGACCTCGCGCCTGCGCGGTCGTCTCCTCGCGTTCGTGTGGCTCCAGGTAGCCGATCGCGACGTCGCGGCCGGCGTCTGCTTCGGCGTGGCCCTCCTGCAGCATCCGGTAGGTCTTGCCGACCCCGGCCGCCATCCCGAGGAAGATCTTGTAGTGGCCCGGGCTCACGGCATCTCCTCAGCCCCGCTTCCTCAAGCTCCCAGCAGGTTGTGGACGACGAGGTCGATCAGTTTGATCCCGACGAAGGGGACGATCAGGCCGCCGAGCCCGTAGATGAGGATGTTGCGGCGCAGCAGCGCGGTGGCGCCGATCGGGCGGTAACGGACCCCCTTCAGCGAGAGCGGGATCAGCAGCGGGATGATCAGCGCGTTGAAGATCACCGCGCTCAGGATCGCCGACTGCGGCGTCCCCAGCGACATCACGTTGAGCGCGTCGAGCGGGCCCTTTTCGCCGTGCACCGCCCAGGTCGCGACGAACATCGCCGGCAGGATCGCGAAGTACTTGGCGACGTCGTTGGCGATCGAGAAGGTGGTGAGGGCACCGCGGGTGATCAGCAGCTGCTTGCCGACCTCGACGATCTCGATCAGCTTCGTCGGGTTGGAGTCGAGGTCGACCATGTTGCCGGCCTCGCGCGCCGCCTGGGTGCCGGTGTTCATCGCCACCCCCACGTCTGCCTGGGCCAGCGCAGGAGCGTCATTCGTGCCGTCGCCGGTCATCGCGATCAGTCGCCCGTCCGCCTGCTGCTCCTTGATCAGCTCGAGCTTTCGCTCCGGCGTCGCTTCGGCGAGGAAGTCGTCGACTCCGGCCTCCTCGGCGATCTTCGCCGCCGTCAGCTTGTTGTCGCCGGTGACCATGATCGTGCGGATGCCCATCGCCCGCAGCTGGTCGAAGCGGGCTTTCATCCCCTCCTTGACGATGTCTTTGAGGTAGACGACGCCGAGCACGCGCTCGTTGCGGGCGACGGCGAGCGGGGTGCCGCCCTCGCGGCCGATCCGGTCGAGCTCGCTCCGCAGCTCCGCCGGAGGCCGACCGCCTTCGGCCAGGACCCAGCTCTCGATCGCGTCGCCGGCGCCCTTGCGCAGGCGGGTGCCGTTGAAGTCGATGCCGCTCATCCGGGTTTCGGCGCTGAAGGGGACGAAGTGCGGCTCGTGGCCGTCGAAGTCGTGCTCGCGGATGCCGAAGTCCTTGGCGAGGACGACGATCGAGCGGCCCTCCGGGGTCTCGTCGGCGAGCGAGGACATCTGCGCCGCCTCGGCCAGCTCCTCGCGGCTGACCCCGGGCATCGCGATGAACTCGGTCGCCTCGCGATTGCCCAGCGTGATCGTGCCGGTCTTGTCGAGCAGGAGCACGTCGCAGTCGCCCGAGGCCTCGACCGCGCGGCCGGAGAGGGCGAGGACGTTGCGGCGCACGAGCCGGTCCATGCCGGCGATCCCGATCGCCGAGAGCAGCGCCCCGATCGTGGTCGGAATCAGCGCCACGAGCAGCGCGATCAGCGTCGTCTCCGAGAGTTCGGTGTCGGCGAAGAGGGCGAAGGGCCGCAGGCTGACGACGACGACGATGAAGATCAGGGTGAGCGCGGCGAGGAGGATGCCGAGGGCGATCTCGTTCGGCGTCTTGCGGCGCGAGGCGCCCTCGACCAGGGCGATCATGCGGTCGAGGAAGGACTCGCCGGGCTCGGCAGTGATCTCGACGACGATCCGGTCGGAGAGGACCTTGGTACCGCCGGTTACTGCGGAGCGGTCGCCACCCGCCTCGCGGATCACGGGTGCCGACTCGCCGGTGATCGCCGACTCGTCGACCGAGGCGATGCCCTCGATCACGGTCCCGTCGCCGGGGATCGTCTCCCCCGCCTCGACCACGACGACGTCGCCGCGAACCAGCTCGGCCGCGGACTTCTCGCGGCCGTCGCGCAGCCTGGCGACGGTGTCGCTGCGCATCGCCCGCAGGCTGGCGGCCTGGGCGCGGCCGCGCCCCTCGGCCATCGCCTCGGCGAGGTTGGCAAAGACGACGGTCAGCCAGAGCCAAACCGTGATCGAGAAGCTGAACCAGCCGGGCTCGTGACCGCCGCCGAGCGGGCCGCCGCCGAAGGCCTGGATCAGCCAGGCGACGGTGGTGATCGCGGCGCCGATCTCGACCACGAACATGACCGGGTTGCGAACCTGGACCCGCGGGTCGAGCTTGACGAAGGACTCGAGCAGCGCCGGGCGCAGGATCTCGGGGTCCAGCAGGGAGCGGGGCTTGCGGTCGGAGGTGGTGGTCTCGATCATTTCAGCGGTGCCTCTTCTTCGAGGGCGATGTTGAGCTGCAGGACGTTGACGCCGGGCTCGCCGAGGACGCCGAGGAAGCGGTCTTCGGTGTGGCCGGAGATCAGTTCTTCGACCCGGTGCAGCGGTAGCTTGCGGACCGCGGCGACGCGGTGGGCCTGGATCCGAGCGTTGGCTTCGGAGATATGCGGATCGACGCCCGAGGCCGACTGGGTGACCGCGTCGACGGGGACGTCTTCGCCGGTCAACGATTTGTCGTAGGGCTTGTTGAGCTTGACGTAGGCGGCGAGCGCTTCGCGGACTTCTTCCCGCACTTCGACGCTGTTGGGGCCGCCGTTGCCGAAGAAGGTGACGTTGCCGGAGTATTCGGTTGCCGACGGCCGCGAGTGGAAGAAGGCCCTGCTCTTGAAATCCTGGCCGATCAGCTTCGAGCCGACGACGCGGCCGTCGTATGAGACCTTGGAGCCGTTGGCGGCGCCGGGGAAGACGACCTGGGCGATGCCCGTGATCGCCAGCGGGTAGAGCAGGCCGAGCGCGAGCGTCATCGCGACGATCGCGATCGCGCCGGTGGTCAGGTCGCGGCGCAACCCGGTCACGGGAACATCCTCGAGCTGAGCCCGTTGGAGACCGGACCGAGCAGGATCGCCGGGAAGAAGGTGAGCGCGCCGACGAGGATGACGATGCCGACGAGGAGGAAGACGAAGGTCGGGTTGTCGGTCCGCATCGTGCCGAGTCCGGCGGGCGAGACCTTCTTGCCGGCGAGGGCGCCGGCGACGGCGAGGACGAAGACGATCGGCGCGAAGCGCGCCATCACCATCACCGCGCCGCCGAGCAGGTTGGCGAAGGTGATTCCGTACGCATCGACGTTGCCGGGAGCGTTGGGCTGGATGAAGCCGGTGTAGCCGGCGAAGGCAGAGCCGTTGTTGTTGGCCTGCGAGAGGTAGGCGTAGAGCGTCTCCGAGAAACCCGAAGGGTTGATGCCGGCGTAGAGCGAGCGTTTGCCGAGGTCGGTCGCCGAGGCGAGGCCGGCGGAGAGCAGCACCGCCAGCGGCGTGAAGAGGACGCCGAGCGAGACCAGCTTGATCTCCCGCGCGGCGATCTTCTTGCCCAGGTACTCGGGGGTGCGACCGACCATCAGGCCGCCGATGAAGACGGCGAGGATGACGTAGAGCAGCATCGAGTAGAGGCCGGTGCCGACGCCGCCGAAGACGACCTCGCTGTAGCCGAGGTTGGTGAACGGCACGGCGCCGCCGATCCCGGTCAGCGACTCGAAGGCGGCGTTGACCGCACCGCAGGAGGTGACGGTGGTGACCGCCGTCCACAGCGCCGAGTTGGCGATCCCGAAGCGCTGCTCCTTGCCCTCCATGTTGCCGCCGGTCGAGCCGGCGAAGGCGTGGGTGTGGAGGCCGGCGGCGTGCTGCGCCGGGCTGCCGTGCTGCTCCGCGACGTAGACGACGACGACGCCGGCGATGAAGAGGACGAACATCGCGCTGAAGATCGCCCAGCCCTGGCGCTGGCTGCCGGCCATGCGCCCGTAGGTGTAGGTGAGGCTGGCCGGGATGACGAGGATCAGCAGCATCTCGACGAAGTTGGTCAGGGCAGTCGGGTTCTCGAACGGGTAGGCGGAGTTGACGTTGAAGAAGCCGCCGCCGTTGGTGCCGAGCTCCTTGATCGCCTCCTGCGAGGCGACCGGGCCCTGGGCGAGCAGCTGTTCGCCGCCGGCCAGCGTGTGGACGACGGCGGTCTGGCTGAGGTTCTGGATCACGCCCTGGGAGACGAGGAAGAGGGCGGCGACGACGGAGACCGGCAGCAGCACGTAGAGGGTGATGCGGACCACGTCCTGCCAGAAGTTTCCGATCGATTTGCCCGAGCGGGCGACGATGCCGCGGATCAGCGCCGCGACGACGGCGATCCCGACCGCCGCCGAGACGAAGTTCTGGACCGCGAGGCCGGCCATCTGGGCGAAGTAGGTGAGCGTCGTTTCGCCGCCGTAGTACTGCCAGTTGGTGTTGGTGATGAACGACGAGGCGGTGTTGAAGCTCAGGTCCCACGGTCCGGAGTGGAAGCCCTCGGGGTTGAACGGCTGGATCCCCTGCGTGCGCAGGATCGCGTAGAGCAGGATCCAGAAGAGCAGCGAGAAGACGATCAGGCTGCGGGCGTAGGCCTTCCAGTCCTGGCCCTCGGCCTCGGGCCGCACGCGCAGCAGCCGGTAGCTGCCGCGCTCGATTGGCCCGAGGACCGGGGTGAGGAAGACCCGCTGGTTGCCGAAGACGCGGGCGAGGTAGATGCCGACCGGCTTGACCAGGGCGACGAGGACGGCGACGAAGATCGCGATCTGCAGGTAACCCTGGAACATCAGAGGTTCTCCCCGCGAAGCAGCGCGTAGAGCAGGTAGGCGCAGACGACCGCGGCGACGAGCAGGCCGAAGACGTCGGCGACCGTGAGCGCGGCAAAGGGAACGAGGGCGCTCATATCCGGTCGATCAAGTCGATCGCCCAGAGGAGCAGGGCGAAGAGAGCTACGGCGAGCGCGATCGAGAAGGCGTCGGCAAGCGGGCTGCCCCCGCCCGGGAAGATGTCGGCAAAGGTCTGGATCGAGTCGAGAACGAGCACGAATCGATCATGCGCCCGCCCCCGTCAAGGCCGCATGAAGTTCCAGCCGCCCCGCATACAGATTTCGTGAAGACCGATGTTGAGCTTTCCCGCGCTATTCGCGGCTTACCTCAACATCACCGGATGGGGATTGGCTAGAGGGCGAAGCGGTAGCCGACGCCCGGGTCCGTCAGCACGTACTTGGGGCCGTCGGCGGGCTCGATCTTGCGGCGCAGGTTGGCGACGTGGGCACGGAGGACCTGGAGGTCGTCTTCGTACTCGACGCCCCAGACCTCGACCAGGAGGGCGCGGTGGGTCATCAGCCGGCCGCGGTTGCGGGCCAGCGCCGCGAGCAACTCGAACTCGGTCGGGGTGAGGCGGACGACCTCGCCGTCGCGGCGCACGGTGTGGCCGGCGAGGTCGATCTCGATCCCGTCGGCGAGGACGGTCGGCTCCTGCGCCTCGGGCCGCACACGGCGCAGCGCCGCCTCGAGCCGAGCGATCAGCTCACGCGGCCCGAACGGCTTGGTCACGTAGTCGTCGGCGCCGGCGGCGAGCGCCTCGACCTTGCGGTCCTCCTCGCCGACCGCGGAGAGGACGAGGATCGGCATCTGGCTCCACTCGCGCAGCCGCCGCGTCAGCTCGACGCCGTCGAGGTCGGGCAGCATCAGGTCGAGGATCGCCGCCTCGGGCGGCTTCACCGCGGCCAGGTCGAGCGCCGCCTCCGCGGTCTCGGCGGTCACCGCCTCGAAGCCGGCGTCGCGCAGGATCACCCGCAGCGCGCGCAGGATCTGCGGCTCGTCGTCGCAGACCAGGATCCGCGGTGTCGCGTTCAGCTCGGCTCCCCGGCCGGCGCCGCGAAGCTGACCACGAAGCTCGATCCCTGCCCGGGCAGCGACTCGACCTCGACCTCGCCGCCGTTGGCCTCGATGAAGCCGCGGGCGATCGCCAGGCCCAGCCCGGAGCCCGTTCCCGAGCCGTTACCGGAGCGGTAGAACGGCTCGAAGATCCGTTCGCGGTCGAGCTCGGGGATCCCCGGGCCGCGGTCGACGACGCGGATCACGAGCCGCGGGCCGACCAGCCGCGAGCGGACCAGGACCGGCTCCCCCTCGCCGTGGACGACGGCGTTGTCGAGCAGGTTGGCGAAAGCGCGCTCGAGCTGCGCCGGATCGGCGCTGAGCGCCGGCAGATCCTGATCGAGGGCGAGCCGCACGACCTCTCCCTCGGTCCCGAGCGAGTGCCGCGCCGCCTCAAGCAAGCCGGCGAGGTCGACCGCCTCGCGCCGCGGCTCGGCTTTGCCCGACTCCAGCCGCGAGACGTCGATCAGGTTCTCGACCAGGCGCGAGAGCCGCTGGCCCTGCTCGACCACCGCATCGCTCAGCTCGCTGCGCTCCTGCGCCGTGATGCTGGGAGAGTCGAGCGCCGCGCCGGCGGCGATGATCGAGGTCAGCGGCGTGCGCAGGTCGTGGGAGACCGAGCGCAGCAGCGAGGTCTTGAGCTCGTCGGAGCGGCGCAGCGCCTCGGCCTCGATCGCCTCGGCCTGCATCCGGTCCCGCTCGCGCTCCATCTCCTTCAGCTCGGCCAGCGCCCGGTCGGCCTCCTCGCGACCGCGCTCGGCCTCGGCGGCACGAGCGCGGGCGATCTCGGCCAGCGCCGCACCGGCGATGGCGACGATGCCGAAGACGACGAGCGCGACCAGGTCATGATCCGCGCGGACGTCGAGCCGACCCAGCGGCGGCAGGTGGAAGAAGTTGAAGGCGAGGGCGCTGAAGACGGCGGTGAGGAGGCCGAGCCGCCAGCCCCAGACGGCGGCGATCAGGAGGACGCCGGGGATGTAGACGACCCCGAGCGAGACCGCCGGCGCCACTTCCTTCAGCGGGTAGACGAGACCGGTCGCGGCAGCGACCGCGGCGGCGGCGGCGAGCAGGCCGAGCCAGGCCGAGGGCGGCTTTCCGGTCAGGCTCATGTCGGCAGCGTACGCCGGTTACTCGTACTGGAGCGACTCGAGCACGTCGAGGCGAGCGGCGCGGCGGGCCGGGTAGATCGCGGCGATGACGCCGACCACGGCGGCGAGGACGAGGATCGCGATCAACTGGCCGATCGGGTAGGAGAGGGTGAAGCCTTCGTCGGCGAGCGGCTGCGCGATCAGCGTCGCGAAGACGATCCCCAGCGCCATGCCGAGGATCGCCCCGATCAGGGCCGTGATCACCGACTCGTAGCGGATCAGCGTCCGCACCTGACGCCGCGACATCCCGATCGCCCGCAGCATTCCCAGCTCGCGGCGGCGTTCGTGGATCGAGAGCACCAGGGTGTTGGCGACGCCGAGGACCGAGATCAGGATCGCGAGGGCCAGCAGCGCGTAGAAGAGGACCACGATCTGCCCGACCTGGTCTTCGCGGCTTTC
The DNA here is from genome assembly GCA_035542315.1 of Solirubrobacterales bacterium. GTDB lineage: Bacteria > Actinomycetota > Thermoleophilia > Solirubrobacterales > 70-9 > VAYN01. Next base: position 19,760 of record DATKLT010000004.1, on the reverse strand, counting down.
CTTCAGTTCCTGCTGGTTGAGGACTTCGGCGACTGGGAAGAGCGCTTCGACGCCGGCGGTCAGGACCGCCTGCACCTTTTCCTGGTCGGCGCCGGGTTCGGTGACGACGAAGTCGGCCTGGTTCTGGGTCTGCCCGGCGTCGCGAGCGAGCACCGCCTGGGTGACGGCGATGCTGCCGAGGAGGCCCGCCTTCGAATCGAAGGTGCCGGCGACTTCGAAGCTGGGCCGCGCCCCGGTCTGGGTCAGGATCCGGACCGTGTCGCCGACCGAGAGGTTGTGTTCGGAGGCGAAGTCGTCGCTGACCACGGCCTGATCGTCGCGCAGGCCTTCGAGGGCCTCAGGCCCGCCTTCCTTCCATTCCAGGCTCAGCGCCTTTTCGATGTCCGGGCTCGGTGCCGAGGCCCGCACCGTGCCGCCGCCGTCGAGGCTCCTGACCTGGGCCGAGCGGATCGTCGGCACCGTTTCGACTCCGGGCACCTTCGCCGCCGCGATCGCGGTCCCGTTGGGGATCGGCGAGAAGCCGTCGGAGTTCTGGATGACCAGGCCGCCGGCGAAGTTTTCGTCGACGACCTGTGCGACCGTGCTCTTGATCCCGGCGGCGAAGACGGTGACGAAGGCGACCAGGGCGAGGCCGATCATCAGCGCCGCGGCGGTGATCGCGGTGCGGCTCGGGTTGCGCTGGGCGTTCTCGCGGGCGAGCCGCCCGAGCAGCCGGCGCGCCCGCTCCAGCGGCCAGCCGGCGACCGCCGCCAGGCCCGGGACCAGACGCGGGCTGAACAGCGAAACGGCGATCACGGCGACGAATGCGCCGGCCCCGATGAAGCTGGCCCGGGTCCCGGCCCCGCCCCCGCCCGCCAGGCCCCTGACGACCAACCCCAGGCCGACGAGCGCAACCAGGGAGGAGAAGCCGAGGAAGACCAGGCGGCGGCGTCGGCTCGGCGTCGGCACGAACGCCTGCAGGGCGGCGATCGGCGGCACCCGGGTCGAGCGCAGCGCCGGAACCAGGGCGGCGGCGAGGGTGACGAGGACGCCGACCAGGATCGAGACGATCACGGTCCGGGCCTCGAGGACGAGGCCGGTGGTGGGGAGGTCAGCGCCGAACAGTTCGAAGAGGCCGTGGATACCGATGGCGACGACGAAGCCGCCGGCGATCCCGAGCAGCGCCCCGATCAGACCCACCGCGATCGCTTCGAGCAGGACCGAGGCCAGGATCTGGCGCCGCGAGGCCCCCAGCGTGCGCAGCATCCCAAATTCGGTGATCCGCTGGGCGACGGTGATCGAGAAGGTGTTGAAGATCAGGAAGGAGCCGACGAAGACGGCGATGAAGCCGAAGACGAGGAGGAAGGTCGTCAGGAAGCCGAGGTTTTCGCGGATTTCTTCGGAGCTGCGGTCGGCGCTTTCCTTCGCCGTCTCGACCCTGATGCCGGCCGGCATCTCCGCCTTGATCCGATTCCGCAGCATCGCCTCGGAAACCCCCGGGGCGGCGGCAACCGAGATCTGGTCGAAGCGACCGACCTTGTGGGTCAGCGCCTGCGCCACCGGCAGCGTCACCTGGGCGATGCTGGTGCCGCCGAAGGAGGCGCTGCCGAGCTGGGTGAAGCCGACCAGGGTGAACTCGCGGGTCCTGCCCTGGCCCAGCAGCTCGATCCTTTCACCGAGCGCCAGCCCCGAGCCCTCGGCGGCGGCCTTGTCGATCGAGGCTTCGGTCGGCCCCCGCGGGGGATGGCCGTCGACATAGGTCAGCGACTCCAGCTGCCCGGGCAGGGTCGAGGAGATGAACTTGGGCGCGAACTTGGCGCCGATCTTTTCGCCTTCGGGGGTGAAGAAGGCGCCGAGGCTGAAGATCGCCCCCGCCGCTTCCTTGACCCCGGGCGTGCGCTGGATCCGGGGCAGCAGCGAAGCGCTGATCGACGGTACTTCGCCGCCTTCCTGCTTGACCGGGTTCTCGGCGGTGACGACGACGCTGGTCCCCTTCAGCGACTCGTTGAAGATTTCGTCGAAGGCGGCGAGGATCGTGTCGCTGAGGATGAAGCTGCCGGCGACGAAGGCGACCCCGAGGACGACCGCGAGCGAGGTCGCCAGCGCCCTGGTCTTGCGCGCCCAGAGGCTCTTCAGCGCGAGGCTAGTCAAGCTGCTTCATCAGCTCGAGCACCTCGTCCGCGGACCCCGGCCTGGCGTCGCCTGCGAGCTTGCCGTCGCGGAGGGTGATCAAGCGGTCGGCGTGGGCGGCGGCAACGGGATCGTGGGTGACCATGATCACCGTCTGCTCGAACTCGTCGACCGCCTGGCGGAGGAGGGCGAGGACGTCGCCGCTGGCGTTCGAGTCGAGGTTGCCGGTCGGCTCGTCGGCGAAGACGACGGCCGGTTTGGCGACCAGCGCGCGGGCGACCGCGACCCGCTGCTGCTGGCCGCCCGACAGCTCCGCCGGCCGGTGCGTGCGCCGGTCCTCGAGGCCGACGGTGTGGATCAGCTGGTCGACCCAGACCCGGTCGGGCTTGCGGCCGGCGATCGAGAGCGGCAGCACCAGGTTCTCCTCGGCGGTGAGGACCGGCAGCAGGTTGAAGAACTGGAAGACGAAGCCGAGCTTGTCGCGGCGCAGCTTGGTCAGCTCGCCGTCGTCGAGCTTGGTGATCTCGACCCCGTCGAGCTCGACGCTGCCGGCAGTCGGCCGGTCGAGGCCGGCGAGGATGTGCATCAGCGTCGACTTGCCCGAGCCCGAAGGGCCCATGATCGCGGTGAAGCGGTCGCGCTCGAACCCCGTGCTGACGCCGGCCAGGGCATCGACGGCAGCGTCGCCCTCGCCGTAGCGACGGGTGAGGTCGGTGGCGACCACGACCTGTCCGTTTACGCTCACTACCCGGCACGGTATCGAGATCAGCGAATAGCCTGCGGCCAGTGACCATCGCTGACCAGTTCGACGGACTTCTGATCGACCTCGACGGGGTGGTCTGGGTCGGGCGGGATCCGGTGCCGGGGTCGCCGGAGGCGCTGGCGGCGCTGATCGCCGCCGGCAAGGAGCTCGCCTTCGTCACCAACAACCCGACGCGGCGGCCGGCCGAGTACGCCGAGCGGCTGGCCGGGCTCGGGGTCGAGATCGGCGCCGAGCGGATCGTCACCGCGGGCATGGTGACGGCGCGGCTCGCCGGCGAGGCCGCGGACGGCGGCGGGGCATTCGTGATCGGCGCCTCGACGCTGAAGGAGATGGTGGCCGAGGCGGGGGCGCCCGTGCTCGAGGGCGAGGCCGGGCGCGAGGCTGCGGTCGTCGTCGTCTCGGGCCACCGCGGCTTCGACTACGAGGAGCTGCTGACTGCGAAGCTCGCACTCGACGGCGGCGCTGCGCTCGTCGCCACCAGCCACGACCCGACCCTGCCGATGCCCGGCGGCGACTGGCCGGGCACCGGCGCGATCCTGGCCGCGGTCGAAACCGCCTCGGGGCGCCGGGCGGAGATCGGGGGCAAGCCCGAGCGGCACCTGTTCGAGATGGCGTTGGCGGCGATCGATCGCGGTTCCTTTGTCGCGGCCAGCGCAACAAAGGAACCGCGCGATTCGGGGGTCGCGATGGTCGGGGACCGGATCGCCTCCGACGTCGACGGCGGCCGCGCGGCGGGCCTGGCGACGGTGCTGGTCCTGACCGGGGCCAGCGACCGGGCCGAAGCCGAGGCGGCGGCGCCAGGGCCAGACCACGTCGTCGAGGACCTCGCCGCCCTGCTGCGGTGAGCGCCGAGGCGTTCGCGCCCCCACCCCAGTCGCTGTCGAAAGCGCGCTTCGCGGCGCTGTTCGTCGCCACCTTCTGCGGCCTGGTCGCGGTCGGCTGCGTGCTGCCGGTCCTGCCCCGGTACGTGCGCGGCCCGATCGGCGGCGGCGACTTCGCGGTCGGGGTGGTGATCGGCTGCTACGCGATCAGCGGCCTGCTGCTGCGACCGGTCGCCGGTCGCCTGGCCGACCGCTGGGGGCGGCGGCCGACCGCCTTCGTCGGCATGGTCGGGATCGCCGCCGGCGGCGCCCTGATCTTTCCGGCGCTCGGGATCGGCGGGCTCATCCTCGCCCGTCTCGTCCTCGGCGCCGGCGAGGGCTTCCTCTACACCTCGACCTCCGCCTGGATCGTCGACATGGCGCCGGTCGAGCGCCGCGGCCGCATCCTCGGGCTCTTCGGCCTCGCCGTCTGGGGCGGGCTCGCCGTCGGCCCGCTGCTCGGCGAGTTGCTGCTTCAGGCCAGCGGCTACAGGGCCGTCTGGACCCTGGCCACCGTGCTGCCGGCTCTCGGCGCCGCGGTCATCGCCCTCACCACCGATCCCTTTCGGCCCCAAACCCATGCCGAGCCTCACCCGCTGATCGCACCGGAGGCGGTGCGGCCGGGGGTCGCGGTGGCGCTGGCCTCGGTCGGCTACGCGACGATCGCCTCTTTCATCGTGCTGCTGCTCGAATCGCGCGGCGTCGACCACGGCGCGACCGTCTTCGCCGCCTTCGCGGCGATGATCGTGCTGGCGCGCCTGGTCGCCGGGCACCTGCCGGACCTGGTCGGCCCGGCGCGAGTGGCGATCGGCGCGACCCTGGTCGAGGCCGTGGGCCTGTTCGCGATCGCGATCTCCCACAGCCTCCTCGTCGCGCTGCTCGGGGCGATGGCGATGGGCGCCGCCTTCTCCCTGCTCAACCCCTCGCTGATGCTGATCGCCGTCGGCCGCGTCTCCGAGACCGCCCGCGGCGCCGCGATGGGTACCTACACCGCCTTCTTCGACACCGGGATCGGGATCGGTGCGCCGCTGGCCGGCCTGGCGGCGGCGCTGACCAGTTACGAGGGCGCCTTCGTCCTCGCCGGCCTCGTCGCCCTCGGCTCGAGCGCGATGGTGCTCGTCACCCTGCACCGCGCCGGGGTGACGCACCGGCCGGAGCCGTCCCTCCCTAACGCGGAATGACGATCAGCGCCTGCGCGGCGCGGCCGATCCGCCCGTCGCGGTCGAAGAGGACCGACTCGGCGGTGGCGACGCCGCTCGGCTGCGGCAGCGTCTCGGCATCGACGCAGATCCACTCGCCGGCCGGCATACGCTCGAGGTGGACGCTGAGCTCGACGTTGACGAAGATGAACTCGCGGAAGTCGAGGGCGGCGCTGATCCCGTTGCCGACGTCGGCGGCGACCAGCGTCCGCTGCAGCGGCGTCGGCTCCTCGCCGGCGACGAGCGGGACCCGCATCCGCAACCAGGCGGTCGCCGGCCCCGGCTCCATGAACTGCCCCTTGGCGAAGGAGACCTCCATCGCAGTGTGGTAGCCCTCCTCGGCGGCGCCGGGGAAGAAGTCGCCGGGGCGTCCCGCCTCGGGCAACGGCGGTGCCGGCTGGCGCTCGCTTGCCGCGGCGGGCAGCTCGAGCTCGACGATCTCGATCTGCCAGGCGACCGCCCGCATCAGCACCTCGCCCTCGACCGCGAGCTCGGCCTCGACCAGGCGCACGCGGCGGCCCGGGCGCAGGATCCGGGCGCTGACTGCCACCGGCGCGATCGGAACCGAGCGCAGGATCTCGAAGGTGAGCCGCCCGACCTGGAAGCGCTCGGATTCCGGCAGCGCCTCGATCGCCCGGGCCAACAGCGCCGCCGGCGGCCCGGCATGCTGCGCCCCCGGATCCCAAGGCCCGCGCGTCAGCGCGGTCGCGCGAAGTCCCTCCCGGTCGGCCTCATAGAACGCATCGGGCACGCGCGCATCCTAGGCATAGAGCGCCACCGGTTAGACCTTCAGCACTTGTGACTGCCGAACTCTTGGACCCAGACGTGGGCGCCGGCGTTGCCTTCGAGGGTGCCGAAGCGGAGGCCGATCCCGATCTGGGCGTAGCGGCCGAGGATGTTTTCGCGGTGTCCGGGCGAGCGCAGCCAGGCGCCGAAGATCGCCCGCACGCCGCCGATCGGCCCGCTCCCCCAGGCGATGTTCTCGGCGGCGGTCCAGCAACCGCCGCTGATGTAGCCGAAGTACTTGGGCCAATAGGTGAATTCGCGACCGCAGGCTTCGTGGCTGAATTCATCGCAGCGGAGGATGTCCGAGGCCTTGCGGTCGGCGGCCTGGAAGAGGGACTTGACGCCGCTCAACGTGGCGAGCTCCGACTGGCTGCGGGCGTAGTTCGTCATGCAGACCATCGCCTTGATCTGCAACCCGCGGCGCGCGGTCGGCTGCGCCTGGTTCGGGCAGACGCTCGCCGGCGCCAGCAGCTGCGAGAGGTCGGTCGCCGCGGCGGACGGCGGCATCGACAGCGAAGTGGCGAATGGAAGCGCCGCGAGCAGCGCCACGGCGAGGCCGGCGACCCGGCCCCTGCCGATTGCGAAATACCGCGTACAGGTCACATCTCTGTAATAGCAGGGGCGTACCCTGGTGTCAGCAAAACAAAGGAGAACGAATGCCGACCAAGATCGACAAGACCGACCAGGAGTGGCGCGAGCAGCTGACGCCGGAGCAGTACGAGGTGACCCGCAACGCCGGCACCGAGCGCGCCTGGACCGGCCCCCACCTCGACGAGAAGCGCGAGGGGATGTTCCGCTGCGTGGGCTGCGGCACCGAGCTGTTCGCCTCCGGCACCAAGTTCGACTCCGGCACCGGCTGGCCCAGCTTCACCGACCCCGCCAACCTCGAGCACGTCGAGCTGCGCGAGGACAACAGCCACTTCATGCGCCGCACCGAGGTCGTCTGCAAGACCTGCGACGCCCACCTCGGCCACGTCTTCCCCGACGGCCCGGGCGAGAGCGGGCAGCGCTACTGCATCAACGGCTGCGCCCTGACCTTCGACCCGAAGGCCGAGTAGCCGGCTGCTCCGGTCGCCGCGCTAGAGGGCGCCGCCGCCGGCGCCCAGGTAGCTGAACCGCACCGCCAGCGCGACCGCCTCGGTCCGGGTGTCGACCTCGAGCTTGGCGATCGCGTTGCGGACGTGGGTGTGGACGGTCGCCGGGCTGAGCTGCAACCGTTCGGCGATCTCTTTCACCCGCAGCCCCTCGGCCAGCAGCTCGAGGATCTGCCGCTCACGCGGGGAGAGGTCGAGCAGCTTCTCGACCTCGGAGGGCTTGCCGCCGGCGAAATCGCCGCCGAGGAAGGTGCCGCCGCCGGTCACCGCTTTGACCGCCTTGGCGATGTCCTCGGCGGGCGCCGACTTGAGCACGTAGCCGGAGGCGCCGGCCCGCAGCGCCAGGGCGAGCAGGTCGGGCTGGGCGTGGGCGGTGAAGATGATCACCTTCGTCCGCGGCCTGACCTTGAGCACCTCCTTGGTCGCCTCGATCCCGTCGCGCTTGGGCAGCTCGACGTCGATGATCAGGACGTCGGGCTCGAGCTCCTTGACGACGTCGACCACGTCGCGGCCGTTGCTGGCCTCGCCGACGATCTCGACGATGCTCGAGTTCGCCATCCGCGCTTTGATCGCGTCGCGGACGATCTCGTGGTCGTCGCAGAGGACCACGCGTTTCGCCTCTCGGACAGCCGCGTTCATTGCGGCGCGATTCTCGCAGGCGCGCCGTACGCTTGCAAAGAATTAGGTAGCGAGAAACTGCCGTCCCGCTCCTGGCGGTTCTCGATCAGCGCGATCAGGGTGCGGCCGACGGCGCACGCGGTGCCGTTCAGGGTGTGGACCGGTTCGGCCGCCGCACCCTCCTCGGGGCGATAGCGCGCACCCAGTCGCCGCGCCTGATAGTCGGTCGTATTTGAGCACGAGGTCAGCTCTCGGTAGCGGCCCTGGCTCGGGATCCAGCCCTCGCAGTCGTACTTCTTCGCCGCCGGCGCGCCGAGGTCGCCGACCGGGACGTTGACCACGCGGTAGGGGATCTCGAGCTCGCCCAGGATCCGCTCCTCGATCGCCAGCAACCGCTCGTGCTCCTCCCCCGAGGCGGTCGGCTCGACGAACGAGAACATCTCGACCTTGTCGAACTGGTGGACGCGGAAGATGCCGCGGGTATCGCGGCCGGCGGCGCCGGCCTCGCGGCGGAAGCAGGTGGAGAAGCCGCAGTAGCGCAGCGGCAGCTCCTCGGCGGCGAGGATCTGGTCGGCGTGGAGGCCGGCGAGGGCGACCTCGGAGGTGCCGGTGAGGAAGAGCTCGTCCTTGGGGATCTCGTAGATCTGGTCGCGCGCCTCGGGCAGGAAGCCGGTCCCCTCGAGCGCCTCCTCGCGGACGAGGACGGGCGGCACCACTGGTTCGTGGCCCTCGGCCCGGACCAGCTCGATCGCGAAGCGAACCAGCGCCAGCTCGACGAGGACGAGGTCGCCCTTGAGGTAGGCGAAGCGCGAGCCCGAGAGCCGCGCCGCCGCCTCGATGTCGATCAGGCCCAGCTCGGTGCCGATCTCGAGGTGGTCGCGGGGCTCGAAGTCGAAGCTGGGCGGCTCGCCGACGCGCCTGATCTCGACCGCGTCCTCGTCGCTGTCGCCGGCGGGGGCGTCGGGGTCGGGCAGGTTGGGCAGCGCCAGCGCCAACGACCCGAGGGCGGCGTCGACCCCCTCCAGCTCGGCTTTGCCGGACTCGATCGTCTCCTTCAGGTCGCCGACCCGGGCCATCAGCTCGGCGGCGTCCTCTCCCGCCTGCTTGGCCTCGCCGATCTGCTTGGAGAGGGTCTTGCGCTCGGCCTGGGCGTTCTCGATCTCCGGCAGCAGGGCGCGGCGACGGGCATCGAGCGCGAGCAGCTCGTCGACCTGCTCGCCGGCGCCGCGCCGCGCCAAGGCGGCCTTGACCCGCTCAGGATCGGAGCGGACCAGTTTCAGGTCGAGCATCTACCGGCGCTCCCGCTAGGGGGAGTTTTCGGATTGACCCGGTCGCGGCGATTCTTCCGCGGCTTCGCCGGCGTACTTGGCGACGAATTCGGCCACTTCTTCGGCCTCTTTGCCGACGACGATGTTCTGCGGCATGATCGCGCCCGAGAAGCCGCCGTTCTGGATCGCGAACAGAGCGTCTTCGTAGGTCTCGGTTCGCTGGTTGAGGTTGGGGCCCTGGGTGCGCTGGCCGCGGTTGCCGCTGCCCTGGGTGCCGGCCGCGCTCAGCGTGTGGCAGCCGGCGCAGTGGGTCGAGAAGAGAACGGCGCCGTTGTAGGTGGGTTCGTCCTTGGCGACGGAGACCTTTTCTTCGCCGTAGCCGCAGGCGGCGAGGCCGAAGGCGGCGGCGATGACCAGTGCTATGGCGATTGCTGGACGCACGCGGCGCGGATCATATTGTCTAGCGACGATCCCCGACCCTGAGACGATCTCCCGACGATGCCCGTGCCCGATTCAGCCAGCTTCCGTGCCGCGATGGCAACCCTGCCGACCGGGGTGACGATCGTCGCCGCGCCCGGCGCCGACGGCCCGGCGGGGGCCACCGCCAACGCCGTCTGCTCGCTCTCGATCGAGCCGATGCTGATGCTCGCCTGCCTCGATCGCGGCTCCCGCACCCTGCTCGCGGTCCAGGCAGCCGACCGCTTCGGCGTCTCCGTCCTGCACAAAGGCCAGGAGGAGGTTGCCCGCCGCTTCGCGACCAAGGCCCCGGTTGCCGAGAAGTGGGCCGGCGTCGCCTGGAGCGAGTGGGCCGGCGTCCCCGCCATCGACGACGCCCTCGTCCGCGTCGCCTGCGAGCTGCGCGACGTGATCGCCGCCGGCGACCACGTGATCCTCACCGGCGAGGTGGTCGACCTCGCCGCTGGAGAGGGCGACCCGCTGGTCTTCTACGGCGGCCAGTACCGACCGCTGGGCTGAGCGCTGCCAACTCCCCCTGCCGACGACTGCTGGCATGATGCCCGCCGGCAAATTCCAACGATCGAAGGGAAAACCAAGAAATGCAGGTTGGCGTTGCGATGGACGAGGTCTCGATCACGCTCGGGAACAAAGGCATGACCTTGCAGGTGGCGGACAACGCCGGCAAGCACGTCGGCAACCTCCGGATCGGCAAAGCCACCGTCGAATGGCGGAAGGGCAAAACGCCGAAGGGCAAAGGCAAGAAACTGAGCTTCGACAAGCTGATCGCGCTGCTCGAAGAGGGCTGAGCTACCGCGCGATGTGGCAGACGGCCTCGACGTTGTTGCCGTCGGGGTCGAGAACGAAGGCGCCGTAATAGCCGGGGTGGTAGACCGGCCGGGGGCCGGGGGCGCCGTTGTCGGTGCCCCCGGCCGCCAGGGCGGCGGCGTGGAAGGCGCGACTGCGGGCCATCTCGCCAACCTCGATCCCGACGTGGTTGAGCATGGGCGCAGACTAACCGGCGAGTAGAGTCGACTGAACCCACGGTCGCACGAGCACGTAGAGGTGAGCGATGAGCACTGACCACTTCAAGCAGCCGGGCTGGTTCACCAAGCACGTCTTCAACCCGCTGGTCGCCGGCCTGACCAAGCTCGGCCTACCGATCGCCGGCTCGCGGGTGCTCGAAGTGCAGGGTCGCAAGAGCGGCGAGTGGCGCAAGACGCCGGTCAACCCGCTCGACTTCGAGGGCGGCCGCTATCTGGTCGCGCCGCGGGGCCACACCCAGTGGGTGAAGAACATCCGGGTCAGCGGCCGCGGGCGACTCGCCGGCCGTGGCGGGGCCGAGGAGTTCGCGGTGACCGAGGTCGCCGACGCCGACAAGCCGCCCCTCCTGCGCGCCTACCTGAAGAAGTGGAAGTGGGAGGTCGGCCAGTTCTTCGACGGCGTCGGCCCCGACAGCTCCGACGAGGAGCTGCTCGCGATCGCCCCCAAGCACCCCGCCTTCCGCATCGACTGAATGGGCTTTGGGGCCGGCGGATCCGACATTGACCCCACCCCACTGTGGTCGATGTCGGATTAGCGGGCGGGGCGGAGCTTGGCGGTGGCGGCCGGGCCGCTGCTGCCATCGATCTCCGTGCCGGCGACGGTGACCCTGCCAGCCAGCGCGGCGGCTACGCCCTTGATCTTGGCGCTGGCCCCGTGGACGACGAGCATCCGCGCGGCGCCGTCTGCCGTGCGGACGGTGACCGTGAAGCGGCGGACGCCGGGCTGGGGCTGCCAGGAGACCTTCAGCGTCGCGCCATGGCGGCTGACGAGGAGTTTGCGGGGGCGCTTCGGGCTGCCCCAACCGGGCGCCTTGTAGGAGCCGAGCTTCAGGGTCTGGATCGTCGCCCCGTTCTGCTGCACCAGCGCGGTCAGCTTGCGGCGGCCGGCGCTGCCGAAGGCGGGGGTGAAGCGAATCGTGCCGCTGCCGCCCTTGGCGTGGCCGATCTCGCGGTATGAGTCCTTGCCTTTTTCGGCGAAGACGACGCGCTGGCCGGGCCGCGGGGCGATCTCGTAGTGGAGGACGCGGTGGGGGCCCCGGCCGGCGACGGTCGCCTTCACCGATGGCGGCTTCAGTCCGTTGGCGGCGGCGAGCGAGGCGATCGGCACCGAGCCGGGGTTGGCGCTGACGGTCCAGGCGCCGGCGGCCGGGTTCTTGATCCCGATATAGGTCGTGTCGTTGGCGTCGACGCGGATGAAGGCGAAGGGAAGATCGCCGCCCTTGGGCTTGCCTTCGGTGCTGAAGACCTGCCCGTGGGGCCCGCGCAGCGTCACGTCCGGGGCGCCTCCGAGACCACGCAGCTCGAAGTCCTCAGCCGGCAGCTGCGCCGGCAGATGCAGCGTCCGCTTCCACCCCGCAGCCGCCGGCGCCTGCAGCTGGCTGGCGCCGGTGTAAACACGGTAGGGGCCGACGTCGCAGTCGAGCAGGTAGACGTGGAAGGAGCCGCCCCAGTGGTAGCCGGCGCCGGCGTTGACGTCGAAGAGGCCGACGTCGATTTCGCCGCAGCCGGCGATCCCGTCGCTGGAGACGAGCATGCTGGCGCCGAGGCAGCCGAGGTCGTCGGCGATGCAGAAGGTGCCGTTGCCTTCGGCGTTGAAGCGGCCGCTGTCGACGTCGACGAAGGCGCTCGCTTCGCCCTTCGCCTCGAAGACGCCCAGCGGCACGTCGACTTCGCCCCCAAATTCGAACAGCCCCGGGTACGTGTACATCAGGAACGCGTTGCCGAGCGGGAAGCTGAAGCCAGAGACCCTGAAGGAGACGTCGCCGCCGCCGGCCAGCGAGAAGCTGTCGACCCGCCGCCCGGCCAGACGCTGGAAGCCCTGCAGCCCGCCCGGGATCGTCCAGCTTTCGCCCGATTCGGGGAAGACGGCGAGCACGTCGCCGTCGACGTAGACGATCTTCGCCGTGTTGAGGGTGCCGCCGCCGAACAGGCGCAGCGGTTCGGTGCCGACGGTGAAGCGCAGGTTGGAGAGGAAGACGCCGGGGAAGATCTGGGGTGAGAAGGAGCCGAAGTCGACTTCGGCTCCGGCGTGCTGGAAGTGGCCGTTGCTGATCTGGATCCCGTAGTCGGTCCCCGGTTTCGGCTCTGCGTCGAGCTCGAAGTCGCCCCCTTCTTCGCCCCCCGGCAGCAGCAGCGCGAGGCCGCCGGCCCAGGTGTCGGTCGCCTCGTCGTAGTCGAGGTCGAGGTTCTTACCCAGCACGGGGCCGACGTAGAAGCTCGGCACGTGGACGTGGAGGTGGCCGAGCCGGAACTGCTCGCCTTCTTCTTCGTTACGCCCGTAGACCTCGAGCTTGGCGGTCGCCGGCCCACTGCTGAAGGAGAACAGCGGCGGCAGCTTCAAGTTGAGCGCGAGTTCGGTTTCGCCCGGTTCGATGAACCCGATCCCGGCCTTGCCGGTGACGCCGAGGCCGGCGAGGCCGGGCAGGCCGGCGAGGTCGACGCTGCCGAGGCTGAAGAAGTTGCGCCCGTGTTTGCGCGTCGTTTCGATCGCCAGGTCGAGGTTCAGCCGGCCGAGGCTGACCTTGTGGCCGGCCAGCTCGATCGCGATCTCGCGTTCGCCGGCGCCAATCGTGCCGGTGACGCTGCTGTAGTGGGTGGTGCGGCCTTCGGGGATCGGGATCGGCAGGCCGTCAAGCGAGACTGAGCCCTTGATCGAGGCGTCGTAGAAGAGCTTGGGGAGCGTTTTGAAGTTGCTGGCGGAGGTTCCAGCCTGGCCGACGTAGTTCGTCGACGGGGACTGGCCCACGAGCGTGAAGCAGTTTTGGGTGCGGGCATTGACGTCGATCACCCCGAACTGGAAGCTGCGGATGCAGTCCTTACTGCTCGGCTGGTTGCCTTCGAGCTGGGTGATGCAGGCGCTCTCGCCGGATTCCTCGACCGCTTTTTTCGCTTTCGAGCCGTGGGCGGTCGCGCTGGCCGAGGCGCCGAGAGGGACGTGCGCGGGGGCGTGGACGGTGGTGTAGACGGTCCCGGTCGAGGACTGCCCGGAGCTGTCCACGGCGGTAACGGTCACGTCGTAGGTGCCGCTCTTGGGGAATTGGGTGAAGAGCGCCGGGGCGTCGCCGGGGCAGGTGACGTCGGTGCTGCCGTCGCCGTCGGTGTCCCAGTCGAAGTGGGTGAAGTGGGCCCCCGGGGTCGGCGTCGAGCTCTTGGCGCTGAGCCAGGTCGAGAGCTTGCTGCCGATCGTGCTCTTGCCGATCACCAGCTTCTTCGCCGCCCGCGCGATCGCCAGGGTGTGGACGATCGGGGCCGGCGGCCCGCTGCCCCCGCCCGCTTCCAGCAGCTCCGGCGGCGAGCTCGCCGAGGGGTCCGCCAGCGCCGAGACTTCGCCGGCCGAGAGCGCCCGGCCGTAGACGCGGACCTCGTCGAGGTCGGCACGCAGGCTGTGCGAGCCGCACCCCGTCACCGGGTAGTCGCCGACGACGAGGTCGGGATTGGTCTGCGCGTAGGAGATCGCACCGCTGGCCGGCGTCCCGGAGCCGACCTGGTTGCCGTCGACGTAGAGGCGAACGGTCGAGCCGTCATAGGTGCCGGCGACCGCGTGCCACTGGCCGTCCCAGACGCTGGCCGCGCTCGCCGCCGGCGAGGAGTGGAAGGTCGAGCCGTCGTAGAAGTAGAACTCGAGGCCCTTGCCGCCGCCGGTGTAGAGCGCGTAGGAGGAGGGCGAGCAGGAGTCGCTGCCGCCGTCGCCGAGCACGTAGCGGTATTCGCCCGGCGCTTCGCCGGACTTGCGCCTGACCCAGGCGACGACCGTGACCGCGGTCGGCTCGAGACCGGCGTTGCCGGTCGCCCCGGCGCGCTCGCCTTCGCCGGCGAGGCTGAGGGCGCCGCCCCAGCGACCTTCGCCGGCGAGGATCGAAGCGCCGTCGAGCCCGAGATCGTTGCCGTGACCGCTGGCGTCGGGCGTCTCGCCGCCCGTTTCCTGGTCGAGGTGCCACTCGGCGAGGGGCATGTCGGCCGCGGCGCTGGCGGCCGATGCCGCCAGCGCGAACAGAGCGACGACGAGGACTGCGACGAGGCAACGAGGGCGAAACGCGGACGGGACCATCGCGAGGCAGTCTCTCAGGGGACGCCACAGGCCTGCTCCGCTCCCGCCTCTCATTCCCGGCAGCTCACAGAGCCCGAAACCGGCTCGCAACGGGGTCGCGACCGAAGTCTTTTCCCCGAATGCCGTTGACCGCTCATGGGAAACCGCCGAACATGCGCCGATGAACGCCGGAGATGCGGCCTTAGCGGGCGGGGAGCGCCTCGGTGCGCTGCGCGAGCGCGAGCGCGAGCTGGCGGTCCTGGACCGGGCCATCGACGCCGCCGCGGGCGGCGCCGGCGCGGTCGTCCTCGTCGAGGGGCCGGCCGGGATCGGCAAGACCAGCCTCCTGCGCGCCGCCTGTGCCCGCGCCGCCGGCCGCGGCCTGCGCGTGCTGGAGGCGCGCGGCGGCGAGCTCGAGCGCGACTTCGGCTTCGGCGTCGTCCGCAGCCTCCTCGCTCGCGTCATCGCCACCCGGCCGGAGGCCGAGCGGGGGACGCTGCTGGCCGGCGCCGCGGCCCTCGGCGCCGCCGTCCTCGGTGCGGTCGAGGACCCGCAGCTCGGCGCCGACCCGAGCCAGGCCGCTCTGCACGGCCTCTACTGGCTGGTCGCCAACCTCTCGGACTCCTCCCCCCTCCTCCTCGCGATCGACGACGCCCACTGGGCCGACGATCCCTCGCTGCGCTTCCTCCAGTACCTGGGGACGAGGGTCGAAGGGATCCCCGTCCTGATCCTGGTCGCCGCGCGGCCGGCGGAGCAGCTCGACGAGGTCAAGCTGCGCCTCGAGCCGCCGGTCCTGAGGCCGGCGCCGCTGAGCGAGGAGGCGAGTCGCGAGGAGGTGCGCGCGGTGCTCGGTGCCGATGTGGGCAAAGAGCTCTGCACTGCTTGCCACCGGGCGACCGGCGGCAACCCCTTCTTCCTCAGCGAGCTCCTGGTCGAGATCCAGAGCGAGGAGCCGGGGGCGGCGACGCCGGACTCGGTCGCCGAGCGCGGACCCGAGCGAATAGCCCGGAGCGTCCTCGGCCGGATCGGCCGCCTCGACCCGGCGGCGCCGCGCTTCGCCCGCGCCCTCGCCGTGCTCGGACCCGAATCGCCGCTGCGCCGCGTCGCCGGCCTGGCCGAGATCGAGCCCGGCGAAGCCTCACGGATAGCCGACCTGCTCGCCGGCACCGAGGTGGTCGCCGCCGAGCGGCCGCTGAGCTTCGTCCACCCGGTGGTCAGGACCGCGATCTACGACGACGTCCCGGCCGGCGACCGCGCCGCCCTGCACCGGGCCGCGGCCGATCTGCTCAGCGGGGAGGGCGCGCCCTCGGGGATGGTCGCCAGTCATCTGCTGGCGACCGAGCCCGGCCTGGACGAGAGCGTCGTCGCGCGACTGCGGGCTGCCGCCCGCGACGCCCAGGCACGCGGCGCCCCGGACACCGCGGCCCGCTACCTGCGGCGAGCGGTGGCGGAGCCGCCGCCAGCACCCGAGCGCGGCGCGACCCTGCTCGAGCTCGGCACCGCAGAGTTCCTCAGCGGCCAGCTCGAGGGAGCCGAGGAGCACCTCGAAGCGGCCATCGTCAGCGTCGACTCGTTCCCAGAGCGGCTGGCGGCGACGCAGCTGCTCGCCGGCCTGCTGGCGATGACGGCGCGGCCGAGCGACGGGGTCGCGGCGATCGAGGCTCGGATCGCGGAAGTCGCCGAGGACGATCCCCAGCTCGCCGCCCAGCTCGGCTCGCACGCGCTCAACTTCGCCCGGATCTCGCCGATCTCGCGCCGCTCGGTCGCCGACTGGCGCCGGCGGCTCGCCGAGCGGGTCGCCGCTGGCGACGAGGAGGATCCGCTGATCCTTGCCTCGGTCGCCGCCGACATGGCGATGGCAGGCGACCCGGTCGAGCGCATGGGAGACCTTGCCGAACGCGCCCTCGCGGCCTTCGAGCCGGCCGACTTCGCCGTCTGGTCGGGCTGGGCGCCCTACGTCGCCGTTCGCTGCCTCGGCGTCGCCGAGCGCTTCGACTTGACGCGCGAGGCGCTCGACGTGGCGATCCGCGAGACCGGCGCCGGCGGCGCCGCGCCGGGCATCTCGGTCCTCTCCTGCTACCGCTCGGAGCTGCAGATGCGGCTCGGCGAGCTGAGCGGCGCCGAGCAGGACGCCCGCACCGCGCTCGACGTCGCGGTCAGCCACGGTCCGCCGGTCGCGATCCCGGCTGCCACCGCCTGGCTCGCCGACGCGCTGACCGAGCAGGGCGAGCTGGAGCAGGCCATGGCGCTGCTGGCCAAGCCGCCGTTCGCGGCCCCCGCGGCCACGATCCCCGACGTCTACACGCTCTACATGGTGCTCGCCGTCCGCGGCCGGCTGCGGCTGGCGGAACGGCGCTTCGAGCAGGCAGCGGAGGACCTGCTCGAGCTTGGACGACGGCTGAACGAGCTGGGCGAGCTGAACCCAGCGCTGATGGCCTGGCGCCGCAACGCCGCCAGCGCGCTCGCCGCGCTCGGCGACCTCGATGGGGCGGGCGCCCTCGCCGGCGAGGAGCTGCAGCGGGCCCGCGCCTTCGGCGGCAGGCGAGCGATCGGCGCGGCGTTGCGGGTGGCCGGCGAAGTCGGGGGAGGCGAGGCCGGCCTGACGCTGCTCGAAGAGGCCGCGGCGCTGCTGAGCGAGTCGCCGGCGCGGCTGGAGCGGGCACGTTCGCTCGTCGCCCTCGGCGCCGCCCGGCGCCGAGCCGGCCAGCGGGCCGCGGCACGCGAGCCGCTGGCCGCCGGCATGGACCTGGCCGACCGCTGCGGCGCCGCGCCGCTCTCCGACCTCGCCCGCGAGGAGCTGCTGGTGATCGGCGCCCGCCCGCGCCGGCGCGCCGTCAGCGGTCGCGAGGCGCTGACCGCGAGCGAGCTGCGCGTCGCCGAGCTGGCAGCCAGCGGGATGACCAACAAGGAGATCGCCCAGTCCCTCTTCGTCACCCTGCGCACGATCGAGATGCACCTCTCCAACGCCTACCGCAAGCTCGGCATCGGCTCGCGCCAGGAACTCGGCGCGGCGCTGGGGGCCTGACCGAGAGGGCCTGACCCGCACACCTGCATGGGCAGGTAGGTGTGCGGGTCAGGCCGAATTCGGGGGGTTTGGGGAGGGAACCGAGAGCGCTGTCGACTTTGTAGCCGCTATGGGGGCTCAAAGGTCGACAGCGATTGGGGCGGCTCATCGTTCGCCACTTTGTACGGCCTATAGCCCGTACAAAGTGGCGAAGGCCGTTCGGGCACCCGCCTCCCCGCGCAGACCCGCCCCTGATTGCACACCTACCTGCCCACGGAGGTGTGCGATCAGGGGCGGGTCCCGCCGCTCCCCTAGACCCCGCTGGTGAAGAACGCCCGCAGCGCCAGGAAGAAGATGACCCCGCAGGAGACGGCCATGATGCCCATCTCGCGGCGGACGATCTGCATCGCGATCGATTCCTGGGTCTCGGCGGGGAGGGATTCGAAGTCGACCTCGCCGAGCTCGCGCTGGGCGGCGCCTACGCGGGCGCCCTCGGCGATGAAGGAGATGACGAGGGGAAGGATGCCGTAGAGGTAGTGGAGGTCTTCCGCCGGTTCGTGGTTGGTGACGACGAGCAACCCCCCCAAAAGGGCCTGAATGAAGACCGAGATCTGGGCCAGACGGAGCAAATACCAGAACGGGACACTGGGCCGATTTCGGTACCACTGGATGCCGCCGACGGCGAATGCCGCGAGGTTAAGCGCAATTAGGAGACAACCGACGGCGATGTGGAGGCCAACCATGGTCTATATCCGCCAAAAAAGGTCGGGATTCGGCTTGCTGATGCGGAAAATCACTATGTAGCAATTTGTCACAAGGTGGGTGTATAACAGCGGCTACGGGTGTCGAACCAGGGTGAACGGCCTTGGTGCGCCCGCTCCCAAGAATCTCTCCCCACCTCCCAGTGCTAAAGAGCTATCTCCCGATCCTCGTCTTCGCTTTCCTCGGGCTCACCGTTGGCGGCGTCTTCGCCTTCCTCAACCACATCATCGGGCCGAAGAAGCCGAAGCGGCCGACCGCGGCGAGCCGCCGTCAGGGCGAAGCCTACGAGTCCGGGATCCCGGTGGAGCCGGTCAAGGGCCTCAAGTTCGGGGTCAGCTTCTACCTGATCGCGATGCTCTTCATCCTCTTCGACATCGAGGTCGTCTTCCTCTACCCGGTCGGGGTGATCCTGAAGGGGGCAGACAGCGTCTTCGTCCTCGGCGAGCTGATCACCTTCATCGCGCTGCTGATGATCGCCTTCGTCTACGTCTGGCGGAAGGGAGCCCTCGATTGGAAATAGAGCGCCGCAGCTTCACGGCCCGCCAGGCCAGCGCCCGCGACATGCTGCGCGGCGACCTCGAAGGCGAGGACCTCGAGCGCTACGTGGAAGAAAAAGTCGTCACGACGACGTTCGAGAAAATGCTCAACCTGGCGCGGTCGAACTCGATCTTCCCGCTCACCTTCGGCCTCGCCTGTTGCGCGATCGAGGCGCCGATCTCGATCGTCACCGCCCGCTACGACCTCGCCCGCTTCGGCGCCGAGGCGCTGCGCGCCTCCCCGCGCCAGGCCGATCTGATCATCCTCTCGGGCCGGGTCTCGATCAAGATGGCGCCGGTCGTCCGCCGCCTCTACGACCAGATGCTGGAGCCGAAGTGGGCGATCTCGATGGGCGCCTGCTCCTCCTCCGGCGGCATGTTCGCCAACTACGCCGTCGTCCAGGGCGCCGACAAGTTCATGCCGATCGACCTCCACATCCCCGGCTGCCCGCCGCGACCGGAGGCGGTCATGTACGGCTTCACCAAGCTGCAGCGCAAGATCATGGGCAACCCCGACCAGGGCTGGCGCGAGCGCTACAACGCCGTCGGCACCGAGGAGTGGGCGCGTGGCGGGCCGCGCAGCGAACCGAGCGCCGAGGCCGCTGCCGCCTACGAACAGGCACGGGAGCTGAGCCTTGCCTGACGCGCCTGGACTCGAGCTGATCCGCGGCGAAATCGAGCGCGACCACCCCGGCGCGGTCCTCGCCACCTCCTTCGACCGCGGGCAGGCGGCGCTGATCGCCGACCCCGCCCAGGTGCTGAGCGTGCTCTCCTGGCTGCGCGACACCCCCGGCCAGGGCTACTCGTTCCTCTCCAGCCTCCACGCCGCCGACTACCTGCCGGCCGACCCCCGCTTCGGGGTCCACTACGAGCTGCTGAACCGCGACCGCCGGGAGCGGCTGCGAGTCAAAGCCATGCTCGCCGACCCGGGCGAGGACATGCTGCCGGAGATCGACTCCTGCGTCGCCCTCTTCCCGACTGCCGAGGCGCAGGAGCGCGAAGCCTTCGACTTCTTCGGCATCGCCTTCAAGGGCCACCCGAGCCTGACCCGGATCCTGCTGCCCGAGGACTACGTCGGCTGGCCCCAGCGCCGCGACTTCCCGGTCGGCGGCGAGCCCGTCACCTTCACCTACAACGAGCGCAACTATGGCTAGCCGCCCCCGGACGCGAGAGCGAGCGCGCGAGATCACCGGTGATCGTGAGCGCGCGCGAGCGGGAGCAGAGGAGGCGGCGACCGG
>DATKLT010000003.1:0-35933 GCA_035542315.1 Solirubrobacterales bacterium | reverse complement strand
CCGGCTTCCTCGGTCGCCACCTGTGCGACGAGGCGCGCGCCGCCGGGCTGACGGTGGTCGCCGCGGGGCGCACCGCCCGCGCCGACGCGCCCGCCTGCGACCTCCTCGACCCCGCCTCGGTCACCGCCTGTGTCGAGGCCGTCCGCCCGGACCTCGTCGTCAACATGGCGGGCGCCGCCTCGGTGGCGGCCAGCTGGGAGCGCTTGGAGGAGGCCTTCGCCGTCAACGCCGCCGGCGTCCTCAACCTGCTCGGCGCGCTGGCCCGCTCCGCCCCTGGCGCCCATGTCCTCTGCGTCTCCTCGGCCGAGGTCTACGGCGAACCGGGCGAGGAGAGCCTGCCCCTCGCCGAGGACCTACCGCTGGAGCCGGTCACTCCCTACGGCGCCAGCAAGGCGGCGATGGAGGTGGTCTGCGACTTCTACGCCCGGGGAGAGGGGCCGCGGGTCGCCGTCGTCCGCGCCTTCAGCCAGATCGGCCCCGGCCAGTCGGCGGCCTTCCCCATCTCCGGCTTCGCCCGTCAGATCGCCGCCGCCGAGCAGGCCGGCGCGGGAGAGGTCGAGCTGGCGATCGGCAACCGCGACGCCGCCCGCGACTTCACCGACGTCCGCGACGCCGCCCGCGCCTTCGTCGAGATCTCCCGCCGCGAGCTGACCGGCGCCTTCAACCTCTGCACCGGCAGGGCGCTGAAGCTCGGGGACCTGATCGGGGAGATGGGCCGGGAGACGCCGCTGCCCCTGCGGGTCGTTTCCGACCCCTCGCTGCGCCGCCCCGTCGATCCCGCGGTCGTCTACGGCGACCCGCGGCGGCTGCGCGAGGCGACCGGCTGGGAGCCGCGGATACCGCTCTCCCAAACGCTTGCCGACCTGCTCGAGTGGTGGCGCGCGGAGCTGGCCGCGGCGTAGGCCGCTCCGGCAGCCCCGGTCCTCGCCGCCCCCTTCGAGCCCGCCCCAATATCCTCTCCCCGATGGCAAGCGGCACCGGAAAGCCTTCCGCCGAGGAGATCTCGCGCACGATCGCCCCCCTGGTCGGTCCCGACGACGAGCGCGTCTTCACCGACTCGGGGATCGAAATCAACCGCCTCTACACCGAGGAGGACGTCGCCCCCGGGCTGGAGGAACGGCTCGGCGAGCCCGGCGAGCCGCCCTTCACCCGCGGCATCCACGAGGGCATGTACCGCGACCGGCTCTGGACTATGCGCCAGTACGCCGGCTTCGCCACCCCGGAGGACACCAACGAGCGCTACCGCTACCTGATCGAGCACGGCTCGACCGGCCTCTCGATGGCCTTCGACCTGCCGACCCAGCTCGGCCGCGACTCCGACGACCCGCTCTGCAACGGCGAGGTCGGGCGCACCGGGGTCCCGATCGACACGATCGAGGACATGAGGATCTGCTTCGAGAAGATCCCGCTCGACGGCGTCTCGACCTCGATGACGATCAACGCGCCGGCGGCGATCCTGTTGCTGCTCTACGAGCTTGTCGGCGAGGAGCAGGGGGTCCCCTCCGAGAAGCTGCGTGGCACGGTCCAGAACGACGTGCTGAAGGAGTACATGGCGCGCGGCAACTACATCTTCCCACCCGAGCCGACGATGCGGATCACCACCGACCTCTTCGAGTACTGCCACGAGAACGTGCCCAAATGGAACACGATCTCGATCTCCGGGTACCACATCCGCGAGAAGGGCTGTTCGGCGGTGCAGGAGGTCGCCTTCACGCTCTCCAACGCGATCGCCTACGTCGAGGCGGCGCTCGAGCGGGGCCTCGCGATCGACGAGTTCGCGCCGCGACTCGCCTTCTTCTTCAACTGCCACAACAACGTCTTCCAGGAGGTCGCCAAGTTCCGTGCGGTGCGGCGGATGTGGGCGAAGATCGTCGCCGAGCGGTTCGGCGCCGAGAACCCGAAATCGATGCAGATCCGGTTCCACACGCAGACCGGCGGCGTCACCCTCCAGGCCCAGCAGCCCGAGGTCAACATCATCCGCGTCGCCCTGCAGGGGTTCGCCGCGGTCGCCGGCGGCACCCAGTCGCTGCACACCAACGGCTTCGACGAGGCGCTGGCGCTGCCGACCGAGCGCTCGGCGCGGATCGCGCTGCGCACCCAGCAGGTGCTGGCCTACGAGTCGGGCGTCGCCGACACCGTCGACCCCTTCGCCGGCTCCTACTTCATCGAGTCGCTGACCGACGAGATCGAGCTGCGCTCCTGGGAGCTGATGGAGAAGGTCGAAGAGCTCGGCGGCTCGGTCGAAGCGCTCGAGTTCATGCAGCGCGAGATCGAGGAGTCGGCGCTCAGCTACCACGAGCGCTACAAGAGCGGCCAGGACGTCATCGTCGGCGTCAACAAATTCGTCACCGACCAGGTCGACGACGTCGACATCCTCAAGGTCGACCCGGAGTCAGAGCAGCGCCAGCTCGCCCGCCTCAAGGCCTTCAAGCAGAACCGCGACCAGGCCGGCGTCGATGCCAAGCTGCAGGCGCTGAAGGACGTCGCCCAGGGCGACGGCAACCTCCTGCACCCAATTCGCGCCGCCCTCGCCGCCGACGCCTCGATCGGCGAGGTCTGCGGCGCGATGCGCGAGGTCTTCGGCGAATACAAGGGCGGCAGCTTCTTCTAGGCCGAGTGCGCGAAGCGCATCCGACATTGACCCCAGTCAGGGGTGGTCAATGTCGGATGCGCTTCTGGAGCAACGCTGAGACTTGGCTGAGTTCGGAGCGAACGCGGCGGCCTTCGTAGCGGATCTCGTAGTGCGTGAAGCGCAGCGGAGTCATGCCGGCGATGATGTGAGCGCGGTCGCGGAGAGCGTCGCGCCTCTGGGCGGAGGGGGTGCGGTGGTAGCGAAGGCCGTCGGTCTCGACGACCAGTCCAAGATCGGGCCAGTAGAAGTCGACTTCGAAGCCGTTGACCCGGTGTTTGCTGAGCGGGGAGCGGAGGCCGGCGGAAGAGGCGATCGGCCGGAAGTAGATCTCCAGGTCGGAGTCGGAGAGGCGGAAGGTGAGACGGTCGAGAACCTGGCGGAGGGGGCGGACGCCGGGCTCGCCTGCGTGGACGTCAAGGGCCAGGCGGAGCGCCTCGGGGTCGATCAGGTCGCGCTTGTCGGCGTTGTTGACGGCCCGCTCAATCGCGATCGGGCTGAGTTCGGTGGCGAGGTCGATCAGGGTGCGGACCGGGGTGGTGACGGGGAGGCCGTCGAGGAGCTGGACCTCGGCGAGGGCGAGCGTGGGTCTGCCGTGGATTCGAAGCCCGGGACGAGGGCGCGCTTCACGACGGCGAATGCTGAGGTCGATCCGCAGCGCGGCCTCTTCGCCGATTCCCAAGAGGGCGGCGGCGCTGCGGTGACTGAGCACGGCGCTGTTGCCGAAATACGGCTGGGTTGAGAGGCCGCCGGTTTCGCCGCTCGCGCGACTCAGTCGCGCCGCCCTGTCGCCCGCGGCGGCGGTGAGGAGGGCCGCCGCCCATCGCCGCCGCTGATCGAGATGTGGCCAGCCGACAGCGTAGATCCCCCGCGTGACTCGATGGAGCCGCCCGTACGCGATCCTGTGCTCGATCGCTCGCGCGCTGAATCCCAAAGCGAGCAACTGAGGCCGCGCCAAGATCCCATGCTGCCTCGCAGCCAATCTCCAGGTTTGAGCTGAGCGCGCTTCCGACATTGACCACACCTGACTGGGGTCAATGTCGGAAGCGCGCCTTTCTCTCCCCCCGCGTCGCCTGAACGGTCTGTTTCAGGTCGGATTTGCGGCAGGAACGGAGGCGTGGCGGTGGAAAGCGGCGGCAATGATCGAGGTTTCCAGGACCCTGATGAAGTCCGAACCCGAGTTGGCGGAGCTGATCGCGACCGTCGAGGGCCTCGAAGTGACGATGGCCGAGAAGGGGTTCGGCACCCGGGTCGAAATCCGCGCCAGCGACGACAGCGGCCTCGTCGAGGCCGACCTCGAAGCGGTCCTCGACCGCCTCGCCGAACCGCAGCGCCGTCCCTTCAGCTGAGTCGTCTCGATCCAGCAATGACTTTGCAATGCCCCTCCAAGCGGCCGGTGCCCGCCGGCTCAGAAAGCGAGTCCAGACAGTGAAACTGTTGAAGCGGCACCTCTCGGTTGCCAACGTCTTGTCCCTGACGGCGATCTTCATCGCCCTCGCCGGGTCCGCCTACGCGGCGACCAAGCTCGGCCCCGGCCAGGTCAAATCGGTCAACCTCGCCAACCTTTCCGTGACCAACCCGAAACTGGGCAGCCAGTCGGTCACCTCCGGGAAAATCAAGAACAACGGGATCAACGCGGCCGACCTCAGCAAGGAATCGGTGATCAACTCGAAGCTGAAGAAGAACGTGGTCACCAACGCCAAACTCGGCCTCGAATCGGTCTGGAACCGCAACCTGGCGAAGAAAGCGGTCACCGAAACCAAGCTCGCCGCCGAAGCCGTCACCAACGGCAAGCTCAAGGGCGAAGCCGTCAGCGCCGCGAAGATCGCCACGTCGACCTGGAACCAGCTGCTGAAGAACGTCACCTACCTCAGCGAAACCAGTGTCTCCGATGGGACCGACACGAAGTCGGTGACGGCCTTCTGTCCTCCTGGCAAGGAAGTCCTCGGTGGCGGTGTCCGTCTGAACGGGGCCAGCGCGAAAGTCATCCCGGTCGAATCGTCCCCGAATGCGACCGGGCATCTGGGCTGGACCGCCTCCGCCCGTGAGATCGAAGGCGGGACCGTGGAAGCCTGGTCCGTCACTGCATTCGCGATCTGCGCCGAACTCTAAGCGCCGATTTCGCATTGCAGCTGTGGAAGGGCCCGCTCCGGCGGGCCCTTCGCTTTGTCTGGGGACACCGGAAACGCGGCGCAAATAGACTCCGCGCCGATGCGCGAACGGAACCCCGAAACCCACGACGAGAAGCTCGCCTACCTGCGCGAACTGCGCGAGGAGGCGATCCACGCCGGTTCCGTCGAGGCAGTCGAGAAGCAGCACGCCAAGGGCAAGATGACCGCCCGCGAGCGGATCGAGAAGCTGCTCGATCCCGGCTCCTTCGAGGAGCTCGACACCTTCGTCCGCCACCGCACCTACGACTTCGAGATGCAGAAGAAACGGCCCTGGGGCGACGCCGTCGTCACCGGCCACGGCACGATCGAAGGCCGCACCGTCTTCGTCTTCTCCCAGGACTTCACCGTCTTCGGCGGCAGCCTCGGCGAGGTGATGGCGGAGAAGATGTGCAAGGTGATGGACCTTGCCGCCCAGGTCGGGGCGCCGGTGATCGGGATCAACGACTCCGGCGGCGCCCGGATCCAGGAGGGGGTCGTCTCGCTCGGCGCCTACGGTGACGTCTTCGTCCGCAACGTGATGTGCTCGGGCGTGATCCCGCAGATCAGCCTGATCATGGGTCCCTGCGCCGGCGGCGCCGTCTACTCGCCGGCGATGACCGACTTCATCTTCATGGTCAAGGAGACCTCGCACATGTTCATCACCGGCCCGGAAGTGATCAAAACGGTGACCGGCGAGGAAGTCGAGTTCGAGGAGCTCGGTGGGGCGATGAGCCACAACTCGAAGTCGGGCGTCGCCCACTTCGCCTCCGAGGACGAGGAGAGCTGCCTCGAGGACTGCCGCTACCTGCTCGGCTTCTTGCCCTCGAACAACCTCGAGGCGCCGCCCCGCTTCGAGCCCTCTGACGACCCCGAGCGCGAAGACGAGGAGCTCGACACCCTCGTCCCCGACGACTCCTCGAAGCCGTACGACATGCGCCACGTGATCGCCCGCATCGTCGACGACGAAGAGTTCTTCGAGGTCCACGAACACTTCGCCAAAAACATCGTCTGCGGCTTCGCCCGCCTCGACGGCTATCCGGTCGGCGTTGTCGGCAACCAGCCCGCCTTCCTCGCCGGCGTGCTCGACATCGAGGCCTCCGAGAAGGCGGCTCGGTTCGTCCGCACCTGCGATTGCTACAACGTCCCGATCCTGACCTTCACCGACGTGCCGGGCTTCCTGCCGGGCACCGACCAGGAGTGGAACGGGATCATCCGCCACGGCGCCAAGCTGCTCTACGCCTTCACCGAGGCGACGGTGCCGAAGCTCACCGTCGTCACCCGCAAGGCCTACGGCGGCGCCTACGACGTGATGAACTCGAAGCACATGCTGGCCGACTACAACGTCGCCTGGCCGACGGCAGAGGTCGCGGTGATGGGCCCCGAGGGCGCGGTCAACATCATCTACCGCAAAGACATCGCCACCTCGCCGACCCCCGACGAGCGCCGCCAGAAACTGATCGACGACTACAAAGCCCACTTCGCCAACCCGTATTCGGCGGCGGAGCGCGGCTACATCGACGACGTGATCGAGCCTCGCCAGACGCGCCCGAAGCTGATCAAAGCGCTGCGGATGCTGCAGTCCAAGCGCGTCGATCAGCCCAAGCGCAAGCACGGGAACATTCCGCTTTAGCGTTGCGGGGGAGGGGTCGGGTGACCCCCTTCACTCGCCTACCTAGGTGAATCGGTTGCGGTCGTCCGAGTGACGCGCTCTGGCCTAGCGGCGCAAAACGTTCAGGGGGTCACCCGACCCCTCCCTCACTAAGCCAGGGCGAGATTCCCCGGGCTGGAGTGTGGTTGAGCTTTGTCTCTCTATAGGCGACAAAGCTCAACCGCGCGCCGAGTGACCGGCTGACACGCGGGTTCCTCTTTTGGGTCAGACTGGCCAAAACGATCGGGAGGATTTCTGCGGTGGACGGGACGGTGCCCGCGGGGGGCGACGCGACTACCCGGATCTTCATCAGCTATCGGAAGGCCGACGCCTCGGGGTGGGCGGGGCGGCTGTATGACCGGCTGGCGGCGCGGTTCGGGGCCGAGAACGTCTTCTTCGACGAAGCGAGCCTCGAGGCGGGGGCGAAGTGGCGGGACCAGCTCCGCTCGGGCAGCTCCAGCGCCGCCATCTTCCTCGCCCTGATCGGCCCACAGTGGGCGGCGATCATGGCCGAGCGGGCCGGCGGCGCCGAAGAAGACCAGGTCAGGGCCGAGGTCGAAGCGGCGCTGCGACGCGACTCGCAGGTGCGGGAGGTGATCCCGGCCCTGATCCTCGGCGCCTCGATGCCGCGCGAGACCGAGCTGCGATCACTCGGGTCGGTGCGCCAGCTCCTGCGCCGGCAGGCGATCGAACTGCGACCGCCGCACTGGGAGGACGACGTCGAGGCGCTGATCGCGCGGATCGAGGAGATCGCCGCCGCGCCGCCGCCTCCACCGCCACCATCTCTGCCAGATCCGGCGCCGGACCCACCACCCGAAACGCCGGACGGCGAGACCGCAAGAAGCGAGGCGCCCCCTCCCGACCAGGAGCACTACGACGCGCTGG
Organism: Solirubrobacterales bacterium; assembly: GCA_035542315.1. Classification (GTDB taxonomy): domain Bacteria; phylum Actinomycetota; class Thermoleophilia; order Solirubrobacterales; family 70-9; genus VAYN01. Next base: position 28,621 of record DATKLT010000003.1, on the reverse strand, counting down.
TGCGGACGCTGCTCGACGGCCACTCGCTCGTCGTCCCCTTCCTCGGCCCCGAAGCCAACTCGAGCGACCGCACCGAGCCCTGGCGCGACCCCGAATCCGGCTACTCGCCGGACGGCGGCGAGCTGGCCGCCTTCCTCGCCGCGATGCTCGACCCCGCCCCGCCCAGCCCGGAGCTGGCCAAGGTCTCCCAGAACGTGCTGCTCGAAGTCGGCGAACTCGACCTCTTCCTGACCCTGCGGCGGGCGCTGCCCAGCACCTGCCCGCCGAGCTCCGTCCACCGCTTCCTCGCCGCCTACCCGAGCACGATGACGAAGCTCGGCTTCGCCGACCGCTATCAGTTGATCGTCACCACCAACTACGACGACGGTCTCGAGCGCGCTTTCGAAGACGCCGAAGAGCCGTTCGACCTCGCCGTCTACGTCGCCCGCGGGCCCAACCGGGGTCGCTTCGTCCACGTCCCCTTCGACGGCGAGCCGCAGCTGATCGCCGACGCCAACAGCTACACCGGCTTTCCGGTCGACGTGATCACCCCCCGGGTCGAACGGACGGTGATCATGAAGGTCCACGGCGCGGTCGACAGCCGTCGTGGCCCCGGCCTCTGGCGCGACAACTTCGTCATCACCGAGGACGACTACATCGAGTACATGCGCGGCGCCGACGTCGAGTCGATCGTGCCCTTCGAGCTGCTCAGCAGCCTGCGCGACTACAGCCACTACCTCTTCCTCGGCCACTCGATCCACGACTGGAGCCTGCGGGTCTTCCTCAAACGAATCTTCGGCGAACACCAGAAGCCGCGCGGCACCTCCTGGGCGATCCAGCGCGACCCGACCGCGCTCGACCGCAGCTTCTGGCAGTCGATCGACGTCGACGTCGGCGCGACCTCGCTCGAGGCCTACGTCGGCGAGCTCGGCGAGAGCCTGGCGCGGGCGGCCGCGGCGAGGACGAAGGCCGGGCCTTGACCGGCCCCAGCCCGGTCGCCACGTCGGCGCCGGTCGACGACCCCTACGTCGGCCTCGCCAACTTCACCGAGGAGGATGCCGAGTGGTTCTTCGGCCGCGAGTCCGAGTCGGCTGTGGTGATCGGCAACCTGCGGGCGGCGCGGCTGACGCTGCTCTACGCCGAGAGCGGTGTCGGCAAGAGCTCGGTGCTGCGGGCCGGGGTGGTGGCCAGCCTGCGCCAGCACGGCGAGCGCGAACGCCAGGCGCGCGGGGCGCCGCGACTGCTGCCGGTGATCTTCAGCACCTGGAGCGGCAGGCCGATCCGCAGCCTGGTCGACGCGATCGCCGCGGCGGCCCAGCCGTACTGGCCGGAGGGCGCCACGCCGGAGCTGGACGGCGACGACCTCGAGGCCGCGATCCGAGCCGTCGCCGAGAAGCTCGACACGACGCCGCTGCTGATCCTCGACCAGTTCGAGGAGCACTTCCTCTACCCCGAGCAGGCCGAGGAGGGCGAGCGCGTCGCCGATCAGGTCGCCCGCTGCGTCAACGACCCGCACCTGCGGGCCAACTTCCTGATCTCGATCCGCGAGGACGCCTACTCGCACGTCGGCGACCTCTTCCGCGGCAAGATCGCCAACGTCTACGGCAACTTCCTCCATCTCGACTTCCTCGACCGCGCCGGGGCGCGCAAGGCGATCGAGGGGCCGATCGCGCACGTCAACGAGCTCGACCCTGATGCCGAGCCGTTCGCGGTCGAGCCGCAGCTGGTCGAGGCCGTGCTCACCCAGGTCGGTCGCGACGCCAACGGCGAGGAGGGCGGCGGGGTGGCGCGGGTCGAGACGACCTACCTGCAGCTGGTGATGCGGCGGCTGTGGGAGGTCGAGACCGCCGCCGGCTCGCGCCTGCTGCGGCTGGCGACCCTGGAGGAGCTGGGCGGCGCGCAGACGATCATCGGCGGCCATCTCGACCGGGCGATGGACGACTCGATCGACGGCGCCGGCGGTCTCACCCAGGCGCAGCGACTGCTGGCGGCGGCGATCTTCCATTTCCTCGTCACCAGCGGCGGCACCAAGATCGCGCTCAGTGCCCAGGACCTCGCCGACCTGACCGAAGTCGCCAAGGTCGAACTAGAGCCGGTGCTGCGCCATCTCTCCTCGCCCAAGCTCCACATCCTGCGGCCGATCTCCTCGCGCGGCGGCGGCGAACCGCTCTACGAGATCTTCCACGACGCGCTGGCACGGCCGATCGTCGAATGGCGCGGCCGGGTCGAAGAGGGCCAGCGCGACGAGCGCCTGCGGCGCGAGCGCGAGGAGAAGGAGGAGGCCTTGCGCGAGGCGCAGAAGGCCGAGCGCCGCGCCGCCAGCGAGCGCCGCCGCAAGCGGATCGCGCTGGCGCTGCTCGGCGTCGCGGTGGCGGTGATGGTGATCGCCGCTGTCGTCTTCGCGTTCTACAAGGCCGGTGTCGCCAATCGGCGCAAAGCGGCGACCGAGTCCGTGGAGGTCGCACAACGGCTCTTCTCGCTCTCGACCTCGCCCACCTTCGGACCGAGCGCGACCGCGCTGGCGGCGCTCGAAGCGGACCGGCTCTCGCCGACCTTCGAGGCGCGCAGCGCGACCCTCGGCCCGCTGCAACTGAACCCGGCCCTGCCGACGATCGCCGTCGGCCACACGCGCACGAGCTATGCCGTCGCGTTCTGGCCGGAATCTAAGCGGCTCGTCTCCGGCGGCGGGGACGGCACGATCCGGTTCTGGAATCTCCACGGCGAACAGCTCGGGCCGCCGCTGGTCCTCTCTGGGAAGGCGATCTACGGAGTCGCGATCGCCGGCCCGCCGGGGCGGCGGCTGCTGGCGGCGGGGTTCACCGCCGGGCCGGTGAGGCTGTGGCGAGTCGACGATCCCGAGCATCTGGTCGGCCTGGGCACGTTGCCCGGGGTTGCGGGCGCCAACCGTGCCCTGGTCTTCGACCCGAGGGACCCGAGCCTGCTCGCCGTCGGCGGCCAGCAGGACGAGGTGATGCTCTGGGACCTCTCCGACCCCCGCAACCCGGTCTTGCTGGGGAAGCGGACGGTTGCCGGCGGCATCTGGGGCCTGGCCTTCAGCAGCGACGGAAGCAGGCTGCTGGCGGCCACCGAAATCGGGCGATTCGCCTGGCGCGTCGCCGCTGACGGCTTTGCTCCCGGGGCGCCGGCCACCTACGGCAGGGCGCCGTCGACCGCGGTCGCAACTGCCGCCGACGGGGCCTTTGCTTTCGGCGGCGGCAGGGGGGTCGACGTGCGCGACGCCTCCGGGCGGCTCCTGCAGCTGCGGCCGCCTGGGCCTTCCCTGGGCCTGGCCTTCGCCGACGGCGGGAAGGCGCTTGCCGTCGCCAGCAGCGACTCGACCGTGACCACCTGGGACGTCGGTACGGGACGGCCCTTCGGGCCGCCCCGGATCGAGGGGCGTTCGCCGGTGACGAGCCTGGCGGTAAGCCCCGACGGCGAGACCCTCGCCACCACCGGCGAAGATGCTCTCGTGAAGCTCTGGGACGTCGATCCCGGTCGCACGCTGGCGACGACGATCGGGGGGCTCGACCCGGCCGAATCGCGGCTCGAAGCCGAAGCCGGGTTCTGGGCTCTGGCGGTGTCGGGAAACCGGGTCGCGACCGCCGACGGCGCCGCCGGAACCTCGATCTGGGACCTCGGCGATCTTCCCGCGGCGCCGTCGGCGCCCCATCCCTCGACCACGATCCCCGGTCCGAGCTACGCCGTCGCCTTCCACCGCAATCTCCTCGCGCTCGGCCGCGGCAACTCCTTCGTCCTGATGGACACCGGACCCGACTGCGCGACGATGCCGCGCAGGCCCTGCCAGCTCGGTCCCCCGGCCCACAACCTCTCGCGGCTGCCGGTCGAAAGCCTGGCGATGTCCGAAGAGGAGGGCAGGGTGCTCCTCGCCTCCACCGCTCACCGTCGCGGTCACGATGTCATCGATCTCTGGGACGTGACGAGGACGGCGCGGACGAGGCGAATCAGGCACCTCTCGGCGCGCCCGAGCAGGGTTCCCGGCGCGCGCTTCTACCAGGTCGCCCTGGGCCCCCCGGGCACGCCGCTGCTCGCCGTCGCCGCCTCGGACGGCAAGACGCGGGTCTGGGACGTGAGCGATCCGTACCACCCGCGCGGGATCACGTTCGAAAGCGCCTACGGCAACGAAAACCAGGCCGGCGAAGCGATCGCCTTCTCGCCGGACGGGTCGCTGCTGGCGACCGGAGGCCGCGATCAGCAGGTCGCCCTGTGGGAAGTGGCCCACGACGACGACGGCTACTCGGTGGAACCGACGGCGAGCACGCTCTACCAGTCACAGCCGATCACGGCCCTCGCCTTCAGCGGCGACGGCGAGACGCTCGCCGCCGGCGACGGGAACGGCAGCATCTGCCTCTACGACGTCCCCACCCGCCAGCTGGTGGGCGTCTGCCTGCCAGGGCACCTGCTCGGCCGGCAACGCACCTATGTGAGGGGGCTCGCCTTCACCGCAGAGGAGGATGGCGCATCGCGTCTGGTCAGCGCCGGGTTCGGCCAGCCGATCACGATGTGGGACTCGATCCTCTGGGACCGCGACAGCGACTCCGCGACCGGGGAAGAGCTGAAGCGCGACGTCTGCGCCATGGCCGGCCGCAACCTCACCGAAACGGAGTGGGAAGCGGTCTTCGACACGGTGCCCATGCTGCGCTCCTACCGCGAAACCTGCGCCGACTGAGCCGCCGCCACTTCTCTAGGGCGCGGCGGTCACCTCGGCGACCTCGGCTGCGCCGCCGCCTTTGCCGCCGGTGACGCCGCCCTCCTCGCTGGAGAGGCGGTGGGCAAGGTAGACGGGGACGATCGAGATCAGGATCACGATCACGGCGACGGCGTCGACGATCGGCAGCTCCCTGGGCCGGAAGAGGTTGTGGAAGATCCAGATCGGCAGGGTTTCTTCGCCGGCCCCGATCGTGAACGTGGTGACGATGATCTCGTCGAAGGAGAGGGCGAAGGCGAGCAGGGCGCCGGCGGCGAGTGCGGTTTTCATTGCCGGGAAGGTGACGAAGCGGAAGGTCTGCCAGGGGTCGGCGCCGAGGTCGGCGGAGGCCTCCTCGAAGGAGCCGGTGGTGCGCCGCAGGCGGGCGACGACGTTGTTGTAGACGACGACGATGCAGAAGGTGGCGTGGCCGACGATCACCGTCCACAGCGCCAGGCTGACGCCGAGCACCTGGGTGAAGGTGTTGGAGAGGGCGACGCCGGTGACGATTCCCGGCAGCGCGATCGGCAGGATGACCAGGAAGGAGACCGTCTCGCGGCCGAAGAAGCGGAAGCGGCCGACGGCGAGGGCGGCGAGGCTGCCGAGCAGCAGCGCGACGGCGGTGGCTACCAGCCCGACCTCGACCGAGGTGAGCAGCGCTTCGCGCACCGATTCGCTTTCGAACGCCTTGCTGAACCATTCGGTGGTCAGGCTCGGCGGCGGCCACTTGAGGATCCTGCTCGAGTTGAAGGCGTAGATCACGATCACCACCAGCGGCAGGTAGATGAACGCCATGCCGAGGCCGACGAATACGCGCAGCAGGGCTTCGGCTCGCCTCGAGAGTCTCATCGCGCCCCCATCAGACGTGCTCGAAGGCGCCGAGCTTCCGGGCGACGCCGAGGTAGCCGATCATGACCACGATCGGGACCAGCGCCAGCGCCGCGGCGAAGGGCAGGTCGTTGGTGATCGAGGAGGAGATCACGGTGCCGATGAACTGGCTGTTGGAGACCAGCCGCACCGAGATGAAGTCCCCGAGCGTGAGCGAGAAGGTGAAGATCGAGCCGGCGACGACGGCCGGGAAGGCGAGCGGCAGGATCACCCGCCGGAAGGTCGTGAAGGGGGAGGCGCCGAGGTCCTCGGAGGCGCTGATCAGCGAGTTCGGGATTCGCTCCAGCCCGGCGTAGATCGGGAGGATCATGTATGGCAGCCAGAGGTAGGAGAGGACGAGCCAGACGGCGGTGAGGCCGTAACCGGGGCCGTGAAGGCCGAGCGGATGCAGCGCCCAGTTGATGACGCCGTCTTCGGAGAGCATCGTGCGCCAGGAGAGGACCTTGACCAGGTAGCTCGACCAGAGCGGCATCAGGATCGCGACGACGAGCAGCGCTTTGCCGCGCCGGCTCGCGACCTTGGCCATGTAGAAGGCGATCGGGAAGGCGATGATGGCGTCGGTGAGGGTGACGAGGACGGCGGTGCGGACGGTCCGCCAGATCACTTCCCCGTAGACCGGTTCGTTGAAGATCGATTCGAAGTTTTCGAGGCTCCAGCCCTTGATCACTTCGCCGCTGAGCGGGTCGACGGTCCAGAAGGCGGTGATCAGCAGGACCGCGAGCGATCCGAGGTAGAGGATGACCAGCCAGGCCAGCGGCCCGGTCAGGAGCGACCCCAGCTGCAGCCGGGGGCGGCCGTAGAAGAGGCCGGCGAGCCTGCGACCCGCCGACCTCTTCACCGCGACCGTTTCACCGCTCATCGAATCTGACCGCCGGGCTCAGCCTTTGATTTCGGTCCAGGCTTTGACCCAGTCGTTGTAGTCCATGCAGTCGTTTTCGCCGTTGCCGCATTCAGACAGCGGGGTCTCCCAGTAGTAGACCCGCTTCCAGAAGGCGGGGTTGTCGGCGTGGTATTCGGTGCAGAAGTTGGGGTTTTCGGTTTCTTTGCAGGCCAGTTCCTGAGCTGGAGCCTCGCCGAACCATTCCGCCACTTCGGCCTGGACTTTCGGTTCGATGATCCAGTTCATCCACATGTACATGCAGTTGGGGTGCTTGGCCTTGGAGCTGATCATCCAGGTGTCCGACCAGCCCGTCGCGCCCTCCTTCGGCAGGAAGCCCTGGCTCGCGGGGCTCGCCGCGACCGGCACCCCTTCTTCCTTGAGCAGGAAGTACTGGTACTGCCAGGTGGTGCCGACCTCGTTGTCGCCGGCGCCGAAGGCCTGGACCTGTTTGGCAGCTTCGGACCAGTATTCGCCGACGTTCGGCTGCTGTTCCTTCAGCAGGTTGACCGCCGCTTCGAACTGTTCTTCGTTCAGCTCGTAGGGGTTTTCGATCCCAAGCGAGGGTTCGTGGAACTTGAGGTAGACCGCCCCTTCGGCGATCGACATCGGGTCGTCGTACTGGCTGATCTTGCCCTTGTACTTGGCGGCGACTTTGGGATCCAGCGTCACGTCCCAGGAGGTCGGCGCCGGCTTCACCCCGTTGGAGTTCCACATCAGCAGGTTGGCCCCGCGGCCGTGCGGGATCCCGTACGGGGTGCCTTCGAAGGTGTTGTAGGGCTGGTTCTTGAGGTCAGCGAAGACCGTCTTGTAGTTGGGGACGAGGCTGGTGTTGACCGGCGCGACGAGGTGCGCGGCCCAGAGCCGGGCACTGGCGTTGCCGGAGGCCGAAACGCCGTCGTACTGCCCGGTTTTCATCAACTCGACCATTTCGTCGGAGGTCCCGGCTTCCTTGTCGTTGACTTTGCAGCCGGTCTTCTGTTCGAAGGGCGTCACCCAGTCGGGGCTTTCGCCTCCACCGGATTCGACGTAGCCGGGCCAGGAGATCAGGTTTAGCGAGCCCTCGCCTTTGCCCAGCTTCTGCAGTTCTTCACCGCCTCCGCCGGAACCTCCGCTGCTGCTCCCGCCGCCACATGCGGCCAGCGCCAACATGAACGCGACCAGGCCGCCTACCGCCAGCCAAGCCGTCCTCGCTGGATGGGCTTGCTTTCTCCTCCTCATGGTGCAACCTCCTCCTTCTTGGTTTTGCCGCCGACCGTGGCCGCGTGCTCCGGCCGCCAGCCGACGAGTACCTCTTCCCCCTGCCCGGGCTCGGCCCCCGAGGAGGCCGCTCCCACGTTTTGCCGAACCAGTTGCAGCTCGCCGCCGGCGTCGAGCGCCACGGTGTAGCGACTGACCATCCCGGCGTAGGCGACCTCGGTGACGCGGCCGCGCTCGCTCTGCAGGCCCGCGGCCGGGGCCGCCGGGTCGAGCAGCTCGATCTTCTCGGGCCGGATCGTCAGCTTGCGCCCGTCGCGCTCGATCACGTTGGAGACGCCGACGAAGCCGGCGACGAACTCGTTCACCGGCTGCTCGTAGAGCTCGCGCGGGGGGCTGACCTGCTCGATCCGCCCTTCGTTGAAGACCGCGATCCGGTCGCTCATCGTCAGCGCCTCGTCCTGGTCGTGGGTGACGTAGACGAAGGTGATGCCGACGTCGCCCTGGATGCTCTTCAGCTCGACCTGCATCTGCTCGCGCAGCTTCAGGTCGAGGGCGCCGAGCGGCTCGTCGAGCAGCAGCACCTTGGGCTTGTTGACGATCGCTCGCGCCAGCGCCACTCGCTGGCGCTGGCCGCCGGAGAGCTCGGCCGGCTTGCGGTCGGCGTAGCCGGGGAGGCGGACCATCTCCAGCGCTTCGTCGCGGCGCTTGCCGCGCTCGGACTTGTCCACCTTGGCCACCTTCATCCCGTACTCGACGTTTTGGCCAACGGTCATGTGCGGGAACAGCGCGTAGTCCTGGAAGACCGTGTTGACCGCGCGGTCGTAGGGCGGGATGCCGCCGACCTCTTCACCGGCAAGCTCGATCGTGCCGGAGCTGGGGTCCTCGAACCCCGCGATCATCCGCAGCGTCGTCGTCTTCCCCGAGCCCGACGGCCCCAGCATCGTGAAGAACTCCCCGCGCTCCACCTCGAGGTCGATCCCCGCAACCGCAACCACCTCACCGTACTTCTTGGTCAGGCTGGCGAGACGGATGTCGGGCGTGGAGTCGACGCCGTGAAGGTATCCCAGCCGGACCAAAAAGCAAGGACAAAGAGGACGGCGAGGATTAGACGGGATGGAGCAAGGGGTTCTTGCCCGGGGTGGGAGGTAGGCATTTGGCGGCGACATGGGTGACCCCCTTCACTTGCCTGCCTAGGTGAATCGGCTGCGCCCGTCCGAGTTACGCGCTCTCGCCTAGCGGCACAAAACGTTCAGGGGGTCACCCATATCCCCGCCGACGAAACGTTTCCGGCCCGGGCAAGGCGTCCAGCGAAACCCCACCCAAGCGCGAGCCCGTCCTCTTCGGCCTCACACCCGCCAAGCTCCCAAGGGACGGCGCGCTTCGTCCCTCGGGAGCTTTAAGCCCAAGATGGGCAGGGAGAACGTCTTGCCGCTCCTCGACCTCATCTTGCGACGCCCGGCTGTCTCGAGACAGAGGCTTCCGGTGGGAGGGGTTGGGTACCCCTCTGAACGTTTTGTGCCGCTGGCCGAGAGCTCGATCTCGGAAGGCTGATCGCGATTCAGCCAGGTAGGCAAGTGAAGAGGGGTACTCGACCCCTCCCCTTCGCAGAACCCCTGCCTAGTAGCCAGGCGGGTGCCGCGAGATGAAGCCGACGTTGTCGCGCAGTTCTTCGTGCCAGCGCGGCCCCGTTTCGGCGCCTTCGTCCCCCGACGTGTCCCAGCGGAAGCCGGCGATTTCGGCGTAGGCGTGGCCGCCGTTGGCCCAGACGGTGATCCAGCGGCCGGCGCCGGCCAGGCCCCATTTCTCCATCGGGCCCGAGGGCAGCGGGCTTTCGAGGAATTTGCCGCCGTGGAGGGCGTAGGAGACCGAGCCCGAGCAGTCGTAGCCGCGGTCCCACCAGCGGGCGTGACCGCCGCCCCAGACGTAGGGCTTGGAACGGATCCGGTTGGCCGCGGCGATCACCTGCTTGACCCGGGCGGGGGCGCTCTTCGGCGGCACCAGCATGCCGTTGGGGAGCAGCCGCGCTTTCGCGGTCGGGGTGCAGACGTCGACTTCGGCGGGGGAGACGCCACCGCCGCCGCAGTCGGCCGCGGCGGTGCCGGGAGCGACGAGCGCGATCGCGCCCAGTACGACGACCAATGCCCCGACGGCCTTCGACTTGAAGCTATGGAACAGCAAAACCGATCTCCTTTGTCGGCCTACGGGGTTAGCTGTCGGGCTGGCGCGGAAGGAGCCTGCGCCCCCGCCTGGCGGCGGGTTAGCCCCGAAAACGTGGTTCCCCCGTTCCCCGCATCTCCGAGATGCAGGGACTCGGCGTTTCGGTTCAACGAACTCGCGGCAGTGTAGACGATCGCCGGGCGATTTGCTCACGAAAAGCACACAATTCCTCCAAACCGGCTTTCTCGGCCTGGAGCTTGTGTCGGCAGCCCCCCTGGTAGCTTGGCTACTGGTATGCAACTTGCGGGTCGCACTGCTCTGCTGACGGGCGCCACTGGCGGCCTCGGGCGGGCGATCGGCAAGGCACTGGCCGACCGGGGCGCGACGCTCCTGCTCAGCTCCCGCAAGGCCGAGCAGCTCGAGCAGCTCGCCGCCGAGCTGCCGGGAGAGGGGCACCGGGCGCTGCCCGCCGACCTGGCGCAGGAGGGCGCCGCCGAGCGGCTCGCCGCCGAGGCAGGCGAGGTCGACCTGCTCGTGGCCAACGCCGGGTTGCCGGGGGCTGGCTGGCTCACCGAGTTCAGCGCCGAGGAGGTGAGCCGGGCGCTGCGGGTCAACCTCGAGGCGCCGATGCTGCTCGCTCGCGCCCTCTACCCGGCGATGGTCGAGCGCGGCAACGGCCATCTCGTCTTCGTCTCCTCGCTGGCAGGCAAGGCGGCCAGCCCCCGCACCTCGATCTACAACGCGACCAAGTTCGGCCTGCGCGGCTTCGCCCTCGCCCTGCGCACCGACGTCGGCCCCAAGGGCGTCGGCGTCTCGCTCGTCTCGCCCGGCTTCATCCGCGACGCCGGCATGTTCGCCGACTCCGGAGCCAAGGTCCCGCCGGGCCTTGGCACCGCGACCTCGGCCGACGTCGCCGCCGCCGTCGTCAAGGCGGTCGAGCACAACCGGGTAGAGATCGTCGTTGCGCCGCTGATCGATCGCGTCGCCGCCCATTTCAGTCTGGTCAGCCCCAGCATCGCCGTCCGCGCCCAGAGCGGCGCCGCCGGTCAGAAGGCTTCCGAAGCGATTGCCGCCGGCCACGCGGAGAACGCAAAGGACAAGAGATAGCCCCACCCATCCACCCACACTTGGAAGGAACCCCCCACAGATGAGCAGCGATTCGTTTGGCGCCTGTTCGACCCTCGCGGTGAGCGGGCGCGAGTACGAGGTCTTCCGCCTCGATGCCCTGCAGGAGCGCTTCGACGTCGCCCGCCTGCCCTACTCGGTCAAGGTCCTGCTCGAGAACGTGCTGCGGCTCGAGGACGGGGTCTCGGTCAGCGCCGCCGACGTCGAGGCGATCGCCGGCTGGGACGCCGCCGCCGAGCCCAGCGTCGAGATCCCATTTCAACCGGCCCGAGTCCTGATGCAGGACTTCACCGGCGTCCCCGCCGTCGTCGACCTGGCGGCTATGCGCGACGCGATGGAGGAGATCGGCGGCGACCCGACCGCGATCAACCCGCTGGTCGACGTCGACCTCGTCATCGACCACTCGGTCCAGGTCGACGCCTTCGGCAACGAGCGCGCCTTCGCCCTCAACGCCGAGCGCGACTTCGAGCGCAACCTCGAGCGCTACTCGTTCCTCAAATGGGGCCAGGGCTCGTTCGCCAACTTCCGCGTCGTGCCGCCGGCGACCGGCATCTGCCACCAGGTCAACCTCGAGTACCTCGCCCAGGTCGTCTACAGCCGCGAGAACGGCGGCGTCCTCCAGGCCTACCCCGACACCCTGGTCGGCACCGACTCGCACACGACGATGGTCAACGGGCTCGGCGTGCTCGGCTGGGGCGTCGGCGGGATCGAGGCCGAGGCGGCGATGCTGGGCCAGCCGATCTCGATGCTGCTGCCGCAGGTGGTCGGCTTCAAGCTCGATGGCGAGCTGCCCGAGGGGGCGACGGCGACCGACCTCGTCCTCACCGTGACCGAGATGCTGCGCGAGCGCGGCGTCGTCTCCAAGTTCGTCGAGTTCTTCGGGCCGGGGCTGCCGACGCTGGGGCTCGCCGACCGGGCGACGCTCGGCAACATGTCGCCGGAGTTCGGCTCGACCTGCGCGATCTTCCCGATCGACGCCGAGACGCTGCGCTACATGGACCTGACCGGGCGGCCGACGGAGACGATCGAGCTGGTCGACGCCTACGCCCGCGAGCAGGGCATGTTCCACGACGAGTCGACCCCCGACCCGGTCTTCTCCGACCTGCTGGAGCTCGACCTCGGCGACGTCGAACCGAGCATCGCCGGCCCGAAACGGCCCCAGGACCGGGTGCCGCTGGCCGAGGCAAAGGAGGCCTTCCTCGAGGCGATGGGCGAGTTCGACCCCGAGGCCGCCGAGCAGATGGGCAACGGCATCGACGAGGCCGGCGCCGAGTCCTTCCCGGCCTCCGACCCCCCCGCCGAGGACCACGACGAAGAGAGCGGCAAGCCGCGCCCGGCGGTCACCGGCGCCCCGGTCGCGACCGCCGAAAAACAGCTGACCGATGACGCGATCACGGTCACCATGGTCGAGGGTGGCGAGCGGTTCGAGCTCGACCACGGCCACGTCGTGATCGCCGCGATCACCAGCTGCACCAACACCTCCAACCCGAGCGTGATGATCGGCGCCGGCCTGCTCGCCCGCAACGCGGTGCAGCGCGGGCTCGGTCGCAAGCCGTGGGTGAAGACCTCGCTGGCACCGGGATCGACCGTCGTCACCGACTACCTCGAGCGTGCCGGCCTCACCGAGTACCTCGACGCCCTGCAGTTCAACCTGGTCGGCTACGGCTGCACGACCTGCATCGGCAACTCGGGCCCGCTGGCAGAGGAGATCTCGGCGGCGATCGGCGAGAAGGACCTAGCCGTCTGCGCGGTCCTCTCCGGCAACCGCAACTTCGAGGGCCGGATCAACCAGGACGTCAAGGCCAACTACCTGGCCAGCCCGCCGCTGGTCGTCGCCTACGCGCTCGCCGGCCGGATGGACATCGACCTCGCCAGCGAGCCGCTCGGCGAGGGCTCCGACGGCGAGCCTGTCTACCTGCGCGACGTCTGGCCCGACGCGGAGGAAATCAAGCAGGTCGTCGGCAACTCGGTCGCGGCCGAGATGTTCGAGCGCAACTACGCCGGCGTCTTCGCCGGCGACGACGCCTGGAACGCGGTCGAGGTCCCGGCCGGCGACCGCTACACCTGGCCCGACTCGACCTACGTGCGGCAGCCGAGCTTCTTCAAGGACATCCCGGCTGACCCGCCCGGGGTCGAGCCGATTGCCGCCGCCCGGGCGCTGGCCAAGCTCGGCGACTCGATCACCACCGACCACATCTCCCCCGCCGGGGCGATCAAAAAAGAAAGTCCCGCCGGTCGCTGGCTGATCGAGCAGGGGGTCGAACCGGGTGACTTCAACTCCTACGGCGCCCGCCGCGGCAACCACGAGGTGATGATCCGCGGCACCTTCGCCAACATCCGCCTCCGCAACCAGCTCGTCGACAAAGCCGGCGGCTTCACCCGGCATTTCCCCGACGGCGAGGAGACGACGATCTACGAGGCGGCGATGCAGTACGCCTCCGACGGCGTGCCGCTGGTCGTGCTCGCCGGCAAGGAGTACGGCTCCGGATCCTCGCGCGACTGGGCGGCGAAGGGGACGAAACTGCTTGGGGTGCGGGCGGTGATCGCCGAGAGCTTCGAGCGGATCCACCGTTCCAACCTGATCGGGATGGGGGTGCTGCCGTTGCAGTTCGCTGCCGGCGAGAGCGCCGAGTCGCTCGGGCTCAGCGGCGAGGAGACGTACGACGTGGGCGAGCTCGAGAACGGTGAGGCGAAAACCGTGACCGTCACTGCAACTGGCGACGATGGCTCGAGCGTGGAGTTCACCGCGACGGTGCGGCTCGACACCCCGAACGAGGTTTCCTACTTTATAAACGGCGGTATCTTGCAGACGGTGCTGCGCAAGCTCAAAGAGTAGGCGCAGCGGGGCCGCGGGAGGCAGGGGGGTCCGCGCGACCCTCACTGCACCTGTGCGTCGGTAGCCAGGGAGGGATGCCGACGCCGGCCGTTCCCCTGGACGGGACTGCCCAGAAGGAACAGTCTCAGTTAGCTATACAGGCTGGGACTCGTCCGGTCAAGGCGAGTCAAACGGTTTACAACCCGTTTAGACCCGATTCTGGAGCGGTTTCCTCGGGGTCGGCGATTCCCCACCCCTTGCGCTCGATCAGTTCGATTCCGATCACACTGCCGACCGGGCCAACCGGGGTAAGGGTCGCGGCGAGCAGGGTGTAAGGCGCCTCGTGCTTGACACAGGCGATCCAGATCACGACGCAGAGGGCGACGAACCCGAGCCCGTGCGCCCAACCGAACACCATCGTCTCGGTTTCGAAGCCGGGCAGCAGCCAGAACGCGATCAGGGCGCTGAAGATCGCCAGCTCGATCCAGGAGAACCGCTTCACCCAGACAAACAGGTTTCCAGGTACCGGTTTCTCGAACGGGCGCGCCATCCCCGGCTCAGGTGCCGGGGGTGAGTGCGGTCAGCACGATGCGCTCCTGCTCGAGCGCGTGGGCGCCGGAGTAACCCTCGCCGGGGCTGGCGCGGCCGGGGCGGCCGATGTAGGTGAGGTCGATGCCCTCGGGGAGGACGGCGGGGAAGCGGCGGGACATCACCTTCCAGGCGCCCATGTTGCGCGGCTCCTCCTGGACCCAGGCGATCTCCTTCAGGTTGGGATAGCGGCCGATCACTTCCTCGAGCTGCTCCTTGGCGAACGGGTAGAGGACCTCGACCCGAGCGATGGCGACGTTCTCGGCCGCCTCGCGGCGATCGGAGGCGTCGATGTCGTAGTACACCTTGCCGGTGCAGAGGACGAGGCGCTCGACCTTCTCGCGCCGCTCCACCGCCTTCGGGTCGTCGAGGATGAACTGCAGCTCGCCGTCGGTCAGTTGCTCGAGGCTGGCGCTGGCGCGGTCGAGGCGCAGCAGCCCCTTCGGGGTGAAGACGATCAGCGGTCGCGGCTTGCGGATCAGCGCCTGACGGCGCAGCAGGTGGAAGTACTGGGCGGCGGTGGTCGGGTTGGCGATGCGGATGTTGCCCTCGGCGCCGAGCGCGAGGAAGCGCTCGATCCGGGCGCTGGAGTGCTCGGGGCCCGAGCCCTCGTAGCCGTGGGGGAGGAGTAGGGTGAGGCGGCTGGTCTGTCCCCACTTCGCCTCGCCGGAGACGATGAAGCTGTCGATGATCACCTGGGCGGCGTTGGCGAAGTCGCCGAACTGGGCCTCCCAGAGGACGAGCGCGTTGGGCGTCGCCGCCGAGTAGCCGTACTCGAAGCCGAGGCAGGCGATCTCCGAGAGCGGGCTGTTGTGGAGCTCGAACGGGGCAGTGGCGTCGGGCAGGTTCTGGATCGGCGTGTACTCGAGCCCGGTGTTCTCGTCGTGGAGGACGAGGTGGCGGTGGGAGAAGGTGCCGCGCTCGGTGTCCTGGCCGGTGAGGCGGATATGGACTCCCTCGGTCAGCAGCGAGCTGAAGGCGAGCGCCTCGGCCTGGCCGAAGTCGATTCCGCCCTGCTCGAGTGCGTCGACGCGTTTGCCGAGCGGGCGGCGCAGCTTGCGGTGGACGTTGAAGCCTTCCGGCGTGCGCAGCAGCTCCTCGTTCAGCGTTCGCAGCTTCTCCGCCGGGACGCGCGTGTCGACCGGTGGGCTCGCCGTTCGGTCGAGCAGTTCGCCGGTGCTGGTGTTGGACCCGGTCACGGTCGGGTCCTCGTATTCGCCCGCCTCCATCTTCTCGCGCAGGCCCTTCAGCGCCGCCGACATCTCCTCCTGGCGGACCGTCGCCTCCTGCTCGACCTGCTCGGCGTTGACCACGCCCTCGCCGACCAGCTTCTCGGCGTAGATCTCCGAGACCGGTTTGTGGGACTTGATCGCGGCGGCCATCGCCGGCTGGGTGTAGGCGGGCTCGTCGGTCTCGTTGTGGCCGAAGCGGCGGTAGCCGATCACGTCGATGACGACGTCGCGGCCCCAGCGCTCGCGGTAGGCCATCGCCAGCCGGATCGCCGCTGTACAGGCCTCGACGTCGTCGGCGTTGACGTGGACGATCGGCACGTTGAAGCCCTTGGCCATGTCGGCCGCGTAGGGGGTCGAGCGCGAGTCTTCCGGATCGGTGGTGAAGCCGACCTGGTTGTTTTGGATCAGGTGGATCGTGCCGCCGGTCGTGTAGCCCCTGAGGCCCTGCAGGTTGAAGGTCTCGGCGACGACGCCCTGGGCGGGGAAGGCCGCGTCGCCGTGCAGCAGGACCGGCACCGCGCGCTTGGGGTCGTGGCCGATCTGGGCGCCGTCGAAGGTCGACTGCAGGTAGCGGGTGCCGCCCTCGACGACCGGGTCGACGAACTCGAGGTGGCTGGGGTTGGGATAGAGGCGGACCGATATCTGCTCTCCGGCCGAGGTCTCGTACACCCCGCGGTGGCCGTAGTGGTACTTGACGTCGCCGGTGCCGCCGTGCGGGATCGCGGCAACGGCCTTGACTGCAGCGAGCTGCTTGCCGCCCTCGAACTCGGCGAGGATCGATTCCACCGAACGGCCCATGTTGTGGGCGAGGACGCTGAGCCGGCCGCGGTGGGCCATGCCGAAGACGACCTCCTCGGCGCCGCCGCGGTGGGCGAGGGTGACCGCCTCGTCGAGCATCGGCACGATCACGTCGAGGCCCTCGATCGAGAACATCTTCTGGCCCAGGTAGGCCTTCTCGAGGAAGCGCTCGAACTGGAAGACGTCGATCAGGCGGTGCAGCAGGCGGTGTTTCTCGTCGTCGGTGAGCGGCTGGCGGTGGGCGCCGGTCTCGATCATTTCCCGCAGCCAGATCCGCTGCTCATGGGAGGCGAGGTGCTCGACCTGGTAGCCGATCGTGCCGCAGTAGGCGGTGCGCATCCGCGGCAGCGCCTCGAGCAGGGTTTCGCCGGGGACGCCGATGCGCAGGATCGAGGCCGGGATCCGCGCCATCAGCTCCGGGGTCAGGTTGACGTTCTCCGGCTGCAGCGCGGGGTCGCCGATCGGCTCGGAGCCAAGCGGGTCGAGGTGGGCCGCGAGGTGGCCGTGGGTGCGGTAGGCCTTGAGCAGCGAGGTCGCGGCCTGGACCGCCTGCAGCAGCTCCTCGTCGACCTCGCCCGGAGCGGTGGTCGGTTCGGCGCTCGGCGGCGCGGCGCTGAGCGGCGGCGCCGAGGCGGCGGCGGGGTGGGCGGCCGCGATCGGGGCGGCATCGATGCCGAGGTCGGCGGCGACCGACTCATAGAAGCCGTCCTCGCCCTGCAGCAGCTGCTCGAGCCGGCGCAGGAAGGCGCCCGACTCGGCGCCCTGGATCACCCGATGGTCGTAGGTCGAGGTCAGCGTCATCACTTTCGAGACGCCGAGCTGCTTGATCCGTTCCGGCGAGGCATGCAGCCACTCCGGCGGGTAGGCGATCGAGCCGGTGGCGATGATCGCGCTCTGACCTGCGAGCAGGCGCGGCACCGAGGCCATCGTCCCGATCCCGCCCGGGTTGGTCAGCGAGATGTTGGTGCCGATGAAGTCGTCGGCGGTCAGCTTGTTCTCGCGCGTCTTCGCGATCAGGTCCTCGTAGTAGGAGTGGAAGGCGGCGAAGTCGAGGTCCTGGGAGCCCTTGATCGCCGGCACCATCAGGCTGTGGGAGCCGTCCTTGCGCTCGACGTCGACGGCGATGCCGAGGTTGATCGGGGCGTCCTCGATCGCGTAGGGCTTGCCGTCGCGCTGCTCGAAGCTGCGCACCATCACCGGGAAGTCTTTGACCGCCTGCACGATCGCCCAGGCGACGAGGTGGGTGAAGGAAACCTTCAGCCCGCGCTCCTTGAGCAGCGGATTGATCGCCTTGCGCTTGGCGTCGAGCGTGTCGACGGCGATCGTCCGGAACGAGGTCGCCGTAGGCACCGCCCGGCTCTCGTCCATCGCTTTAGCCAGCATCGCCGCCGGCCCCCGCAACTGCTTCGCCTCGCCGGCGACAGCCGCAGCGCCTCCGTTCCCTTGCCCAGCTCCATCCCCGGCAGCGAGGACGTCCCCCTTGGTCACCTTGTCGCCGACGCCCGAACCCTTGACGGAGCTCAAATCAACGCCATTGGCGGCAGCAACCCGTCGAGCAACCGGCGTAGCTTTCACGTCAGCCCCGTTGCCCGAGCCGCCGTTGGCGGCGGTGGCGGACTGTGCGGCCCCTCCCGCGGGTGGCGCGGGTGAGGACGTCTCGCCCGCAGCTTGCGAGGACGAGGCGTCCTCACCGGCGACAGGACCCGCGGGTCGGGCGCCCTGTCCCTCACCGTCCCCAGCTTCCATCTCGGCCAACGGCGCCCCAACCGGAACTTCGTCGTCGACCTGCACCAGCAGCTTGGTGATCACGCCACTGGTAGGAGCCGGCACCTCGGCGTCGACCTTGTCCGTGGAGACCTCGACGACCGTGTCGCCCTCGTTGACGAAGTCACCCTCGGCCACATGCCACTCGAGAACGATGCCCTCGGTCACCGACTCGCCCATCTCGGGCATGGCTATCTGCACGGTGGCCGTCTCTGGCATTTCTTCGCCTAAGTCTATGAAACCGGGCGTCTGGACAGAGCCTGGTATGCAAGGAATCTCCGAAGGCGAGATACCCTGATGCTCGTGAGTTATTTCGTCACCGGCGCCACCGGCTTCATCGGCCGGAACCTCGTGCAGCGGCTGCTGCAGCGGGAGGGCACGATCTACGCTCTCGTCCGCGCCGGGTCGCGCGGCCGGCTGGAGGAGCTGCGCACCGGCTTCGGCGCCGACGGCGCCCGCATCGTCCCCGTCGCCGGCGACCTCAGCCAGCCCGGGCTTGCGGTGGCCGAGGAGGACATGGTCGAGATGCGCGGCAAGGTCGATCACTTCTTCCACCTGGCGGCGATCTACGACATCACCGCTGACGCCGAGGCGCAGGAGATCGCCAACGTCGAGGGGACCCGGCACGCGCTCGAGCTGGCCGGCGCGCTCGACGCCGGCTGCTTTCACCAGGTCAGCTCGATCGCCGCCGCCGGTCTCTACAAGGGCGAGTGGCGCGAGGACATGTTCGAGGAGGCCGAACGCCTCGACACCAACCCCTATTTCCGCACCAAGCACGAGTCCGAGCGGCTGGTCCGCGAACACGGCCGGCCCTGGCGGGTCTACCGCCCCGGGATCGTCGTCGGCGACTCGCGCACCGGGGAGATCGACAAGATCGACGGGCCCTACTACTTCTTCAAGGTGCTGCAGCGGGCGCGGCGGGTGCTGCCCTCGTGGCTGCCGACGGTCGGGATCGAAGGCGGTGAGATCAACATCGTCCCGGTCGACTTCGTCGCCGCCGCGATCGACCACATCGCGCATCAGCCCGACCTCGACGGTCGCGCTTTCCACCTCACCGACCCCCACCCGAAGCGGGCGGGAGAGGTGATCAACCTCTTCGCCAAGGCCGCCGACGCGCCGCAGATGGCGTTCCGGCTCGAGCGCGACGTGACCGAGCCGGCGACCGGTGCCCTGCGCAGCGTGCTCGGGCTGCTGCCGCCGGCCAAGATGGCGACGAAGCGGGTGCTCGACCAGCTCGGTCTGCCGGCCTCGGTGCTGACCTACGTCGACTATCCGACCCATTTCGACTGCAGCGAGGCGCTGGCGGCGCTGGAGGGGTCCGGGATCGAGGTGCCGCCGCTGGAGGGCTACGCCTCGCGGGTCTGGGATTACTGGGAGCGCAACCTCGACCCCGACCTGTTCAAGGACCGCTCGCTGGCCGGTGCGGTGCGCGGCAAGATCATCCTCATCACCGGCGCCTCGTCGGGGATCGGCAAAGCGACCGCGGTCAAGGTCGCCGACGCCGGCGCCACGGTCCTCCTCGTCGCCCGTTCCATCGACAAGCTCGAGGAGACCAAGGCCGAGATCCTCGCCGCCGGCGGCACCGCTCACATCCACCAGTGCGACCTCTCCGACATCGACGACGTGGCGCGGATGGCCGAGGAGGTCCTCGCCTACCACGGGCACGTCGACATCCTCGTCAACAACGCGGGACGCTCGATCCGCCGCTCGGTCGCCCTCTCCTATGACCGCTTCCACGACTTCGAGCGCACGATCCAGCTCAACTACCTCGGCGCCCTGCGGCTGATTCTCTCGCTGCTGCCCTCGATGCGGGCGCGCAAGCAGGGGCAGATCATCAACATCAGCTCGATCGGGACGCAGACCAACCCGCCGCGCTTCTCCGCCTACGTCGCCTCGAAGGCGGCGCTCGACGCCTTCAGCCGGGTGATTGCCTCCGAGGTGAAGGACGACAAGGTTCACATCACGACGATCAACATGCCGCTGGTGCGGACGCCGATGATCGCGCCGACGCGGATGTACGACATGTTCCCGGCGATCACGCCCGAGGAGGCGGCGGAGATGATCGCCAAGGCGATGGTCAACAAGCCGAAGAAGGTGGCGACCAAACTCGGCAACTTCGGCGAGCTGCTCTACGCGGTGGCGCCGAAGGCGAGCGACTCGATCCTCAACACCGCCTACAAGCTGTTCCCCGACTCGCAGGCGGCGAAGGGGAAAGGCGACGAGGCGCGCGACAAGCCGCCGTCGACCGAGGCCGTGGCCTTTGCGCATCTCATGAAAGGCGTCCACTGGTAGAGACGCGCTCTGGCCGGCGCATTTCGGCGTCCTCGGTCGCTTGTGTGCAGAGCACACGGCGCTCCCTGCGTCCTTGAACTGCTTGGCCAGACCGCGTCTCTAAGGTTGCCCGCGTGGAGCGTCGGCTGAAGCACTGGGGGTGGGGGTATGAGGACCAGGCGCCGACGGCGACGCAGCTTCGGGAGGCTGGGGAAGGGATTCGGGAGCGGTTCGGTTTCGGCGGTGAGGTCGAGAAGCCGATGGCGCTGGAGGACGTCGAGCTGCGGGCGCCGCGGCTGAAGCGGCCGAGTGGGCTCGGCGACCTCTTCTCCGACGACCGTTACGAGCGCGTCTCGCGCGCGCTCGGCAAGGCCTACCGCGACGTCGTCCGGGGCTTCCGCGGCGAGTTCGCGAACCCGCCCGACCTCGTCGCCTTCCCCCGCGACGAGTCGGAGATCGAGACCGTCTTGAGTTGGGCCGAGGCCGAGGGGGCCGCGGTGGTGCCGTTCGGCGGCGGCACCAGCGTCGTCGGCGGGGTCGAGCCGCGGCTCGGCGAGCGGCCGGTGGTGACGCTCGACCTGCGGCGGCTGGACCGGGTGCTCGAGGTCGATCCGGTCTCGCTGGCGGCGCGGATCCAGGCCGGCGCGACGGGACCGCGGCTGGAGCAGCAGCTGCGCGAGCACGGGCTCACCCTGCGCCACTTCCCGCAGTCCTTCGAGTACGCGACGCTCGGCGGCTGGATCGCGACCCGCGCCGGCGGCCACTTCGCGACCCTGGAGACTCACGTCGACGACCTGGTCGAGTCGGTGCGGGCGGTGACGCCGCGCGGCGAGTGGCGCAGCCGGCGGCTGCCCGCGTCCGGGGCAGGGCCGTCGCCCGATCGGCTGCTGCTCGGCTCCGAGGGGATCCTCGGGGTGATCTCGGAGGCCTGGCTGCGGGTGCGGCCGCGCCCCCAGTTCAAGGCGTCGGTCGCGGTCGGCTTCGACGACTTCTACGCGGCGGCCCGGCCGGTGCGGGCGATCGCGCAGTCCGGGCTGTACCCCGCCAACTGCCGTTTGCTCGAAAACGCCGAGGCCGAGCTGACCGGCGCCGGCGACGGCAGCTCTCACCTGCTGATCCTCGGCTTCGAGTCGGCCCGGGCCCCGGTGGACGACGCGCTCGCCGCGGCCGTTGCGATCGCCCGTGAGCACGGCGGCACTCCCGGCGACGTGCGCTCGACGGGACGAACAGATGCGGGTGAGGGAGGAGGGGGTGCCGGCGGCGGCGAGGGGGATGGAGCGGTTGAGACCTGGCGGGGCGCTTTCTTGCTTGCTCCGTACCTTCGCGACACCTTTGTTGCCTGCGGCGTGCTGTCGGAGACGTTCGAGACGGCGATCACCTGGGACCGGTTGGAGGAGATGCACGTGACGGCGATGGAGACCGCCCGCAGGGCGACCGCCGAGGCGACTGGTTGCCCGGCCGAGGGACCCGGTGCGCCGCGAGTCAGCTGCCGCTTCACCCACGTCTACCCGGATGGCGCCGCGCCCTACTTCACGGTGCTCGCCCCCGCGGTCCGCGGCGGCGAGGTCGAGCAGTGGGACGAGGTCAAGGCCGCCGTCTCCGAGGCGCTGATCGACGCCGGGGCCACGATCACCCATCACCACGCCGTCGGCCGAGATCACCGCCCTTGGTATGACCAGCAGCGCCCCGCTCTCTTCGCCGCCGCCCTCCGCGCCGCCAAGGCCGAGCTCGACCCCGCGGCCATCCTCAACCCCGGCGTCCTCATCGACCCCGCCCAGTGATGTTGAGCTTTCCCGCGCTATGAGCGGCAAAGCTCAACATCGCCCAGTGCGGCCTCGAGACGGGGGCGCGACGGCGGGCGGCGCTACCCTTTCGCGACTCGATATCCCGCACGGGAGCGCTTGGCGCATGCCGTGGCGGGGTTGCCGCGATGGAAACGATCACCTCCGAACAACCGACCGTGCCGGCTGAGCCCGAGCAGCAGTCGCCGGCCGACGAGCCCGTCGTCCCCCGGCGCTCGCCGCTGCGCGCGGCGATCAAGACCGGGCGGCCGAAGGAGTGGATCAAAAACGTCTTCGTCTTCGCCGGCCTGCTCTTCTCCGGCAAGTTCAACCAGCCTCACGACGTCTTCCTCTCCTTCGTCACCTTCGTCGCCTTCTGCCTGATCTCCAGCGCCGGCTACTTCGTCAATGACCTGATCGACGTCGAGCTCGACCGCAAGCACCCGAAGAAGAAGTTCCGGCCGCTCGCCGCACGCGAGCTCTCGGAGTCGACCGCGAAAGCGATCGCGCCTGTTCTGGCGCTGATCGCGATCGCGATCGGCTTCGTCGTCAACTGGCAGGTCGGCCTGATGGTGGTCGGCTACGGCGTCGCCCAGATGGCCTACAGCCTCGGCCTCAAGCAGGTCGTGATCATCGACGTGATGACGCTGGCGGGGCTCTTCATCCTCCGCGTCGCCGCTGGCGCCAGCGCCGTCGAAGCCCACGCCTCGGAGTGGCTGATCCTCTGCACCGGCATGCTCGCCGCCTTCCTCGGCTTCACCAAGCGCCGCCAGGAGGCGGTCTCCGAGTTGCACGAGGGGACCTCGACCCGGCCCGTGCTCGAGCACTACTCGCTCCCCTTCCTCGACCAGATGGTCTCCCTGGTCACCACCGGCACCGTGATCAGCTACGCGATCTACACCGTCAACTCGCCGCTGATCGGCAGTCAGATGATGCTCACCATCCCGCCCGTCGTCTACGGCATCTTCCGCTACCTCTACCTGATCTACGACCGCTCCGACGACCGCTCGATGGCCCAGATCGTCGCCGGCGACCGCGGCATCCAGGCGGCCGGCGCCGCCTACGCCATCATCGCCTTCCTCCTGCTCTACGTCTTCAAGTAGCGCTGTAGAGGTCAGCCCAGCTCGGGCTCCTCGACGCCGCCCTCCATCAGGTAGAAGCGGCTGCGGCCCAGCTCCTCGCCGTTGACGACGACGACGGCGGCGTGGGGGCCGGCGGTGGAGAAGGTGGCGGTGGCGGCGATCGACATCACCAGGCGCTGCTCCTGGCCCTGGGGCATGCCGGGGGGGCGGCCGGTCTCGAAGTTGGCGGTGAGGCCCTCGCCGAGCTCGCCGCCGTCGGGGTCCTGGATCGTGACCACCAGCTCGTGGGGGCTGTTGGTCTCGTGCCAGGCGACGTCGATGCCGAGGCCGATGTGGAAGGACCACTCGTGGGGGAGCTGGGGCAGGCGGAGGACGTTCCAGCCGCCGCCGGTCAGGTAGAGCTTGCCGTTGACCGCCTCGCTGTGGTCGGAGAGGAGGACGAAGCCGATGTTCACGCGCCGCCGCCTTCGGGGCCCTCGCCCTCCTCGTAGGGGACGATCGGTAGTTCGGAGACGAGCTCGACCTTGCCCTTGCGGGTGAACTGGACGTCGACGTTCTCGTTCTTGCGGTAGGTGCCCCAGAGCCCGAGGTACATCGCCAGCCAGCGGCTGGTGCCGATCTTCTCCTTGACGATCGGGCGGGTGAAGACGATCTCGCCGCCGGCGATCGAGTAGTCGGCGCCCTCGCTCTGCTCGACCCCGTTGATGAAGACGGTGAAGGGCGGCTCGGCGCCGGCCGGCAGCTTCACCCGCTCGCCGGCGGCGTAGCTGCCCTTCGGGATGTCGGTCTTCGAGTCGGGGCTCATCACTTCTCCGGCCCGAGAGTTTCGCGCACCAGGTCGAACGGCGTCTCGTGGTGGCTGGGGTCGAGCTCGACCCGGCCGACGCCGCCGCGGAAGGGCATGAAGGTTCCGTCGCCGCGGACGTCGATGCCGGCGGTCGGCCTGCGCAGGAAGCCGCGCCCGCTCAGCTGCAACCGCGCCCTCACCTGATCGCCGGGCGAGTAGTCGCGCAGCGACCGCACCGGTTTCGCCGGCCCCTCGGTGCGAATCGCCAGCGCCCGCTCCCGCATCGCGGCAACGGCCAGGTCGAGGTCGTCGAACGCCTCATGCGTCACCTCAGAACCATC
Source organism: Solirubrobacterales bacterium (assembly GCA_035542315.1). Taxonomy (GTDB): domain Bacteria; phylum Actinomycetota; class Thermoleophilia; order Solirubrobacterales; family 70-9; genus VAYN01. The sequence continues at coordinate 4,231 of DATKLT010000003.1, read as the reverse complement.
CCGCACAGTCAGCTTCCACTTCGGACGAGCCACGCCCCCAACCCTAAGTGATGGGTATCGAGCGGCGGACCTCGAAAGGCGTGGGTGGCACCGTAGGGGGGCCCACACCCGAGGAAGCTTTAGCTACCGCAGGGTGTGGGGGGTCCCCTGCGGTGACAGGCCCCGCGCCTTTCGAGGTCCGCCGCTCCTCATGCGCCGCGCCGCGGGCGTTTCGGGCGCCGCGCGGGCGGGCCGACGATTTTCTCGGGCCCCTCGCGCTCGGCGACCGGCGTGTAGGTGAGGTCGCGGGCGCCGGTGTAGATCTGCCGCGGGCGGGCGATTTTGGTCTCCGGGTCTTCCTGCATCTCCATCCACTGCGCGACCCAGCCGGCGGTGCGGGGGATCGTGAAGAGGACCGTGAACATGTTGGTGGGGATCTCCATCGCCTCGTAGATGATCCCCGAGTAGAAGTCGACGTTCGGGTAGAGCTTGCGTGAGGTGAAGTAATCGTCGTCGAGGGCGCGTTTCTCCAGCTCACGGGCGATCTCGACCAGCGGGTTGTACTCGGTCGCCTCGAACACCTCGTCGATGTGCTGCTGGATGATCCGCGCCCGCGGGTCGTAGTTCTTGTAGACGCGGTGGCCGAAGCCCATCAGTTTCTCCTCGCGCTGCTTGACCCGCTCGAGGAAGTCCGGGATCTCGTCCGGCGAGCCGATCCGCCGCAGCATTTTCAGCACCGCCTCGTTGGCGCCGCCGTGCAGCGGCCCGTAGAGGGCCGCGACCCCGGCCGCAACGGCCGAGTAGGGGTCGACCCCGGAGGAGCCGACGCCACGGACGGCGTTGGTAGAGCAGTTCTGTTCGTGGTCGGCGTGGAGGATGAAGAGGACGTCGAGGACCTTGGAGAGCGCCTCCTTGGGGATGTGGCGAGCTTCGGTTTTCTTGAACATCATCGAGAGGAAGTTCTCGGCGTAGTTCAGCTCGTTGTCCGGGTAGGCGTAGGGGAAGCCCATGTTGTGGCGGTAGGAGAAGGCGGCCAGGGTCGGCACCTTGGCGATCAGCCGCACCGCCGCCATGTAGCGCTCTTCGGGGTCGTCGATCTGCTTCGCGTCCGGGTAGAAGGTCGAGAGCGCACCGACGCCGGAGAGCAGCATGCCCATCGGGTGGGCGTCGTAGCGGAAGCCCTCGAAGAGGTGCTTGAGGTCCTCGTGGACGAAGGTGTGGTGCGTGATGTCGAAGGTCCAGCGGTCGAGCTGGGGGCCGGTCGGCAGCTCGCCGAAGATCAGCAGGTAGGCGACCTCGAGGAAGGTCGAGTTCTCGCAGAGCTGGGCGATCGAGTAGCCGCGGTGTTCGAGGATGCCGGCGTCGCCGTCGATGTAGGTGACCGACGAGCGACAGGACGCGGTGTTGGTGAAGGCCGGGTCGTAAGCCAGCATGCCGAATTCGTCGGGGTCGACCTTGATCTGGCGCAGGTCCATCGAGCGGACCGTGCCGTCTTCGATCGGCAGCTCGTAGGTCTTGCCGGTGCGGTTGTCGGTAACCGTCAGCGACTCCGATTTGCCGGCGCTGGCGGCCTCCGGGGTCGCTTCCTGGGTCTGCTGCTCGGTGGCCATCGCTCTCCTTCGAAGCTCTTGCTGGGGAGAGCGAAGTATCGCAGTTTGCCTGCCTAAGCTTTGTTACCGAATTTGGTGTCGCACGCTGTCGAACTGGGTCATCGCCCGCAGCGTCTCGAAGCGCTCCTCGATCTCCTCGCGCTCGAGGCGGCTGACCCGCTCGGTGCCGAACTCTTCGACGTTGAAGGAGGCGAGCACGGTGCCGTAGCCCATCGCCCGCCGCAGGCTGGCGTCGTCGAGCTCGCCGCCGTGGCCGTCGAGATAGCCGAAGAAGCCGCCGGCAAAGCTGTCGCCGGCGCCGGTCGGGTCGCGCACGTCCTCGAGCGGGAAGCCCGGCAGGGCGAAGAAGCCCTCCTCGGTGAACAGTGCCGCGCCGTACTCGCCCTGCTTGACGACGACCGCGCGCGGTCCCATCGCCATCACCGCGCGGGCGGCGCGGGCGACGTTCGACTCGCCGGTCAGCTGGCGGATCTCGGCGTCGTTGAGGACGAGGCAGTCGATCTCGGATACGGCCGCCAGCAGCGAGTCCTTCGCGGTCTCGATCCAGAGGTTCATCGAGTCCAGGCCGCAGAAGCTCGCTGCCTCGCACTGGGCGCGGACCTGGCGCTGCAGGTCAGGCTGGATGTTGGCCAGGAAGAGGGTGTCGGCTGCCTGTGAGGCGGGCGAGAGCTTTGGCTCGAACTCGGCGAAGACGCCGAGCTGGGTGTCCTCGGTGTGGGCGACGTTGAGGTCGAACTCGTAGCGTCCCCGCCAGAAGAAGGAGCGGCCGCCGGCGACGCGCTCGACGTCGTCGGTGAGGATCCCGCGTCGCTCGAGCACCTCGAACTCGGCGGCGCCGAAGTCCTCGCCGACCGGGCCAACCGGCCGCACCTCGGTGAAGAAGCTGGCGGCGAGGGAGAAGTGCACGGCGGCGCCGCCGAGCATCCGCTCGCGCTCCCCGAACGGGGTTTTCACAGCATCGAAAGCGATCGATCCGACGACGGTCAGCGACATGGGCGGAACAGTATCCGTAGGATCGGTGCGATGCGGAGGCGCCCCGGCGCGTTTCCGGCCACCCCCACCTCTCCCCGATGACCGCTTTCAAAGACCTGGGCCTCTCGCCCGACATCCAGCAGGCCCTCGACGAGCTCGGCTTCGAGGACCCGACGCCGATCCAGGAACAGGCGATCCCGGAGCTGCTCGCCGGCCACGACGTGATCGGCCAGGCGCAGACCGGGACCGGCAAGACCGCTGCCTTCGGCCTGCCGCTGCTGCAGTACCTCGATCCCGACGACGACGAGGTGCAGGCGATCGTCCTCACCCCGACGCGGGAGCTCTGCATCCAGGTGACCCAGGCGCTGCGAGCCTATGCCGAGCACCTCGAGATCGAGGTCGTCGCCGTCTTCGGCGGCGCCCCGATCCGGTCTCAGCAGTCGCAGCTGCGCTCCGGCGCCCACGTCGTCGTCGCCACCGTTGGCCGCATGATGGACCTGATGTCGCGGCGCTCGCTGGTCCTCACCGCGGCCCGCTACGTGGTGCTCGACGAGGCCGACGAGATGCTCGACCTCGGCTTCATCGAGGACGTCGAGAAGATCCTGCGGATGTGCCCGAGCGGGCGCCAGACGGCGCTCTTCTCGGCGACGATGCCGCCGCCGATCAAGAAGCTCGCCGAGGGCTACATGTACGACCCGGTGACGATCAAAATCACGCCGAAACAGCTGACGGTCGACAAGATCTCCCAGGCCTTCGTCGAGGTACCGGCGAAGGAGAAGGCCTCGCGCCTGGTCGAGTTGCTGAAGACCGAAGAACCCGAGCAGGCGATCATCTTCACCCGGACCAAGATCGGCGCCTCGAAGCTGGAGAAGACGCTGAAGGACAAAGGGCTGGACGTCAAGGCGCTGCACGGCGACCTCAGCCAGGGCGTCCGCGACGGGGTGATGATCGCCTTCAAGGACCACCGCGTGAAGCTGCTGGTGGCGACCGACATTGCCGCTCGCGGGCTCGACGTCGAGCACGTCACCCACGTCATCAACTACGACGTGCCGAACTCCTCCGAGGTCTACGTGCACCGGATCGGCCGCACCGGCCGGGTCGGCAGAACGGGCCGTGCGATCACCTTCGTCACACCCGATCAGCGGGACGAGATCGGCCGCATCGAGCGCGACGTCCACACCTCGATCGGCGAGTGGGAGAGCCCCGAGGAGCGGCTCGAGCACGCGCCGCGACCGCGTCGTCGCGAGCGCAGCGAGCGGCGCAAGCGGGTCGAGGAGGCGCTGCCGGCCGAGACCGGCGCCGAGCCCGAGGCCACCAACGGCGATGCCGACGCCGAGGCCAAGTCCGACACCGTCAAGCTCTTCGTCAACCGCGGCGAGCGCAGCGGGATCAGCGAGGAGGACCTGCGTTGGGCGCTGCGCGAGGGCGCCGTCCTCAGCGACGACGACGTCCACGACGTCCGCGTCCTGCACCGCTTCTCCTTCGTCGAGGTGTCGCCGGAGCAGGCCGAGCGCACGGTGGAGTTCCTCGACGGAACGAAGCTGAAAGGCAAAGAGATCCGCCTGGAGATCGCCAAGAAGTAGGGATCAGGGTTTGGGGGAGGGTCGGGGCACCCCTCCCCAACGAGCGACCCCAACAGGGGCCGCTCTTGAGTGTTGGTGAGGGGTGCC
>DATKLT010000002.1:0-24800 GCA_035542315.1 Solirubrobacterales bacterium | reverse complement strand
AAAATGGCGCCACGCGATTGCAGCAGGCCCCGCTCGCGCAGCACGGGCATCAGACCCTCCCCCACCCGGTAGGCCTCCTCGAGGTGGGGGTAGCCGGAGAGGATGAACTCGTCGATGCCGAGCTCGTGGTACTCGGCGACGCGGTCGGCGACTTCCTCGTGGCTGCCGACCAGGGCGGTGCCGGCGCCGCCGCGTACCAGGCCGATCCCGGCCCAGAGGTTCGGTGCCACCTCGAGCGCGTCGGTGCGACCGCCGTGCAGCTCCAGCATCCGTCGCTGGCCCTCTGATTCGGAGACCCGCTGGATCGCCTGGGCGGCCGCGATCTGGTCCGGCGAGAGGCCGGCGAGGAGGCGGTCGGCAACCGCCCAAGCCTCTCCCGCGGTGTTGCGGCTGATCGCGTGCAGGCGGATGCCGAAGCGCAGCTCACGCCCGACCCGGTCGGCGGCGGCGCGGGCGCGGTCGAGCTTCTCGGCGACCTGCTGGGGAGGCTCGCCCCAGGTCAGGTAGACGTCGGCGTGGGAGGCGGCGACTTCGAGCGCCGCCGTCGAGGAGCCGCCGAGGTAAATCTCGGGCCAGGCCGGCGGGTCGAGCAGCCGCGCGTCCTCGACCCGGTACCACTCGCCTTCGTAGTCGACGCTCTCGCCGCTCCATAACCGCCGCACGATCGCGAGGAACTCGGCGGCGCGGGCGTAGCGATCCTCCTTGCTCGCCCCGTCGCCGTAGCGGCGCTGCTCGACAGCGTCGCCGCCGACGACGACGTTGAGCAGGAGGCGGTCGCCGGAGACCCGCTGGAAGGTCGCCGCCGCCTGCGCCGCCAGCGTCGGCGAGAGCAGCCCGGGGCGGAAGGCGACGAGGAACCTGAAGCTGCGGGTCAGCTGCGAGAGCGCCGCGGTCATCACCCAGGCGTCCTCGCACCAGCTGCTGGTCGGCGTCAGCGCCGCCTCGAAGCCGAGCGCCTCCGCAGCGCCCGCTACCTGCGCCATGTAGGCGACGTCGGCGCGGCGCTCGGTCGCCGTCGATGCCTCGATCCGCGCCCCGTCGGCGCCGACCGCGTTGCCGAGGCTGAGGTCGGTGCGCGAGTCGCCGTTGGTGGGCAGGAACCAGTGCAGGCGGACCGGCATCGTCCCGCTCAGGCTGCCGCCGCGGCGCGCTCGCGACGCACCCGGCCACCCGGATGGGTCTCCCCCAGACGCGCCTGCGCCCGCCCGTCGGCAAGCTTCTCGCGCAGCGTCCCCGGCGCGTACTCGCGCTGCATCAGCCCGCGCTCCTGCAGCACCGGGGCGACGCCGTCGATGAACTCGGCGAAGGAGCCGGGGGTCGTGAAGTAGGGGACGTTGATGCCGCCGACGCCGGCATCGGCCCAGAGCTCGATCTCGTCGGCGATCTGCTCCGGGGTGCCGACGATCGTCATCGCCGAGCGGTAGGCGAGCAGGTCGCCGAAGGTCCAGGTCTTGTCCGGCGCGGTGTCGATCAGGCCCTGGACGATCCCCTGGGTGTTGTACTGGTCGAGCTCGCCGATTGGGGTCTCGAGGTCGATCTCGCTGAGGTCGATCCCCATCCCGCCGCCCATGTGCGCGGCGTAGCCACGGTGGCTGGCGGTCTGCTCAAGCTCCGCCATCTTGCCCTGCGCCTCCTCCTCGGTACCGCCGACGACGAACGAGAGGCCCTGGAAGAAGACGATGTCCTCGGGGTCGCGGCCGAAGCGCACGGCGCGGGCCCGGACGTCGTCGATGTTGACCCGGGCGGCCTCCGGCGAGCGGGCGACGATGAAGATCGCCTCGGCGTTGCGGGCGGCGAAGTCCCGGCCCCAATCCGAGGAACCAGCCTGGAAGAGAACTGGGGTGCGCTGCGGCGAGGGCTCGGAGAGGTGCGGCCCCGGCACGTCGGGGAAGAACTCGCCGCTGTGGTCGATGTCGTGGATCTTCGCCGGGTCGGCGTAGACCCGCCGGGCGACGTCGCGGACGACGGCGTCGTCCTCCCAGCTGCCCTCGAGCAGCTTGTAGAGCACGGTCACGTACTCCTCGGCGCGCCGGTAGCGGTCCTCGTGTTTGGGCAGGCCACCGAAGCCGAGGTTGCGACCGGCGTCCTGCAGGTAGGAGGTGACGATGTTCCAGCCGACTCGCCCCTCGGTGATGTGGTCGAGGGTCGAGAGCCGGCGGGCGAAGTTGAACGGCGGCTCCTGCAGCACCGACTGGGTGAAGGCGAAGCCGAGGTTCTCGGTCGCCAGAGCCATCGCCGGAATCAGCAGCGAAGGGTCGTTGACCGGGATCTGCAGGCCCTCCTCGACCGCCGCGTCGCGGTCGCCGCCGTAGCTGTTGTAGGTACCGACCACGTCGGCGAGGAAGAGCGCGTCGAACTTACCCCGCTCCAGCAGCTGCGCCAGCTCGATCCAGGCGCCGAGGTCGGTGTAGTCGAGCTGGCGCGTGTCGGGCCGCACCCACTGGCCGTGGTGGATGTGGGAGACGCAGTTCATGCTGAAGGCGTTGAAGCGGAGTCGGGCCATCGTCGGGCTGTCCTTCCTGGGGGGGCTAGATGAGAAAGTTGTCCGCCGCCGGGTCGATGCCGGCGACGAGGTGGCGGCCGATGTGGACGTACTTCCAGCGGGTCGGGTCGTGCAGGGTGTGGGTGCGGGCGTTGCGCCAGTGGCGATCGAGCCCGTAGCCCTCGTCGGCGGCCGAGGCGCCGAGCGTGTCGAGCGCCTCGCTGGCGACGTGGAGCGCCGTCTCGGCGCCGAAGGCGCGCGCCTCGGCGACGCCGAGCCGGGCGGCGAGGATCGCCTCCGGGTCGCCGCCGGCAGCAAGGTCGAGGCGCCGGGCGGCGTCAGCGAGCAACGCCTCGGCAGCGCGAACGCGGACTTGGAGACGGCCAAAGTGAGCGACGACGTAGGGCTCCTCGGCAGGCCGCTCGACCTCAGCTTCGAACCAGACCCGGGCGTGCTCGTCGAGGTGCCGCACCGCGTCCTCCAGCGCCCCCCGGGCGATGCCGACGTCGACCGCCGCGTGGAGGATCTGGGCGAACGAGGAGAAGGTGTCGGCGACCTCGCGCTGGGGCAACCAGATCACCCACTCTGGGCGCACGGCGACGTCCTCGAGCAAGGTCGTGCCGCTGATCGTCGCCCGCTGGCCGAAGGCGGTCCAGTCCTGCTCGACGGAGAGCCCCTCGGCGTCGCGGGGGACGTAGACGAAGGCGAAGGCTCCGTCCTCGCCGACGCCGAGCACCGGCACCCACTGCGCGGTCAGCGCCCCGGTCGAGTAGTACTTGCGCCCGTTCAGCCGGTAACCGCCGTTGCCGTCCTCGCGCAGCTCGGTGCGCAGATCGATCGGCGTCTTGCCGCCGCGCTCGGACAGCGCGTTGCCGAAGCGGGCGCCGGCGAGGACCTCGCCCAGCAGCAGCTCCCGCTGGGCGGCGTCCCCGTAGCGGACCACCGCGTCGACCAGCTGGTAGTGGTTCTGCGGGACCTGGCCGATCGCCGGGTCGGCGGCCGAGATCGTGCGGAAGACCTCGACGATCGTCTCAACCCTCGCTCCGGGGCCGCCGTGCTCGGCGGGGATCCCGAGCGCCAGCAGCCCAGTCTGTCCCAGTTGCTCGAGCTCGACGACCGGGACGCGACGCTCGCGGTCGCGCTCCGCGGCGCCCGGCGCGATCGTCGCCGCGTACTCGCGGGCGGCCGCGATCGCCTCCTCGTCAGAGACGATCCGGCGCGCGGCCGGCGCCGCCGCGACGCTCACGCCGCCGCCCCCGCGAGGCGCTCGCGACGCACCGCGGCACCGGGGTGGCGCGGGTTGAGCAGCGGCCCGTCGCGCCCGTCGCTGAGCTTCTCGCGCAGCGTCCCCGGCACGTACTCGCGCTGCGCCAGCCCGCGCTCCTGCAGGACCGGGGTGACGCCCTCGATGAAGTCGACGAACGACCCCGGGGTCGTGTGGTACATCAGGTTGATCCCGTCGACGCCGGCGTCGGCCCACTCCTGCAGCTCGTCGGCGATCTGCTCGGGGGTGCCGACGACCCGCAGGTCGGCGACGTAGCGCAGCAGGTCGCCGAAACGCCACTCCTTATCGGGCGCCGACTCGACCAGACCGCGGACGACCGCCTGCACGTTGGCGGTCTCGAGGTCGCCGACCGGAGCGTCGAGGTCGACCTCTGCGAGGTCGATGCCGAGGTTGCCGGCCATGTGGGCGGCGTAGCCCTCGTCGGCGGCGAACTCGTCGATCTCGCGCTGCTTGGCGAGCGCCTCCTCCTCGGTGCCGCCGACGATCGCGCTCAGCCCCTGGTAGAAGAGGATGTCGCCCGGCTCGCGGCCGAACCTCTTCGCCCGCTCGCGCGTGTCAGCGATCTGGGTCCGCGCCCCGAGCGGGTTGCGCGAGGCGATGAAGATCGCCTCGGCGTTGCGGGCGGCGAACTCCCGCCCGCGCTCGGAGGAGCCGGCCTGGAACAACACCGGCGTGCGCTGCGGCGAGGGCTCGGAGAGGTGCGGGCCGGGGACGTCGGGGTAGAACGGCCCGCTGTGGTCGACGTCGTGGATCTTCGCCGGGTCGGCGTGGACGGCGCGCTCGAGATCGCGGACGACGGCGTCGTCCTCCCAGCTCCCCTCCCAGAGCTTGTAGAGCACCTCGACGTACTCCTCGGCGCGGGCGTAGCGCTCGTCGTGGGCGGGCAGCCCGCCGAAGCCGAGGTTGCGGCCGGCATCCTCCAGATATGAGGTCACGATGTTCCAGGCGACGCGGCCGTCGCTCAGGTGATCGAGCGTCGAGATCCGCCGCGCGAAGTTGAACGGCTGCTCCTGCAGCACCGAGTGGGTGAAGGCGAAGCCGAGGTCGTCGGTGACGCTGGCCAGCGCCGGGATCAGCAGCGAGGGGTCGTTGACCGGGATCTGCAGTCCCTCCCGAACGGCGACGTCGCGGCTGCCGCGGTAGCTGTCGTAGGTGCCGACGACGTCGGCGAGGAAGAGCGCGTCGAACTTCCCCCGCTCCAGCAGTTGCGCCAGCTCGACCCAGGGGTCGAGGCTGAGGTACTCGACCTGCCTGGTGTCGGGCCGCACCCACTGGCCGTGGTGGATGTGGGAGACGCAGTTCATGCTGAACGCGTTGAAGCGCAGCCGCCGGCTCATGCCGCCACCTCCCGCAGCGGCTCGGTTGGCGGCGCCGGTCGCTCCAGCGCCGGCAGCGAGGCGACCAGCTTCTGCGTGTAGGGGTGCCGCGGGCGGACGAGGACGTCGTCGGCGCTGCCCTGCTCGACCACCTTGCCGTCGCACATGACGAGCACGCGGTCGGAGATGTGGTGGATCACGCCGAGGTCGTGGGAGATGAACAGGTAGGAGACGCCGAGCTCCTTCTGCAGGTCGGCCAGCAGGTCGAGGACCTGGGCCTGGATCGAGACGTCGAGGGCAGAGACCGGCTCGTCGCAGACGATCACCTGCGGTTGCGGCGCCAGCGCCCGCGCGATCGCGACCCGCTGGCGCTGGCCGCCGGAGAGCTGCAGCGGACGCCGCTTCAGATGCTCCTGCTCGAGCCCGACCAGCTCCAGCAGCTCGACCGCGCGCGCTCGCTTCGCCGCAGCGCCGGCGTACTCCTCGCCGAGCGCGTCGAGCAGGATCTGCTCGACGCTCCAGCGCGGGTCGAAGGAGCTGAGCGGGTCCTGGTAGATGACCGAGATCTCGCGTCGCCGTTGGCGGCGGCTGCGCTCCGGCAGCCCCGACCAGGCCTCGCCGGCGAGGCTGACCTCGCCGCCGTCGGGGTCGAGCAGCGCCAGCGCCAGCCGCGCCGTCGTCGTCTTGCCCGAGCCCGACTCGCCGACGATGCCCAGCGTCTCGCCCTGCCCGAGGCTGAAGGAGACGTCGTCGACGACGGTGCGGTCGACCCCGTCGGGACCGCGGAAGCGCTTGACCAGCTCGCTCGCGCTGAGCACCGGGCCGTCGCTCTCAGGCCGCCGCTCGACCGCGCCGAGCGGAGCCCGCCGCTGCGCCGGCGAGAGCCGCCGCCCGCGCGAGTCGGCGGAGGGGATCGCCTCGATCAGCGCCCGCGTGTAGGCGTGCTCGGGCCGGGCGAAGAGGCGCTCGGCCGGCGCGTACTCGAGGATCTGGCCGCCCGCCATCACCGCCACCGTGTCGGCCAGCTTGGAGACGACGGCGAGGTCGTGGCTGATCAGGATCAGCGCCTTGCCGCGCCGCTTGGCAGCCTCGAGCTGCTCGAGCACCTGCGCCTGGACGGTCATGTCGAGCGCCGTCGTCGGCTCGTCGGCGATGATCAGCTGCGGGTCCATCGCGATCGCCGAAGCGATTAGCGCCCGCTGCCGCAGGCCGCCGGAGAGCTCGTAGGGCCGCTGCTTGGCCCGCACCTCGGGCTCCGGCACGCCGACCAGCTCGAGCAGCTCGCGCACCCGCCGCCGACGCGCGGGGCGGCCGCCCCAGTCGTGCAGGCGCAGCGCCTCGTCGATCTCCTTGCCGACCGGCCGCAGCTGGTCGAGCGAGACCAGCGCGTCCTGGAGGATGAAGCCGACCTTGCGGCCGCGGATCGAGCGCCAGCGGCGGTCGGACATCTCGAGCAGGCTCTCGCCGTCGAGCTCGAGGCGGTCGGCCTGCACCCGCGAGCGCCCGCCGGTCAGCCCAACCAGGGTGCGGGCGCTGACGCTCTTGCCCGAGCCGGACTCGCCGACGATCGCCAGGCACTCGCCCGGCGCCAGCGAGAAGGAGACGCCGTGGACGACCTCCTGCTCGGCGCCGGGCTCGCCGAAGGCAACGCGCAGGTTCTCGACCCGGAGCAGGTCGCGCTCGGGGTCGTGCGGCACTGCGACCGCCGCGGGCTGGGTGACACTCGGCGTGGTCATCGGGAGATACCTCCTTCGAGGCGTTGTTGGATGTGGCGACCGAGGGTCGTCAGCGAGAGCGAGAAGAGGACGATCACGAGGCCGGGCATGACCTCCAGCCACCAGGCCTGGGTGACGTAGGGACGGCCGGCGTTGAGCAGGGCTCCCCACTCGGGCGCGGGCGGCGGCACGCCGAGCCCGAGGAAGGCGATGCCCGAGGCCCAGACGATCGACTGGCCGACGCCGAGCGTGAACATCACGACCAGCGGCCGCATCGCATTGGGGAATATGTGCCGCCGCACGATCGAGCCGTAGGGATGCCCGAGCGCTCGCGCGGCCTCGACGTATCCGGAATCGCGCACGGCGAGGACCTGGCCGCGCACCATCCGTGCGTAGCCGGGAGCCGTGCCGATGCCGACGGCGAGGATCTCGGTCGCCGCGCTGGGCCCGAAGACGGCGACGAAGAGCAGGGCCAGGAGCAGGACCGGGAAGGCGAACATCACCTCGAGGCCGCGGCTGACGATGCCGTCGACCCAGCGGTTGCCGAGCCCGGCGGCGACGCCGAGGGCGATCGCCAGCGCCATGCTGAGGGCGGTTGCGCCGAGCCCGATCAGGAGCGATTCGCGGGCGCCGTAGATGACGCGGGCGTAGAGGTCGCGGCCGGACTGGTCGGTCCCCATTATGTGTTCGAGCGATGGGGCCTGCAGCGTCGCCGACAGATCGACCGCGTAGGGGTCCTTGCCGGTCAGTAGCGCCGGGACCAGCGTCGCCAGCAGCAAGAAGGCGACCAGCGCGCCGGCCAGCGCCACGCCGGGGCGCAGCCGTCGCAGCCAGAGGAGCGGCTGCGACGGCTGGCGTCCCAGCGCCGTCGGGTTGGGAGGAGAGGCGAGGCTGCTCATCAGGCGCGCAGCCTCGGGTCGATGACGGCGTAGGCGAGGTCGACGAGGATGTTGGCGACCACGTAGACGAAGGCGACCAGCATCACCACCCCGGAGACGAGCGGCACGTCGCGAGCGGTGGCGGCGGTGACGATCATGTTGCCGATCCCGGGCCGGGCGAAGACGGTCTCAACGATCACCGCGCCGGAGATCAGCGCCCCCAGCGCCCAGCCGGAGAGGGTGACCGCGGGCAGCACGGCGTGGCGCAGGACGTGGCGCAGGCGGACCTGGAAGTCGCCCATCCCGCGCGCCCTGGCCGAGGTGACGAAGGGCTCGTCGAGCACCTTCTCGAACTCGTCGCGGGTGACCTGGCCGAGGAAGCCGGCGAGCGGGATCGCCAGCGTCAGCGCCGGCAGCACCAGCCCTACGACCCCGGTCCCGCCCTGGACCGGGAAGATCTGCAGTTCGATCGCGAAGACGACGAGCAGGATCACCCCGAGCCAGTAGTAGGGCAGGCCAGCGGAGAAGATCTCCCAGCCGGAGCCGGCCGAGGAGACCAGCCTTCGTCGTCGCGAGGTGAAGAGGATCGTCGCCAGCGCCATCGCCCAGGCGAGGACGAGCGCGGTGACCGTCAGCACCAGGGTCGGGCCGACCTGTTCGCTGATGATGTCCAGCACCGGCAGGTGCTGCTGGTAGGAGGTGCCGAGATCGCCGTGGACGAGGCCGCCCAGGTAGTCGAGGTACTGCTGCATGATCGGCTCGTCGAACCCGTACTTGGCTTCGACCGGCGCCAGTTCCGCGGCGGTGTAGGTCTGCTGCTGGCTGCTCTGCTGGTTGAGGATCAGTTGCGCCCGGTTGCCCGGGAGCAGCGTCTGGACGAAGAAGGTGAAGGTCGCCGCCGCCCAGAGGACGAAGAGCGCGCCGAGCAGGCGGCCGCCGATCCGCTTCGCGAACCGCCAGCGCCGAGCGCGGGCGTCGGCCGACGCCCCGGCCGGCGGCAGGGGCTCCTGCCGCAGGCCGGGGGCGCCGAGCGCCGCAGGGGTTTGGGCGACGCTGCTCACTTGGAGAAGTAGGCGTCCGAGAAGACCGGCTCGCCCTGGGAGGCCTCGAGCCAGACGTCATGGAGGTCTTTGTTGATTGCCAGCGTCGTTTCCTGGACCCAGACCCCGATCGTCGCCGCCTGTTCCTCGGTAACGATCTTCTGCGCCGCGTAGTAGCTCTGTTGCTGGACCTTGGGGTCGAACGAGGAGTTGCCCTTGGCGATCAGGTCGACCAGTTTCTGGTCGTTGTAGAAGGCCGAGTTGTTGCCGTTCGGTTCCTTAGGGTCGTCCCAGGGCCGCCAGACGATGTACAGCACCCCCGGCGACGGGCTCGTCCAGTAGCCGATCGTCGCGTCGTAGCTGTCGGGGGTCGAGTACTGGCCGCTGAAGTACTGGGTCAGCGTCACCGGCTTCAGCTCGACGTTGAAGCCCGCTTCTTTCCACTGCGCCTGCAGGTTCTCCAGCGCGGTCACGCCTTCCGGGGTGACCAGGGCGCCGGTGATGTAGACGAACTTGACGTCGAGCTCCTTGCCGTCCTTGACCCGATAGCCGTTGGAGTTGGTCTGCTTCCAACCCGCCTGGTCGAGCAGCTGCGCCGCCTTGTCGGGGTCGTAGGCGAAGGTGTCGTTGAGCGACTTGTCGTAGTCGGGCGTCGAGGGGCTGAGGGCGCCGTTGCCGTTGAACGGGGTCTTGCCCTCGAAGGCGCTTGCCACCGCTCCTTCGCGGTCAGCCGCGTAGGCGAACGCTTTGCGCACGTTGACGTCGCTGAACACGCCCTGATCGGTGTTGAGCGAGATCTGCATCGGCCGGCCCGGGGTGATGTACTGCTGCACCTCGTACTGGCTCGGCGCCGAGGCCCACTCGGTCGCGGGCACGTCGTAGATCAGGTCCGACTGGCCGGTGGTCAGCGAGCCCCAGCGGGTGGTCGGGTCGGAGACGAAGCTCCAGACGATCTTGTCGACGTAGGCCGGGCCCTGGTGCAGGGCGTTGGCCGGCGCCGAGTCGTAGTTCGGGTTGCGGACGAAGGTGACGTTCTGGCCGTGCGTCCACTTGTCGAGGATGAAGGGGCCGCTGCCGACCGGGGTGTTGCAGATCGCGTCGGCGCCGGCGGCGATCGTCTTCGGCGAGAGGATCCCGAAGTAGCCCTGCGAGATCGCCGAGAGCAACGGCGCGTAGGGCTTGCTCAGGGTGAGCTGGAAGGTGTCGGGGCCGGTCGCCACCGCCGACTTGAAGTAGGCGCCGATGTAGGCGGCGACGGTCGGGTTCAGCGTGTCCGGGTTGAGCCAGGCGTTGAAGTTGTCGGCGACCGCCTGCGCGTCGAGCGGGGTGCCGTCGGTGAACTTGACTCCCGGCTTGATGTCGAAGGTCCAGACTAGGTGGTCGGGGGAGGTCGTCCATTTGGTCGCCAGCCAGGGCACGATCTTCCCCGTCTTCGTCTGCGAGACGAGCGAGTCGGCGAACTGGCGCTCGAGGTAGGCCTCCTGCACCCAGCCGCCGGTCAGGCAGGGGGTTTCCTGCTCGTGGGCGTAGCGGATCGTGCCGCCCTGGACCGGCTTGGTGCCGCTGTCGACGAAGGCTTCGGCGCCGCCGCCGACGGTGGCGGCCGCCTCTGACCCGGTCGCCTCGCTGCTGCCGCCGCAGGCGGAGAGGACGACGGCGAGGATCAGCGCCACAAGGGCGCCGAGGACCGCCGCGAGGCCCTTGTGGGAGCGCGTCGAGGTGTCACTGGTAGTCACGCTTCTTGCCTTCATCGATTCCGATTTCCCCCGTCTCTTGGGTTGACGATTTCGCTTTCTGGAGCGGTACGAGTGCAAATCTAGATAAAGTTGACCGAGTTAATCGAGAATAAGGTTGATGAGTACCCACATGGGGAAATCTCGTGTCAGCCCGCACCCCTAGACCGAAGCGGGGGTCGCCGCGAAGGCGCCGCGGTAGCGCGCCGCCGGATGGCGCTCGCTGAGTCGGTCGTGGCCGAACAGCTTGCGGCGCAGGGTCCCCTCGGCGTAGCCGTCGGCGGCGAGGCCGCGGCGGCGCAGCTCCGGCATCACCTGGTCGATGAACTCCTGGTAGGAGCCGGGAATCGTCGCGTTGATCACGTTGACGCCGTCGACGCCCGCGGCCCGGTAGGAGGCGAGTTGGTCGGCGATCTGCTCAGGGGTGCCGACGACCCGGGTGCGGCGACCCATCAGCTGCATCACGTCGCGCACGGTCGGGTTGCCGCCGCCGGCGCTCTCGCGCAGCCACTTGAGGATTCCCTGCACCCCTTCGGTGGTGGCCGCGTCGAGGGTGTCGTCGGGGTCGAGGCCGCCGAGGTCGACGCCGATCCCACCGCCCATGTGGGCGACCATCCCGTCGACGTCGATCTTCTCTTCCAGCTCGCGCTCCTTGGCGCGCGCCTCGGCCTCGGTCGAGCCGACGACGAAGGAGAGGCCCTGGAAGAACTTCAGATCCTCGCGCCGGCGGCCGTGCCGCTGGACCAGGTCGCGGGTCTCCTCGATCTGGCGACGGGCGTCGTCGGGCGAGGGGCTCTGGATGAACTGGGCCTCGGCGTGGCGGGCGGCGAAGTCGCGGCCGACCGGCGAGGAGCCAGCCTGGAAGAGGAGTGGCGTGCGCTGCGGCGAGGGGGTGACGAGGAACGGCCCCTCGACCCGGTAGTGCTCGCTGACGTGGTCGATCCGGTGGATCTTGCTCGGGTCGGCGTGCAGCCCGGAGCCGCGATCGGCGAGCAGCGCGTCCTCCTCCCAAGACCCCTCCCACAGCTTGTAGACGACGTCGAGGTACTCATCGGCGAGGCTGTAGCGGCTGTCGTGCTCGGGCATCTCCTCCCAGCCGAGGTTGCGCCAGCCGTTGGGCAGCGCGCCGGTGACGATGTTCCAGGCAATGCGGCCGTTGCTGACGTGATCGAGGGTCGAGACCTGGCGGGCGAACTGGAACGGCGGCTCCTGCGCGATCCCGAAGGTGAAGGCAAGGCCGAGGTGCTCGGTGCGGGCGGCGAGCGCCGAGAGGATCACCATCGGGTCGTTGCTCGGGATCTGCAGGCCGAGCTCGGCGTGGAACTCAGGCCCGCCGCGGAAGTCGTGGTAGAGGCCGACGACGTCGGCAAAGAAGATCGCATCGAAGCCGCCGTCCTCGAGCCGAACCGCGAGATCGGTCCAGAGATCGAGCTCGTTGAAGCGGATCTGGTCTCCCTCGGGATCCCTCCAGAGGCCGTGGATGATGTGCGACGGCGTGTTCATCACGAAGGCGCAGAAGTGCAGCGGTTGAGTCGAGTTCATCGGTGGCTCCCGGTCGGTTGGCTTGGATCCCGGTCGCCGCCGAGCAGGGACGAGGCGCGCTGAACCGCCTCGGTCCGGTTGCGGACGCCGAGCTTGCGGTAGAGCGCCGTCGCGTTCTTCTTGATGCTGTCGGGCCCGAGGTGCAGGCGGGCGGCGATCTCACGGTTGGTGGCGCCGGTCCCGAGCAGGAGGAGGATCTCCCGCTCGCGATCGCTGAGCTCGATCCCGAGCACCGGCAGCGGTTGCCCCTCGATCTCCTCGACGCCGACCAGGGCCGCCCGCACGGCGGCGAGGATCGCGTCGCTGGAGCTGTCGGCGCCGAGGAAGGAGACCGCGCCGATCGCCGTCGCCGGGACCCCGATCGAGGTCTTGCAGCGCGAGCTGAGGATGATCTGCAGGCCCGGGTGCGCGGCCCGCATCTCGGCGGTGATCGCGCCCGCGAACGGGCCTGTCTCGGAGACGTCGAGGATCGCCACGTCAGGACGGTGGGCACCGATCAGGGCGACCGCTTCCTCGCGCGCGGGAGCGGCGAGACAGGACGCGGTCCAGGGTTGGTCGCGGAGCAGGGCGACGAGCCCGATCCGGCTCGTCGCGTGACTGTCGATCACGATCGAGCGCACCGAGCGCGCCGCCAGCGGCGCCGGATCGACGGGGGGAGGGACCAGGGCGAGTTCGGCGGTCGGCGTCATCGCCCCTGCCCCGCTCCCGCCCTGGCGGCAGCCGGCCGGATCGAGCGGGCGGCGAGCGGCGCCGGCAGCGCGATCTCTGTCCCGCTCAGCGCCGCCGCGGTCGCGGCGGTCGCGGCGAGCAGCTCGTCGAGCGTTGCCGCCGCCGGCGCGGTCGGCTCGCCGTCCTCGAAGTCGCGGTTGGTCAGGTAGACGGCGACCGGCATCGCGACGGCGCCGAAGAAGGAGAGGACGTCGCGCAGGTGCCGCTCGGCACCGAGGAAGTGGTGATCGGAGGCTCCCATCGCGACCAGGCCGACGACCTTCCCCTGCAGCGCCGGCACCGGCACCAGGTCGAAGAGGTTCTTCAGCACCCCAGTCATCGAGCCGCGGTAGACGGGGGTGGCGAAGACGAGCGCGCCCGCTGCCGCGACCGCGTCCACCACCGCGCCGGTGTCGTCCTCGAGCTCGGCCGGGTCGCGGCCGTCGGCCAGCGAGACGCGCCACTCGGCGAGGTCGAGGAGCTCGGCGCCGCTGCCGCGCTCGACGGCGCGGCCGACCGCCCCCTCGAGCGCCCGGCGCAGCCTACCGGGCGGCGTCGCCGAGCCGAGCACGACTCGCAGCTCGGTCTCAGGCGGCAAGGTCGTTCTCCCCCGCTCCGAGCTGCGAGTAGCCGCCGCGGAAGAAGAGCAGCGGCTCGCCGCCACCGGGACCGACGTGGGCGAGCGAGCGAGCGTGGCCGACGACGATCTCGTGGTCGCCGGCGCGATGGATCGCCTCGACCTCGCAGGCGATCGTCGCCAGCGCCCCGGGCAGGACGGGGACGCCGAGCGGGTGGTCGTCGAACTCGACCTCGTGCGGGGCGGCGTCCTCGCCCTTGGCGGCGAAGCGGTCGGAGTGGTGGCGCTGGTCGGAGGCGAGGACGTTGACCGCGAAGCGGCCCGAGTCGCGGATCGCGATCAGAGTCTCGCTGCGGCTCGAGAGGCAGGCGAGCAGCAGCGGCGGCTCCAGCGAGACCGAGGTGATCGCGTTGGCAGTGGTCCCCAGCGGGGCGCCGTCGGGCCGGCGGGTGGTAACCACCGAGACGCCGGTGGCGAAATGGCCCATCACGTCGCGCATCTGGCGGCGCTGGTCGAGGGCGGCGGGGACGGGTTGCGTACCGCGTCGCTGGCCGATCACGTCGGCGACCGAGACGACCGCCAGGCCGCGCTCGGCGGCGAACAGCTCTAGATCCTCGTCGCGAGCGGTACGGCCGTCCTCGCGCATCACCTGGCAGAGGACGCCAGCGGGATGCAGGCCCGCCGCCGTCGCCAGGTCGACCGCCGCCTCGGTGCGGCCGTCGCGCTCGAGCACGCCGCCGGGACGGGCACGCATCGGGAAGACGTGGCCGGGCTGGACGATGTCCTCGGGGCCGGCCTCCGGGTCGACAGCGACGGCGATCGTCCGCGCCCGGTCGGCGGCCGAGATGCCCGTGCTGACCCCCTCCTTCGCCTCGATCGAGACCATCGAGGCGTCGCCCAGCCGCGAGCGCCCGCGGCGGCCGATCGGCTGCAGGCCGAGCTGGTCGCAGCGCTCGGCGGTGAGGGCGAGGAAGACCAGCCCGCGCGCCTCGCGGACCATCAGGTTGACCGCCTCGGCGGTGGCGAGCTCGGCGGCAACGAGGAGGTCGCCCTCGCCGTCGCGGCCGGGGCCGTCGCGGAGCACCACCATGCGACCGGCGGCCAGATCGGCAACGGCGCGGGCGAAGGCCGAGGGCGCCGGCGTCGCCGAGCGGACGAGATCAAGGCGGGCCATCAGGCCGCCTCCCCAATTGCCGCCGCCGGCTCCGGCAGGCTCAGGGCCGGGACCGCCGCCGACTGGGTCGCGCCGAGCTGGCGGGCGACGGTCCCGGACTGGTCGCGGATCTCGGTGATCCCGATCGCCTCCCACTCGACGCCCTTGCGCAGGGCGCCGACGACGTAGATCCGATCCGAGGCACGGCCGCCGGCGTCGATCAGAGCGCCGCTGGGGTCGACGTCGAGGCCGATCCCGAGCTCGTCGGGACGGGCGAGGCCGGCCTCGAAGAGGCGCGCGATCAGCGGCGTCGGCCGCCGCGCCAGGTCGTGGCCAGCGCCGGCGCAGTTGACGACGCGGTCGGCGTCGATCGCTCGTGGCCGCTCGCCGGACGCGGCCTCGACCAGGACCCGGGCACCGCCCGGGCGAGCCTCGATCGCGCGCGCCGCGCCGGCCTCGATCTGCAGCCGCCCGCTCTCCGTCAGCGTCGCGAAACGCTCGGCGACGGCCGGCGCCATGCGGAAGCGGTGCACGTCCCAGAGCCGATGCATCCCGGTCAGGAAGCGTCGCTTCTCCTCCAGCCGCAGGCTGCGCCAGATCGCCGGCGAGTCCGGCCGCATCGAGTCGATCGCGTCGCGCCAGTCGCCGCCGGCGAGGGTGACGGCCGCGATCCGCTCGAAGACGGCGGCAACGATGGCGTCGAGGTCGCCGTCCTCGAGCGGGATCGGGAAAGGATCGACCTCGGTCAGCCGCCGGCGGTGGGGCCGGGGGACCAATCCGTGGCGCGAGATCGCGCGCAGCCGAGGGCCGCGCTCGGACCGGCTGAGGCTGAGCGCGACGTCGACCATGGTCAGCCCCGTGCCGACGATCAGGACGGAGTCGGCGGCGCCGATTCCCTCCAGGGCACCGGGCGCCCAGGGGTCGGCGACGTAGACGCCCTGCTCGAGTCCGGCCGGCGGCGACGCCGGGTCGCCGCCAGGCTGCGGTCCGAGGGCGAGGACGACGGCGTCGGCGGCGAGCCGCCCGCCGTCGGCGAGGATCAACTCGAGCGGCGCCCCGCCACCGCCGTCGGCGACCGCGACGACCTCCGCGCGGCGGCGGTTGAGGCGGAGGCCCGGGGCGCCGACGCGCTCAGCCTCGGCCAGCAGGTCGCGCAGATACTCGCCGTAGAGGCCGCGCGAGAGGAACGCCGCCTCCTCGACCGGCTGCCCGCGCAGGCCGAGCCACTCGTGGAAATGCTCGGGGTGCCCCGCGACCGCCCCCATCCGACAGGCGGGCACGTTGAGCAGGTGCAGCGGGTCCTCGGTGCGGTAGGCGACGCCGGGACCGAAGCCGCCGTCGCGGTCGATCAGATCGATCTCCAGCGCCCCTCCCTGACGCGGCTCGCGCAGCAGGTGGACGGCGGCGACGGTGCCGGCCGCCCCGCCGCCGACGACCGCGATCCGCTGCGGCAGGCTGGCGCCGTTGCTCTCGACGGCGCTCATCGCTGCGCCCCCACGGCGAAAGGGACGGCGCTGCCGTCGCGACCGGCGCCGAGCAGCGGCAGCGGTCTTGCCCAGGCGCGCCGCCGCTCGAGCAGCGGCAGCACCCCCTCCCCGAACCAGTAGAGCTCCTCCAGATGCGGGTAGCCGGAGAGGACGAACTCCTCGATCCCCGCCGCGGCGTACTCCTCGATCCGGTCGGCGACTTCCTCGTGACTGCCGACCAGCGCCGTTCCCGCCCCGCCGCGACCGAGGCCGACGCCGGCCCAGAGGTTAGGAGCGACCTCGAGGTCGGCGGCCGAGCCACCATGCAGGTCGAGCATGCGGCGCTGACCGACCGACTCGGACTGCCGCAGCCGCGCCTGGACCTCGGCGATCGCCTCCTCGTCGACGGTCGAGAGCAGGCGCTCGGCCTCGGCCCAGGCGTCGGCGGCGCTGTCGCGCGTGATCACGTGGAGACGAACGCCATAGCGGATCTCGCGGCCGCGCTCGGCGGCGAGGCCGGCCACCCAGGACACCTTCTCGGCGACGGCATCGGGCGGCTCGCCCCAGGTCAGATAGACATCGGCGTGGGTGGCCGCGACCTCGCCGGCGATCGGCGAGGAGCCGCCGAAGTAGATCCCCGGCGCGGGGTCCGGCAGGCGGTGGACCTGAGCCCGCTCGACCCGCAGGTGCTCGCCCTCGAAGTCGACCGCATCGCCGGCCCAGAGGCGGCGGACGATCTCGAGGAACTCACCCGTGCGGCGGTAGCGGTCGTCCTTGGCGAGCGCGTCGCCGAAGGCGCGCTGTTCGCCGGAGTCGCCGCCGGTGACGACGTTGAGTAGGAGGCGGCCGCCGGAGTGCCACTGGAAGGTCGCCGCCATCTGCGCCGCCAGCGTCGGCGAGATCAGGCCCGGGCGGAAGGCGATCAGGAACTTGAGCCGCTCCGACAGCTGGCTCAGCATCGCCGTCACCACCCAGGCGTCGTCGCACCAGCCGCCGGTCGGGGTCAGCGCCGCCTCGAAGCCGAGGTCCTCGGCCGCGGTCGCGATCCGCGAGAGATAGGCGAGCGAGGGCTGGCGCAGGCCGCCGGCGATCCCGGTCGGGCCGGTGCCGCCGGTCTCGATCAGGCCGCGGCCGTCGCCCTGAGTGGGGAGGAACCAGTGGAAGTGGAGGGGGGTCGTCATCGCCCCCTCCCAAGCCGCGGCAGCTCGATCATCTGCATATCTCCATATTGTTGACCAAGATAGTCGACAAATTGATTGAGACGCGGATATTGCGGATCGCCGCAGGGGCTGTCAAATCGGGATGGCCGAGGGTGCGATAGCCTTTCTTTAGTTAGTTGGTCAACAAGCTATGTTTTCGCTATGAGGATCGAGCAACTCGAATACGCCGCCAGCGTCGCCCGCTATGGCTCCTTCCGCCGGGCCGCCGAGGAGCTCCACATCTCCCAGCCAGCGCTGAGCGAGACCGTGCGCAAGCTCGAGCGCGAGCTCGGCGTCTCGATCCTCGACCGGCGACGATCGGGAACGACGATCAGCGACCACGGTCGTGAGCTCCTCCCCCACATGCAGAACGCGATCGACGCCGTCGACCGTCTGCGCCAGGTCGCCGGCGACCAGCACCGCAACAGCCGCACGGTCCGGCTCGGCACCGTCACCGCCGCGACCGTGCCGCTGATGACGCCGACGATCTACGAGTTCCGCCAGTCCCACCCGACGACGCTGGTCGAGATCGTCACCGCCCAGCAGGACCACATCCACCGAGCGCTGCTCGAGGGCGGCATGGACCTCGGCCTCGTCAACTACCTGGCCGGCGACGACATGCCGCCGGAATTCGAGTCGACCGAGCTGCTGCGCGGCCGCCCCGTCGCCTGCATCCATCCCGACAGCCCCCTCGCCGAGAAGACCAGCATCAGCCCCGCCGACCTGCTCGGCCAGCCGCTGGTCGCGATGCGCACCGGCTACGTGATGCGGCGCTACCTGCACCGACTCCTCGACGGCGCCGAACCGACCGTCTCCTATGCCGCCGACGGCGCCGAGATGGGCAAGCTGATGGTGGCCTCCGGCCTCGGCGTCGCCGTCCTCCCCGACTACAGCGTCGTCGGCGACCCGCTGACCGAGCGCGGCGACATCGCCTTCCGCGAAATCGCCGACGAGGAGACAGAGGTCCTGCTCGTCGTCCAGCGGCCCCGCTCCGGCTCGACGGCGCGACCGGTCCAGGACCTGCACGAGCTCTTCGTGACGCGCGCCCGGGCGTTCACCGGGCGAAACGGCTCGGGCTAGCTGCCGAGGCCTTCGCGCGCCTCGCGCACGAGGGTCACGGCCTCGGGGAAGAGGACGCGAATCGCGTCGCGGACCTGCATCGCCTGTTCGTCGGCGGTCCCCTGCAGGTTGAGCCGGTTGATCGAGGCGACCGTCATCTCGACCGCGAGCTTGATCGCGTTGTCGGCCCAGGCGACCTTCTGGGATGACTGCATCTGCTCCGAGAGCTCCTCCATGCGCTGGCGGAACTCGTCGGGGTCGCCGAACAGGTTGAAGGGGCTGCCCTCCATCTCCCCCATGTAAGCAAACCCGCGACTTCGCCGGCACCGGATTGGCACGGAGTGCGCGCCACGGGTGTGCCTCGGGGACCTAGCGTCAGACCCGGAAACGGCAGCGAAGGGAGGTGAAATGGAGCCGAGCGGTTGCAACAAGGGCGAGAGGGGTGCTGCAAGCGTCGAGCACGTCGGCCTCGTGGCGCTGATCGCGGTCGTCGTCGTCGCGGTGGCCGCCGCGGTGATCGCGGGCGGCGAAGTACAGGCCGACAGGGGCCTGGCGGGCGCGATCGGCCGTCGACTCGCCTGTGCGCCCCATCTGCCGGACGCCTGCGGCCACCACCCGCTCGTCCCCGCCTACGGCTGGCCCCTGGCGCGGCTGGTCCGCGCCCTCGCGCCGGCGCCGGCGGCACTCGCCGGTCCCGAAGGCCTGCCGCTGGTCCCGGTCGACTTCCGCCGCTGCCGCCGCCCCAGCTGCGCCGTCGCCGCCGGACCCCACCTGACCGCCTCGCGCCGCCGGGTCACGGCCTTCACCCAGGTCGAAGACCGCCGTCGCGGCGAGGGCCTGGTCGAAGTCGTCTACTGGCTCTACCGCCCGTCGCTCGGCTGGGAAGCGATCCGCCGCCGCGCCTCGGCCGCCGACGTGGCCGCGGCCGCCTCCACCCCGGTCCTCGACAGCCAGGACCCCGCCCTCGTCCCGCTCGAGACCCTCCCCGGCCGCAACCACTACGACTTCCCCGCCACCGAACGCCCGCCCTGGCAGTGGCACGTCGCTGCCCGCAACCCCGGCTGGTCGAGCTAGCGGGGGCTGGTCACGGCGTCGGCGGCCGATCTCCGTCCCCGCCAGAAGTCGAACGCCTTGCGGATGCCAACCAAGGCGAGCATCAGGAGTCCAAAGAAGGTCATTCCGAAGAACGCCAAGGGGTTGAGCGGTCGCGACCAGCCATCGGAGCCTTGGTACCAGTGGCCGGTGACCTGGAGGATCACGAGTGCGACGAGCCAACCGGCGAGGGACGCGACCACCCACCAGCGGCCGACGATCAGCGGCACCGCGACCAGGGCGATCAGGTAGAGGGAGCCAATCACGGGCGAGTGCGCGACTTCTTCGGCGCCGGGCGAGGGCGAGTAGCCCTCGGTTCCCAGCCAGCAACTCAGACCCATGACCACTCCAAGGGCCACCGTCAGACCGATGCGCACCTTGGTTCCCATGCGCGAAGGTACCCGCGCCCGCAGGGTCAGTTACCCAGCCGCGGGACTACTCGACGTGGTGCCGAGGCGCGTAGCGGCTGTGCAGCATGAGGACATTGCCGTCGGGGTCGCGAAAGTGCGCCATGTGGCAGACGCCGCTGTCCATCGTCTCCGCCGCGAACTCGACGCCCCGCGTTTCCAGCTCCTCGCGCGTCGCGGCGACGTCGGCGACGTGCAGCGCGACCGGGTGGCTGTGGGGCGAAAACGTGATCCCGAAGGCCTCCGATTCCAGCACCGCGATCGTCAGCGAGCCGGTCTCGAACTCGATCCCCGGCATCTCCCCGTAGCGGATCGACTCCTCCAGGCCCAGCGTGCCGCCGTAGAACTCGACCGCGCGCTCGAAGTCCTGCGTCGGCAGGGTGATGAAGTCGACGCCGTCGATCGCGTTCGTCAGCTCCGCCATGCCCCCACTGTACCTCCGGCCGTGTCGACTTTGTCCACCTCTGGGAGACAAAGTCGACACCTCACACGGAGGTCGTCGCCGCCTCCTCCTTGTCGGCGTCCTCCTGGGCCTGCCGCATCAGGCCGCGCCAGTCGGTGGTGCGGAAGACGAGCAGCATCGCGGCGAAGCCGAGGATCACCGACCAGGCGGCCATCGCGATCTGCGTCCCGACCGAGAAGGAGAGGACGGCGGCCCGCGAGGGCCCCTTCAGCGTCGCCACCAGCAGCGCCTGCTGGGCGCCAGCGCCGCCCGGGGTGAAGGGGACGACGTTGGCGATCGCCTGCACGCTCATCACCAGCATCACGTTGCCGACCGAGCCGCCGATCCCGAAGGCGTCGAGGAAGAACCAGAAGGCGGCGAAGCGCAGGAGCCAGCCGATCCCCTGCCAGGCGGCGACCTGGCGCAGGTAGCGGCGCGGCTGGGTGAGGATGACGACGCCCTGGCGGACCCGCGCCCAGAAGCGGCGCACGTGGCGGCCGAGGTAGAAGACGCCGGCCGCGATCAGGATCAGCAGCACCCCGGTGACGATCGCCAGGGTCTTCGGGTGGTCGGCCCAGAAGGAGAGCTCGAAGGCGGGCAGGTCGGGGATCCGTGGCAGCGGCGGCAGCAGCCCCTGGGTGATCGCGTAGAGGAGGACGAGGACGCCGACGGTGGTGTCGAAGACCGTCTGGACGAGGAAGGAGGAGGTGACCGCGGGATAGGAGGAGTCGGGGATCTGGCGCTTGACGAGGAAGACCTTGGTCACGTCACCGGCGTGGGCCGGGATCACGGCGTTGATCCCAGCACCGGCGAGGTAGGCGGCGGAGAGCGGCAGGAAGGCGATCCGCTGGGCCGGGTAAGCGGCGCGCAGGACGTTGCGCCAGGCCCAGGCGCGGGCGAGCTGCATCGCCAGCAGGCAGAGCAGCGCCAGCCCGAACGGAGTCCAGTGCACTTCCGAGAGGTGCCGGAAGAATTCGGCGACTCGGTTGAAGAACGTTTCGAGGTTGTCACCGAGGTCGGCGTACGGCATCGCAGCTACACTAGCCCGCTCGTGCCGGACACCGACACGCACTCCCTGCCGCACCAGAGCACGCCGCATCCGACCGACGAGGCGATGTGCGCGCGAGCCCGCGAGCGCTTCACCGCGGACCGTCGCAGCAGCCTCCGCCGCCGCCGCAAAAGGCACGCGACGATGCCGAACCTGATCATCGTCGGCGGCCTCAAGTGCGGCACGACGAGCATCCATCACTACCTCGGCCTGCACCCCGAAATCCAGATGTCGAAGCCGAAGGAGCTCAACTTCTTCGTCGAGGAGATGAACTGGGACCTCGGCCTCGACTGGTACGCGAGCCGCTTCGACGACCGGGTCAAGGTCCGCGGCGAGTCATCGCCGCACTACACCAACCTGCCGCGCTTCGAGGGCGTCGCCGAGAAGATCCGCGAGCACTGCCCGGATGCCCGCCTGCTCTACATGGTCCGCGACCCGATCAAGCGGATCCTCTCCCACTGGGTCCACGCCACCGGCGCCGGCTACGAGACACGCGAGTTCGTCCCGACCCTGGAACGCCCCGACACCCAGTACATCAACCGCTCCAAGTACTGGATGCAGCTGCAGCCCTACCTCGAGCTCTTCGACCGCGAGCAGATCGAGCTGATCTCCCAGGAGGAGCTGCAGACCGACCGCGACGCGACGATGCGCAAGGCCTTCGCCTTCGCCGGCGTCGACGAGAGCTTCACCTCCGAGCAGTTCGACCGCGAGTGGGAGAAGTCGAGCGCCAAGTCCGGCGACAAATACCAGTTCATGGAGAAGCTGATCAAACTGCCGGGCTTCCGCTCCTTCGACCGCAACTTCGACCGCCTGCCGGAGTCGATGCGCTGGCTGGTCGAGAAGGTCGTCCACGATCCGGAGAAGCCACCGGCGCCCAAGCCCGACCTCCCCGCGGAGCTGTTCGAGACGCTGCGCGGCCGCTTCGGCGAGGACGTCGCGGAGCTGCAGAGGTTCGCCGGCCGCGAGTTCGCCGGCTGGAACGACTACTCCTGAGCGGAACCCAACTTGCCCTCGCAGTTTGTCGCCCTGTGGGCGACAAACTGCGACCTCATTAGGCTCCCAGGCGTGAGGCGCCTGCTTCCCGACCCCGGGCCGACCACGGTCGACGCCCAGCTCGACGGCTACCGGCCCTGGGAGGAGGAGCGCGAGGCGCGGCCGCTGCTCGCGGTCAACTTCGCCACCACGGTCGACGGCCGGGCGACGATCGGCGGCGTCTCCGGCCCGATCGGCTCCGCCACCGACACGGCGATGCTGGCGCGGCTGCGCACCCGCTTCGACGCGGTGATGATCGGCGCCGGGACGATGCGCGCCGAGCGCTACGGGCCGCTGGTCAGCAAGCCGGAGGTGCGCGAGGAGCGCGAGCGGCTCGGCCTCCGCCCCGACCCGCTACTGGTCATCGTCAGCGGCCGCCTCGACCTGCCCTGGGACGCGCCGGCCTTCACCGACGGCGGCGGCCGCGTGCTGATCTTCACCGCCTCGGAGGCCGAGCCGCCGCAGACCGCGGCGCCTCTGCAGATCGTCCGCCACGAGCGCTTCGTCGAGGTCGTCGAGGCGCTCCGCCACCTGCGCGAGGAGTGCGACGTGCGGGCGGCGATCTGCGAGGGCGGCCCCGGCCTCCACAACCAGCTGCAGGGCGCCGGCGTCGTCGACGACCTCTTCCTCACGATCGCGCCGAAGCTGGCCGGCGGCGAAGCGCCGCGGATCGTCGAGGGCGACCTCCCCGCCGTCACCGACCTCGACCTCGCCTGGCTGCTCGAGGAGGACGGCGAGCTCTTCGCCCGCTACCGCCGCCGCTGAACCGCGGCTGGCCTAGAGTTCTCCCCGACCGATCGACGAGGGAGGACGTTGATGGACTTCAGCCCGAGCCCCGAGGTCGCCGCCCTGCGCGAGCGCGTCCTCGACTTCATGGACGCGCACGTGTACCCCGCCGAGCGCGAGGTGATGGAGGCGCTCGACGACGAGGTCGGCCCCGGCGTCGCCTACCCGGCGAACCTGGTCGCGATCCGCGAGCGGGCCAAGGAGGAGGGGCTGTGGAACCTGTTCATGCCCGACGAGCGCTACGGGCCGGGGCTGAGCAACTGGGAGTACGGGCTGCTCTGCGAGGAGATGGGGCGCAGCCCGCTGGCGGCGGCGATGGCCTTCAACTGCTCGGCGCCGGACACCGGCAACATGGAGATCCTCGCCGAGCACGGAACCGAACAGCAGAAGGAGGAATGGCTCGAGCCGCTGCTCGAGGGCCGCATCCGCTCCTGCTTCTCGATGACCGAGCCCGAGGTCTCCGGCTCGGACCCGACCCTGCTGCAGGCGAGCGCCGTGCTCGACGGCGACGAGTGGGTGATCGACGGCCACAAGTGGTTCACCTCGGGCGCCGTCGGCGCCAGCCTGGCGATCGCGATGGTCGTCACCGACCCAGACGCCGGCCCCTTCAACCGCGCCTCGATGATCTGCGTGCCGACCGGCGCCCCCGGCTTCAACCTCGTCCGCCCGATCTCGGTGATGGGCCACGCCGCCGGCCCCGGCCACTGCGAGATCCGCTACGAGAGCTGCCGCGTCCCCGCCGCCAACCTGCTCGGCGAGCGCGGCGCCGGCTTCGCGATCGCCCAGGACCGGCTCGGCCCCGGCCGCATCCACCACTGCATGCGCGCGATCGGGACCGCCGAGCGGGCGCACGAGATGATGTGCCGCCGCGCCAACCAGCGCGTCGCCTTCGGCGGCCCGCTCGCCGACAAGCAGTTCGTCCAGGAGGCGATCGCCAGCTCGCGGATGGAGATCGACCAGGCCCGCCTGCTGACCCTCTTCGCCGCCTGGAAGATGGACACCGAGGGCAAGCGCGCCGCCCGCCAGCAGATCTCGGCGATCAAGGTCGTCGCCGCCAACATGGTGATGGACGTCCTCGACCGCGCGATCCAGATCCACGGCAGCCTCGGCATGACCGACGACACCCCCCTCGCCGCCCTCTGGCGCTTCAGCCGCATGCTGCGCCTCGCCGACGGCCCCGACGAGGTCCACAAGATGGTCCTCGCCCGCCGCGAGCTCAATCGCTGGGCAAAGCGGGCCGAGGCGGAGGCCAGCGGCACACTGACCTCTGCCCACCCGCCGCGGATGGTGTGAGGCAAAGAGAGGGCGTTACTTGGTGCCGATCACGTCGACGGCACCGTTGGACACGGTGACGCCGCTACCCGTTTTGCATTCGGCTTTGACGGATAGCTGGACCGTTCTCGTAGTCGTGGCTCCGGGCTCGAATCTCGCGCCCAGAAAGAGGTATGGCCCGAGTTCGATTCTCTGGTTCGGATTGCTTCCGGTTTTGTCCTGGGCGACACCCGCGGCTGATATTTCCGTTTCGAGCGATGGTTCGGCCGAATTTTTAGGATCGATCAAGATGATCGCGGTGGCCGATCGCGGAGTGGTGCAGGAGGGTGAGAACGACACGTTGAGTGCCCCCGCGTAGGTGTTCAGTTCTTCGGCTCCCTGCGTGTAAGTGGAGCTGGAGAGCGGGTAGACGGCAAATTTGGTCGTTGGCGCTTCGATCGTCGCGGTACCCCGCAGCTTGGCAACGATCCGGGAGAACGGCGTGCTTCCGAGGTTGATCTTGGCGCCGGTCACGGCGCCGTTGGCGAGTTTCGCGCCGTTGACCGAGCCGCTCTTGATCTTCGCCTTG
>DATKLT010000001.1:0-100859 GCA_035542315.1 Solirubrobacterales bacterium | reverse complement strand
ATCGTATAGCGATCGAAAGGCGCCACTCAGTCGGTGCCGTCGGCCTCGGGGTCGCGCCAGACCTTCTTCAGCCACGGCGGGGTGATCGCGAAGGTCGCCTGCTCGTCGGCGGCGATCGGCTCGAGAGGGATTAGATGGACGCCGTGGCCGGGGGTGAAGCGGTTGCGGTCGTGGTGGCCGGAGACGTTGCCGGCGTGGCTGCCGCCGGAGACGAGCAGGAGATGGGTCTCGGGGCCCCAGCCGCCGGCGGGGCGGTCGTCGAGCAGTTCGGCCAGGTCGCTGAGCGGGCCGATCCCGGCGTCCGACGCCCAGTTGAAGTCCTCGCGCGAGTAGTTGTAGCCGTTGTGGGAGGAGGCCCGCTCGGAGGCCTCGCCGTCGGGCCCGAGCCGGATCTGGACGCTTTCCCAGTCGTCGTGGTGGTAGCCCTCTTCGCCGACGACAGGGATGTCGCGCAGCGTCGCCGAGTCTGCGTAGTAGAGCCAGTACTGGAGGTAGATAGAGCCGGCGCGCACCCCCGAGCAATCGGTGCCGGCGGCCTCGCTGTCCTCCCTCTCCCCCGCCCGGCAGTCGACGACGTGGACGAAGGCGGTGACCGGGAGGTCGCGCTCGGTGCGCCGCACAAGCCCGTCGGGCGGGGCGTCGCCGCACTCACTGCTGCGACAGCGCCGGAAGTCGACCGGCACCGCCCGCGAGCCGTCCTCGAAGAGGATCGTCGGCATGTGCCGCCGCACCAGCGCCCCGACTTCGCTGCCGTAGGCGGCGATCAGAACCGGTTCGTCACCGCACCCGTCCGCCAACGCCGCCGCGCAGAGGATCCGCGAAGCCACCGCCCGCGCCAGCTCCCCGCCCGGCACCCGCACCCCGACCGCGACCAGGGCCAGGAACAACAGCGCGACGACGCAGAGCGTCGCGACCCACTCCACCGTCCCCTGCCCCCGCTCCCCCTCGCCCACCCGAGGGCAAGGTCACGAGCACCGCATTCTCTCCCCCGCCAGCCGGCGGGAGTCCCCTAGAGCTGCTCGATCTCTGCCGCGATCTCCGTTGCCGCCGCCTTGGCGTCGGCGAACACCATCGAGGTGTTCGGTTCGTAGAAGAGGTCGTTGTCGATGCCGGCGAAGCCAGGGGAGAGAGAGCGCTTGATCACGATCACCTCACCTGCCTCGGAGACCTCGATGATCGGCATCCCTGCGATCGGGCTGTCGGGGTCGTTCTTGGCCGCCGGGTTGGTGACGTCGTTGGCGCCGATCACGACGGCGACGTCGGTGCGGGGCAGCTCGGGGTTTATGTCCTCCATCTCCCTGAGCTGCTCGTAGGGAACGTCGGCCTCGGCGAGGAGCACGTTCATGTGGCCCGGCATACGCCCCGCCACGGGGTGGATCGCATAGGAGACGGTGACGCCGCGCTTCTCGAGCTGGTCGGCGACCTCCTTGACCGCGTGCTGGGCCTGGGCGACGGCGAGGCCGTAGCCGGGGACGAAGACGACGGTGTCGGCGTAGGCGAGCTTGATCGCCGCGTCCTGGGCGCCGATCGAAGTATGCGGGCGCTCGCCGATCGCCCCGCCCGAGCCCCCTGCCGGGGCGCCGCCGAAGCCGGCAAAGAGGATGTTGGCGACCGAGCGGTTCATCGCCGTCGCCATCTCCATCGTCAGGATCGTTCCCGAGGAGCCGACCAGGGTGCCGGCGACGATCAGGGCGACGTTGTCGAGGGCAAAGCCGGCCGCTGCGGCCGAGAGGCCGGTGAAGGCGTTCAGGAGGCTGATCACGACCGGCATGTCGGCGCCGCCGATCGGCAAGACGACCAGGTTGCCGAGGATCGCCGCCGCGATCAGGATGACGATGAACAGGCCCTGGGAGGGCGGGTCGTTGTTGATCGCGATGCTCACCGCCAGGGCGATCACGCCGACCAGGAGGACGCCGTTGATGATCTGCTGGCCGGGGACCGCAAGCGGCCTGGTCGGGATCAGGTCCTGGAGCTTGGCGAAGGCGATGTTGGAGCCCCAGAAGCTGACCGAGCCGACGATCGCCGCGAACAGGGTCGGGATCAGCTCTTCGAGGGGGGCGGTGCCGCCGCCGAAGTGGCGGATCTCCGACCAGGCGATCAGCGCCACAGCGCCGCCGCCGACGCCGTTGTAGAGGGCGACCATCTGCGGCATCTCGGTCATCTGGACGCGGACCGAGGCGATGAAGCCGATCGCCGAGCCGAGCGCGAGGCCGAGGGCGATCAGGCCCCAGTTGCCCATCCCGTCGAGCAAGAGGGTGGTGACGACCGCGACCGCCATGCCGAGCGCGGCGATCATGTTGCCGCGCTTGGCGGTGGTCGGGTGCGTCCCCTGTTTGAGGCCGAGGATGAAGAGCGAGAAGGAGACGATGTAGAGGGCGGTGGAGGCGTCGCCCCCGGGCGCCAGCACGGCGAAGGGGCTCATTTGCCCTCGTCCTTCGGTTTCGGCTTCCTCGAGAACATGCCGAGCATCCGGTCGGTGACCATGAAGCCGCCGACGATGTTGATCGCGCCGAAGGCGACGGCGATCGTCCCGATCACGTACTCGAGCGGATCGTTGGCGTAGCCGAGCACGATCAGGCCGCCGAGCATGACGATGCCGTGGATCGCGTTGGTCTGCGACATCAGCGGCGTGTGCAGGGTGGTGGGGACCTTCGAGATCACCTCGAAGCCGACGAAGATGGCGAGGACGAAGATCGTGATCTCTGCGAACAGGTCCATGGCTACTTGGCCGCCCTCTCGTTCTTGATCTCGCCGTCCTTGGTGATACAGGCGGCGGCGATGATGTCGTCCTCGAAGTCCACTTTCAGCTCCCCCTCCTCGCTGACCATCAGCCCGAGCAGGTTCTCCAGGTTCTTGGCGTAGAGCTGAGAGGCGGGAACCGGCAGCTCGGAGGCGAGGTTCCTGGGGCCGAGGATCTTGACCCCGCCCTCGATCACCGTCTCGCCCGGTTTGGTCAGCTCGCAGTTGCCGCCGGTCTCGGCGGCGAGGTCGACGATCACCGCGCCGGGGGCCATGTTGCGAACCGCCTCGGCGGTGATCAGCAGCGGCGCCGGGCGCCCGGGGATCGCAGCCGTGGTGACGATGATGTCCTGTTTGGCGGCGTTGTCGGCGAGGGCGTCGCGCACCTGCGCGTTCTCCTCGTCAGTCAG
The DNA here is from genome assembly GCA_035542315.1 of Solirubrobacterales bacterium. Classification (GTDB taxonomy): domain Bacteria; phylum Actinomycetota; class Thermoleophilia; order Solirubrobacterales; family 70-9; genus VAYN01. The sequence goes on along the minus strand of DATKLT010000001.1, from coordinate 97,710 downwards.
CGGCCGCGCGTAGCCCCCCTCGCCCTCGGCGTCGGGGATGAAGTCCAGTTCCAGCGGGCGGCCGCCGAGCGATGCGATCTGCTCCCAGGCGGCGCGGCGGATGTCGAAGCCGGTGACGATCGCTCCCAGGCGCTTGGCGGTGGCGAGGGCCTGCAGGCCGGCGACGCCGGCGCCGAGGACGAGGACTTTGGCCGGGGGGACGGTGCCCGCAGCGGTGGTCATCATCCCGAAGAAGCGGCCCGACTCGCGGGCGGCAATCAGCATCGCCGCGTAGCCCGCGGCGGCGGCCTGCGAGGAGAGGGCGTCCATCGCCTGGGCGCGGGTGGTGCGCGGGATCGCCTCCATCGCAAAGCTGGTGACGCCGGCGGCGGCCAGGGCCTTGTTGGTCTCGGCGGCGGTCCAGGGGGACATGTGGCTGATGAAGATCTGGCCCGAGTGCAGCTTTGCGATCTCCTCGCTGCTGGGCAGTGCAACGTGGAGGAGCACGTCGGCGCCCCAAGCCTCGCCGGAATCGACGAGCTTCGCGCCGGCCGCCTCGTAGGCCGGATCGTGGTGGCCGGCGGCCTCGCCGGCACCCCGCTCGACGAGCACGTCGACGTGCTCGTTCTTCAGCGATTTGACCACGTCAGGGACTAGCGCGACCCGGCGCTCCCCCTGGACGGACTCTTTCGGCACTCCGATCTTCATACCCGTGCGGCGCGGTAGGTTATGCGAAAGGGCTACTCAGGGGCGCTGACCCCTGCCACCAGGGCGAGGCGCTCGAGGGTGTGCGAACGTTGATCGGCCTCGACGTGAGCCGGTGAGACGATCAGCCGGTCGATTCCCGCGGCGCGGAAGCGCTCGACCCGCTCGGCGACCTCCGCCTCGCTGCCGATCAGCGAGGTGACGTCGACGATCTCGTCCGGCAGCGCCGCGAAGGCGCCGGCCCTGTCGCCGTCCTGGTAGCGGCGCTGGACCTCGTCGGCGACGTCGCCGAAGCCGTAGCGGTGGGCGAGGTCGACGTAGAAGTTGGTCTTGCGGCTGCCCATGCCGCCGAGGTAAAGCATCAGCCCGGCCTTGACCATGTTGCGAGCGGCCTCGAGATCGCCGTCGATCGCGACCGAGAGCGAGGGCGAGACCTCGAGGTCGGCGCGGCTGCGGCCGCCCTTGGCGAACCCTTCCTCGAGGTGCTCCCCCCAGATCGACTCGAACTCCTCGACGCTGAAGAAGATCGGGATCCAGCCGTCGCAGATCTCGGCTGCCATCGCCACAGATTTGCGGCCGATCGCGCCGACGAAGACCGGGATCTGCTCGCGCAGCGGGTGGAAGTTGAGCTTCAAGGCCTTGCCCTCGCCGCCCGGCAGCGGCAGGTCGTAGTGGGTGCCGTGGTGCTCGAGCGGACCACTGCGGGCGACGATCTCGCGCACGACTTCGATGTACTCGCGGGTCCGCCCCCAGGGCTTGGCGTAGGGCACGCCGTACCAGCCTTCGGAGACCTGGGGGCCGGAGGGGCCGAAGCCGAAGACGAAGCGTCCGCCGGAGAGCTTGTCGATCGTCGCCCCCGCCATCGCCGCCGCGGCCGGCGGGCGCGCTGGAACCTGGAGGACCGCGCAGCCCAGCTTCACCTTCTCCGTCTGCCCCGCCAGCCAGGCGAGAACGCTGACAACGTCGGAGCCATAGGACTCGGCGACCCAGACCGAGTCGTAGCCGTGCGCTTCGGCGGCCTTGACGGTCTCCAGCGCCTCCTCCCCGGCAGGCCCGATCCCCCAGTAACCGAGGTTCAGTCCAAGCTTCAGCGACATCCGACCCTGACCCTATTGAATACCCGCGTGGGAACGGCCAGTGCATCCCCCGACCAGGGCCTGACGGCCGCCGAGGCGGCGGCGCGGCTGCGCAAGCTGGGGCCGCCGCCGGAGACCTCCTCGCGCTCGGTCTCGAGCATCGTCGCCGGCAACGTCTTCACCCTCTTCAACGCGATCATCGGCGTCTTCTTCGTCCTCGACCTCGGGCTCGGGCTCTACGCGGACTCGATCTTCGGCCTGATCGCCGTGATCAACTCCTACATCGGGATCCGCCAGGAGCTGAAGGCGAAGGCGACCCTCGACCAGCTCGCCGTCCTCGTCGCCCCCCACGCCCGCGTCGTCCGCGACGGCGCCGTGCTCGAGCTGCTGGCGACCGAGGTCGTGCCCGGCGACGTCGTCGCGGTCGGGCCCGGCGACCAGCTCGTCGCCGACGGCGAGGTGATCGCGACCCGCGGGATGACGCTCGACGAGTCGATGCTGACCGGCGAGAGCGACGGCATCTCCAAGCAGCGCGGCGACCGCGTCCTCTCGGGCTCCTTCTGCGCCTCCGGCTCCGGCCATTACGTCGTCGACGCGGTGCGTGAGAAGAGCTACGCCGGCCGCCTCGCCGGCGAGGCGAAAGCCTTCCGCCACCCGCCCTCGCCGCTGCAGGAAGAGGTCAACCGGGTAATCGTCGTCTGCACCTACGTGATGCTGCCGCTGGCGGTCCTCTTGCTGGTGGCGCTGAAAGTCCAGAGCAAGAGCCTCGACGAAGCCGCGCAGACGGCGACCGCCGGGCTGGTGACGCTGATCCCCGAGGGCCTGGTCCTGCTGATGAGCGTCACCTTCGCCGTCGCCGCGGTGCGGCTCGCCCGCCGCGACACGCTGGTCCAGCAGATGAGCGCCTCCGAGAGCCTCGCCGCCGTCGACACGATCTGCGTCGACAAGACCGGGACCCTGACCGAGGGCGAGCTGCGGCTGACGAGCGTCGAGTTCGCCGAGGGGGTCGACGCCGCCGCCGGCGCCGCCGCCCTGGCCCGCTTCGCCGCCAGCGCCGGCGACCGCAACACGACCCTGGAGACGATCGCCGAGCGCTACCCGGGTCAGAGCGTCGCGGTGCAGGCCGAGGTCCCCTTCTCCTCGGAGTGGAAGTGGAGCGGGCTTTCGCTCGCCGACGGCGGCGGTGCCTCGACCTTCGTCCTCGGTGCGCCCGACGTCCTCGCCGAGGCCGGCGCTCTCACGCTGCCGCCGGAGCTCGCCCGCAAGCTCGAAGAGGAGACCGCGGCCGGGCGGCGCGTCGTCGCCTTCGGCTCCACCTCCGAGTCGCTTCCCAGCGACCCGTCGGCGGCGGCGGCGCCGCGGCTGGCACCGCTGGCGCTGGTCGTGCTCGAGGAGACTCTGCGTCCCGACGCGGCGGAGACGATCGCCTTCATGAAGGACCAGGAAGTCGACCTGAAGCTGATCTCCGGCGACGCGGCGGCGACCGTCACCGCCGTCGCCTACGCGGTCGGCGTACCGCGCGAGGCCGGCGTGATCGAGGGGCCGGACCTGCCCGAGGACCCCGAGGAGCTCGAGCAGGCGGCGCTGGACAACACGATCTTCTGCCGGATCAAGCCGGAGCAGAAGAAGGCCCTGGTCGCGGCGCTGGTCGGCGCCGGCCGCTACGTGGCGATGATCGGTGACGGGGTCAACGACGTGCCGGCGCTGAAGCAGGCGCGGATGGCGGTGGCGATGGGCTCCGGCGCACAGGTGACCAAGGGGGTCGCCGACGTCGTCCTGCTCAAAGACGAGTTCTCGAAGCTGCCGGAGGCGGTCGGCGAGGGGCGGCGGATCGCCCGCAACATCCACCGCCTCGGTCGCCTCTACCTGACCAAGACCGTCTACGCGGCGACCCTGATCGTGCTCGTCTCGCTGCCCGGCTTCGCCTTCCCCTTTCTCCCCCGCCACCTCACCCTGGCCGCCTTCCTGACGATCGGCATCCCCTCCTTCGTCCTCGCCCTGGCGCCCTCGGACGGCCCGCTTTACCGCGGCCGCCTGATGCGGGCCCTGGCCGCCTTCGCGGTCCCGGCCGGGGTCGCGACCGCGCTCGCCTCGATCCTCTCCTTCTTCCTCGTCGACACCGTCGCCGGCGCCAGCCTCGAGGCCGGCCGTACCGCGGCGACGACGACGCTGATCGTCCTCGGCCTCGCCTTCGTCCTCCTGCTCGAGCGCGGGCCGGGCCGCGAGCACATCGCGATCCAGAGCTACATGCTGGCGATGGTCGCCGGTCTCGGTGCCCTCTACGCACTGATCCTCGCCGCCGCCCCGGTCCGCGAATTCTTCGAAATGGAGCTGCTCAACTCGACCCAGTGGTTCCTGGCGCTGCTCTCGGTCGCGGTCGGCCTGACCATCGCCAGCGTGATGTGGCGATTGCCCCAGGTGGAAGCATGGGAAGCGCCCGCCGAGACGCCGCCGCGAGGGTTCGAGGCGGAAACGGCCGACTCTCCCCCTGTCTAGTCCCGGAGCGGGGATTTTCGACGTTGGGCCATGTGCTCGACCGGGTATCTGGACCTAGCGTGGGAGCATGGCGACGACCTTGAATCCGGCCCGCCCCTTTCCCGGTGCCGGCAAGTACCCGCTGGATGCGGGCTATTGCGACGAGGCGTTCGCCCCGACCGGCACTCCGCGCCCTCCCTACGCGGATGTGCTCGACGCGCTCGCGCGGCAGGATCTGGTGGTGCTGCGCGAGCGCGTCCGGTCCAACGCGGCTTCCCTGGGGCTCGACTTCGGGCCCGGTCGGCCGATCGCCGTCGACCCGGTCCCGCGGCTGATCGCAACCGCCGAGTGGGAGCCGCTCGAAGCCGGACTGGTGCAGCGGGCGAAGGCGCTGAACGCCTTCCTCGCCGACGTCTACGGCGAGCAGCGGATCGTCGCCGAGGGCATCGTCCCCCGACGGCTGCTGGAGACCGCGAGCGGCTACGAGCCGCGCATGCAAGGCCTGCTCGACCCCGCGGTACCGGCCGCGACCGTCGCCGGCCTCGACCTCGTCCGCGACGCCAGCGGCGAGCTGCTCGTCTTGGAGGACAATCTAAGGATGCCCTCGGGAGCGACCTACTCGCTGGCGGTGCGGGAAGCGGTCGCGGCCGAGATCTCCGTCTCCGCCGTCCCGCGCGAGCTCGGCGGCTACGTCGCCATGCTCGGCGCCGCGATCGCGGCGGCTGCACCCGAGGGAACCGCCGAACCGGCCGCCGCGATCCTTTCCGACGGCGCCGAGAGCGGCGCCTACTACGAGCACCGCCGGCTCGCTCGCGAACTCGGCATCGCCGTCGTCACGCCGCGCCAGCTGGAGCTCAGCCGAGGCCGGATCTACCGCCGCCGCGGCCGCGAGCGGGAGCGAATCGACGTCCTCTACCGCCGCCTCGACGAGGACCGGCTGAGCACGCCCGACGGCGGGCTCACCGGTCTCGGCGAACTGCTGCTGCCGGCGCTGGAGTCGGGGCGGCTGCGCTGCGTCAACGCCTTCGGCACCGGGATCGCCGACGACAAGCTGGCCCACGCCTACGTCGAGGAGATGATCCGCTTCTACCTCGGCGAGGAGCCGCGGCTGCGCTCGGTGCCGAGCTTCGACCTCGGCGACGAGACGGTGCGGCAAGCGGCGCTGGAGCGGATCGACGAGCTGGTGCTGAAGCCGCGCGACGCCTTCGGCGGCGCCGGGGTGACGATCATGCGCCGGGCGACCGCGCCGCAGCGGCGGCGCGCGATCGGCCTCGTGCGCCGCGCTCCGGAGCGCTTCATCGCCCAGGACACGGTGCCGCTCTCCACCCACCCAACCGTCTGCGGCGGCAGGCTGCGGCCACGCCACGTCGACCTGCGCCCCTTCGTCGTCAGCTCCAGCGCCGGCTGCGCGGCGATGCCGGGCGGGCTGACGCGCTACGCGCGCGGCGCCGGCGAGATGGTCGTCAACAGCTCGCGGGGAGGCGGCTGCAAGGACACCTGGGTCCTCGACGGCGTCGCCGGCAAGGCGGGGCCATGACGAAGATGCGCTCGCTCGCCTCGCTCGACCAACGGCCGCTGATCGGCGTCACCACGTCGGAGGTGCGATCGGCCGAGCGAGTGACGCCGCTGCCCGAGGGCGAGCCGCGCGGCAAGGAGATGGCGCTGGGGATGACCTACATGCGCGGGATCGAGGCGGCCGGCGGACTGCCGCTGGTGATGCCGCCGCTCGACGAACGGGCGATCGAGCCGCTGCTCGACCGACTCGACGGGATCTGCCTCTCCGGCGGCCCCGACCTCGACCCCGAGACCTACGGTGCCGAGCCCCATCGCGAGCTGGGGCCGACCGAGCCCGAGCTCGACCGCTTCGAGCTGGCGGTGGCGCGCCGCGCTGACGCCCGCGGGATGCCGATCCTCGCGATCTGCCGTGGCACCCAGGCGCTCAACGTCGTCCGCGGCGGGATCCTCCACCAGCACATCCCCGAGATCTCCGAAGAGATCGCCCACCGCCAGACGACCCCCGGCAATGAGGCCAGCCACCCAGTCTGGGTCGACCCCGCGAGCCAGCTTGCCGCGGTCCTCGGCGACACCGAGGTGGAGGTTGCCGACATCGCCGACGTCAACTCCTTCCACCACCAGGCGATCGACCGCCTCGGCGAGGGGCTGCGGATCAGCGCCCGCGCTCCCGATGGCACGATCGAGGCGATCGAGGACCCCAGCCGCCGCTTCCTGATCGGCGTCCAGTGGCACGCCGAGACGCTCGTCCACCGGCCCTACGAGGCGGCGCTCTTCCGCCACTTCGTCGAAGCCTGCCGCGAAGACGGCGCCGAGTACGAACGCCGCCGCGGCCTCGAGGTCGCGTGACGATGAGCGCGCCCGGGACCCTGCCGGCCTGGGCGACCTGGGCCGACGCGCACGAGCTCGGCCCCTACACGGTCGGGATCGAGGAGGAGGTGATGCTGCTTGACGAGCTGACCTGGGCGCTGGCGCACCGGATCGACAGCGTCCTGCCTCGCCTCCCCCACGGGCGTACCGCCAGCTTCACCGCCGAGACGCACGGCTCGGCGCTGGAGATCCAGACCGGCGTCCACTCCAGGATCGGCGATGCGATCGAGGAGCTGGCAGCGTTGCGCGGCGAGCTCGACGGGACGCTGCGCCCGCTCTCGATGCGGGCGGCGAGCGCCGGCACCCACCCCTTCGCGGTCTGGCAGGAGATCGTCGTCTCCGCCGGCGAGCGCTACCAGTTCGTCTACGGCTCGATGCGGGAGCTGGCCCGGCGCGAGCCGACCTTCGGCCTCCACGTCCACGTCGGCGTTCCCGACCCCGAAGCCGCGATCCACGCCGCCAACCGGCTCCGCACCCACATCCCGCTGCTGCTCGCGCTCTCGGTCAACTCGCCCTTCTGGCAGGGACGCGACACCGGTCTCGCCTCGGCCCGGACGCCGCTCTTCCAGGCCTTCCCCCGGGTCGGCATCCCGCGGCCGTTCGCCGACTACGCCGAGTACGTCGAGTCGGTCGACGTCCTGATCCGCTGCGACGCGGTGCCGGAGCCGACCTTCCTCTGGTGGGACGTGCGCCCGCAGCCGCGCTTCGGCACGGTCGAGGTGCGGATCATGGACGCACAGACGACGCTTCCGGACACCGGGGCGATCGCCGCCCTGGTCCAGTGCATCGTCCGCGCCGAGGTCGAGGGCGAAGACCACTTGGAACGGCCGATGCCGCAGGAGGTCCTCGCCGAGAACCGCTTCCTCGCCGCCCGCGACGGGATGGACGCCGATCTGATCGAGCCCGAACTGGGCCGCCGCGTCCCCGCTCGCGAGCTGCTTGCCGACCTGGTCACGATCTGCGGCCCGCATGCCGACGCGCTCGGCTGCCGAGCGGAGCTGGAGAAGGTCCTGGCCCTGGGACAGCGGACCGGCGCCCAGCGCCAGCTCGACCTCGCCCGGCGAATGGGCTCCCTCCCCCGCGTCGTCGCCGTGCTGGCGGACGACTTCCTCGTCCGCGCTTAGGCGTGCGTATCCTCGGCGCGTGGCCACCCGCAAGATCGAGTCCTGGCTGATGGACATGGACGGGGTCCTCGTCCACGAGGCCTCGGCGTTGCCGGGCGCAGATCGTTTCCTCGCCCGGCTCAAGCAGCTCGACCTCCCCTACCTGCTGCTGACCAACAACTCGATCTTCACCCGCCGCGACCTGGCAGCGCGGCTGCGGGCCAGCGGCCTCGAGGTCGAGGAGGACGCGATCTGGACCTCGGCCCTGGCGACGGCCCGCTTCCTCGAAGACCAGCGGCCGGGCGGTACCGCCTTCGTCGTTGGCGAGTCGGGGCTGACGACGGCGCTCTACCAGTCCGGCTACACGCTGACCGACAGCAACCCCGACTACGTCGTCCTCGGCGAGACCCGCACCTACAGCTTCGAGCGGATCACCCAGGCGATCCGGCTGATCGGCGAAGGCGCTCGCTTCATCGCCACCAACCCCGACCCAACCGGGCCCTCGCCGAGCGGCCCGCTGCCGGCGACCGGATCGGTCGCGGCGCTGATCACGCGGGCGACGGGGGTCGAGCCGTACTTCGTCGGCAAGCCCAATCCGCTGATGATGCGCTCGGCGTTGAACGCGCTCGACGCCCACTCGGAGAGCACCGCGATGATCGGCGACCGTATGGACACCGACATCGTCGCCGGCCTCGAGGCGGGGATGGAAACGATCCTCGTCCTCACCGGCGTCACCGCCGACGGCGAGGCTGACCAGTTCCCCTATCGCCCCTCGCGAATCGTCGAGTCGGTCGGCGTCCTCGCCGACGAGCTCGGCTAGTCGCGCGGGGGAATCACGAACTGACTGACGATCAGGTTGCCGGCGAGCTTGGTCTCGCCGGCTCTGGTCCGGTGCATCCTCACCTCGGCGACGACGGTGCTGCGGCCGACGTGCAGAGGCACCGCCTCGGCGACGATCTCGTCGCCTTCCAGGCCCGAGCCGAAGGCGTTCAGCTTCAGCTCGATCGTGGTGAAGTCGTGGTGGGGCGGGATGTTGCGGAAGGTGACCCAGGCGGCGACGGTGTCGCCCAGCGCGGTCCAGACGCCACCGTGGACGTAGCCGCCGGGGTGCAGGTGGCGGCGGTCGACGACGATCCGGCCGCGGGCGCGCTCCTGCTCGATCTCCAGCGGCTCGATCCCGAGGTCGCCGGGGAAGCTTTCGCGAGCGAACTTCCTGATCAGGTCCGGCGTCACCTGCGACATGTCGGGGGCGCGCGGCATCAGTCGAGGCCGAATCCTTCCAGGCCATGATCGCCGTAGGGCTCGTCGCGCTCACGTACCGCCTCGCGGAAGCCATCCTGGGCGGCGCGGCGGACGAAGCCGTGGCCCTCCTCGGTATGGCGGGCGATGCCGTCGAAGAAGGTGCCGAGCACCTGGGTCTGGGCCAGGCCCTGGGCGTGCACGGTCTGGTTGACGAGCAGCTTCATCATCACCAGCTGGTTGACCGGCGTCCGCGCGACGCGCTCGAGCAGGCGCTCGAAGCGCGCGTCGAGCTCCGCCGCCGGCGCCGCCTCGGTCGCCAGCCCCCACTCGGCCGCCTCGGCGCCGGTCAGCGAGTCGCCGGTCAGCAGCAGCCGCTTGGCCCGCATCGGCCCCAGCCGGCTCGCCCACATCGCCGTCGTCGGCGAGCCCCAGACGCGGGCCGGTGGGTAACCGATCTGGTGTCCCTTCGGTGACACCCGCGCACGTCTGGCGGCGTCGGGCACACTTCGCAGTGCGGCGTCCTCACTCGGCCAAATGGCGCTGCCATTCGGCCTCCCTGCGTCCTTGCCCTGCTCGGCCCGGCGCTCGCCAGCCGCACGCACGTGCCCCCAAAGGGACACCGCGTCCTCGGCGATCACCAGCAGGTCCACAGTGAGCGCACGCGGCGGTCGGTGGCTGCGCCTCGCGGCCCGAGATCCGCGGTGAGTCCGTCTCCTGCCTTCCGCCAGGTCAGGGGTCGTCTGACCAAGCAGATCAAGGACGCAGGGAGCGTGGCGTGCTCTGCACGCGAGCGACCGAGGACGCCGATATGCGCTGGTCAGCCGACCCCTGACCAGCTCGACGGGCATCCGCTGCGTGATCCCATTCCCCCGCTCGGGCCGGTTGAGCGTGATCCGCGCAACCCGCCCGTCTACCTCGTACGTCAGCGTCTCCATGCCGTGGGGCGCATTTGTTCGGACATCCCGAGCAAATGCGCCTTCCCCCCTTTAGTTCATGCGCTCAATCAACATGGCCTTGCCTTGACCGCCGGCCACGCACATGGTCTCGAGGCCGACCTGCTTGTCGTCGGTCTCCAGCACGTTGAGCAGGGTGCCCATGATGCGCGCGCCGGTCATCCCGAACGGGTGGCCGAGCGCGATCGCGCCGCCGTGCGTGTTGAGCTTGTCTTCGGCGATCCCGCATTCGGCCATGATCGGGATCACCTGGGCAGCGAAGGCCTCGTTGAGCTCGACCGCGTCGACGTCCTCGATCGTCATCCCGGCCCGGTCCAGCACCTTCTTGATCGCGCCGATCGGGGCGACGCCCATCAGCTCCGGCTCGTTGCCGTAGGTGGCGGCGGTAATGATCCGGGCGCGCGGGGTCAGGCCCAGCTCCTTGGCCTTGGTGTCGCTCATCAGCAACACCGCGGCGGCGCCGTCGTTGAGCGGGCAGGAGTTGCCGGCGGTGACGCCGCCGCCACCGAACGCCTCGGGCAGTTCGGCCAGCTTCTCCAGGGTCGAGGAGGCACGCGGGCCGTCGTCCTTGCTCACCTCGGTCCCGTCCTCGAGCTTGACCGGGACGATCTCGCGATCGAAGAAGCCGTCTTCCTGGGACTTCACCGCCAGTTCCTGGGAGCGCTGTGCGTACTTGTCCATGTCAGCGCGGCTGACCTCGTACTTCTTGGCGACGTTGACCGCGGTCTCACCCATCGCGATGTAGGCGTTGGGCTGGCCGTCATGGCCTTTGAGGTTGTCGTTCTGGTCGTCGACGCCGGCCGCCTCGGTGCGCTCGTTGTAGCGGCTCACCCACTCGACGCCGACGGCGAGGTAGGCGTCGCCCTCGCCGGCCTTGATCGCGTTGCCGGCGTGGCGGATCGCGTCGAGGCTGGAGGAGCAATAGCGGGAGACGGTGACCCCGTTGACCTCCTGTGGCAGCTTCTCGGAGAGCAGCGCAATAGTCCGGCCAATGTTGAAGGCCTGCAGCCCCTGCGGCATGCCGACCCCGCAGAAGACGTCCTCGATCAGCGCCGGGTCGACGCCGGGGTTGCGCTCGAGCAGCTGGTCGACGACGAAGGCGCCCATCTCGTCCGGGCGCAGCTGGGCCAGCGAGCCCTTGAAGGCACGGCCGATCGGGGTGCGAAGGGTGTCGACGATCACTGCTTCGGGCATTGCGTTCTCTCCTTCAGAGCTAGAGGTCTGGTGGAAGTCCGGGCAGCAGGGTAGAGCACCCGACATTTGGGGGTATTGTGCGGAAACGCACGATCTTGCTCGTTCGTGTCCAGAGGCTGCGTTACATTCGCCGCAATCCACCTCGCGCGTGAGCGTGAGTCATGCCGGGGAAGCGGCAGCGAAAGGAGGCCCTTCATGCCTGAGGGCTACTGCGTCAAAGAGCGCAAGAAGGTTGAGATCCAGGACGCCAAACAGGTGACCATGAAAAACGGTCGCCCGGCTATCCAAGGTGTGTGCCCCGATTGCGGAACCAAGATCTTCAAGATCGGGAAACTGTAGGTCGCGGAGCTTGAACCCGGGCTGCGTCCGCTGCGTAATCGTTTGCGGATGCAGTCCGGGGCATTGAGACGAGAGCGCGACGTCCGCGAGGCCTACGCGGCGCACGCGGGTGAGCTGTACGGCTTCGCGATGCGCTCGCTCGGCGACGCCGGGCTGGCCGAAGAGGCGGTGCAGGAGGCCTTCGTCCGCGCCTGGCGCGCAGGCGAGCGCTTCGACCCCGAGATCGGCTCGCTGCGAACCTGGCTGTTCGCGATCCTGCGCAACGTCGTCATCGACCTCGGCCGGGCGCGGGCGGCGCGGCCGAGGGTTGCCGAGGGCGGCGTCGAGCCGACCGTCGAGCCGTTCGACCAGGCACTGCTTTCCTGGCAGGTGGAGGAGGCGATGCGGCGGCTCGGCGACGACCACCGCCGCGTCCTGGTCGAGACCTACTACCGTGGCCGCCCCTATGCCGAGGTCGCAGCCGAGCTTGGGATCCCAGAGGGAACCGTGAAGAGCCGCGTCTATTACGGGCTGCGGGCGCTGCGCGTCGTGCTCGAGGAGATGGGCTATGAAGACTGAGAACTGCCGCGAGTGGCGCGAGTTGCTGGGCGTCTACGCGCTCGGGCACCTGCCCGACGACGAGCGCGCCGGGCTCGAGGCGCACCTGGAGGGATGCCCCGACTGCCGGGCCGAGGCGCGCTCGCTGAAGGGGGTCGCCGCCCTCCTCCCCGCCGCCGACCCCACCCGCTTCGGCCCGGCGCCGCAGCCACCCCGCGAGCTCGGTGACCGGGTGATGGCGGCGGTCGGCGGCGAGGAACGGGCGCGCAAGCGCAAGCGCCGGCTGCGGCTCGGCTTCGGCCTCGGCGCCGCCACCGCGGCGGCGACCGCCGTCGTCCTCCTGCTCGTCCTCGGCGGCGGCGGCGAGAAGGCGCCCGAGCAGTGGGTCAAGTTCGGCTCGCTGCCGCAGGGGATGGAGATCACCGCGGTGCTCGAGCCGCACGCCTTCGGCACCGAGATCCACATGTACGTCAGCGGTGTCCGCTCGGGCACGCTGTGCCGTGTCTTCCTGCGCGGCCCCGGCGGCAAGCGCTACCCGGCCGGCAGCTTCCGCTACCGCTGGGGCGAGGACTCCGACGCGGTGCTGAGCTCGGCGCTCGATCTCTCGCGCACGGCGGCGATCGGCGTCCACGCCGGTGCCAGGACCTTCATCGCCCCGGTCGACCAGCCGGTGGCCTCGAACGCAAGCGAACGCAAGGGGGAGGCGAGAACGTGACGAGGATCTACGCAATGGGGCTGGGAGCGTTGGCACTGGCGCTGACGATCGCGGCCTGCGGCGGCGGCGGTGCTGGCTCGGGCGGCGCCTACGGCGGCGGCTCGGCCAGCGGCTCGTCGGAAAGCAGCTCGGAATCGGGCAAGGGCAACTACTCCTACGCGCCGCCGACCCCGGCCAACGGCGAAGCCGAAGAAAGCGGCAACGCCTACGTCGCGCTCGGTAGCTCGGCCGGGCTGGGGACGGTGCTCGTCGACTCCAAGGGCTTCGTCCTCTACGACTTCCACAAGGACCAGGGGACGACCTCGGCTTGCTACGGCGCCTGCGCCGAAGGCTGGCCGCCGCTGCTGACCGAAGGCGAACCGAAGCCGAGCAACGGCGCCAACGCCTCGCTGCTGGGCACCACCGAACGAAAAGACGGGACGGTGCAGGTCACCTACAAGGGCCACCCGCTCTACACCTTCGCCGGCGACCAGAACCCGGGCGAAGCAAACGGCAACGACGTCAGCGCCTTCGGCGCGCAGTGGTATGCCCTGAAGGGGAACGGCGAGGAGGCCGGCGACTAGCCCTCCCATCTGCGCGGTTCCTTTTGCACGAAATGCGTGCGTTTCGAACCACGCAACGCTGCGCGGGGAAGAGACTCCCCCGCGCGGTCCTTATGCACGCATGTCGTGCAAAAGGAACCGCGGAACGGGTGACAACGGGAGGACGAAGGGGCGGGATCGACGCCTTGGAGAAGTCGCGACCGGCCAGGGCGGCGTCGTCTCACTCGACCAGTTGCGGGAGATTGGCGTTTCGCCCCGGGCCGCCGCCTATCGGGCCGAGGAGGAGCGGCTTCACCGCGTGCACCGTGGCGTCTATGCAGTTGGGCATCTGTCGATCGGAAGGGTCGAAGCGCTACGTGGCGCGATCCTGGCATGCGGGGTCGGCGCAGTCGTCTCGCATGGCACCGCAGCGGCCTTCTGGGGACTCTGGGACAACTGGCCACTCCTGATCGACCTGACCGTGCCCGAGCAATGCGGGCGGAAGATCGACGGCATCCGCTGCCGGCGCTGCCGCCATCCCGAAGAGGACGAGATCGGACAACGAGAAGGCGTCTCCTGTACCACGCCGGCGCGCACCATGGTCGACCTCGCAGGCATGTATGGCCTGGACACGCTGCGGCGAACGGTCGAGCGGGCTGCGGTCCTGAAGCTGCTCGACCTCGACGCGCTCGATAGGTCCCTCCATTTCGCGCAGGGCAGGCGCGGGCTTCGCACTCTGCAAATGGTTCTCGCCGACTGGCGAACGGCGGACGGGGCAACCCCCGACGTTCGGAGCGAGTTCGAGGCGATGGTTCTCCCTCGCCTGATTGGAATGGGCCTTCCCCGCCCACGATGTAACGAGACCCTGACGATCGGTGGAGAGCGCCTGATGGTCGACTTCCTCTGGGAGGAGCAGCGTGTCGTCGTCGAAACCGATGGTGCCGCCACCCATCAGACTCCGCTCGCCTTCCAGCGAGATCGCTGGCGAGATCAAGTCCTCGTTGCCGCCGGCTACCGGGTGCCCCGGGTCACCTGGGACCAGATCAAGGACGAACCCGATGCGGTCGTCCGCCGCATTGCTCGTACCGTCGCTGTTGCCCGATCCTGAACCCGCACCTCTTGCGCGGTTCCCAATCCACGCATTTCGTGCAAAAGGAACCGCGGGATGCGGAGTTAGCGCTTGCGGTAGGAGATCGTCGGCGGGACGAGGGCGCGGACCTCGGCCAGGAGGCGGGCGGAGAGCTCGGCGGGATCCTCGCCGGGGCGGGGCTGGCCAGTGGCGGGGTCGAAGAAGCGGATCCGGATCCGGGGGCGGCGAGGGAACCCGGTCAGGTCGGAGGTGCCCTCGATCGCGACCAGGCTGACGTGCGCCTCGGGGACCTCGAGGGCGAGGCGACCGAGGCCGCTGCGCGCCCGCAGCACCTTGCCGCGCGAACGGGTGCCTTCCGGGAAGACGCCGATGCATGCGCCGGCGCGGAGGACCTCGATCGCCTTCGCCAGCGCCTGCGCGTCGCCGGCACCGCGCTGGATCGGGACCTGGCCCATGCCGTTGAGGATCGGCGCCAGCGGCTTGATCTTCCAGAGGTCGGATTTGGCCAGCGCCCGGATCTGACGGCGCGGGAGGGCGGCGACGCCGACCATCACCGGATCCCAGTGGCTGTCGTGGTTGCCGGCGATCAGCAGCGGCCCGCGGGTCGGCAGCGTCTCCAAGCCCTCGACCTGGAGCCGTCCCCAGAGGGCTACGGGCCGGTTGACGGCCATCGCGACGCGGTAGGTGCGGGTGCGCTCGCGCATGCGGGACCGGAGTTCTACGCGTTTTTAGCGCGGCGCAGCAGGTCGCGCAGCGCCCGCTGGTCCTTCGCCGAGAGGGCGCGCAGCCAATCCGGGGGCTCACTTAGCTCGCCCAGCGCCCGCCCGCGCAGCTTCTCCCCCTTCGCGGTCAGCTCCAGCGCCTTGACCCGCCGGTCCGCCTCGGAGGGGCGGCGGCGGGCGAGCCCGCGGGCTTCGAGCGCGTCGGCGATCCCGGTCACGTTGGAGGGGTCGCAGCGCAACTGCTCGGCAATCTCCCCCATCGTCCGCGGCTCGGCGAGCCGAACGACCGCGCTCAGGCTCGCCGGGGAGAGGCCGAGGTCGCGGGCGACGTCGATCAGCCGCGGCGGGTAGACGAGCGAGGCCAACAGACCCCACGCCTCGTACTCCACACCCCCTCGCTGCCTTATCTCGACTCTGGACATAAAGCTATTGTAGCTCAATCTTTGATAGCCTCAACTATTGAGTTTGGCAGTCAACCCCGGGAGGGACGATGGCGGAAGTAAGAGAGAACGGGATCGAGGTCGAGGGTCTCGTCCGCGAGTTCAAGAAGGGACCGCGAGCGGTCGACGGGATCGACCTGCGCGTCGAGCCGGGCGAGATCTACGGCTTCCTCGGCCCCAACGGCGCCGGCAAGTCGACCACGGTGCTGATGCTGACCACCCTCCTTCCCCCCACCGCCGGCAGCGCCCGGGTCGCCGGCTTCGACATCGTCTCCGAAGGGCCGCGGGTGCGAGCGGCGATCGGCGCCGCGCTGCAGGAGGCGGCGCTCGACCCGCTGCTCAGCGGCCGCGAGCACATGCGGCTGCAGACCTCGCTGCACGGGATCGCGAAGGACGAGCGGGAGGCGCGCGGCGACGAACTGCTGGAGCGGGTCGGACTCTCGCAGGCGGCCGACCGCCGCGTCGGCGGCTACTCGGGCGGGATGAAGCGCCGCCTCGACCTGGCGCTGGCCCTCGCCCACGAACCGCGCATCCTCTTCCTCGACGAGCCGACCACGGGCCTCGACATCCAGAGCCGCACCGCGCTCTGGGAGGAGGTCGCGCGGCTGGCGAGCGAGGACGGCGTCACCGTCTTCCTCACCACCCAGTACCTGGAGGAGGCCGACGCTCTCGCCGGCCGGGTCGGGATCATCGACCACGGCCAGATCGTCGCCGAGGGCACGCCGGCGGCGCTGAAGGAAGAGATCGGGCGACCGACGGTCGAAGCCGCGCCCCGCGACCCCGCCGACCGCGAGCGCGTCGGCGCCGTCCTCTCCCGCTTCGGCGAGCTCACCGGCGGCGCCCCCAAAGGCGTCGCCGCGCGACTCTCCGGCGGCGAGTCGCAACTCGCCGAGGTCGTCCGCGCGCTCGACGCCGAGTCGATCGCGATCGAGCAGCTGCAGCTGCACGCGCCCTCGCTTGACGACGTCTTCCTCGCCAAGACCGGCCGCTCGCTGGAGGGCGCCGAGGAGGCCGAGGCGGAGGCTGAGGAACAGGCCGCGGAGGCGGCGAACCCGGCGTGAGCGGCGGCCTGCGCACCCAGGTCGGTCAGCTCGCGCGCCGCTCGGTGCTGCGCACCATGCGCCAGCCAGCGCAGATCGTGCCGGCGCTGATCTTCCCGATGTTTCTGCTCGCGGTGAACTCGGGCGGGCTCAAGGACGCGACCAACCTGCCCGGCTTCCCGACCGACTCCTACCTCACCTTCGCCCTCGCCGTGCCCTTCATGCAGGGGGCGCTGTTCTCGGTGATGAACGCCGGCACCGACCTCGCCCGCGACATCGAGACCGGCTTCCTCAACCGCCTCGCGCTGACGCCGCTGCGCGGCGCCGCCCTGCTCAGCGGGCTGCTCGCCGGCGCCGTCGTCCTCGGCCTGATCCAGGCGGTCGTCTATCTCAGCGTCGGCCTGCTCGCCGGCGCCGACCTCGCCGCCGGCGCTGCCGGGGCGCTGGTGATCGTCGCCCTAGCGGTGACGATCGCCGTCGCCTTCGGCAGCATCGGCCTCTTCGCCGCGCTGCGCAGCGGCAGCGGCGAGGCGGTGCAGAGCCTCTTCCCCGTCTTCTTCGTTTTCCTCTTCCTCTCCTCGATGGCGCTGCCGCTGGAACTGATCCAGACCGACTGGTTCCGGGCGATCGCCACCGCCAACCCGATCTCATATCTGCTGCAGGCATTCCGCGCACTGCTGATCGAAGGCTGGGAATGGGGGGAGATCCTGCTCGGCTTCGGGATCGCCCTGGCGCTGCTGGCGATCGGCATGTGGGCCGCTTCGGCGGCACTGAAGACGAGGCTGGTGCGGACGTGAGCCGCAGCGACCCCCCAGGCCTGCGCACGGTCGCCCTCGCGGTCGCCTGGCGCAGCATCCACAACTACCTTTACAACCCCGCGTTCCTAGTGCCCTCGCTGGTCTTCCCGCTCTTCTTCTTCGTCTCCTTCGCCGGCGGGCTCTCGGCGATCTCGAACGTCCCCGGGTTCGACTTCCCCAGCGGCTACACCGCCTTCCAGTTCGTCTTCGTCCTGCTTCAGTCGGCGGCCTTCGGCGGCGTCTTCACCGGCTTCGCGATCGCCCGCGACTTCGAGACCGGGTTCGCCCGCCGCTACCTGCTCGCCGCCGGCAACCGCGGCGGGATCGTCGCCGGCTACGCGCTGGCGGCGCTGGTCCGCGCCGTAATCACCTGGGCGGTGCTGACCGCGGTGGCGCTCGTCGCCGGGATGAACGTCGACGGCGAGGGGATCGAACTGTTCGGCCTCTACGGGCTGGCGGTGCTGGTCAACCTGGCGGCGACGATGTGGGCGGCGGGAATCGCGATGCGGGTGCGCTCGATCCAGGCCGGGCCGCTGATGCAGATGCCGGTCTTCCTGATCCTCTTCCTCGCCCCCGTCTACGTCCCGCTCGACCTGCTCAGCGGCTGGATCCACGCCGTCGCCCGGGTCAACCCGGTGACGGCGCTGCTCGAGGCCGGCCGCGGCTTCATCTCCGGCGAACCGGTCGTCGTCGCCCTCGCCTTCGCGATCGGCATCGCCCTCGCCATCCTCTTCGCCCTCTGGGCCCGCAACGGCCTCCGCAGCGCCGAAGCGGCCGGGTGAGGGGATTTCGAGAGGCGAGGGCCCCTCGCCTCTCGAAATCCCCTCTCAGAATGGCTGGATGTGAGAGATGAGGCGGCCGTCGATCAGGGTGTGGACGGCGAAGGCCGGGGGATCGGCGCAGAGCTCGATTTCGTCGAGCTCCCACGCGAGCCTGGCCTGCTGGTAGACGCTCGGGATCGCCAGGGCTGGGCGACCGCCGATCTGGCCGAGCAGGGTGCGGTGGACGTGGCCGGAGACCGTCCCCAGGACCTGGGGGTTGGCGGCGACGATCCGCTCGAGGCTCTTACGGCCGGCGGCGTCGAGGCCGATCTCGTCCCAGACCTCGATCCCGATCGCCAGCGGCGGGTGATGCAGCGCGATCAGCGTCGGCCGCTCAGGTCCCTGACTCAGCGCGTTCTCGAGCCAGGCCAGCCGGGCATCGTCGAGTTCGCCGGCGTTGTTTCCGGGACGGGTCGTGTCGAGCGCGATCAGCCGCAGCGGACCGAGGTCGACTCCATATTGGATCGGCTCCGAGCCCTCCCCCGGAAGGTCGAATGCGGCGCGCATCGCGGCGCGCTCGTCGTGGTTGCCGGGAATCACCAGCGCCATCGGCCCGATCCCCGAGAGCATTTGTCGCGCCAGCTCGTATTCCGCCGCTCCCCCATGCTCGGTCAGGTCGCCGCTGACGAGGACGGCGTCGGCACCGCCGGGGAATCCGTTGACCGCGGCTACCGCCGCTGCCAGGGTCCGTTTGGGGTCGCCGCCCGTCCACTCGGCGCCGATGTGGAGGTCGCTGATCTGGATGAGGACGAAGGGGCGCACGGGGTTGTCTAAGTGATCGATGTCACGCTTGCACGGGGTCGCGGGCACGAGGCTGCTTTCTTCGGCCCCAGCAGGGTAAAGGCGTGACTGACCCCGGGCCCACCCGGCGCATCTAAAGTAGACCTGAGCATGTCGCAAAAGCCACTTGAGCTGATCCTCGCGCGCAACCTGATGTCGGCGCTCTCGACCCCGGCCTTCCTCGTCGACGAGGGCGGTCTGCTCGTCTTCTACAACGAGGCGGCGGGGATCCTGCTCGGCAAGCGCTTCGAGGAGCTGGGAGCGGTCGGGCCGCAGGAGTGGGGCTCGCTCTTCGGGCCCTTCGACGCCGACGGCGCCCCGATCCCCTACGACGACCTGCCGCTGGTGACGGCAGTGCGCAGCGGCCATCCCGCTCACGCCGCCTTCACGATCCGCTCGACCGACGGGGCCGCGCACGCGGTCGAGGTCTCCGCCTTCCCGATCCTCACCGCACACGGCTCGCAGGGCGCGATCGCGATCTTCTGGCCGACCACGACCAATGGCAACGGGGCGGGGCCGGCGTGAAGGTCAAGCTCTGGGGCACGCGCGGCTCGATCCCGGCCCCAGGGCCGGAAACCGTCCGCTACGGCGGCAACACCTCCTGCGTCGGCGTGACGCTCTCCGACGGTTCGCTGCTGGCGCTCGACGCCGGCAGCGGCATCCGCAGCCTCGGCCTCACCCTCCCCGACGAGCCGGCCCGCCTCCACATCCTCCTCACCCACCTGCACCTCGACCACATCCTCGGCCTCGCCTTCTTCGCCCCCGCCTTCCGGCCGCAGACCGAGATCGTCGTCTGGGGGCCGGCCTCGCCCGAGGCCTCCCTGCGCGACCGCATCGCCCGCTACGTCTCCGCCCCGCTCTCGCCGCTCGAGGTGCGCGAGCTGCCCTGCGACGTCTCCTTCCGCCACTGCCCGGAGACCGAGTGGGAGATCGGCTCGGCCAGGATCCGCGCCGCCTCGGTCGCCCACCGCGGCCCGACGCTCGGCTACCGGATCGACGACGGCGGCAGCTCGCTCACCTACATCCCCGACCACGAGCCGGCGCTCGGCGCCGACCTCGACGAGCTCGAGGACGAATGGATCTCCGGCTTCGAGCTGGCCCGCGACACCTCGCTGCTGATCCACGACGGCCAGTACACCGACGCCGAGTACCCCGACCACGTCGGCTGGGGCCACTCGGCGCTCTCCCACACGCTCTCCTTCGCCCGCCGCGCCGGCGCGGAGCGGACCGTCCTCTTCCACCACGACCCGCTCCATTCCGACGCCTTCCTCGACGGGTTGCTGGGGGAAGCGCAAGCGGGCTGGGCGGCCCAGGGCGGCGTCGGCGAGGCGATCGCGGTCGGCGCCGAGGGGGACGAGCTGGATTTGAGCGCGCCCGGCGCAGCGGCCGCTGCAAGGCAAGCGCCACTCCGCGCCACGGCGTAGCGCTACCCTGCGGCCAGTGTCCTGGGTCGCAACCCACCTCCGCAGGTGACCGGGTCCGCTTCGCCACCCTTAGAGGCCGCCATCGCTCGCTCGGCGCTGGTCGCCGACGCCCTGAGCAAGGCGAGCGAGGCGCACGCCGGCCAGGTCCGCAGCGGCAGCGGCGGCCTGCCCTACATCGAGCACCCGGTCGCGGTCGCCTCGCTGCTGGCGGACCACGATTTCGGCGACGAGGTGCTGGCGGCCGCGCTGCTCCACGACGTGGTCGAGGACAGCGAGACGACGGTCGAGGACCTGCGAGCGGGCTTCGGCGAGCCGGTCGCCAGTCTCGTCGCCGCCCTCAGCGACGACGAATCGATCGCCGATTACCGTGCCCGCAAGGACGAGCACCGGGCTCGGGTCATCGCCGCCGGGGCCGACGCGGAGGCGATCTACGGCGCCGACAAGCTGACCAACATCGGCATGCTGCGCGGCGCCTACGCCGAGCACGGCCCAACTGTCACCGAAGAGTTCAAGGTCCCCTTCGAGCTCAAGCTGGAGATCTGGCAGGCCGACCTCGAGACGCTGCAGCGCGTCGCAGCGGAGCTGCCGTTCCTCGACCAGCTGGAGCGCGAGCTCAGGGACCTGCGGGCGGATCTGGCGGCCACCCGTGCCGCTGGATCAGCTTGATCCGGCGCCACAGCGGCAGCGCGTACCAGAGCACCGCGAACATCGCGAAGACGGCGGCACCGACCAGGTAGGTGGTGGCGCCGCCGAAGAGGACGTCGGTGATCATCACCACGGCACCGACCATCGACAGGGCGAGGAAGCCGAGTCCGACGATCGTCGCCCGGTTGCCGATCTTGATCAGCTCCCGCTTCTGCTGGAAGTGAAACGTGAGGCGGTGGTACGCGGAGGGCGAGATCAGCAGCGCCGCCGAGACCGCGGTGCAGAGCAGGGTGCCGAAGTAGACGTTCTTCTCGAACTGGGTGATCTTTTCGAAGCGCGAGGAGAACGGCACCGCGAGCAGGAAGGCGAAGAGGACCTGGACGCCAGGCAGCGCCACCCGCAGCTCCTGCAGCAACTCCCCCAGGTTGCGATCGAGCCGCTCGTCTTCGCTCTCCTTGCGGCCTGACGGCCAGTCGGCCATGTCGGCACCATACGGACCAGTGAAGACGGCCCTGGTGCTCTTCAACCGTGACCTCCGGGTGCGCGACAACCCCGCCCTGTTCGCCGCTGCGCGCGCCGACCGGGTCGTGCCGCTGTTCGTCTTCGACGAGCGCCTGCTCGGCTCGCGCTTCGCCGCGCCCAACCGCGTCGCCTTCATGCGGGAGGCGCTCGCGGACCTCGACGCGGCGCTGAAACGCGTCGGCGGACGCCTCTTCCTGCGCCGCGGCAACGCGGTCGACGAGGCGATCGCGGTGGCGCGTCAGTGCGGCGCGGCCGAGCTGCACGTCAGCGCCGACTGGAGCTCCTACGCACGGCGGCGCGAGGCGCGGCTGGCGGCGGCCTGCGAGGAGGAGGGAGTCGACTTCGTCGCCCATCCCGGGGCGACGATCGTCGCCCCCGGCGCGGTGACCCCGACCGGCGGCGACCACTTCAAGGTCTTCACCCCCTACCACCGCGCCTGGAGCGAGGCGCCGCTGCGGCAGGTCCACGGCGCCCCGCGCAAGCTCGCCGTGCCGAGCAAGCTGCGCTCGCCGCGGCTGCCGGCGCTCGCCCAGCTGACCGACGGCGACCCCTCCCCCGACCGCGCCCGGGGTGGCGAGAGCGAGGGTCGCAAGCTGATGCGCGCCTTCCTCCGCGACGGTCTCGCCGAATACGAGGCGCGTCACGACGACCTCCCCGGCGATGCCACCTCGCGGCTCAGCCCCCACCTGCGCTTCGGCTGCCTCTCGCCGCTGGAGCTGATGCTGGCGGCGCGCGAGCGGCGCGGCGGCGCGGCCTTCGTCCGCCAGCTCTGCTGGCGCGACTTCCACCACCAGGTGCTGGCCGCCACGCCGAGCCTGCCATGGCGCGACTACCGGCCGCGCGGCGACCGCTGGTCGCGCTCGAAACGGGCGCTGGCGGCCTGGCGCGAGGGGCGCACCGGCTACCCGCTGGTCGACGCCGGGATGCGCCAGCTCGCCGCCGAGGGCTTCGTCCACAACCGGGCGCGGATGACCGTCGCCTCCTTCCTCGTCAAGGACCTCTACGTCGACTGGCGCGAGGGCGCCTGGCATTTCTGGGACCTGCTCAGCGACGGCGAGATCGCGAACAACGCCGGCAACTGGCAGTGGGTCGCGGGCACCGGCAACGACACCCGTCCCAACCGCGTGCTCAACCCGGTCCGCCAGGCCGAACGCTTCGACCCCGAGGGGGCCTACGTGCGCCGCTACGTCCCGGAGCTGGCGACGGTGCGCGGCCGCGACGTCTTCCGCCCCTGGCTGATGGAGGGCTTCGACCGCCTCGGCTACCCCACCCCGATCGTCGACCACGACGAGGCCGTCGCCGAGTTCCGAGCCCGCCGCGAAGCCTGAGCGCCGCGTAGGATCGGTCGATGGGACGGCTCGCGGTGATCCTCGGCAGCAGCGCGCTCGGGCCGGGTGGCGCCGAGATCGCCGCGGCGGCCGCCGAGCACGGGGCGGCGATCGTCCAGCGCCACAGCGGCGACCCCTACCTCCTGCCGCACGAGATCGACCACGCCGCCAACCTGCGCGCCGTCGCCGAACAGGGCTGCGACCGGGTCCTGGCGATCTCCTCGGTCGGCTCGCTGAAGACGGAGCTGGCGGTCGGCACCGTCGTCTGCCCCGACGACTTCATCGCCCTCGACGCCGGCCCCTCGATCTTTGCCGACGCTCGCGCCCACACCGCGCCCGGCTTCGACCCGCAGTGGCGGGCGGAGGTTCTCGACGCCTGGGAAGCCGACGGCGTCCGCGCTCGCGACGGCGGCGTCTACTGGCAGGCGCGCGGCCCGCGCTTCGAGACCCCGGCCGAGATCCGGCTGATCGCCGCTCACGCCGACGTGGTCGGGATGACGGTCGCCTCGGAGTGCGTCGTCGCCCGTGAGCTCGGCCTCCAGTACGCGGCGCTCTGCATGGTCGACAACCTCGCCAACGGCCTCGGCGAGGGTGAGCTCAGCGTCGCCGAGCTGGAGGCCGACCGAATCGTCAACGCGGCCCTGCTCCGCGACGGCCTCGGCACGGTCCTCCCCCGCCTCGGAGCCGTCGGCCGGTGACCGCGCGGTTCGAAAGTTGCGAAGAGCGCAACAAAGGAACCTCGGGATGGGGTTGACGGTCACGAACGCCTCGCTGGAGGGGGAGAGCGTGAGAGTGCGCTGCGTCGATGGGCTGATCGAGGCGATCGGGGCCGACGTGACCGCGCGGGCCGGAGACGAGACGATCGACGCGGGTGGCGCGCCGCTGGTGGCACCCCTGGTCAACGGCCACACGCACGCGGCGATGACCCTGTTCCGCGGCTCCGGCGGCGACCTGCCGCTGATGCCCTGGCTGGAGGAGCGGATCTGGCCGGTCGAGGCGAAGCTCGACGACGAGGACGTCTACTGGGGGGCCCGGCTGGCCTGCGCCGAGATGATCCGCTCCGGCACGACCCACTTCTGGGACATGTACTGGCAACCAGCGGCGACGGCGCGGGCGGTGGCCGACTCGGGAATCCGGGCGACGATCGGGGCGCCGCTTTTCGACGCCGATGGCGATAGCGAGAAACTGCGGCGCTGGGCACACGAGAGCCTCGATCTGCTCGAACCCGCCGCGGCCGAGAACCCGCGACTGCGCGCGGCGCTCGCCCCCCACGCGATCTACACGGTCAGCGAAGGGTCGCTGGCCTGGATCGCCGAGCTCGGCGCCGAGCGTGGCCTGCCGATCCAGATCCACCTCTCGGAGACCTCGGCCGAGGTCGAAGGCTGCATTGCCGCCCACGGCGAACGACCGGCCCCCTATCTCGCCCGGCTCGGGATGCTGAACGAGCGCACCGTCCTCGCCCACGGCGTCTGGCTCGACCTCGAGGAGCTGGCCCTCGTCGCCGAGCGCGGCGCCACCGTCGTCTCCAACCCGGCTGCGAACATGAAGCTCGCCGTCGGCGGCGTCTTCCCTTACCCCGCGGCGCGCGCGGCGGGGGTCGCGGTCGGCCTCGGCACCGACGGCGCCGGCTCCAACGACTCGCTCGACCTGCTCGCCGACCTCAAGCTCTTCGCCCTTGCCCAGAAGCACGCCGCCGCCGACCCGACCGCGCTGGAAGCCGGCGAGGCCTGGGCGGTGGCGACCGGCGCCCGGGCGCCGCTGCTCGGCGCCACCCCGCTCGCTGCCGGCGAGCCGGCCGACTTCCTCCTCCTCCGCAACGCCCCCGAGGTCGGCATCGGCGACCTCACCGAGGACCTCGTCTATGCCGCCGCGGGGTCGGTCGTAGACACCACCGTGGTCGCCGGCCAGGTGCTGATGCGCGACGGCGAGATCCCCGGCCTCGAGGAGATCCTCGCCCGCGCCGCCGAGCGCGCCCACCGCCTCGGCCTCTAACCACGCCTTGCCCTCGCAGTTTGTCGCCCACAGGGCGACAAACTGCGATCCCTTTCCCAGATATACCCCCCGGGGGTATCTGATAGGGTGTTTGCATGGTCGGATACCAAGCAGACAAAGAGCAGTTGCTGAAGCGGCTGGCGCGAATCGAGGGACAGGTGCGCGGGGTCTCGCGGATGGTCGAGGAGGAGCGCTACTGCATCGACGTGCTGACCCAGATCAGCGCGATCGAGGCAGCGCTGGACAAGGTCGCCCTGGGCCTGATCGATGACCACACGCGCCACTGCGTGGTCGAGGCCGAGGGCGGCGAGCGGCTCGAGAAGGTCGATGAGCTGGTCGCGGCGCTGGGGCGGTTCGTCGGCCGGTGAACGGCGTCCTCGACAAGGTCTGGGAGGGAATCGAACAGTCCTTCCTGATGGCCTATGAGGTCTGGTGGGCGCTGGTGCTCGGTTTTGCGATCTCGGCGATCGTCCAGGCCTGGGTCCCCCGCCAGCGGATCGAAGGCGCGCTGGCGGGCGAGGGCTTCGTCCCCGTCGCCAAGGCGACCGGCCTCGGCGCCGCCTCCTCGTCCTGCTCCTACGCGGCGATCGCGATCGCCCGCGCGCTCTTCGCCAAGGGCGCCTCGGCGGTCACCGCGCTGGCTTTCCAGTTCGCCTCGACCAACCTGGTCTGGGAGCTGGGGCTCGTCCTCTGGGTGCTGATCGGGTGGCAGTTCACCCTCGCCGAGTTCCTCGGCGGCATCATCCTGATCGCCCTGATGGCGGTACTGCTGCGCCGCTTCGTCTCGCCGCGACTGGAGGAGCAGGCGCGAGCGCACGCGCAGCAGGCCGAAGGCGGCCACCAGCACGAGATGGCGGGCGAGGAGCAACCGAGCTGGCGGGCCCGACTGACCTCGGTCGACTCCTGGTCGGACGTCGCCGGCAACTTCCGCGGCGACTGGCAGATGCTGTGGAAGGAGATCTCGATCGGCTTCCTGCTCGCCGGCTTCATCGGCCTGCTCGGCGATGACTTCTTCAACGTCCTCTTCATCACCGACGCGCCACCGCTCGTGCAGACGATCGAGAACGTCCTCGTCGGCCCGGTGATCGCGATCCTCAGCTTCGTCTGCTCGGTCGGCAACGTGCCGCTGGCGGCGGTGCTCTGGTCGGGCGGGATCTCCTTCGGCGGGGTCGTCGCCTTCCTCTTCGCCGACCTGATCGTGATCCCGATCGTGCTCGCCTACCGCAAGTACTACGGAGCCGAGTTCGCGTTGCGGGTCACGGCGCTGATGTTCGTCACGATCGTCGTCGCGGCGCTCGTCGTCGACGGCCTCTTCGGCGTCCTCGGCCTCGTCCCGACCGGCCCCCGCCCCTCCCGCGCCGACGTCTTCGGCACGATCGAGGTCAACTACAAGCTCTTTCTCAACCTCCTCGGGCTCGCCGTCTTCGCCGCGCTCTTCTGGCTCAGCCGCGGCCGCGCCGGCGGCGGCCACTGCGAGCACCACGGCGGCCACGAGCACCACGCTCACCAGGTGGGCTGATCGGATTTCCCGAATTAGCTGAAGCAGCCGGGGGTATAGGGTCGGGCACAGTGCCCCCGGGAGAGGCCGCCACCGATACCCATCCCAGCTCTGGCTCCGGCGCCTCGTCGGTTAGCTACAGGGGCGCGACCAAGGTCTACCCCCACGCCGACGCGCCGGCGGTCGACCACTTGACGCTCGACGTGGAAGCCGGCGAGATCTGCGTCTTCGTCGGCCCTTCGGGCTGCGGCAAGACGACGGCGATGCGGATGGTCAATCGCACGGTCGAGATCAGCGAGGGCGACGTCCTCGTCGGCGGCGAGTCGGTGCGCGCCCGCGAGCCGGCCCGGCTGCGGCGCGAGATCGGCTACGTGATCCAGGAGGTCGGCCTCTTCCCCCACCGCACGATCTCGCAGAACATCGCCGCCGTGCCGCAGCTGCTCGGCTGGGACAAGCAGCGCACCCGCGAGCGCAGCGCCGAGCTGCTGGCGCTGATCGGGCTCGACCCCGAGCTCGGCGACCGCTACCCAGCGCAGCTCTCCGGCGGCCAGCAGCAGCGCGTCGGGGTGGCGCGGGCGCTCGCCGCCGACCCGCTGGTGATGCTGATGGACGAGCCCTTCGGCGCGATCGACCCGATCAACCGCGAGCGGCTGCAGAACGAGTTCCTCCGCCTCCAGGCCGAGATCCGCAAGACGGTCCTCTTCGTCACCCATGACATCGACGAGGCGATCAAGATGGGCGACCGGATCGCGATCCTGCGCGAGGGCGGCCACGTCGCCCAGTACGCGACCCCTGCTGAGATCCTGATGGACCCTGCCGACGAGTTCGTCGAGGACTTCGTCGGCGCCGACCGGGCGCTGAAGCGGCTGGCGCTGATGCGGGTCGGAGACATCAACCTCTGGGAGGCGCCGCTGGCCCGGGCTGGCGAACCGAGCGCCGCGGTCCGCGCTCGGGTCGAATCCGCCGAAATCCCCTACGCCCTGCTGGTCGACGGCGACGGCCGCCCACTCGGCTGGCTCTCGGAGCGCGACCTCGCCGCCGAAAACGTCCCGGCCCTGCCCGACTCCCCGCTCGGCCCCGTCCTCGACCGCGACGACGTGATGCGCGACGCCCTCGCCGACCTGCTCCAGGAGGCCTCCCAGTACGCGCCGGTCACCGACCGCCGCGGCGCCGTAATCGGCGTCCTCTCGGTCGAGATCATCTCCGACTTCCTCGCCTCGCCCGAGGCGAAGACCGAGGAGCAGGGCGCGGCGGAGCGGCCCCATGAGTAGCTTGATCGGGGTGTTGCCGCTGGGGGCGGTGGGTGAAGTCGGGGAAGGGTTCTTCCGCGAACGAACCTCGGGCACCCTCCCCTGCCAAGCGAAGTCGGGGCACTTCTTCTGCTGGGACTGGGCAACGGAACACATCAGCCGCTACGGGACGCCGACCCTGCAGCAGTTCGAACTGGTCGTCATCTCGCTGGCGCTTGGCTTCGCCGTCGCCTTCCTGATAGCCCTGTTGGCGCACCGACAGCGGTGGCTGAAGGGGCCTCTGCTCGCGGCGACCGGCATTCTTTTCACGATCCCAAGCCTCGCCGCCTTCTTCCTGCTGCTGCCGATCACCGGGCTCGGCCGCACCACGGCGATCCTCGTCCTCGCCGTCTACACCCTCCAGATCATCTACCGCAACATGATCCTCGGCCTGGAGAACGTGCCGTCATCGGTGGTCGACGCCGCCCGCGGCATGGGCCTGACCGACCGCCAGATCCTCTGGCGCGTCGAGCTGCCGCTTGCCACGCCCGAGATCATCGCCGGCCTCCGCGTCGCCACCGTCAGCACGATCGCGATCGCGACCCTCGCCGTCTTCATCAACGCCGGCGGGCTCGGCAGCCAGATCCTCGGCTCCGGCAACCTGACCTTTCCGACGACGATCATCATCTCCGCGACGATCGTCGTCCTGATGGCGCTTGCTTTCGACCTCGTCCTGCTGACGATCCAGCGCCTGATCACCCCCTGGCGGCGGGCGAGGGCGATCTGAGTGCCAGCTCTCGCACTCCCCCTCGCCTCGTTTGGCGGCGCCGTCGAATTCATCTTCACGCCGCAGCCCTCGAACGTCACCGGGGGCAAGCTGGTAGGAGGCTTCTCCCAGTCGATGGAACTGCTGCTCACTCAGATCGAAGTGACGCTGATCGCCCTCGCAATCGCCCTGATCATTGGTCTCCCGCTCGGCCTGTATCTCGGGCACAGGGGGCGCGGCGAACAGCTCGCGGTCGGCCTCGCCAATGCTGGCCGGGCGATCCCCGAGCTGGCCGTGATCGCGCTGGTCGCCACGCTTATCGGTGTCGGGTTGCTAACGGTCGCCCCGGCGCTGGCGATCCTCGGCATCCCGCCGATCCTCACCAACGCCTACGTCGGCGTGCGCCAGGTGAACCCGGCCACTGTCGCCGCCGCCCGCGGGATCGGCATGACCGAGCTGGAAGTGATCCGCCGAGTCGAGATGCCGATGGCAATCCCGACGATCATGGGCGGCGTCCGCGGGGCGGCGATCGTGATCGTCGCGACCGCGACGATCGCCCCACTCGCCGGAGTGGTCACCCTCGGCGACTACATCATCAACGAAAGCATCTACGGAACCGATGGCGTCCTCGCCGGGGCCATCCTCGTCGCCCTACTGGCGCTGACGCTCGAGTTTTCATTGGCCGGGCTGCAACGTCTGCTCACTTCGAAAGGGTTGAAGCTTCAAAAGTCATGACCCGGCTCCAAACACACAGCAAGGAGGCAGCACAGTGAGGACCGACAAGACGAGTGTGAGAGTGGCGCTGGCAGCACTGCTGGCGTTTGCCCTGGCGCTGGGCGCCGTGGCCTGCGGCGGGGGCAGTGGCTCCAGCTCTGAAGCAACGAGCGCGGAACAGACCGAACCCGAAGAAGAAGGTGGCGAAGGCGCGATCGTCGCCAACCCCGAAAACGAAAGCGTCAAGCTGACGATCGGCTCGAAGAACTTCCCCGAACAGGAAATCCTTGGCGAAATCTACGCCCAGGCGCTGACTGCGGCCGGCTACAAAGTGAAGAGCGCGCTCAACCTCGGCTCCGAAACCGTCGCCCACAAGGCGGTCAAGACCGGCGCGATCTCCGGTTACCCGGAGTACGCGAGCACGGCGCTGACCTCGTTCTTCGGCCTCGAACCCGAAGAAGTCCCAGCCGATGCGACCGAAGCCTGGGAAAAGGCGAACGAAGAATTTGAAAAGGAAGGTCTAGTCGCCTTCGAACCGACCCCCTTCGCCAGTGCCAACGCGGTAGGAACGCTGAAAACGACCGCGGAAAAGTACGGGCTTGAAACCGTCTCCGACCTCGAAGGCGTCTCGGAAAAACTCTCGCTCTACGGCTCTCCCGAGTGCCGTGAGCGGATCGACTGCCTCGCCGGGCTCGAAAAACTGTACGGGCTGAAATTCAAGTCGTTCACCCCGGTCGACATCAGCCTCCGCTACAAGGTGCTGGAAAACCACCAGGCGGACCTCTCGATCCTCTTCACCACCGATCCGCAGCTATCGGCGGAGAGCGACAAGTTCGTCATCCTCGAAGACGACAAGCACGTCTTCCCGGCGGGCAACGTCATCTTCGTCAGCAAGAAATCGACGGTCGAAAACGCAGGCCCCGATTACGAAGCGACGATCCTCCAGGTCCAGGAAGGCCTGACGCTGGAAGTGATGCAGGAGCTCGACGCCCGGGTCGAACTCGAAAAGGAAACGCCGAAGGCCGCGGCCAAGGCGTACCTCGAATCGGCCGGCTACGTCGGCTGATCGACTGAGCTAAGCGAGCGCGTGCTCGGCGGTGACCGGTTCACCGTCGGGCGCGCGCTTCGCCCGCAGGCGCTCGAAGCAGAGCCGTGCCGCCCAGGCGGCTGAGATGCCGGAGACGCCGGCAAGGACCAGGGCAACCCGCGGGTCGTAGGTTTCCGCCAGCCAGCCCGTCAGCGGGCCGCCGAGCGGGGTCGAGCCGAGGAAGACGACCGAGTAGAGCGCCATCACCCGGCCCCGCATCTCGTGCGAGACGGCGAGCTGCAGGCTGGAGTTGATCGCGGCGGCGAAGGTGACCGAGGCGGCGCCGAGGGCGATCAGGGCGACGACCTCGAAGGCGAGCGCCGGCATCGCCGCCGCCAGCAGCGCGCCGAGACCGAAGGCGAGCGCCGAAGCGGCAATCAGGCGCGGGCCGGTGCGGCCGCGGGAGCCGTTGACCAGGGCGCCGGCGATCGAGCCGACCCCCATCGCCGAGACCAGCGCCGCGTAGGCGCCGGCGCCGCCGCCGAAGCTGAACTTGGCGAGCAGCGGCAGCACCACCTGGAAGTTGAAGCCGAGGGTGCCGACCAGTGCCATCAGCGCCAGCGGCACCGCCAGCTCCGGGGTGCGGGCGACGTAGCGCAGACCGGCGCGGATCGCGCCCTTCCCCTGCGGCGCCTGCGGCGCCGTGTGCAGCTTCGCCGGGTCCATCCGCCAGAGGGCGAAGATCATCGCCGCGAAGGTGAGTGCGTTGATGCCGAAGCAGGGAACGACGCCGAAGGCCGCGATCATGATCCCGGCCACGGCGGGGCCGACGATCCGCGCCGACTGGACGATGACGCTGTTGAGGCTGACCGCGTTGACGACGCGGTCGGGGCCGACCATCTCGAAGACGAAGCTCTGCCGGGTCGGGTTGTCGATCGCGTTGACCGAGCCCATCGCGAAGACGGCGAGGAAGACCATCCAGGGGGCGACGACGCCGGCGAGGGTGACGGCGAAGAGGAAGACGGCGGGGATCGCCATCAGCAGCTGGGTCGTGATCAGCAGCCGGCGCTTGGAGAAGCGGTCGGCGAGCAGCCCGCCCCAGGCGCCGATAACCAGCATCGGCAGGAACTGCAGCGCGGTGGTGAGGCCGACGGCGAGGCCGCTGCCAGTGAGGCTGAGGATCAGCCAGAGCGCGGCGACGGTCTGCATCCAGGTCCCCGAGAGGGAGACCATCTGCCCAATGAAGTAGCGGCGGTAGTTGGCGACCTCGAGCGAGTTGAAGGAGCGGCGCAGGTGGTACCTCATGACGCGGAATCGCGCCCGGACCGCGGCTCACCCTCCCTCATCCGGTCGAGGATCTCGGCGGCGCGCTCCAGCGTCGCCACCTCCTCCGCGCTGAGATCGCGCATGCGACGCGCCAGGTAGGCGTTCTTGCGGCCACGCAGGCGGCGCAGCCGCTCGCGCCCGGCGGCGTTGACGGCAACCAGGGCGCTGCGCCGGTCGGCGGGATCGGGGGTGCGCTCGATCAGCCCCTCCCGTTCCAGGCAGCCGAGGGTCCGGGTCATCGTCGGCCGCTGCACGCGCTCGATCTCGGCAACCTCGCTCGGGGTCAGCGGCCCATGGCGCTCGATCGTCGCCAGCGCGGCGGTCGAGGTCGGCGTCAGCCCGGCGGTCTCGGCGGCAGCCTCCTGCCGCAGCCGGCGCCCAGTGCGCACGATCGCCATCCGCAGCTTGGCGGCAACGTCGGTGAGTGGGATGTCGATCTCGGTGTGCATTGATTAGCGTTGATAATTAGTTTAGCAAACTATGCTGACAGCGCAACGTTTTCCCGAATCGAACTCGGGTAGCGTGCGGGTGAGTGAGCGAAGCGGCGATCACGGTGAGGGGCCTGCGGATGAGCTACGGCGACTTCGAGGCGGTGCGCGGCATCGACTTCGAGGTCGCCCGCGGTGAGGTCTTCGGCTTCCTCGGTCCCAACGGCGCCGGCAAGACGACGACGATCGAGATCCTCGAGGGCTACCGCGCGCGCAGCGCCGGCGACGTCTCGGTGCTCGGTGTCGACCCCGCCTCCCCCACCCGCGCCTGGCGCAACCGGGTCGGCCTCGTCCTTCAGGAGTGCGAGCTCGACCCGCTCTGGACCGTGCACGAGGCGGTCTCGCTCTTCGCCTGCTTCTACGAGCAGCCGCGGCCGGTCGAGGAGACGATCGAGCTGGTTGGCCTCGCCGAGAAGCGCGACGCCCGCGTCGGCACCCTCTCCGGCGGCCAAAAACGGCGCGCCGACGTCGCGATCGGGATCATCGGCGACCCCGACCTGATCTTCCTCGACGAGCCGACCACCGGCTTCGACCCCAGCGCCCGCCGCGACGCCTGGAACATGATCGAGGGGCTGAAACGGCTCGGCAAGACCGTCTTCCTCACGACCCATTACATGGACGAGGCGCAGCACCTCGCCGACCGGGTCGCGATCCTCCGCGACGGCCAGATCGTCGCCCAGGGCCGCACCGAGGACCTCGGCGACGACCTCGGCCGCCGCACCGTGATCGGCTTCACGCTCGCGAACGGGCTCGGCGTCGAGGACGTCCGCGGCCGCGTCTCCGCCGCGGTCGAGCTCTCCGGCAACCGGGTGACGATCGAGACCGCCGAGCCGCAGGCCGACCTCTACGGCCTGCTCGGCCTGGCTGAGGAACGCGGCGCCTCGCTGGCCGAGCTCGAGGTGCGGCGACCCAGCCTCGAGGACATCTTCCTCGACCTGACCGGCAGCGAGGCAGAGGGATGAGCGACCGCGCGATCGTCCTCCGTCAGGCGCGAATGGCGATCCTCGTCGCGCTGCGGACGCCGCGCACGATCATCTTCACCGTCGCCTTCCCGCTGATCCTGCTCGTCCTCTTCAACTCGCTCTTCGACCACGGCGGCAAGGAAACGACGACGCTGCCAGGCAACCTCCAGCTCAGCGCCGAGGCCTACTTCACCGCCGGGATCATCGCCTACGCGGTCGCCCTCTCGACCTTCACCACGCTCGCCGTCTCGCTCACGACCCAGCGCGAGAACGGCCAGCTCAAGCGCTACCGCGGCTCGCCGATGCCGCCCTGGACCTTCATCGCCGCCCAAATCGCCCGCGCCAGCGCCCAGGCGTTGCTGATGACGGCGCTGCTGCTCGGCGTCGGCGCGATCGCCTACGGCGTCCCCGTCCCCGCCTCGACCTTCCCCGCCTTCGTCCTCTACGTCCTGCTCGGCACGGCGACGATGTGCTCGCTGGGGATCGCGCTCAGCGCCTTCACCCCGAACCCCGACGCGGCCTCGACCATCGCCCCCTTCTCGGTCGTCATCCTCTCCTTCATCTCCGGCGTCTGGATCCCGGTCGAACAGCTGACCGGCACGCTGGAGGCGATCGGCAAGGTCTTCCCCCTCTACCACCTGGCGCTCGGCCTGCAGACGACGCTGGCGCCGGGCGCCGGCGGCAGCGGCCTCGAACTCGACAACGTCCTCGTGCTCGCGATCTGGTGTGCGGTCGGGATCCGGATCGCCGTCAAGCGCTTCCGCTGGGAGCCGATCTCGGCCCGCGGCTAATCGAATCCGACATTTACCACGCCCTGGTGTGGTCAATGTCGGAAACACTGCTGAGGGGAGGGCACCGACCACCCTCTCTGGGCAGTTAGGGCGGCCAGCACCCCCCCCCAGGCCCAGGCGCGCGAGCTTCGCGGTTCCTTTGTCCGACCTGTCCGGAAATGGGAACCAGGGGATGTGGAGGCGCGCGCAATTCCATCGTGCGTTTCCTTTATCCGCCCCTGCACGGACGAAGGAACCGCGACCCTCGAGGACTGCTCGTGGCGGGCGGATTGCGTCTACCTGCCCCGGGCGCGGCGGTCCGCCGTAATTGGCCGAATGCGATATTGACCACACCAGGGTGTGGTCAATATCGCGAGCGCATTCGCCTACTAGCTAGGCTGCGAAGCGCTTCTCGGCGCGGGCACGGGCTTTGGCGGCCTCGGCCTCGCGGTTCTTCGGCGGCGCCGCGGTGACGAGCCGGTCGAGCAGCGTCCGAGTCGCGTCTTCGACCGCGGCGACCGCCTCCTCGAAGGCCTCGACATTGGCCTGCGAGGGCTTGGTCGAGCCGCTGATCTTGCGCACGTATTGGAGCGCCGAGGCATGGACCTCGTCCTCGGTCGCCGGTGGGTCGAAGTTATGGAGGGTTCTGATGTTTCGGCACATACGCCGATGGTAGGCGAGGCGGCCCGGAGGGTCTAGAGGCTAGGGAAGTCCCGTATCCGCCTCGGCGATCTCCGCCAGCCACTCCATCAGCTCCAGCA
Organism: Solirubrobacterales bacterium; assembly: GCA_035542315.1. Classification (GTDB taxonomy): domain Bacteria; phylum Actinomycetota; class Thermoleophilia; order Solirubrobacterales; family 70-9; genus VAYN01. The sequence continues at coordinate 63,347 of DATKLT010000001.1, read as the reverse complement.
TCTTGCGGTGGTAGCCGACGCCGGCGATCAGCGTCCGCTGCGAGCGCTCCATCCCCTCCGTCGCTTCGAACCCGGCCAGGTAGCCCTCTAGTTCGGCCAGCTTTTCGCGGTGCCAGTCGATGCGCAGCCCGAGCAGAGGCCGCGGATCGCCGCCGGCGAAGGTCTTGAGCAGCGCTTCCTCGCGCAGCTGCGGCGGCGCCAACGCCGGCTCCGCCGCCCAAGCGGCGAGCGCGACACGGCCGGCATCGGTCAGCGCGTAGACGCGTTTGCGCCGGCCCCCCTCCTCCTGGCGAGCGCTGAGGTAGCCAGCCGCGGCGAGCCGCGCGGGCTCCTCGTAAGCGGTCGTGTGCGGGACCGTCCAGAAGTTCTCGATCGAGGTCTCGAGCATCTGCTTGAGGTCGTAGGAGGTCGCCTCGCCGTACTCCTGGATCAGGGCGAGGACTGCGTAGGAGGTCCCGGTGAGGCGGATCGGCTTGCTTTTCATGGTTCGAGTCGTATAGTACGGGACGAACGGTGAAACCTAGCGGCCACGGGAGGCACAGATGGCAACCACCGACTCCACCCCCGGCATCTTCGCCAACGCCCCGGACTCCGACCCGCGTCGCGACGCAATCGTCGTCGGCGCCAGCCTCGCCGGCTGCACGACCGCGATCCTGCTCGCCCGCGCGGGCGCCCGGGTCACCGTGGTCGAGAAGTCGCCCGACCCGGCGGCCTTCAAGCGGATCTGCACCCACTTCATCCAGGCCTCGGCGGTGCCGACCCTGGAACGAATCGACCTGCTCGAGCCGATGCTCGCCGCCGGCGCCGTTCGCTCGCAGGTCACCGCCTGGACTCGCTGGGGCTGGATCGAAGCCCCCGAGGAGGAGGCCGGCCTCTGCATCAACCTCCGCCGCAGCGTCCTCGACCCGATGATCCGCGCCGCTGCCGCCAGCGAGCCCGGGGTCGAGATGCTGCTCGGGCAGAGCGCCGAGCGCCTGCTCTGGGACGGCGAGACGGTCGCCGGCGTCGTCGTCCGCGACCGCGACGGCAACGAGACGCAACTGTGGGCGCCGCTGACCGTCGGCGCCGACGGCCGTGACTCGCGGGTCGCCGAGCTCTCCGGGGTCCCGGTCAAGACCAGGCCACACGGCCGCATCGCCTACGGCGGCTACTTCGAGGGCGCGACGCCTCCAACCGCCCCGAGGACCGCGATGTGGATGCTCGACCCACAGTGGTGCGCCGCTTTCCCAACCGACAGTGGGCTCACCTTCTACGCCGCGATGGTGACGAAGAAGCGGCTGCCGGAATTCAAGCGAGACCCCGAGGCGGCGCTGGTCAGGATTATCTCCGATGTCCCCGAGGCGCCGCCGATCGCCGACGGAACCGCGATCGAACCGGTGCTCGGCAAGATCGACATGTTGAACCGGGCACGGCAGCAGACGGCTCCGGGGCTGGCCCTGGTCGGCGACGCGGCGCTGGCGATCGACCCGCTCTTCGGCGTCGGCTGCGGCTGGGCGCTGCAGTCGGCCGAATGGCTCTCCGACGCGATCGCGCCGGCGCTCGCGGGTGAGGAGCCGCTGACCGACGGGCTCGGCCGCTACCGCAAGCGGCACACCCGCGAACTGCGCGGCCACGCCTGGATGCTGCACGACTACGCGACCGGCCGCCGCCTCGTCCCCGCCGAGAAGATCTTCTTCGCTGCCGCCGTCCGCGACCCCCGCGTCGCCACCGCCTTCGACCTGATCGGCACCCGCCGCGTCAAGCCGATCGGCGAAATGGCGAGGACGATGCCGCGGGCGATCGCCGCCAACGCCCGTCACGCGCTCGCCGCATGAGCGTCGCGAGCGCAGTGGAGCACAGCCGCATCGCCGTCGCCGGCGCCGAGCCGCGCCTGCTGCAGGCGGGGCCCGCCGAGTCGAGCGAGGCAGTCGTCTTCGTCCACGGCAACCCCGGCTCGGCCGACGACTGGGAAGCGCTGATCGGCGCCACGGCCGGAACCGGCAGGCGAGCGCTGGCGATCGACCTGCCCGACTTCGGCGAGACCGAGGCCCCGGCGGGCTTCGAGCACACCGTGCCCGGCTACGCCGAGTTCCTGGGCCAGGCGCTGAACGCGCTGGGCGTCGAGCGCGTCCACCTCGTGATCCACGACTTCGGCGGCCCGATCGGGCTCTTTTGGGCGGCGATGCACGCCGACTCCCTGGCCAGCGTCACCCTGATCGACACCGGCATCCTGCCCGGCTACCGCTGGCACCGGCTGGCGCGAATCTGGCGCACGCGGGGCCTCGGCGAGCTGTTCCAGGCAACCGCGACGCGCGGCGCCTTCCGCCGCCTCGTCAGCCGCGGCGAGCCCCGCGGCCTCCCCCGTCCCTTCGTCGAAACGATGTACGACCACTACGACAAGCGCACCAAACGGGCGGTGCTCGCGCTGTATCGAGCAACCGATGATCCGGGCGGGATGTCGGCCGAGCTCAGCGCGCTGATCGCGCCCCGCGACGTCCCGGCCCTGGTCATCTGGGGCGAGCACGACGCCTACCTGCCCGCCTCCTACGCCGAGAAACAGCGCCAGGCCTTCCCCTCGGCCGACGTCCACGTGCTTCCCGCCAGCGGCCACTGGCCGTTCGCCGACGCGCCAGAGACGGTCGAGCGCCTGCTGACCGGGTTCCTCTCCCGCCAGCCTTCCTGAATTGCGGACGGAAACTGGCCTAAACGGCCTCTAGCCTGGCACCTCGCTCAGCACGATTCGAGAAGAGGAGCCAAGACCGATATGCCACCCTGGACGTTGAGCCGATGACCGACGCCGCCACCGCCCGCGACAAACGCTGGATCGCCCTCGCCCTCCTCTGCGTCGCCCAGTTCGTCGTCGTCCTCGACGCCTCGATCGTCAACGTCGCGCTGCCGACGATCGGCGAAGCGCTCGACTTCTCCGAGGCCAACCTGCCCTGGGTGGTCAACGCCTACGTCCTCACCTTCGGCGGCTTCCTCCTGCTCGGCGGCCGCCTCGCCGACCTGCTCGGACGCCGCCGCGTCTTCATGGCCGGCCTCGTCCTCTTCGCGCTCGCCTCGCTCGCCGGCGGACTCGCGGCCAACTCGGGGCAGCTAATTGCCGCCCGCGCGGTCCAGGGCCTCGGTGCCGCGATCCTCTCCCCCGCCGCGCTCTCGATCGTCGCCACCACCTTCCGCGACGGCGCCGAGCGCAACAAAGCGCTCGGGATCTGGGGCGCGGTCGCCGGCTCCGGCGGCGCCGCCGGGGTCCTGCTCGGCGGCGTACTCACCGAAACGCTGGGCTGGGAATGGGTGCTCTGGGTCAACGTCCCGATCGGGATCGCCGCCGCCGCCATCGCCCCCAGCCTGATCGCCGAAACCCGCGCCGAGGGCGAGGTCCGCCACTTCGACGTCGCCGGCGCGGTGACGATCACCGGCAGCCTCTCGGCACTCGTCTTCGGCCTGCTCGACGCGGAAAGCGCCGGCTGGGGCTCGGCTCAGACGATCATCACCCTGGCCGGCGCGGCCGTGCTCCTGCTCGCCTTCGTCGCGGTAGAGCGGCGCTCGCGAGCGCCGCTCGTCCCCTTCTCGATCTTCCGCGTGCGGACGATCACCGGCGCCAACGTCGTCGGCACCCTGATCGGCGCCTCGCTCTTCTCGATGTTCTTCTTCATCTCCCTCTACATGCAGCAGGTGCTCGGCTACAGCCCGATCAAGGCCGGCCTCTCCTACCTGCCGCTGGCGGTCTCGATCATCCTCTCGGCCGGGATCGCCTCGCAGCTGGTGACCAAAGTCGGCTTCAAGCCGATCCTCGCGACCGGCATGGCGCTGATCGCCGCCGGCCTCGTCTGGTTCTCCCAGATCTCGGTCGACGGCACCTTCGTCGCCGACATCCTCGGCCCCTCGCTGCTCGCCGCGGTCGGCCTCGGCTTCTCCTTCGTCCCGGTCACGATCGCTGCCGTCTCCGGGGTCGAGGACCGCGAGCAGGGCCTCGCCAGCGGCCTGATCAACACCTCCCAGCAGGTCGGCGGCGCGCTTGGCCTCGCGATCCTCGCCGCCGTCGCCAACGGCATCATCGGCTCCTCGCACGACCCGGCGAAGCTGGTCGAAGGCTTCCAGTCGGCCTTCCTCGTCGGCGCCGGCTTCGCCGCCCTCGGCCTGGTCGCGACCCTGATCCTCGTCCGCAGCTCCGACAGCCGGGCACACGTCGAATTGAGTAGCGAGCTGGCGACCGAGGCCGAGTAGCGCCGCTCCCGTTTGCGGGCGCCCGCCGCGGCGGTTAGGCTGGCGCCGGTCGTGGTCGTCCGCCGTCCGATCGTCGCCTTTCTCGTCCTCCTGGCGCTGGGGTTCACGGCGCTCGCCGTGGCCCTGGGCCCAACGGGTGAGGCCGCAACGGGCGGCGTCACCCCGGTCAACTCCTCGGCCTGTGGGGCGGTCAAGTACGGCGGCAGCGGCGAGGCGCAGGCGCTGATCGTCTCCGACCTGCCGCTGCAGGGCGACTCGCGGCGGCGCTCGCTGCAGATGAACGACGCGATCGAACTCGTCCTCGCCGGCGCCAACTGGCGCTCGGGCGGCCGCAACGTCGCCTTCCAGGCCTGCGACGACTCGCTCGCCGACACCGGTCTGTGGAGCAAGGGGCAGTGCAAGTCCAACGCGCGCGCCTACGCCGCCGACGCCGACGTCCTCGGCGTGATCGGCACCTACAACTCCGGCTGCGCCGAAGTCATGATCCCGATCCTCGGCCGCGCGAACGGCGGCGGGCTGGCGATGATCTCGCCCGGCAACACGCTGATCTGCCTCACCCAGAGCGGCTCCAGCTGCAATCAGGGCGAGCCCGGCAGCCTCTACCCGCAGCGGCGCAACTACTCCCGCGTCGTCCCCAACGACGCCTACCAAGGCGCCGGCCTCGCCACCTTCGCGCGCAGCCAGGAAGTCAGCCGCGCCTACGTCCTCTACGCCGGCGGCGACCGGACCAGCCTCGGCCAGGCGGAAACCTTCCGCGGCGCCGCTCGCAAGCTCGGGATCAAGATCGTCGGCTTCCGCGCCTGGAACGTCAACGCCGCCAGCTACAAGGGACTGATGAACACGGTCGGGATGGCGGCGCCCGACGCGGTCCTGCTCGCCGGCCTGACGGAAGAGAACGGCGCCCGCCTGATCAAGGACAAGGTCTCCGTGCTCGGCGCCAACGCCGGGCCGATCAAGCTGCTGGCGCCCGACGGCTTCGCTCAGCAATCGACGATAAGCCTCGCCGGCAAGGCCTCGCGGGGGATGTTCGTCAGCGTCCCCGGCCTCGTCCCCCAGGACCTGCCCAGCCCCGGCAAGAAGCTCGTCTCCGAACTGAAGAAGAAGGTCAGCGGCCAGGTCGAACTCTTCGCCCCCTACGCCGGCCAGGCGGCGAGCGTGATGCTCGACGCGATCGGCCAGAGCGGCAGCCGCGGCGGCGTGATCGACGCGGTGCGCGGGACCAGGGTCCAGAACGGGATCATCGGCAGCTTCAGCATCCTCCCCAGCGGCGACCCGAGCATCGGCCCGATCACCGTCTCCGAAGCGCGCAACAGTTTCGTCCCGACCGACGTCTTCAGGCCCGGCCAGGGCTTGGTCAAGGCCGCCCGCCACGGCTGAGCCCGCAGGCGCGGGCGCTTCGGCGTCGAAGCAGGCGGGGTGAGCTCCGCCCAGCCTGCCGAGAACGCCGAGAAAGCGCCGCAGCCAGTCCACTACGGCCCCGGGATGGACGCCCGCAGCACGCGGGTCGCCGAACGGCTGAACACGCCGATGCTGATCGCCGCGGCACTGACCCTGCCCAGCGTCGCGATCTCCGAGTCCCGCCCCGGCGGCGCCCTGCATGCGATCGCCATCATCCTCAACTGGACGATCTGGATCGCCTTCCTCGTCGAGCTGGTGGTGATGCTCGCGGTCGTCCCGGACCGGCGGGCCTGGCTCAAGGCAAACCCGCTCGACCTGATCATCGTCGTCTTCACTCCGCCGGTCCTTCCAGCGGGGCTGCAGAGCCTGCGGGTCCTGCGGCTACTGCGGCTGGTCCGGCTGCTGCGCCTGGCCCAGCTCTCGCGCGAGGTCTTCTCGCTGGAGGGCCTGCGCTACGCGATGCTGCTGGCGCTGCTGACGATCTTCGGTGGCGCCGCCCTCTTCCAGGCTTTCGAGAGGAGCAGTCAGCACCTCAACTTCGGCGACAGCCTCTATTGGGCGCTGACGACGATGACGACGCTGGGCTCCAACTACTACCCGACGACGACCGGCGGGCAGATCGTCTCCACCTTCACCCTGCTGGTCGGAATCGGCTTCGTCGCCCTGCTCACCGGCGCCTTCGCCCAGCGCTTCCTCGCCCCCGAAATCGTCTCGCTCGAGGAAGAGCTGGCGGCGGAGGAGATGAGCGCCGAGGAGATGGCCCTGCGCGAGCTGCGCAGCGTCCAGGAACAGCTCCAGGCGCTCGAGGTCGCGGTCGAAAAAATGGCCCGCCGCGACAGTCGCTCCAGCGCGTCGCGGTAGAGCCTTGTTTCCTTATGTGAGACGAAGCTCTACCGCGTTCGCGCCTCAGTCCTCGTCGGGCTGTTCCTCCGCGATTTTCGCCTCGAGTTCCGCCATCACGCCCGGGTCGCGCAGGGTGGTGACGTCTCCCAGCGCCCGGCCCTCGGCGATGTCTCGGAGCAGGCGGCGCATGATCTTGCCGGAGCGGGTCTTGGGCAGGTCGTCGGCCCAGACGATGCGCTTGGGGCGGGCGAATTTGCCGATTCGCTCCGCCACTTCGGCGCGGATCGATTCCTCGACCTCGTCGGAGGGCTCGGTGTCTCCCTTGAGGGTGACGAAGGCGCAGATCGCCTGGCCGGTGTCCTCGTCGTGCTGGCCGATCACCGCCGCCTCGGCGACGTGTTCCTCAGCGACGATCGCCGACTCGACCTCGGCGGTGGAGAGCCGGTGGCCGGAGACGTTGACGACGTCGTCGATCCGCCCGATCACCCAGAAGTAGCCGTCCTTGTCCTTGCGGGCGGCGTCGCCGACCAGGTAGCGCTCCTTGCCGAACTTGGCGAAGTAGGTCTCGATGAAGCGCTCGTCCTCCTTGTAGAGGGTCCGCAGCATGCTCGGCCAGGGTGCTTCGAGCATCAGCAGGCCCTGGCCCTCGGCGAGCGGCTCGCCGGAGCGCTCGTCGACCACCTCGGCCTCGACCCCCGGGAACGGGGTGGTGGCGGAGCCGGGCTTGGTCTGGGTGATGCCGGGAAGCGGCGTGATCATGATCGCCCCCGTCTCGGTCTGCCACCAGGTGTCGACGATCGGGCATCTTTCCCCGCCGATCACCCTGTGGTACCAGAGCCAGGCCTTGGGATTGATCGGCTCGCCGACCGAGCCCAGCAGGCGCAGCGAGGAGAGGTCGTATTCGGCGGGGACGTGGGCGCCCCACTTGATGAAGGTGCGGATCGCGGTCGGCGCGCAGTAGAGGATCGTCGCCTTGGTCTCCTGGACCGTCTCCCACCAGATCCCGTTGTGGGGGTAGTCGGGGGCCCCCTCCCACATCACCGAGGTGGCGCCGTTGGAGAGCGGCCCGTAGACGATGTAGGAGTGGCCGGTGATCCAGCCGACGTCGGCCGCGCACCAGTAGACGTCCTGCTCTGGCTTGAGGTCGAAGACGTAGCGGTGGGTGGCCGTGACCCCGGTCATGTAGCCGCCGGTGGTGTGGAGGATCCCCTTGGGCTTGGCGGTGGACCCCGAGGTGTAGAGGATGAAGAGGGGGTGCTCGGCCTCCATCGGCTCCGCCGGGCACTCCGGATCGGCGGCCGCGAGGACCTCGTCGTAGAAGACGTCGCGGCCCTCGCTCATCGGGCACTCGATCCCGGCGTGACGGACGACGACGATCTTCTCGATGCTCTCGACGCCGGCGAGGTGCTCGTCGACCGTGGTCTTGATCGGCGCCGTCTTGCCCTTGCGACGGGCGCCGTCGACGGTTACGAGCGCCTTGGCCTCAGAGAACTCCATGCGCTCGGCAACCGACTCGGCGGAGAAGCCGCCAAAGACGACGTTGTGGATAGCGCCGATCCGGGCGCAGGCCAACATCGCGACGACCACCTCGGGGATCATCGGCAGGTAGATGCCGACGACGTCGCCCTTGCCGACGCCGAGGTCCTTGAGCGCGTTGGCGAACCGCTGGACGTCGCCGTGGAGCTCGGCGTAGGTGACGTCCCGCGTCTCTCCGCCCTCCCCGCGCCAGTGGTAGGCGACGCGGGAGCCGTTGCCGGCCTCGACGTGGCGGTCGAGACACTGGGCGGAGGCGTTCAAGCTGCCGTCGGCGAACCACTTGTAGAAGGGGGGGTTCGAGTCGTCGAGCGCCTCGCTCGGCTCGCTGTCCCAGTCGAGCAGCTCCTTGGCCTGGGCCAGCCACCACGCCTCAGGGTCGGCGGCGGCCTGCTCGTAGATCGCCGGGTCGGGCCAGAGGGCCTGCGCGCGGAAAGGCTCCGGGGAGTCGAACTTCTCGATCTCGAGCATCCGCTCGAGCTCTGCCTCCAGGCTCGTCGCCGTCTCCTCCGTCGCCATCTCTCTCTCCTTTAGTTCACGGTTTCAGCGGCCCAACAGGGATCACCGTCCGACCGAAGGTCGAATTGGTCACCGCAGCGAAGGATGCATACCAGGCAGCGACGGCCGTTGCCAGCCCGAACCAGCCGCCGACTTCGACCAGGCCTTCGCTTTCGTTCGCGTTGCCGATCCCAAGCACGAAGAAGGTCACCGTCAGCAGCGCGAAGACGACCGCGATCGCGACCGTCGTCCGCAACGACGCGATCAGCATGTAGGCGGTGAAGATGCCCCAGGCGATCAGGTACAGCCCGACCGCGGCGCCCAGGTGTTCGGCCGGGATGTCGCCAGCGAAGAACGTGATCAGCGCCCAGAAGGAGATCCAGAAGGCGCCAAACGAGGTGAAGGCGACCGCACCGAAGGTGTTGCCGGTGCGGAACTCCCACATCCCCGCCAGCAGCTGCGCGATCCCGCCATAGGCGAGCGCCACGCCGAGCACTACCGGCTCCGACGCTTTGTTGACCAGACCGGCGTTGAACATGCTGAGGACGAAGGTGGTGAGCGCGAAACCGGCGAGGCCGAGCGGCCCCGGATCGGCCGGCGTCCAGCCCGCCCTCTCTCCCCGCGCGGGTTCCTCCTGCGGACGGGGGGTGGCGGCAGAGCGCGGAACGGCAGCGGTCTCCATGGCGTCTCCTTTCGTAGGTGACAGTCCCCAGACCCAGTCCTCCCAGTACCCGCTGGGGAACCGGGCAATCAGCACTTTTTGCGTCAGGAAAGGTCGCTCTCGCGGATCGCGGCCTGGGCGGCCGCTACCCGCGCCACCGGGACCCGGTAGGGCGAGCAGGAGACGTAGTCGATCCCCGAGCTGTGGAAGAAGTCGATCGAGTCTGGGTCGCCGCCGTGCTCGCCGCAAACGCCGAGCTTGATCTGCTCTTTGGCGGTGCGGGCGAGCCAGGCGCCCATCCGCAGGAGCTGGCCGACGCCGGGGGTGTCGAGGGTCTCGAACGGTGAGCGGTCGAAGACGCCGATCTCGATGTAGCGGCCGAGGATCCGGCCCTCGATGTCGTCGCGGGAGAAGCCGAGCGCGGTCTGCGTCAGGTCGTTGGTCCCGAACGAGCAGAAGTCGGCCTCGAGGGCGATCTCGTTCGCCCGCAAGCAGGCGCGCGGCAGCTCGATCATCGTCCCCAGCAGGTAGTCGGCGCCGCGCTGCAGGCCGCTCTCGGCGGCAACCGACTCGATCTGCTCGCGCAACAGCTCCAGCTCGCGCTTGTAGTCGACCAGCGGCACCATGATCTCGACCTGGACGTCGACGCCAGCCTCGCGCGAGGCGGCGAGCGCCCGGCAGATCGCCCGCACCTGCATCTCGTAGATCGCCGGGAAGAGGATGCCGAGGCGGACGCCGCGGGTGCCGAGCATCGGGTTGACCTCCTGCAGGGCGCGGACCCGGGTCAGGTCGTGCTCGAGCGCGGCGGCCTCGGCGGCGTCCTCTCGGCGGGCGCGCTCGAGCTGCTCTTCGACTTCGTGCAGCGGCGGCAGGAACTCGTGCAGCGGCGGGTCGAGCAGCCGGATCGTCACCGGCAGCCCGTCCATCGCCGCGAAGATCGCTTCGAAGTCGCCCTGCTGAAGCGGCAGCAGCCGCTCCAGCCCCGCCCGTCGTTCCTCGTCGGAGTCGGCGAGGATGACGGCGACGATCGCCTCGTGGCGCTCGGGGCCGAAGAACATGTGCTCGGTGCGACAGAGGCCGATCCCCTCGGCGCCGAACCCACGCGCTTTGGCCGAGTCCTCGGGCGTGTCGGCATTGGTGCGGACGCCGAGCCGCCGCGCCTCGTCGGCCCAGCCCAGCACTGTCTCGAAGGCGTCGCTGACCTCGGGCGCGACCAGCGGCACGTCGGCGGCGGTGATCGCTCCGGCCGAGCCGTCGATCGCGACCCGGTCGCCGGCCCGCAGCACCACCTCGCCACCGATCCGCACCTCCCCTGCCTCGTCGTCTATCTGCAGCGCACCGGCGCCGGTCACCGCCGGCACGCCCATGCCGCGGGCAACCAGCGCCGCGTGTGAGGCCTTGCCCCCCTCAGAGGTGAGGATCCCCTTGGCGGCGTGGAAGCCGGCGACGTCGTCGGCCTCGGTGAAGGAGCGGACGAGGACCACGTCGCGGCCCTCGGCGGCGGCCTCGATCGCCGCCTGGGCGTCGAACACGACCTCGCCCTTGGCCGCCCCCGGCGAGGCGGCGACGCCCTCGGCGAGCACCTCGTATTCGGTCGCCGGGTCGAAGGTCGGGTGCAGCAGCGTGTCGAGCGTGGCGGCATCGATCGTCAGCAGCGCCCGCCGCTGGTCGAGCAGGCCCTCGGCGACCGCATCGACCGCGAACCTCACCGCCGCCTGCGCCGGCCGCTTCGCGTTGCGGGTCTGCAGCATGTAGAGGCGGCCTTCCTCGACCGTGAACTCGGTGTCCTGCATGTCGCCGTAGTGGCGCTCCAGCGTCGTCAGGATCTCCAGTAGCTGCGCGTTGACCTCCGGGTTCCAGGCAGCCAGCTCGGAGAGGTCGCGCGGCGTGCGCACGCCGGAGACGACGTCCTCGCCCTGCGCGTTGGGCAGGAAGTCGCCCGAGGGCGTCGGCTCTCCGGTCACCTCGTCGCGGCTGAAGGCGACCCCCGAGCTCGACGTCTCCCCCTTGTTGCCGAAGACCATCTGCTGCACGTTGACCGCCGTCCCCCAGTCGTCGGGGATGCGGTTGAGCCGGCGGTAGGTGACGGCTCGGTCGCCGCTCCAGGAGTCGAAGACGGCGGCGACGGCCGCGTGCAGCTGCGCGGTCGGATCGGCGGGGAACTCGTAGAGGCCCTGGAAGGCCTCGGTCAGCCGCCGCAGCGCTGCCGCGTCGAGCTCGACGTCGAGCCCCACTCCCAGCGCCTCCTTCTCGGCCCGGATCAGGTCCTCGAAGCGGCGTCCCTCGATGCCGACGACGACGTTGCCGTACATCTGGACGAAGCGCCGGTAGGAGTCCCAGGCGAAACGCTCATTGTCGGTGCGGGCGGCGAGGCCAGCGACCGAGTCGTCGTTGAGGCCGAGGTTGAGGACGGTGTCGAGCATCCCCGGCATCGACTCACGGGCGCCGGAGCGGACCGAGACCAGCAGCGGGTCGCCGGGGTCGCCGAGAGCCTTGCCGGCGCGCTCTTCAAGTCGCCCCAGCGCCGTCGCGACCTCCTGCTCGAGGCCGGCGGGGAAGCCATCGCCCTCCATGTAGGCGACGCAGGCGGCGGTCGTGATCGTGAACCCGGCCGGGATCCGCTCGGGCCCGAGCAGCCGCGTCATCTCGGCGATGTTGGCCCCCTTGCCGCCGAGCAGCTCGCGCATCTCGCGGCTGCCCTCGGCGAAGTCGTAGACCCATCTCTCGCTCACCCCGAGGACCGTATCCGAAACCCGCCAAGCTTGTATACAAGCTCCGCCGACGGGCCCAGAAGGTCAGAAGGCGAAGATGGCGAGGGAGACGAGGCCGGCGACTATGCAGTAGATACCGAACGGGGTGAGGCGGTTGGTCTCGAAGAAGCGGAGCAGGAACTTGACCGCGATCCAGGTCGTCGCCGCCGCGACCAGCGCCGCGACCAGCGCCTGGCCGCGGACCCCGTCGCCGGCCGAGCCGATCAGGTCGGGCAGCTTCAGGAAGCCGGCGGCGGCGATGATCGGCGTCGCGAGCAGGAACGCGTAGCGTGCCGCGTCCTCGTTGGAGAGCCCGGTCAGCAGGCCGCCGCCCATCGTCACGCCCGAGCGCGAGATGCCGGGGATCAGCGCCGCCGCCTGCGCGGCGCCGATCGCCAGCGCCTGGCGGAAGCTCATCCGCGCGATCCGCGGATCGCTGTCCCCCTCCCCGTCGCCGCGCCGCGGCGCCCGCCGCCGGAAGCGCTCGAAGACGAGCAGCAGGACGCCGTTGACGGTGAGGAAGATCGCCGCCGAGGTCGGCGAGGCGAAGAGGTCGCGCAGCTTGTGCTCGAGCGCGAGGCCGAGGATCCCGGCGGGGATCGTCCCGATCACGATCACCCAACCGAGCCGGGCGTCGGAGTCCTCGGGGTCGAGGCGGCCGCCGTCGCGGACCGAGCGCCAGAGCCCGGCGAAGATCCGCTTCCAATCCTCGAGGAAGAAGAAGAAGAGGACGATCGCGGTCGCGCAATGGGTGGCGACAAGAAAGGCGAGGAAGAATTCGTCGTTCTGGTGGATGTTCCAGCCAAACAGCGAAGGCGCAATCACCGCGTGCCCGAGGCTGGAGATCGGAAACGGCTCGGCGATCCCCTGCAGGGCGCCGAGGACAATGGCCTGGAAGTAGGAGATCGGTTCCAAGTGGGCGACGACGCTATGCGCCGGACCTTAAGCGCAGATGAGACCCGAGTGAGCCGGCCGGCGCCGCTCAGTAGCCCGGCGGATGCCTTACGACAAAGCCTTCGGGCGAGTCGACCCAGGGGTCGTGCCAGCGCGGGCCGGGGCCGCCGACGGTGTCGAAGGCGATGCCGGCGATCACCATCCAGGCGTGCTCGGCGTTGGCGTAGACCGTGATCCACTTGCCGGCGCCGGCTTCGCCCCAGGTCTCGAGGCCGGTCGAGTCGAGCGGGCTTTCGAGGAAGCCGCCGCCGTGCAGGGCAAAGCTGACCGCGCCCGAGCAGTCGTAGCCGGAGGATTCGAAGGAGCCGTGGCCGCCGCCCCAGATGTAGGGAGTCATCGCGATCGAGTTGGCGGCGGCGATCGCGTCCTTGACCGCCTGCGGCGCCGCGGCGGGAGCGCTGGCTTCGCTTTCGTTGATCACCTGGGCGCTTTCGCCGGGGCTGAGCGGCGCCGGGACCTCGACGATCGGGCCGCCTTCCACGGTGCCGCCTTCGGAGGCGATCTGTTCGGAGATCGAGGAGAGGTTGTTGGAGAGCGCTTCTTCGCGCGACTCGAGCGATTCCAGCGTCGCCCGGCGCGCCGCCTGCGCTTCCTTCAGTTCGGCGAAGCGCGCCTCCGCTTCGGCCCGGGCAGCGGCGACTTCGGCCTCCATCGCGGCGACCTGGTCGCGCGCTTCTTCGGCTTCGTCGCGGTGCTTGCTGAGGCGGGCGACGGCACCCTTGACTTCTTCGCGCAGGCTCTTCACCCGTTCGACGACCGAGTCGTCGTAGCTCTGGATACGGTTGAGGTATTCGGTCTGCGCCGAGATCTGATCCCAGTCTTCGGATTCGAGGATCGCGTTGACGACGTCCGGCGAGCCGGCCTCGTACATCGCCACCAGCCGTTCGCTGAGGACGTTGAGCGCGCGCTGCAACTGAGCCCGCACTTCTTCGAGGTGGGCGCGTTCGTCTTCCAGCGCCTTCGTCGCCGCCTCGAGCTTCGCTTCTTCTTCGGCCAGTTCGCCCTCGACGACCGCCTGCTTCTGGCGCAGGGCCGAGACTTCGCCGATCATCGAGTCGATCGCGCGGTTCTGCTCGGCGATCGTTTCGGCGAGTTCGCTCTGATCGGCGCGCACGCCTTCGAGCTTGTCGCGCGTCGATTCGAGCTTTTCCTGCGGCGTCTCGGCCGGCGCGCTCGCCTGCCAGGTGGCGGCGAAGACGGTGAGGGCGGCGAGCACGAGCGCCGCCAAGAGCAGCACCCGACGCCTGATCGCAAAAGCATCCGGCATGGGGCCGCGCAGGCTAGCGAAGTCCCCGAAAAAATGTTAGGAGTTGCTAATAACCTGCAACTTCCCTTGCAAATCGGGCGGTTTCAGACCCCCTTGCAGGAGTCCGAAACCGCCCGTAGACGCTGGTTCGGGGCGCTTTAGGCGAGCAGCTTCGCCTTCGCCTGGTCGAACTCCTCCTGCGAGAGCGCGCCCTTTTCCTTGAGATCGTTCAGTTTGTGCAGTTCGTCCGCGGCCGAGCCGGTGTGGGCCTGCTGGCGGACGTAGTCGTCGAAATGCTGTTTGGCCTCCGCCTGGGCCTTGATCGTCCGGTCCCGCATCCCGGCGCCGCGCGCGATCAGATAGATCAGGGCGGTCAAGAAGGGGATGAAGACGAGGAAGAGGACCCAGACCGCCTTCCACCAACCGGAGAGTTCGTGGTCACGGAAGAGGTCGGTCAGGATCGTGATCAGGATCCAGATCCAGATCACGAAGAAGAAGATCTCGAGCGCGATGAGGAGGAGTTCCCCAAAGCTGATGTCTGCGAGCGGCAAAGCGTTCCTTTCCTTAGTGCGGGGCTAGGGCGGTACGGGGGAGTGCCGCCTGCGCACAAGCTATCCGGAGCGCAGGCGCATGGCAAACAGCGTCACCGCGACCGAGGTGGCGAGGTTGAGGCTGGAGACGCCCTCGCGCATCGGGATCGAGACGCGCGCCTCGGCCCGCTCGAGCAGCCCACCGCTGAGCCCGTGGCGCTCGGTGCCGAAGGCGAGCAGCGCCCGCGGCGGCATCCGCTCGGGGTTCATCTCGTCCCCCTCGGGGTCGATCGCGAGCAGCGGCCGGTCGCTCTCCGGCAGCTCCTCGATCGCGCTCACCGGCAGCGCGAAGTGCAGGCCGGCGCCGCCGCGGACGGCGTCGGGGTACCAGGGGTCGTGCTCGCCGGTGGTCAGCAGCGCGGCCGCGTCGGCGGCAGCGGCGACCCGCACGCAGGCGCCGATGTTGCCCATGTTGCGCGGGTCCTCGAGCAGGACGATCGGCGCCTCGCGCGGCTCGGCGAGGGCGGCGCTGAGGTCGAACCGCGGGCGGCGGGCGATCGCCACCACCCCGGTCCGCGGCACCAGCGGCACCAGCCGCGCCAGGGTCTCGGCGTCGACCGTCTCGACCCTGCCCGCCAGCCCGCCGGCGAGGTCCGGAGCCAGCTCTGCCGCCAGCCCCTCCAGCGCCGCCGGGTCGACAGCGACCGCCTCCTCGATCTCGGCGCCGAAGCGGAGCGCGTGCTTGAGCGCGTGGAAGCCCTCGATCACGACCAGGCTGCGGTCGCGGCGAGCGCGGCGATAACGGTGGATCAGCTCGTCCCCCACGCCGCCATCATGCCGGGACGGGAGCCGAAGTGCCCGCCGCGGCTCAGTCGCGGACGACCTCGAACTGGCCCATCAGGCCGTGGTCCTCGTGGTCGAGCATGTGGCAGTGGATGACGAACTTGCCGGGGTAGTCGACGAGATGGCCGGCGAGCAGGATCCGTTCGCCGGGGTAGACGAAGAAGGTGTCCTTGAGGCAGTCTTCCCAGGGGGGCGGGCGGCGGCCGTTGCGCTCGAGCAGGTACCAGTCGTTGTGGTGCAGGTGCATCACGTGGGCGACGCTGGTGCGGTTGCGGATCTCCCAGGTCACGGTCGAACCCAGCTTCGGATGGGTGTCGGCGTAGGCGGGGTTGAAACTGCGGCCGTTGAGCAGCCAGGTCGTCTTGAAGAGACCGCCGATCGTGATCTCCCAGCGGTGGTCGGGCTTGCGCTTGACCGCGCGAGTCCAGGTCGGCAGCGGTCGCAGCTTGCGCGGGACGCGGGTGCGGTCGGCGAGCCGCGCCGATCCGACCCGGAACTGCATCAGGGCACCTGCGTAACAGTGCGAACCGGTGACGTTGCGGCCTTCGTGGCGGGCGCTGCTGCGCAGCTCGACCGTGTCGCCGCGGGCGGCGGCGAAGTCGACGATCACCTCGGCCCGCTCGGCCGGGCCGAGCAGGATCTGGGAGCGACGCACCGGGGCCGGCATCAGCCCGCTGTCGGTGGCGATCTGGACCATCTGGGCAGCGCCGCTGAGGTGCAGGTTGTAGCTGCGAAAGGGCGAGACGTTGAGCAGCCGCAGCCGGTAGCGACGGGCGCCGACGTGGTGATGGGGCATGAAGGCGCCGTTGACGAGGACGCGATTGCCGAAGATCCCGTCGGCCGGCGGCCGCAGCTTGTCGCTGAAAGGGTCGGTCAGCTGGTTGTCGCGATCGAAGCTGCGCTCGCCGATCATCAGCTGCAGGTCGCGCTCCCCGCTCGGCAGCGGCAGCGAGGCGTCGAGCTCGTCGTCGACGATGAACATCCCCGCCAGACCTTTCCAGGTGTGCGGCGAGGTGCGGTCGAGGCGGTGGTCGTGGTACCAGCGAAAGGCGGCGCGCACCGGGCGCCCCTCCTCGACCAGGTCGTAGACGTAGGTTTTCCGCCGGCCGGGGCGGAGCAGGAGGTCGTTGCCCGACTGGCGAGGGCTGAGGTCGGTCGGGATGTGGCAGAAGAAGGAAGCCGGCTGCGCCTTGGTCAGGCCGCCGGGCTGGCCGTCGAACTGGGTCCGGTTGTGGCCGCCGTGGAAGTGGACCGACAGCTCTCCAGCCCTCGGCGGCAGCTCGTGGCGAAAGGTGACCTTGGTCCGATGCCCGGCCGGACGACGAATCGTCGGCCCCGGGAAACTGCCGCCGTAGGTCCAGAGGCGGGTCTTCGGCCCCGGCAGGATCTGGGCCTCGGCCTCGCGGATCGGGATCTCGATCTCGGCCCCGGTCAGGACCGGCGGCAGCGGCAGCCGCGCCCGGAAGGGAACGGCCGCCTCCGCGGCAGGCGGCCCCTCCCCGAGCAGCGGCAGCGCCTCGCCTACCCTCCCCCACTGCGGCAGGAGGGCGGCGAGGGTGCCGCCGCCGAGGGCGCCGAGGAATGCCCGGCGCCCCAGGCGGGGGCTCGATTCGGGCTGCTCGTCGGTCAGTGCCAGCGCACCGGGGTAAGCAGCTGCGGCTCCACTTCGACCTTGCCGTGCATCCAGGGGTGGACGGCGCACATGAAGTAGAGGGTCGTACCGGCCGCCGCGGTCACCTCCTGGCTGAAGGAGCTGCCCTTCTTTTCACCGGTGAACCAGGAGTCGCCCTTCTTCTTGTTGGAGCCCATCGTGCTCCAGCCCGCGGGGCCGGCCTTCGCCGGGTTGACCGAGATCTTTTCCGTTTTCGGGTTGAAGCCGTGCCATTTGGCGATCGAGAAGCAGATCTTCCCGGGCGTGAAGCAGGTCTGGCGCTGTTTGGCCGTGCTCGGCACCAGCGTCGGAGCAACCAGCGAGAAGGTGTGGGGGCCGACCTGTTTGGGGTTGGTGTCGTTGATGATTTCGAGTTCGTCGCCCTGGGTCACGGTCGAGGGCCCGACGAACTTGAGCTTGCCCTTGGTCAGCTCGATGTGGATCTGGTCGGTGACGCCGGTGGGCACGATCGCGGCGCCGGCGAGAGCGGGCGTCAGCAGCAGCCCGAGGGTCGCGGCGGCCACGGCCAGCGCCGAGCCGAGTACGGGAACCGAGCGGGAACGGATCTGTCGCAAGAGCTTGCCTTTCTGGAGACTTGGGTACGGAACGAGACCTCGAGCGGGCTTCTCGCAACCTAGTGAAGGGTGTGTAACAACGTCAATCCCAGATTTTTGGGATTTCCTGGGTCGTCGCTGAGGGAGCGGCTAGTCTTGTGCCTGGCGTGGCCACGTATCTCCACACCTGCTACCGGATCGGCGAGATCGAGCGCTCGGTCTCCTTCTACGCGAAGCTCGGCTTCGAAGAGGTGGAGCGGATGCCGATCGGCGACGAGGCGATCAACGTCTTCATGGGGCTGCCCGGCGACGAACCCCGCCTCGAGCTGACCTACAACCACGGCGTCGCCGAGTACGAGCTCGGCACCGGCTACAACCACATCGCCGTTGGCGTCGACGACTTCGAGGACACCCTCGAGCGCCTCGCCGGCGAGGGGATCGAGCCCGAAAAGCCGCCCTACCGCCCCGGCGGCCGCACCGAGGGCCCCCGCATCTGCTTCGTCCGCGACCCCGACGGCTACCGCATCGAGCTGATCGAGATCGCCTCGCTCTAAGCGGTTCGGCCTGTTCAGGCGTGGATGCCGGCCAGGGGAAGGAGCTCGGGGAGGGTGTCGATCACGTGGTCGGGCCGGGCGGCACGGGCCTCGGCGGGGTGGAAGCCGAAGCTGACGGCGACGGTGATCGCGCCGGCGGCGCGGCCGGCGTTGACGTCGTTGGGGCCGTCGCCGACGTAGAGGCTGCGGGCGGGGTCGGCGCCGAGGGCGGCGAGCGCGGCGACGACCTGCTCGGGGTCGGGCTTGGCGACGGCGACCTCGTCGCCGCTGACGCTGACGTCGAGCAGGGCGCCGATCCCGCTGCGCTCGGCTTCGAGGTCGAGGCGCCGACGGGCCTTCGAGGTCGCCACCCCGAGGCGCAGACCGGCCTCGTGCAGCCGCGCCAGCGTCTCCAGGGCGCCGGGGAAGGGCTCGATGTTGGCCTGCTGGGCGACGTAGACGCGGTGAAAGACCTCCTCGATCCGCTCGTAAAGCGCCCGGTCGCCGGCGGCGATCTCTTCGAAGGCCTCCTGGCCGCGGATCTGGATCATCCGCTCGACGTCCTCCGGCGCGGTCGGGAACGGCTCGCCCTGTACCTCGGTCGTCGTTTCCTGGAAGCTCGCGATCAGCGCCCGCTTGGAGTCGACCAGGGTCCCGTCCCAGTCGAAGACGACCGCTTCGATCGGTGGCTCAGTGCTGGCGCTTGTGCTTGGCGACGTGGACGACAACGAAGGTGCCGAAGGCCGGGCTCGGGTCTATCTGGCCCGAAGCGAGTGCCCGCACTCTGAACCGGTACTTGCCCGGCTTCAAGCTGTAGGTCTTCGGCGACTTGCAGGATTTGAAAACCGGCTTCGGCGGCTTCTTGCCTTTGCGCAGCTTGGTCAGGGAGCATTCGAAGCTCGAGCCAGCGACGGTCGAGGCGAAGCGGAGCTTGATCGTTGCCCGCTTGCCGGTCGTCTTGATCGTCTGCTTGGGCCGCTTCGTGATCCGCGTCTGCGGCGTCACCACCGCTTTTTCTTCCTTCGGCGGTTCGAGACCGGAGACGCGGGCGACCGCTTCGTGTTCGCTCTTGGTCAGCGTCACCCACAGCGTGTTGCCCGGGCCCGCCGCGATCTGACGCGCCGATTCCTTCGGTAGGCCAGTGAGCGAGGTCCTTTCGCCGCTGCTCGTCAGCCGCGTCAGTTCGCCGTCCATGAAGCGCACGACCCAGTAGGCCTTGTCGGCGCCGAGGGCAACGCCGAAGGGGTCGCCCAGCTGTTCGAATGCCTGCGCCGGGTTGGGAGGAGCAATCAGCCCCACCTGCTCGGGCTTGCCGCTTTTCGGCACCTGCTGGGAGTAGGCGATCTGCCCGCCGGAGCCGCCGGCGACTCCCTGCGCGCCGCCGTCGATCGCAAAGTCTTTCTCGGTGCCCGCCGTGGTCAGGGTCACGATCCGGGCTCGTCCCTGGCCGCCGTCGGCGATCACGATCAGCGAGCCGGCGACGTCGATGTCGTTCGGGGCCAGTTCGCCGACCCCGGCAAACGGAGTCTGCGTTTCCGGTTTGCTGGGCGCGAACCGCAGCACCAGGTTCATCGTCGCCACCCACATGTTGCCGTCGGGCCCGGCGACGATCGGCGAGTTGCCGGCGATCGTGTTGATCTGCGTTTTTTTCGCGGTGCCTTTGGGGTCGCTGGTGGAGAAGCTGACGACCGCGTTGGTGCCCGTCACCCAGAGCTTCCCTTCCGGACCAACCGCGATCCCCGAAGCGCTCTGCAGGTCGGCGAGTTCGAACTCCTCGACCCCACCGCTCGGCGTGATCTTGGCGACGTCGTTTTCGCCGGCTTCGACCCCGCTGACCGTCGCCCACATGTTGCCGTCGGGCCCAGCGACGATCTTGTTGTTCGTTTCCAGCCCTTTGACCGGGAAGGTCCCGGTCACCGCGGGGGCCGCGAGCGCCGGCGCCGCGACGAGGCAGACGAGCGAGAGAAGCAGCGCTACAACAGAGGCGAGACGCTTCATCGGCCTCAGATCTTACGGCCAGCAACGCCAGCCGTGGACGAACGACGGGTTGGAGGGTCTAGCCCGGCGCGACGCCGCCGCCGACATGCGGTGGGGGGCTGGGAGGCGGCGGCGCGGCTTCTTCGGCGGGTTCTTCGGCCGCTTCGCCTTCTTCTTCGCCGGCTTCTTCCTTTTCTTCCTTCTTGTGCTTCTTCTCTTCTTCTTCGCTTTCTTCGGATTCTTCTTCGCCGCTGCCGACTTCCGAGGAGGAGCGGGTGTGTTCGCTGCTGAAGGGCTGGAGGTCCGGCAGTTCCGAGGGTTCTTCGAAGTCAGGGCAGTCGCTCCCCTGCGCCGCCGACATGTAGTTCTGCCAGATCGGGCCAGCGGTGGGACCGCCGAAACCGGTGTATTCCCGCGTCTTCGGATGGCCGACCCAAACCGCGGTCGAGTACATCGGCGTGTAGCCGACGAACCAGGCGTCGGACTCTTCCTCGGAGGTGCCGGTCTTGCCCGCCTCGGAGGTGCAGCCCATGTAGGTGTAGGGGGATCCGGTGCCTTCGGTGATCACCGTCTCGAGGACTTTCGTCACTTCGTAGGCCTGGCCTTCGGTGAGGACGCGTTCCCCGTTTTCGCTGAGCAGGTCATCGACCTTGCCGTCGGGGAATTCGACCTTGCTGACCGCGGTCGGGTCGTGGTGGATGCCGCCGCTGGCGAGGGTCGCGTAGCCGTCGGCCATTTCCAGCGGGCTGACGCCGTAGGTGAGGCCGCCGATCGCCTCCGCCGGTACCGACAGCAGTTCGGCTTCGATCCCCATTTCTTCGGCAGTCTGGGTCACGTTTTCGGGGCCGACGTCGAGGTCGAGCTGGGCGAAGACGACGTTGGTCGAGTCCGTCGTCGCCGTCTTCAGCGACATCACGCCGCCGCTCGGCTCGGCGTTGTGGACGTTCCAGTAGCCGCCGCCCGGAATCGGCAGGGTGATCGGCGAGGTGCCGTCGTAATAGGTCGTTTCGGGGTCGATGCCCTGCTTGATCGCGGTCGTCAGGACGTAGGTCTTGAACGAGGATCCAGGCTGGCGTTCGGCCTGCCAGGCGTAGTTGAACTGTTCTTCGCCTTCGCCGGGGGGGCTGGAGGCGAGGGCGACGATGGCGCCGTCCTTCGGGCTGACCGAGGCAAGGCCCGCCACCGGACCGCCTTCGTAGCAGACGTAACACGATTCGGCGATCGCGTTTTCGGCCTTCGCCTGCAGGTCGGGATTGATCGTCGTGTAGGCCTTGAGGCCGCCGTTGCGGACCGTGTTGATCCCGTAGCGTTCGATCAGTTCGCTTTCGACCAGGTCATAGAGGAACTGGTCCTTGACCGTCGTGTACTTGTGTCCGGGGTTGAGGCCGAGCCCTTCGGTCCTGGCGACGCGGTATTCGGCCGGGGTGATGTACCCCTGTTCCTCCATCGTCCCCAACACCTCGTTGCGCCGCTGCAGGGCTGCCTTCGGGTAGAGGAACGGGTTGTATTCGGAAGGCGCCTGCGGCAGCCCGGCGAGCAGCGCCGCTTCGGTCAGGCCCAGTTCCTTGACCGGCTTGTCGAAGTAGGTCTGCGCCGCCGCTTCGGCGCCAACAGAGGTCTGCCCCCCGTTGGTCCCGTAGGGGGCCGTGTTCAGGTACTGGGTGAGAATCCATTCGCGATCGTGTGCTTCGAAGAGTTCTTCGGCCAGAGCCGCTTCGATGATCTTGCGGTGGATCGTGTCTTCGGGGTTCTGGATGTAGAGGTTGCGGACCAGCTGCTGGGTGATCGTCGAGGCGCCCTGCACCGGCTTGCCCCCGGCCAGCGCGTCCTTCCAGATGGCGCGGGCGATGCCCTGGTAGTCGAGCGCTCCGTGCTGCCAGAAGCCCTTGTCCTCGATCGAGACGGTGGCGTCCTTGAGGTCTTCGGGCAGTTGGTCGGAGGCGACCGGCTGGCGGATGTTGTCGGACTGGATGTAGCCGATCAACGAGCCGTCAGCGGCGTAAATCGCCGAGGAGCGGCCCTTCTGGACCGGTTTCAGGCTGGAGAGGTCGGGGGCTTCGTTCCAGATGTTGAGCGCCCAGGCAGCGCCGATCCCACCCGCGACGCAAGCGGCAACGACCAGCACACCGATCACGATGAAGACCTTGCGCCAGACGTGGTGGACCTGCCTGCGCCGGCGCCGGCGGATTCGACTTGCCATCTAGCCGAAATTGTAGAGAGGCCCAGGCGCGGTCTAGGCTGCCTGGGTCTTATGACCGAGTGCGTGCAGGTGCTGACGACGGCGTCTTCCGAGGAGGAGGCGGAGCGGATCGCCGCCGCACTCCTCGAGCGCCGCCTGGCCGCCTGCGTCCAGGTCGTCGGCCCGATCGTCAGCCACTACCGCTGGCAAGGAGCGGTCGAGCGCGAGCGCGAGTGGCAGTGCCTGGCGAAGACGACCCTAGCCCGGTTCAGCGAGGTCGAGGAGGCGATCCGCGAGCTCCACTCCTACGAGGAGCCCGAGATCGTCGCCACCCCGATCGTCGCCGGCTCCCCGGGTTACCTCGGCTGGCTGGTCGACAACGTCGAGGGATAGGACTCAGTCCGGCGGCACCCGGAAGCGCCGCCGCGCCGGCGTCGGGTCTTTGCCGCCGGCGCCGACCGCCCAGACCTTGAACGTGTGCTTGCCGGGCTGCAAGCGCCGGTAGCTCCTCGGCGACTTGCAGCGGACCGGCTTGCCCTTGTCCAGCTTGCATTCGAAGCGGGAGCCGGCCTCGCTGGAGCTGAAGCGGAACTTGGCCGCACCGCTTGACAGCCCCTTGCCGGGGCCGGCGGCGATCGTCGTCTGCGGCGGCGAAGGAGGCGGCGGCCCCAGCGGCGGCGGCGCCAGGTCGTCGACGGCGATCCCATAGATCCCGTTTCCGCCAGTCGCGACGAGGTTCTCGTCGACCCCGGTTCCGTCCGTGTTCGCACGCCCAATCGTGTTGGTTTTCGCGTTTGACCAGTAGAGCGTCGAGCCGTGAACCGCGATGCCGGAGGGCCCGGCCGCGCCCGGGATGAAGTTCGGGTCGGGCCCGGTGCCGGTAATACCCGAACGGCCGATCTTGCTGCCCCCGGCCAGAAATCCGAGATCGGACCAGAACACGTTGGCCGCATTGACCGCGACCCCACACGGGAACGAGATTCCGGGGATCGAGATGAAGGGGTCTTCCGGAACGGAGCCATCGAGGCCGGCGCGACCGACGTAAGCGGGACTGCCGAGGTTGGCGTCGTCTATCCAGTAGACGTGACCGCCATCGACGGCGACGCCGCACGGCTCCTGCAGCCCGGTGACGAGGTTCGCTTTGATGCCGGTGCCGTTGAGGTTGGCCTTGCCGATCTCGCCTTCGAGCGACGCCCAGAAGATCGTGGTGCCGTTGACGGCGATGCCGCTCGGCTTGGCGATACCGGTGATGAAGGCGTTGTCGGCGTTCGATCCGTCGATGTCGGCGCGGCCGATCGAGTTGCCGTTTTGGTTCGCCCAGTAGATGTGCTGGGAGTCCACGGCGACCGCGACCGGCAACGCCGCGGTCTGGATCAAGGCGTCGTTGACGACGCTGCCATCGTTGCTGGCGCGGCCGATCCGGTTGTTCAACGCGTCGGCCCAGTAGACGTACGCCGAGGCGGACGAGGCAGCCGTCAGCGAGATCGCGGCAACCGCGAGCGCCAGGGCCGCGAGCAAGCCCGGTCTAAACGAGATCACCGGCGCAGCATAGGGTCAGCCCCGGCCGCTTGAAATGGGATTCCCGTCCAAGCCGGGACGGCCTATGAGCGCAGCTTGTAGCCGGAGCTGAAGAGGCGCAGGTTGACGACGAAGAGGGCCGCGGTGGCCGCGGTCAGCGCCAACAGCGAGAGCGGGATGCTGATTTCGGAGTAGCCGACGAAGCCGTAGCGGACCAGGGAGATCATGTAGAAGATCGGGTTGAAGCGGGTCAGCGTCTCAAACGGCTGCGGCAGCAGCGAGGCCGAGTAGAAGACGCCCCCGAGGAAGATCAGCGGCTGCAGGACGAAGGTCTGGGCGAAGGCGACGTCGTCGAACTGCTCGGCGCGGACGCCGATCAGGACGCCGAGCTGGGAGAAGAAGAAGCCGACCAGGAAGAGGGCCGGGATCAGGACCAGCACGTGGTCGACTGGCAGGCCGACGAGGATCACCGAGACGACGAAGGTGATCGCCGCCACCATCAGGCCGCGGACGAAGCCGCCCAGCGAGAGCGCCAGCAGCAGCTCCCCCGGCGAGGCCGGCGAGGAGAGCTGGTCCTGGATCGCGCCCTGGAACTTCTGCTGCAGGATCGAGGAGGAGTTGTTGGTGAAGGCGTTGGTTGCCCAGGCCATCATGATCAGGCCGGGGATGACGAAGAGGATGTATTCGATCCCATGCAGTTCCTTGATCCGCGAGCCGAGGGCGGCGCCGAAGACGGTGATGTAGAGGAACGTTTCCAGCAGCGGTCCGCCCAGGGTCTGTTTCTTGATCTTCATGAAGCGGTTGACCTCGCGCCGCCACAGCGTCGCGAAGCGGATCTGCGCCGTGCTCATCGTAAACCCGCCCCTCACACGACCTCCTCCTCGAGCGGGATGTGCGAGCGGGACAGCTCTTTGCGGCCGACCAGCGCCAGGTAGGCGTCCTCGAGGTTGGCGACGCCGAAGCGCTCGGCGACGTCCTCGCTGCGGCCTTCGGCGACGATCTGGCCTTCGGTGATGAAGGCGATCCGGCTGCAGAGCTGCTCGGCCTCCTCGAGGTAATGGGTGGTGAGCAGGATCGTCGTCCCTTCCTCATTGATCCGCTGCACGTAGTGCCACAACTCGAGGCGCAGCTCGACGTCGACACCTGCGGTCGGCTCGTCGAGGATCAGCAGGCGCGGCCGGTGCATCATCGCCCGGGCCAGGATCAGCCGTCGTTTCAT
This sequence comes from Solirubrobacterales bacterium, assembly GCA_035542315.1. GTDB lineage: Bacteria > Actinomycetota > Thermoleophilia > Solirubrobacterales > 70-9 > VAYN01. The sequence continues at coordinate 38,254 of DATKLT010000001.1, read as the reverse complement.
CCCGCCCGAGAGCGCCCGCGTGCGTTCGTTCCGCTTCTCGGTAAGCGAGAAGGTCTCGAGCAGCTCGGTCGTCCGCTCGCGCCGCTCGCGCTTGGGCATGCCGAAGAAGCCGGCGTGGTAGTCGAGGGACTCCTCAACGGTGAGGAACCAGTCGAGGTTCGGCTCCTGCGGGGCGAGCCCGACCGCCTGCCGCGCCTCGGCGTAGTCGTGGACGGCGTCGTGACCGAAGACCTCGATCTCGCCGCCGGTCGGCTGGGCGAGGCCGGTCGTGCAGTGGATCAGCGTCGACTTGCCAGCGCCGTTGGGGCCGAGTAGCCCGAATAGCTCCCCGGTCGGGATCTCGAGCGAGACGCCGCGCAGCGCCTCGACCCCAGTCGGGTAGCGCTTCTCGAGCTGGCTGATGCGGAGGGCCGCCGGGTGGTCCACAGCGGGGGAATCTATTGAGCGGCCGGCGCCGGCTCCTCGTTTGGCTCTATAAGTGAGGGGTGAGCGCTCCACTCCTCGTCGTCGACGCGCCCTCGATGCTGTTTCGCGCCTTCTACGCGCTGCCGAAGACGATCGTCGGCGCCGACGGCAAGCCCGTCAACGCCCTGCTCGGCGCCGCCAACCTGGTCCTGCGCGAGGTCGAAGCGCACCGGCCGCGGGCGGTGGCAATGTGCTTCGGCCCCGACGCCGCCCACTACCGGACCGAGCTCTACCCCGGCTACCACGAAACTCGCGAGGAGGAAATGCCGGAGGAGCTGGAACCGCAGTTCGCCGCCTGCCGGCCCTTCTTCGAGGCCTTCGGCTGGACCGTCGCCAGCAGCGAGGACCTCGAGGCCGACGACGTGCTGGGGACGCTGGCGCGGCGCGAGGAGGAGGCGGGCGGCCAGACGCTGATCCTGACCGGCGACCGCGACATGTACCAGTGCGCGACCGCAGCGGTGACGGTCCTCTACGTCCGCACCGGCGGCAAAGGCGCCGAAGAGGTCGGCCCCGACGGCGTTCGCGAGCGCTACGGGATCGATCCCGAGCTTGTCCCCGACTTCATCGCCCTGCGCGGCGACCCCGCCGACGGCCTGCCCGGCGCCAAGGGGGTCGGCCCCAAGACCGCGGCCGAGCTGCTGCGCAAGCACGGCTCGCTGGAGGCGATCCTCGACGCCGCGATCCGCGAGCGGCGGCCGAAACTGCGGGCGGCGCTGATCGAGGGCCGCGAGGAGATCCTCGCCTTCAAGCAGATCGCCACTCTGCGCGACGCCGGCGTCGAGCCGCCGCCCGACCGGGCGACGGACTGGGCCGGCGCCGCCGCCGCAGCCCGCGAGCGCGGCATGAACCGCCTCGCCGAGCGGCTCGAAGCCGCGGCGGGCTGATGCACGAGCCGCATTTCCCCCAGGGGAAGGGAGAAATGCGCCTTCCCGACCGCATGCCGCTGCGCTCCGAGGGGCAGAACCGCAAGCGCTGGCGCTACGTCGGATTCTTCGGCGAGGAGCTGATGCTGTGCGCGGCGCGGGCCGAGGTCGGCCCGCTCGGGCAATGCTTCTGGGTGCTGTGGGACCGCGCCGGGCAGCGGCCCGCGGCCCACACCTCGCTGCGACCGGGCAGTCATGAGGTCGTCCTCGACGGGCCGCGGCTGGAGATCGACGCGCGCGGGCTGCGCGCGTCGTTGCAGCTCGGCGAGTGCGCCGCGATCGAGGCCAAATGCCCCAGCCCCGGCGGTCGCGGCTGGGGTTGGACGCGCAAGCGCGCCGGGGTGCCGATCGCGGGCACGGTCGAGATGCCGGGACGCCGCCTCGAGGTCACGGGCTTCGGCGTCGACGACGAATCGGCCGGCTACCAGCAGCGCCACACCAGCTGGCTCTGGTCGGCGGGGATCGGCGCGACCGCCGACGGCCGCCGCCTCGCCTGGAACCTGGTCGAGGGCATCAACGACCCGCCCAGCAGCAGCGAGCGGGCGATCTGGGTCGACGGCGATCCGCACGAGCCTCCCCCGGTCCGCTTCCAGGGCAGCGCCGCGATCGACCTCGCCGGCGGCGCCCGCCTCGACTTCAGCGCCGAGTCAAACCACGCTCGCGACGAGAACTTCCTCCTCGTCCGCTCTCGCTACCGCCACGGCTTCGGCAGCTTCACCGGCAGCCTCGGCCCGGGTCTGGAGCTGGCGCGCGGCCTCGGCGTGATGGAGCAACACGACGCGGTCTGGTAGGAAGCGTCTATGCGAAGCAGGATCCTCGTAGCCAAATTGAGCCGGAAGGCGCGCAAGGGCGAGGAATTCATCTCCGGCTACGTATTCCCCTCGGATCTCGAGCAACGGGTGCGGAGCAGGTTCCCCCAGCTCGACGACAGCGGTTGGGCACGGGTGCAGGAGGGGCTGCGCGAGTGGCTGGTCTGCTGTGCCTGGCGCGGTGGCACCGTGCTCGGGATGCCCTCGCGCGCCGTCGAGGCGGCCTGGCACGAATTCATCACCGACTCGGCCGCCTACTCGGAGTTCTGCCAGCGCGCCTTCGGCGGGTACCTGCCCGAGCTGCCGGAGGAGCTCGAGGCACCGACGGACGACCTGTTCGCCAACACGATCGGCGCCTGGGACCGCTCGCTCGAGGGTCGCGGCGTGCGGGAATCGGTGCTCTGGGACCTCGACCAGCACCTCGGCATCGGGAGTCCCTGGGGCCTCAGCGACGAGCAGCTCGCCCTCGCGCGGAAGCGCAACGAGGAGCAGCCGCGCCACGAATGGATCATCCCCGTCACCAGCTACTGGCTCCTGCACGACTAGCCGCTCAGGCCCGGTACTCCGGATTGGGGAAGTCGAAGCGGCAGCCCGCGTCCCAGAGGGTGCGCTGGTTGCCGTGAGCTGGGATGCCGCCGGCGTCCTTGAGGATCCGGGCCAGGTGCATCATGTTCCAGGCGGCGAAGGTCGTGTTGCGGTTGGTGAAGTCGTTCTCCGGGCCGCCTGAGCCCTCGTCGAGATAGGAGGGGCCGGGTCCGGCCTCGCCGATCCAGCCGGAGTCTGCCTGCGGCGGGATCACATAGCCGAGGTGCTGCAGCGAGTAGAGGGTGTTCATCGCGCAGTGCTTGACCCCGTCCTCGTTGCCGGTGACGATGCAGCCGCCGACGCGGCCGTAGTAGGCGTACTGGCCCTCGTCGTTGAGCAGGTGGGAGTTGCCGTAGAGGCGCTCGACGATCTGGGTCGCGACCGAGGACTTCTCGCCGAGCCAGATCGACATCCCGAGGACGAGGATGTCGGCCGCCATCACCCGCTCGAAGATCGCCGGCCACTCGTCGACGTCCCAGCCGTGCTCGGTCATGTCGGGCCAGACCCCGGTCGCGATCTGGTGGTCGACGGCGCGGATGCCGTCGACGCTGACGCCGTTGCGGCGCATGATCTCCATCGAGATGTCCATCAGGCCCTGGGTATTCGAAACCTCGGGGCTGCGCTTCAGCGTGCAGTTGATGAAGAACGCCTTCAGGTCCGAGTAGTCGGTCTCGCTCTTTTCGCACAGCTCGGCCTGCATCGGGGTCAGCTCGGTCATCTCTCCTCCTGGCTTGGTTAGGTAGCGGCGAGGGCGTCGCGGCCGGCGCGCAGGAAATGCAGCGCGCCGACCTCGGGGTCCTCGGCATCGAGCAGGTCGGTGTAGCCAAGCTCGGCGCCGCCGAACCCGGTCGCGTTCCAGCGCCCCCCCGGAGTCTGGGCGACCCAGGGGGCGACGTAGGCGTAGGGCTCGGCGTGGTTCTCATCGCCTGGCGAGAAGCCATAGGTGGCGCGGTGGCCGGCGGCTTCGTCGCCGAGCTCGATCGCGACGTCGAAGTGCTCGGGCCAGAGGATCGGCTTGGTGGCGGCTTCCGCGGTGCTGGCTTCCTCTCCCAGTCGTTCGAGGACGCGGGCGCCGAAGGCGTACCACCCGGCCAGGACCAGGGCTGCATCGCGGTCGATCGCGAGCGGCGCCGGATCGAGCCCGACGCCCGCCTCGGGCAGCAGATCGGCGACCAGCACGCCCGCCGCGGCCAGCGAGAAGAGCGGCGCCCGCTGCGCCTTGCCGGCAACGTCGTGGACCAGCTCGTCGGCCTCCACCCGGACCCGCTGCTGGGTGCCGCGGAACTCGAACTCCGGCGTGCCGAAGCCTTCGACCGTCGGCTCCAGGGCGATCTCGTTGTCGGGTTTGCGCGCCGGGGCGACGATTTCCTCGGCGACCCGGTGCAGCGAGGCAACCGTCGTCGCGAAGTCCTCCGGCAGCGGCGTCAGCGGCGAGATCACGCCGCGAGTCTCCCACGCTCCGCTTACGCGCGCGTTAACTCCCCGGGCTACCAGGTGTCGACGAAACGGTGGGCGCGCGCGGGCTCGGGGGCCGCTGCGGCGGCGGCGAGGGTGGCGGCGATCAGGCCGCGGGTCTCGACCGGGTCGATCACGTCGTCGACCTCGAACAGCGCCGCCGCGTTGAGCGCCTTGGCGTTGTCTTCGGCAGCTGCGGTCAGCTCTCGCACCCGCCGCTCGCGCTCGGCCTCGTCGGCAATCGCCTCCAGCTCCTTGCGCAGGGCCAGCCGCACCGCCCCTTCCAGCCCCATCGGCCCGAGATGGGCACCGGGCCAGGCGATGGTCAGCAGCGGCTCGTGCAGGCTGCCGCCGGTCATCGCCTGGGCGCCGAGACCGTAGCCGCGGCGCAGGATGACCGCGATCAGCGGCACCCGCAGCGAGCCGCCGGCGACCAGCAGCCGCGAGGCGCGGCGAACGAGCCCGGTCGCCTCGGCATCGGGGCCGACCATGTAGCCCGGAGTGTCGACGAGGGAGAGGACGGGCAGCCCGAAGGCGTCGCAGAGCTGCAGCAAGCGCGCCGCCTTGTCGGCGGCGGCACTGGTGATCGCCCCGGCCACGTGCATCGTGTCGTTGGCGATGACGCCGAGCGGCCGCCCCTCGATCCGCGCCAGCGCCGTCACCATCTCCGGCGCGAAGCGCTCGCGCAGGAAGGTGACCGAGCCCTCGTCGGCGAGGGTCTCGACGATCGGCGCCACCCTGTAGGCGCGGCGGGCGCGCTCGGGGATCGCCTCGCGCAACGGCGTCTGATCGGGGGCCGGCCCGGGATCGATCGCGCCCTGGAAGTAGGAGAGCAGCTTGCGGGCAGCCGCGGTCGCCTCGGCTTCATCGGCGGCAACGACGTCGATTACCCCGTTCGCCGCCTGCACCTCGAGCGGGCCGACCTCGTCGGGGTCGACGCGGCCGAGGCCGCCGCCCTCGATCATCGCCGGCCCTCCCATCCCCAGCGAGCAGCCCTCGACGCCGACGATCAGGTCCGAGCAGCCGGCGATCACCGCGTTGCCGGCGAAGCAGCGGCCGGCGACGACGGCGATCCGCGGCACCAGCCCCGAAAGCCCCGCCCAGAGGGCGAAGGCGCGCGTCTCCAGCGAGGAGACGGTCGCGTAGTCGGTGTCGCCGGGCCGCCCGCCGCCGCCCTCGGCGAAGAAGACGGTCGGCAGCGCCAGCCGCTCGATCAGCTCGAAGAGGCGGTCCTTCTTCTTGTGGCCGAGCGCCCCCTGCGTCCCCGCCAGCACCGTGTAGTCGTAGGAGAGCACCGCGCAGGCGGCGCGCTCGGCGCCGACGAGCTCGGTGTTGACGCGGGCGGTGCCGGCGACGAGACCGTCGGCGGGGGTGCGCTCGATCAGGTCCTGAACCTCGCGGCGACCGCGCTGGGCGGCGATCGCAAAGCGGCCGTACTCGACGAAGGAGCCGGGGTCGACGAGGTCGGCGAGGTTCTCGCGCGCGGTCCGCGCGCCGGCCGCATGGCGACGCTCGACGGCATCGGGCCGGGCCGCGTCCTCGGTCAGCCCCCGGCGAGCAAGAAGCTCGGCGAGGTCGGGGCGCTCGCCCCCCTCGGGGAGGGCGTCGTCGGGCCGGTCGGCGCCGGCCATCCGCCTAACCGCCGAGGCCGCCGAAGACGGCGAAGGGGTTCGGCGGGCGCTCGTCGTAGACGGCGCGCGGGTTGCCGTCGATCGTGAACTTGGACCCGGCCGGCGCCTCGCCTTCCAGCCGCGTCGCGATCGCCCGCGCGGTGTCCTCGTCGGCGGCGCCGACGACCAGGTACTTCCAGCGCCGCACGTTGGGGATGCCCTCGGACTCGAGCTGCTCGTGGAAGCGGTGGGCGTCACCGTGGTGCGGCAGGTCTACCCGCACCTCCCACTGCGGCGCAGCGCCCTCGGCGACCTCCTCGCGCTCCTCCTCGACCAGCTCCTCGTGCTCGGCGCTGCGCTCGGCGTCGGTCGAGGGCAACGGCGCGTCGGCGTCGACCCACTCCTCGGCTTCGTGGTGCCAGCGGGTGAAGGTGGTCTCGAGCTTCCAGCTGTTCTCGTCGGCGATCTTCTGCGCGGCGTCGCGGGCGGCCTCGGCCTGCTCGCGGGTCCCGGAGTAGAGGTAGATGCGGGTGCCTTCGCGGGAGACGATCACCTTGTCGCCGAAGGCGGTCCCCAGCGTCTGACCAGGCCCGAGGCCATGGCCGGGACCAGGTCCGCCGAGCCCCTCGATCAGCAGCAGCGCCTCGCCCTCGTCGGCGGCGTCGATCTCAACTCTCCAGTCGTCGTTCATGCCGGCAACATAGATGGTCGGGCGGGCACCGTGCTCAGCTCTCTTCGAGCTGCTTGGCCATCCGCTTCAGCCCTTTGCCCAGCGCCCGGCGCAGGAATGCGCGGGTCAGCGGCGGCACCATCCGTTCGGTCCGCGGCGCCTGCAGCCAGGCGAGCTCGAAGCTGACCTCAGTGGCGTCCTCGCCGCGCTGCTCGAGCTGGTAGGTGCCCCGCGTGTGGCGCTTGCCGTGAGCACTGACGGCTTCCTCGACCGTGCGCGAGGGCCGCTCGGACTCGACCACCTCGAAGTCGGCCATCTCGCGCGAGGCCGGCGCCTGCACCCGGGCCCGCGCCTTCGCCCCGACGCCGCGCCGCGGCCCGGAGAGTTTCCAGTCGACGAACATGTGGTCCATGTAGGACTCGTGGTTGGCGAGGACGTCGATGAAGTCGAAGACCTCCTCGCGCGGGCGCGCCACCGTCACCGAGACCGTCACGGGCTTCATCGCTCGATCCTATTCGGAGCGGCGACTAGAATCGCCGCCGGTGAGCGAGGAGCCGATGCAAGAGGTGCCGGCGGGGAGCGACCCGCAGAGCCGGGTCGAAAAGCCGTGGGGCCACGAGATCTGGTGGGCCGACACCGACCACTACGCGGGCAAGCTGCTCGTCGTCGACGCCGGTCAGCGGCTTTCGATCCAGCTGCACCGCGAAAAGGACGAGACCTCCTACCTGCTCTCCGGCCGGCTAATGGTCCTGCAGGGCCCGAGCGCGGAGGAGCTGGAGGAGCGGGTGATCGAACCCGGTGGCTCTTGGCGCAACCGGCCCGGCGTCGTCCACTCGATCGAAGCAATCGAGGACTCGACCGTGCTCGAGGTCTCGACGCCGCACCTGGACGACGTCGTCCGCCTCAGCGACCGCTACGGCCGCGAGTCCTGAGCCGCCTCGAAGGCGGCGAGCCCGACGATCACCGATATCGCCTCCTCGCCGGTCATCTCGAGTCGGCGGCGGCTCTGTTCGTACACCTCGTGGAGGCGGGCGATCGCTTCGTCGAGCACCTCGGAGGCCTGCACCCAGCCGACCTCGTCGACGGGCATCGACATCCAGGTCAGGGTCGAGTCGTCGCGGTCGTCGATCTTCCCCGCCTTGAACGAGTCGGCGAGGCGCGCCATGAAGCTGTCGACGGTGGCGCCGGAGACCTGGGAGCGGACCGAGCGCGGCACCTTGCGCCACTCCTGGTGGCCGATGTAGGAGCGCGGCACGGCGCGGAAGTAGTGCTCCACCGCCCCCCGCCGCTGCGCCGTCCGCACCTGTTCGATGCAGCCGCATTTCTCAAGCACCCTAGTGTGGTAAGCGATGTTGCCCAGCGGCGCCTCGAGCAGGGTCATCAGCTCGTTCGGGCTCGCGTCGCGCTCGTTGAGCACCTGCAGGATCCGGACCCGCAGCGGATGGCCCAGCGCCCGCACTAGGTCGGTGTCGATCTGGTCTGGCCGCTGCCGAGCCACGGTCCGCCGATCCTTGCGTATTACCACGCCGCTGTGGGGAGAAGCGGTTGAATGAAAAAATCGCCTGAAGCATTGACGCTTGGGCGGGCACGGGCCGAGCCTTTAGGCCGTTCCAGCTCGGCCCGAGCTCCTAGCTCATCTTGCCGATGCTGACAGCAGGGATGAGATGCGCGGTCTCGGCAGCGGTCATTTTGCGACACCCCCTTTCGACCTCGTCGTTTTAGCCGCGGACCGGTGCGATCCGGACTCCGTGGCGAACGATTACTAAAAGGCTTAAACTCAGATTTTTTGGAGGATTATTTGCCCAACCGACGGCCACCCTCGCTGACCAACCCGCGCCTCTATACGGCGATGGCCCACCCGACTCGGTTGCGGGCGATGAAGGTCTTCTGGGAACGCCCGGCCACGCCGCGAGAAGTCGCCGAAGAGCTCGGCGAGCCGACGAACAACGTCGCTTACCACATCAGGGTCCTGCGCCGGCTCAACTGCATCGAGCTGGTCGAGACCAGGCCGGCACGGGGCGGGCGGGTCGCCGAGCACCTCTACAAAGCCGGCGAGCGGTACCGGATCTGGGACGAAGAGAGCTGGAAGCAGCTGAGCGAAGCCGAGCGCCTCGGCTTCACCCGGGCGGTGACCCAGCAGATCGCCGAGGACATCGCCGAGGCAATGGCCACCGGCACCTACTTCGACGACGACGACAGCCACGTCAGCCGCATGCCGATGACCCTCGACCAGGACGGCTGGCGGGAAGTCGCGACCCTGCTCACCGGCACCCTCGAGCAGCTGATCGAGATCCAGGCCCGGGTCGAGGGCCGCACCGCCGGCGTCGCCGAGCGACCCCACCACGCCAAGGTCAACATCCTCCACTTCCGCTCGCCGCCGCCGAGGAGGGAACGTCAGTAGGCACGACATCTAGGGCGAGCCGGGAGCGTCGGCCTCGATCGATCCATTCGCCGGATCGCGACGGATCTTCCGGGGCGTCTTCGCCCTCCCGATCCAGGCTCCCGACTCACCGTGCCAATACCGCATCCGATTCGGGTCGGAGGGATCGAGGAACCACCCGTCTGGGCGCTCGGAGGCCGGCATACCGGCAACGGCGGTGTCAATGGTTGGCTCCCTGGGAATCACCATCCGGGTGCCCCGCCGCCAGACGTACCGATAACTGGAGGGCCAGAGCAGCAAGCCGATGTCGACCAGCTCACTCACACGGATGTAGAGCGACCATGCGTCGGCTCGGTAGGGCGGAAGGAGGATCCCGAGGGCCCCGCCAAACACGATCAAGATCCAGAGCCAGCGCCAGCCCCGGAGCACCCCGACGGCAAAGAAGAGCCACAGGGGGAGCACGAGAAGCGCCACCCACGGCCGGCTCGACGCGAGACCATGCGCGACCCCTAGCGGCACCTGCACCAACCCGACCCACAAGTACACTCGCAACGGCAGCGGGATCTCCGCCCAGGGCCGCCCGAAGATCTTCCGCGCGTTCACGCGCGGATTGTTCCACTCAGGTTCCGCGGATCGCCTTGCCGACGATCGTCTTCAGCCGCGCCCGGTCGCGGTCGGCGAGGTTGCTGCGACGGCCCTTCGACTTCTTCAGCAGCGACCAGAACTCCGACTGCTCCTCGGCGCTGAGGTTCTGGCGGATGCGCTCGCGTCCCTTCTCGGCGAGCCAGAGCGAGATCGCCCAGACGGTGCGCCAGGGGATCCGTTTCCAGACCGCGGGGATGGTCTTGCGGGCGATCCAGGTCGGCATGCGACGAGGCTACCCGGCAAGCGCGTCGGCGATTCGCCGAGCCACGGCGGTGGGGTCATTCGCCGAGGCTAGGGTTCGGCCCGTGCGCACCGCCGAACGTCCCCAGCTGTGACCCGGCGCCTCGCCGCTGCCGTCACCGGGCCGCGCGGGCGCTGGCTGACGATCGCCGCCTGGGCGCTGCTCGGCGTCGCCGGCTGGTTCGGCCACGGCAAGATCGGCGGCGCCACGGCCGCCGGCCAGGCCAGCTTCCTCCCCGCCAACTCCGAATCGACGCGGGCGATCGAGGCGCTGCAGACCGGCGGCGAGAAGGGCAATGGGGGCGCCGTCGAAGAGGTGCCCGCGGTGATCGTCTTCAACCGCGAGGGCGGCCTCAGCGAAGCCGACCTGCGGGCGATCGGCAAGATCGGCGACGGCCTCGACGCGCTGGGAATCACCGGAGCGACGCCGATCATCGACCCGTTCGCCGCCGATTCCAGCGAGTCGCTCGGCGAAATCGCGACGATCGACCGCGGCGTCGGGCCGCTCTCGCGCGACCACGAAGCCGCGCTGGTCGTGGTGGCGCTCAACGCCGACGACCGCGGCGCGATCACCCGTGGCGTGCGCGAGATCCGCCAATACCTGGACGCGCACGTGCCGCCAGGGGTCAGCGCTTACGTCACTGGCCCGGCCGGGATCGCCGCCGACCTCGAGCGCGTCGCCGACGAAGCGGGCGAAACGCTGCTGGTCGCGACGCTCAGCCTCGTCCTCCTCCTGCTTCTGCTCGTCTACCGGGCGCCGCTGCTGGCGCTGCTGCCGCTGCTCGCGGTCGGGGCGGCCTATCTGGTCGCGGTCAGCATTGCCTACCTGCTGATCGAGGCGGGCTGGATCACGGTCAACTCGGAGGGGACGATGCTGCTCCTGGTGCTGATCTTCGGCGCCGGCACCGACTACTCGCTGCTGCTCGTCCACCGCTACCGGGAAGAGCTCGGCCGCGGCCTGCCGCACGGCGAGGCGCTGGTCGCCGCGCTGAAGGAGAGCGCCCCGGCGATCGCCGCCTCGGCGGGGACGGTGATCGCGGCGATGCTGGTCCTGCTCGTCGCCAACCTCGAGTCGACCCACTGGCTCGGGCCGATCCTGGCGATCGGGATCGCGACGATGCTGCTCGCCGCCTTCACCCTCCTCCCCGCCCTGCTCGCCGTCCTCGGCGAGCGCGCCTTCTGGCGACCCCGATCCCGTGGTTCCTTCGTCCGACGCCCCCGGGCGAAGGAACCACGGGATGGCGGCGGGATGTGGGAGCGGGCGGCGGGGCTGGTGCGCCGGCGCTCGCGGCTCCTGATCCCGCTGATCACGGTCGGGCTGCTCGTCCTCGCGCTCGGCAACCTCAGCCACCACGGCACGATCGGGTTCGGCCAAGGCGAGACGCAACCGACCAATTCCAGCCGCGGCACCGACGTGCTCGAAGAACACTTCCCGCCGGGGATCGCCTCGCCGCTGGCTGCGGTAGTCGAGGACAGGGACCTGGACGCGGTCACGCACGGGATCGAACAGCTGCGCGAGGTGCAGCTGGTGCTGCCGGTGCCGGCCGAAGTGAGCGGCTCGCCGAAGTCGGTGGCGGTGATCGTCCTCCGCGGCGACCCCTACTCCGGAGATGCAGCCGCGACGGTGGCGACGATCCGCGACCGCCTCCACGCGATCGCGCCCGACGGCTTGCTCGGCGGGATCCCGGCCGAGAACTACGACATCGAGCAGACCAACGCTCGCGACACCCGCCTCGTCCTCCCCCTCGTGCTCCTCGTCGTCGGCCTGATCCTCTGCGCGGTGCTGCGCGCCCTGCTCGCCCCGGCCTATCTGCTGGCGACCGTCGTCCTCTCCTTCGCCGCCACCCTCGGCCTCTGCACCTTCGCCTTCTCGCTGCTCAGCGACGAAGGCGTCGCCTTCAACCTGGTGCTGATGGCGTTCATCTTCCTCGTCGCCCTCGGCGTCGACTACAACATCTTCCTGATGACCCGGGCACGGGAGGAGGCGGCCGCGCACGGGACTCGCGAGGGCACGCTGCGCGCCCTGGTCAGCACCGGCGGCGTCGTCACCGGCGCCGGCCTGATCCTCGCGGGGACCTTCGCGACCCTGACCCTGCTGCCGCTGGAGGAGCTGGTCCAGGTCGGCGCCACGGTCGCGGTCGGCGTCCTCCTCGACACCTTCGTCGTCCGCGCCCTGTTGATCCCGGCGATCACCTACCGCCTCGGCGAGCGCGCCTGGTGGCCGGGCCGGGCGCGCGGGCCAGGGCACGACGAACCCATCAGGCCGCCTCCGCCCTGAGCACGCAACGGAAGCCGATGTGGCTGGTCGCGCTGTCGACCGCCTCGGGCTGGCGCGCGGCCGGCCGGTATCGGAGGCAGTAGCTCGGCGCGCACAGGTGCGATCCGCCCTTCAGCACGCGCCGGGGGATGTGCCCGCCGGGGCCGATGAACTCGACCCTCTCGCCTGCCTGTTCGGCGCGCGAACCGGCGCCACCGCAACAGGGGCTCGGGGTCGGCGGCGGCAGGGTGTATTCGTCGCCGGTCCACTCCCAGACGTTTCCGGTCATGTCGAGGAGGCCGAACCCGTTGGCGGGGAAGCTGCCGACCGGCGAGGTGCCGCGCCAGCCGCGGGCGCCGCTGTTCTCCCAAGGGAACTGGCCCTGCCAGGTGTTTGCCATCGGCTCGCCCTCCGGCTGGGGATCCTCTCCCCAGGCGTACGTGCAGCCGTCGAGCCCACCGCGTGCCGCGTACTCCCACTCGGCCTCGCTCGGCAGCTCCCTGCCGGCCCAGCGGGCGTAGGCCTCCGCATCCTCGTAGGCGACCTGGGTGACGGGATGATCCGGGATCTCGGCGCTGTCGGTCTCGGGGCCGCCGGGGTACCGCCAGCTCGCCCCCGGCACGTACGCCCACCAGTGACGCGGATCGTTGAGCGGGACCGGCCCTGCTGTCGGCTGGAAGACGGCGGAGCCGGGGACCAGGAGCGAGGGGTCCGCCTCCGGGTAGTCGGCCGGGTCGAGCGGTCGCTCGGCGACCGTCAGGTACCCGGTCGCCGCGACGAAGGCGGCGAACTGGGCGACCGTGACCGGGGATCGTTCGATCCCGAAGCCCGCGACCGCCACCTCCCGTACCGGCCCCTCTTCGGGGTAGAAGTCGTCGGAGCCCATGCGGAAGCTGGCGCCGGGGAGGTCGATCAGGGCGTCGGCGTCCACGCCGCCCACCGTACTCCCAAGGCGCCGCCGAGCCCGACGCGATCCGGGATATCGTCCGCGCCGTGAGCCGCCGCCCCAACGTCCTCCTCGTCCTCACCGACCAGCTGCGCCACCCGCCCGGCTACGAGTCCGAGGAGCTGGCCCAGTACCGGCGCGAGCGAATGGCGGGCGTCGAGCGGCTGCGGCGCACGGGCGTCTCCTTCAAGCACCACTATCCGATGGCCACCGCCTGTGCCCCGAGCCGCGCCTCGCTGCTAACCGGGCAGTACCCGTCGCTGCACGGGGTGACGCAGACGGACGGGCTGGCCAAGAGCGCCGAGGGCGGCGAGGTCCACTGGCTCGACCCCGACGGGGTGCCGACCCTGGGCGACTGGTTCCGCGCCGCCGGCTACCGCACCTACTTCAAGGGCAAGTGGCACGCCTCCCACGCGCACCTCGACGCCGACGACGGCAGCGGCCCGCTGCTCTCGATCGACGACGACGGGAACCAGATCGAGGCGAACATCGGGCGCTACCTGGAGGCCGACCTGCTCGACGACTTCGGCTTCTCCGAGTGGGTCGGCCCCGAGCCCCACGGCCTCGGCAAGCACAACATGGGGATTCTCAAGGACCCGTTCACCGCCGAGGAGACGATCGACCTCCTGGCCCGCCTCGACGGCGACCCGAGCGAGCAGCCGTGGCTCACGGTCTGCTCCTTCCTCAACCCCCACGACGACTCCTACTTCGGGCTGGTCGGGCTTGCTCAGGGCCTGCGCTACCACCCCCGGGAGGTCCCTCAGGTCGACCAGGCCCCGACCCGTGACGAGGACCTCTCGACCAAGCCGACCTGCCACGCGAGCTACGCCGACGCCTGGGGGAAGATCGCGGCGCCGCAGCCGTGGATCCAGACCCACCTCCGCTTCTACTACCAGCTGCAGGCGGCGGTCGGCGAGCAGATCACGCGGGTGTTGGACGCGCTCGCCGCCAGCCGCGCCCACGCCGACACGATCGTCGTCTTCAGCTCCGACCACGGCGACATGCAGGGGGCCCACGGCGGCATGCACGAGAAGTGGCACGTCGCCTACGAGGAGGCGCTCCGGATCCCGTTCATCGTCTCCGGCCCATCGCTGGGAGAGGAAGGGCGGGAGATCGACTTCCCGACCAACCATGCCGACCTGCTTCCCACCCTGCTGGGCCTCGCCGGGATCGACCGCGAGCAGACGCGGACCGAGTTGCTGCAGACCCACAGCGAGGCGCGGCCACTGGTCGGCCGCGACCTCTCCGCCCAGATTCGCTCGGCCGCGGCGCCGCGCGATCCCGCCCCGGTCCTGTTCCTCACCGACGACGAGATCAGCGAGGGCAGCGCCGAGGCACCGTCCCCGTTCAACAAGCTCTCGCGGATCACCCGCAGGCTGTCGACCGTGACGCAGCCCAACCACCTGGAGACGGTGGTCGCCGAGGTCGAGGTCGGCGGCGAACCCCACCTCGTCAAGCTCACCCGCTACCACGACAACCAGCAGTTCTGGACCTCGCCCGGCGAGCTCGACGAGCGCCTCGAGCGCAGCCGCACGCGCACGGTCAGCGAGCCCGCGCCGGACGAGTTCGAGCTCTACGACCTGACGACCGACCCCTGCGAGGAACGCAACCTCGCCCACCCGGCCTTCTCGACCGAGCAGAGCCGGGCGCTCCAGGACTCGATGCTCGAGCTGCTGATCGCCGAGCTCGATCGCAAGCGGCTCACGCCCACGGCCGGCGCGCCTCCCGGCTACCGGCCGCCGACCCCGCCGACGCCTGCGCGGCAGGCCTAGTAACCGGGGGTCATCTTCATTTTGTGGCGCTCGGACTCGTGGGCGCCGCCCTTCTTCTCCAGCGTCGCGCAAGCCTGTTCTATGTCCTCGGCGAGGCGGTCGATCTGGGCCCGGCTGAGCGTCTCCTTGACCAGCGCCCGCAACACTTTCACGTCCTGGGCGTCGGCGGGCATCGTGTAGGCGGGGAGCATCCAGCCGCGCTCGGCCGAGAGTTGCCAGGAGACGTCGAACTCGTCGTAGTCCTTGCCCTCGGCGAGCTTGAAGGCGACCAGGGGAAGCTGCTCCTCTTCGTCGCCGATCAGCTCGAAGTGCCCCATCGCCTTCAGCTTGTCGGCGAGGGCGCGGGCATTTTCCTCCATCGCTTTCATCACGTAGCCGTACCCCTCGCGGCCGAGACGGACGAAGTTGTAGTACTGGGCGAGGACCATCGAGGCGCCGGTCGAGAAGTTGAGGGTGAAGGTGGCGTCGGTCTTGCCGAGGTAGTTCTCGTAGAAGACGAGGTCGTCGGCGAGGTCGGCTTTCTCACGGAAGACCAGCCAGCCGATGCCCGGGTAGACGAGCCCGAACTTGTGACCGGAGACGTTGATCGAGCGCACCTGCTCGAGCCGGAAGTCCCACTCGGAATGCGGGTAGAGGAAGGGCCAGACGAAGCCGCCAGAGGCGCCGTCGACGTGCAGCGGGACGTCGATCCCCTTGTCGCCCTTGATGTCGAGCAGCAGGTTGTTGATGCCGACGATGTCGTCGGCGTGGCCGGTGAAGGTGGTGCCGAGGACGGCGGCGACGCCGATCGTGTTCTCGTCGACGTGGGGCTCGACGTCCTCGGGCCCGATCACGTACTTGTCCTTCTGCAGGCGGACGATCCGCGGTTCGACGTCGAAGTAGCGGCAGAACTTTTCCCAGACGACGTGAACGTCGCCGCCGAAGACGAGGTTGGGCTTGTCGACGGCCTTTCCGTCGGCTTCGCGCCGTTCCTTCCATTTCCACTTGAGCGAGAGGGCGCCGAGCATGATCGCCTCCGAGGAGCCCTGGGTGCGACAGCCGGTCGTCTCGCCGGGAGCGTGGAAGAGGTCGGCCAGCATCCGCACGCAGCGCTGCTCGATCTCGGCCGAGATCGGGTACTCGGCGTGGTCGATGAAGTTGCGGTAGAGATTCTCGGCGATCAGGCGCTGGGCCTCGGGCTCCATCCAGGTGGTGACGAAGGTGGCGAGGTTGCGGTTGGGGTCGCCCTCCAGCGCGAGTTCCTCGGCGACGAGGCGCATCGCGTCGAGCGAGGCCATGCCGCTCTCGGGGAAGGGGCCGTCCGGCGCGTCTTCGACCAGCCAGCGGTTGCCGTAGAACATCGCCTCGTCGTGGGGACTGCGCGGAGTTTTCATGGCGCGAGCGTACTCCGCCCGGACGCCGCAAAGGTCACCCGATTTGGATGATCCACCCTTTAGCCGCAGGCCCGATAATGGCGGGCAGCACCGCTTGCCAACGAAGCAGAGAAAGGACCCCCCGCTTGAGCGCCGAAGACATCGAGATGGGCCCCGTCGACTACATCCTCGTCGAGTGGCCCGGCCGCCAGCCCAGCGGCGAGGCGATGCCGCACCTGATCGACCTCGTCGACCGCGGTCTGATCCGGCTCATCGACCTCACCTTCATCACCAAGGACGAGGACGGGACGATCGCCGGCCTCGAGCTTGCCGACCTCGGCGACGTCGCCGAGCTGGCCGTTTTCGAGGGCGCCTCCTCGGGCCTGATCCACGACGACGACGTCGCCAGCGCCGCGGAGGTGCTCGAGCCGGGTACCTCGGCCGCGCTGCTCGTCTACGAGAACGCCTGGGCGGCGCCGTTCGCGACCGCCGTGCGGCGCTCCGGCGGCCAGCTCGTCGCCAGCGGCCGCATTCCCGCCGAAGACCTCCTCGCCGCTCTCGATGCGGCCGAGGCCGACGCTTAGACACCAAGGAGGAGACGAAGAGATGCCAGGACTGTTGAGAGGGATGGCCCGCACCGCCGTCGTCGCCGGCACCGCAACCGCGGTCAGCGGCCGCGTCCGCCGCCGCCAGGAGTCGCGCTGGGCAGATCAGGAAGAACAGCAGTACGCCCAGCAACAGCAGCAGATGGCGGCCCAGGCACCACCGCCGCCCGCCACCGCCGGGGGCGAGGAGTCGACGATCGATCAGCTCAAACAGCTCGGCGAACTGAAAGACCAGGGCATCCTCACCGAGGAGGAGTTCGCCGCCCAGAAGGCCAAGCTGCTCGGCTAGCCCGAGCGGGTCGGCCGCTACCCCGCAGTGAAGGAGCTATGCACGACCTGGCTGCTGTCTGGCGGTCGACGGTACCCGTACAGCGCGTCTAGCAGTTCCTCGGGCTGAGTCGTAATCCGCGCACCGAGCGCCGCAGCGCGCTCGGTGCGCGCCTTGGTGATGCGTTCGGTGTAGAACACAAACGGTGGCAGACGCGGGTGTTCGCGACTCAACCGCTCCGCATCGTCGAGGCCCGCCTCGCGATTCCCGGGCCGGCCGATGTCCGACACGATGACGTCGAACTGACTGCGGGTGAGCGCGGCGTCCAGTTGTTGCGTCCCCGGCACGACCGTGAGGTCCACCCCTTCGTCCCTCAGCAGATCAGCAAGCGCCGCGTTCGCATCGACGTTGTCGTCCACCCAAAGCACCTTGAGGCCATCGAGCAGGTTCGCTCCGGCCCTCCAGCGTGGATTTTCCGCTTCGACGGTGACCGGTTCAAGCGGAATGTCTCCCAAGGCCAGTGCCTCTCGGAGTCTCGGCCATTCGCCGGCTTCAGAAAGGCTGGTCACGAGAGCGACGAAATCGCGCCGGTCGACCAGGGCAGGGAATTGAACCGCCACGTTGTCGTCGAGCTTCCTCGCAAGGGCGTCGACCTCGAAGTCCCCGTGAGGAGGGGGCGCTGCCAGACCGGCCGACTCAAACGCCCCTTCCACCTGCTGCCACCGGTTTCGGTCTTCCTGCCGCAGCACGTCGCGGGCATTGCGGTATTCGAGGAATTCCTCGATCGGGTCACCCACGCCAAGGCCCTCGAGCAGACGCGCGAAGTCGGGGAAATACATCTGCAGCAGTTGAATCCGAACCAGGGCCTGGGGTTCGAACTCCTGCCATTGAGGTTCTAGGCCGTATGCGAGAACGAAGCGGTTGATGAAGCGCTTGATTCGCCGGGGATTCGATTCGCTCCCCTCGATCACCAGCCGCCGCTCGCTCTGGCCCAATAACTCGCCGGTGCGCGACACCTCGAGCAGAGAATCGATGAATGCCCCCGCCCGTTCCGGCTGGGAGGGCGGTATCCGGTAAACGATCTGAATGAACTTCTCGAGGTAGTCACGAGACTTCACTGCCTCGGTGTCGTACCCCTTCTCTCGTAGGACGAGGTCGGACACGATGCCCTGGTCATAACCCACCACGAAGATGAGTCCAGGAACATCGAGGTAGAGCTTCATTGCTTCAAAGACCTCGATCACGCCCGCGGGCGAGCAGCGATCGAGGTCGTCGATGAACACGCAGATCACTGGCTCCCTGCCCTTGGCGTGCTTGCGACGCCAGGCTTCGATCGCCTCCTCCACCATCTCCCGCAAGTCGTTCTCCTGCGGATCTCGGATCGCCTGGCCCCAAAAAGAGTCGACAACGCTGCCAAACCCAAGGAACCCGCCAACAGCGCTGGTCACAAACCGCAGCCATCCGACCAAAGTTCGGTTGCGCAGCGCCCGCCTCAGGATCCTCTTGTCAAGCCGAACGAGGACAGTCTTTACAAGCCTTTCCAGAACCTGACCGTCGTCGGCCGTCCAGGCGTTGAAACGCACGGTCTCGAGCCCTTCGACAAGACTCAGCCGAGCTTCGAGCCTCCCCATCATGGTGCTCTTCCCCCTCCCCCAGGGGGCCTCGATGCCAAGCGTGAATGGAGTCGAGTCACTCGAGGCGAGGATCAGCGAGGTCAAGTGATCGACGGTGTCGTCAAAGCCGAGCGGGTCGCTGGAGCCGCCGTAGGGCTGGTCCCCGAGCAACACGAATCCGCTGCCAGCGCTTGCCGTTGAGCTCATCCGCGCGCCAACGCTAGCGGACTACTTGAGGAATCTCGCGGTGGCCCTACCGCACCCGCGGACGATCGAGGCGCCTGACCCGCGCGAGACCTGAACGAGGCGCGTATTGGGTCCATATGGACCCAATACGCGCCTATGAACTGAAGCGATAAGTGAGGTGGAGGGCCTCGGGGCCCTCGACCACCTGCGTCAGCTCGACCTCAGCGGCGCCGGCCCCGAGGTGTTCGAAGAGGCGCTCGCCGCCGCCGAGCAGGACCGGGACCTGATGGACCGCGATCTCCTCGAGCAGCCCGGCGGCGATCGCCTGCTGCAGAGTCGAGGCGCCGCCGCCGATCGAGACGTCCGCATCGCCGGCCGCCTCCTTGGCGCGAGCCACCGCGTCCTCTATCCCGTCGTTGACGAAGTGGAAGACGGTGCCGCCCTCCATCTCCAGCGGGCCGCGCAGGTGGTGGGTGAGGACGAAGACGGGGACGTGAAAGGGGGGTTCCTCCCCCCACCAGCCGCGCCAGTCCTCAGCGCCCCAGGGGCCGCGGACGGGGCCGAACATGTTGCGGCCCATGACGACGGCGCCGATCCCTTCCGCCGTCGCCCGCACCACCAGGTTGCTCGGGTTCTCGTCCCCTTCGCCGCCACCGCGGCCGTGCGCCTCCTGGAAGGCGGCGAGCTTGAAGACCCACTCGTGCAGCGCCATGCCGCCCTTGCCC
Source organism: Solirubrobacterales bacterium (assembly GCA_035542315.1). GTDB lineage: Bacteria > Actinomycetota > Thermoleophilia > Solirubrobacterales > 70-9 > VAYN01. The sequence continues at coordinate 18,748 of DATKLT010000001.1, read as the reverse complement.
AGCGGGTCCTGCTCGCTCTGCTCGGGACCGGCCGCGTAGCCGTCGAGCGAGACCGAGATCTGGGCCCGGACCTTGCCCATTACCGCCCGCCGCAGCTAGGCGCCGCCGCCGCGCTCGGCCTCCTCGACCGTCAGCTCGGCGGTGGGGTTCGCTTCCAGGCGCGCGTCGGGGATCGGCTCGCCACTGCGGACCGAAAGGCCGTAAGTACCTGCGGCGAGGCGCTCTTCGGCGCGCTCGACCGCGTCGAGGCGCCGCTTGAGGTCGCCGACCAGACCAGCGTCGAGCTCGTCCTGGTAGAGGCCCTCGGAGTCGAAGTCGCCAGGTTCGCGGCGCTCGTCGCTCTCTTCGGGACCGCCGCGCTGGGCGGCAGCTAGATCGGCTTCGACTTGGGCCCGCTCGGCGGCGAGCAGCTCTTTGGCGCGCTCTTGATCCATCGCCGAACCGTATCGCGCCACCGCGGGGGCGGGTGGTTGACACGGAAACCTATCGCGCTATCCTTTCTTAGGATTAGCTACAGAAAGTGGACTTAATTATGAAATATCGGCTGATACCGCTCGACGAGACGATCGTCTTCCCCACCGTCACCGCAACCCTGCCGATCGAGGTCGGCGAGGACGACCGGGTCTTCCTCATCCCCCGCCACGAGGGCGAGTACGGGCGGGTCGGCGTCGTCGCCGAGGTGGTCGAGCACGGGACCTCGCGCCGCGGCCAGCCGGTCGCGACCGTGGTCGGTCTGCACCGCGGGCTGGCTGGCGCCGCCCAGACGAGCGAGGGCGATTCGGACGCCCTCTACGTCGAGGTCCAGGAGATCCGCGACGGCCACCCCGATGACGAGCACACGCGCGAGCTGACCCGCGAGTACCGCGCCGTGGTCGAGGAGATCCTCGACCTGCGCGGCGACGACGGCCGGATCGCCGCCTTCCTGCGCTCGATCGAGGAGCCGGGCGCGCTCGCCGACACCTCTGGCCTCTCCCCCGACATCCCCAACGAGGGCAAGCGCCGGTTGCTGGAGACGATCGACGTCGCCGCTCGCCTCGAGCTGGCGGTCGAGCTGCAGCGCGAGCGCCTGGCCGAGCTCCAGGTCCGCTCCAAGATCCGCGACGACGTCGAGTCCGGCGCCCAGAAACAGCAGCGCGAGTACTTCCTGCGCAAACAGATGGAGTCGATCCGCAAAGAGCTGGGCGAGGACGAGACCGACCTGATCGCCGAGTACGAGGCGAAGATCGCCGAGGCCGGGATGCCGGAGGCGGTCGCCGAGCAGGCCGAGAAGGAGCTGCGCCGGCTCGAGCGCCAGGGCGAGCAATCGCCCGAGTCCTCGATGATCCGCAGCTACCTCGACTGGCTGATCGCGGTCCCGTGGAGCAAGCGCTCCGAGGAGCGCCTCGACCCCGTGCACACGCGCGAGGTGCTCGACGCCGACCATGCGGGGCTCGACGACGTGAAGCGGCGGATCACCGAGTTCGTCGCCGTCCGCAAGCTGCGCGAGGAGCGCGGGGTCGAGGAGGACAGCCGCGCCAACGGCACGATCCTCACCCTGGCCGGCCCCCCCGGGACCGGGAAGACCTCGATCGGCGAGTCGATCGCCCGCAGCCTCGGGCGCGAGTTCGTCCGCATCAGCCTCGGCGGCCTCCACGACGAGGCCGAGATACGCGGCCACCGCCGCACCTACATCGGCGCCCTGCCGGGCCGGATCGTCCGTGCCCTGCGCGACGCCGGGACGATCAACCCGGTGGTCCTGCTCGACGAGGTCGACAAGGTCGGCGCCGACTGGCGCGGCGATCCGAGCGCGGCGCTGCTGGAGGTCCTGGACCCGGCGCAGAACCACTCGTTCCGCGACCACTACCTGGACGTCGAGCTCGACCTCTCCGAGGTCGTCTTCATCGCCACCGCGAACCTGCTCGACACGATCCCGGCGCCGTTGCTGGACCGGATGGAGGTGATCTCCTTCGACGGCTACACGACCGAGGAGAAGCTGGCGATCGCCAAGGGCTACCTCCTGCCGCGGCAGCTGAAGCGGAACGGCCTGCGCGAGGAGGAGGTCAGCGTCGCCGACGAGATCCTGCGCAGCGTCATCTCCGAATACACCCGCGAGGCGGGCGTGCGCCAGCTCGAGCGCGAACTGGGCAAGCTGCTGCGCGGGGCGGCGACGAAGATCGCCTCCGGCGAGACGGCGAAGCCGATCGTCCTCGACGGCGAGGCGGTGCGCGAGGCGCTCGGACGCCAGCGCTTCTTCCAGGAGTCGGTCGAGCGCACGGCGATCCCGGGCGTCTCCACCGGCCTGGCGGTGACCGGCACCGGCGGCGACGTCCTCTTCATCGAGGCGACGGCGATGGACGGCGACAAGGGCCTGGTCCTGACCGGCCAGCTCGGCGACGTGATGAAGGAGTCGGCGCGGATCGCGCTCTCCTACGTGCGCTCGCACGCCGAGGAGCTCGGCATCGAGCCGAGCCGCTTCGACCGCGAGTTCCACGTCCACGTCCCCGCCGGGGCGATTCCCAAGGACGGCCCCAGCGCCGGCACGGCGATGACGACGGCGCTGGCCTCGCTGCTTTCCGGGCGGCCGGTCAAGCACACCGTCGGGATGACCGGCGAGGTGACGCTGCAGGGCCGGGTGCTGCCGATCGGCGGCCTCAAGCAGAAGGTGCTGGCCGCCCACGCGGCGGGCCTGACCGAGGTGATCCTGCCCGAGCGCAACCGCGGCGACCTCGACGAGGTCCCCGAGGAGGTGCGCGAGCAGATGACCTTCCACCCGGTGATGAGCATCGGCGAGGTGCTCGGCCTGGCCCTGGAGCCGGCCGAGAGCGGCGCCGACGTCGCGGCGGTCGCCTAGGCTGGGCGCCCGATGACCCCCCGCTGTCGCAGCTGTCAGCCCGTGCCGCCGGAGCTCCGCGCGGCGGCCGGGCTGCTCGAGCGGCGCTGGACGATGGCGACGATCTACGCCTGCTCGAGCGGCGCCACCCGCTTCAACGAGTTCCGCCAGTCGCTGCCCGGCGTCTCCCCCACCACGCTCTCGGAGCGGCTCGACCAGCTCGAGCAGGCTGGGATCGTCGAGCGCACTCTGGTCCCCGGCCGTCCCCCCCACACCGAGTACGCCCTCACCGACCGCGGCCGCGCCGTAGCCCGAGCCGTAGCCGCCCTCCTCCAACCCGCCTAACTTCGCCGAGGTTGCCTTTTGGCCGTATATGACGGCCAAAAGGCAACCTCGGGGTTAGGGTTGGGGTGTGGAGGTGGTGGTTACGCATGTTGGGGGGCCTACCGTGCTGCTCGAGTTCGGGGGGTGGCGGGTGCTTACGGACCCGACCTTCGATCCGGCTGGGGGCAAGTACCGGTTCGGCTGGGGGACGGGGTCGGAGAAGCTGACGGCGCCGGCGATCGACGCCGGGGAGATCGGCCCGCTCGACGCGGTCCTCGTCTCCCACGACCATCACGAAGACAACCTCGATGCGGCCGGGCGGGCGCTGCTGCCGACCGCGACCACGGTGGTGACGACGGTGCCCGGCGCCAAGCGGCTCGGCGCCGACCCGATCGTCGGCGGCGCCGCGGGCGGCGGACCCGACCTGCGCGGCCTCGCCGCCTGGGAGAAGACGACGCTCGAAGCGCCGGGCAAACCGGCGATCGAGATCGTCGCCACGCCCTGCCGCCACGGCCCGCCGCTGAGCCACCCGATCGTCGGCGAGGTGATCGGGTTCTGCCTCAGCTGGGAGGGCCAGGAGCACGGCGCCCTCTGGATCTCCGGCGACACCGTCCTCTACGACGGCGTCCGCCAGGTCCCCGAGCGGCTCCAGGTCGGCACGGCGCTGCTCCACCTCGGCGGCGTCCGCTTCCCGGTCTCCGGCCCCTGCCGCTACACGATGACCGCCGCCGAGGCGATCGAGCTCTGCGAGGCGCTGCGCCCCCAGACCGCGATCCCGATCCACTACGAGGGCTGGAAGCACTTCCGCGAGCACCGCGACGCGGTCGAAGCGGCGCTCGCCGGCGCCCCCGCCGACGTCGCCACCGCCTTCCATTGGCTCGAGATCGGCACGCCCACCGGCATCGACACCTAGTGAGTCCGTCCTAATGCACGCATACCGTGCATTAGGACGGACTCGGCGATACTGAGCGCGCCCTCGTCGGCCACTTGACCGTCGCGCCGGGCGGCCGCCTGCGCTTCGGCAGCTAAAGCCCCGGTGGCGGCAGGGCTGCGGCGAGCGCTGCAAAGTTGGGGACGCCGAGGCCGCTCGCCAGGTCATAGCCGGGTTTGGCCGGGAATGCGTGGACCTTGGGGAGGAAGCCGTTGTTGCCTTCGGTGACGTCGAAGATGGTCTGCGGGGCGCTGGCGCGGAGGCTGTAGAGGAGGCCGTCGACCGGGCCCAGGGGCGGCAGGCCGGCTCGGCGCTGGGCGGCGCTGAGGACGGCGAAGGCACTGGCGAGGAGCGGCGCCGAGCTGCTGGTGCCGGCGTCCTCGACCCAGTTGCCGGCGAGGACGACGGGCCAGCCAGGCAGCATCGAGGCGTGGGCCGAGAGGTCGGGGACGGTGCGGTGGCTGCCACCGATGCCGGTCGCCGCTTGATAGGGGAGCCGGGGCGAGAAGCGCGAGAAGCCACCGCCCCCGGCACCGCCGCCTTCACCCTGTTCGAGCCACTGCAGGTCGTTCCAGACGACCTCGCCGACCCGTTCGTTGGCGGCGTTGAGGCTGAGCCGGGTGCCGCCGACCGCGGTCAGGTAGGGCGAGGAGCCGGGCCAGGCGACGCCGGAGAAGGGCTGGCCGTTGCAGGTCGAGCCGGAGTCGCCGGCGGAGGCGAAGCTGGCGACTCCGGCGAGGCCGAGGCGGACCAGGAGCGCATCCATCAGATCCGCTCCCGCGCGCTCCCCCGCGCTCGCACGCTTGCCACGGACGAGGGTCTCGCATTCGCCGTAGGAGATCGAGAAGCTGTCGGGCAGGCTGCCCGCATCGAGCACGCCGGCGGCGCCGAGGAACCAGAGTTCGGGGGGCAGCCAGGCCTGGCTGAAGGTCAGCGAGCGCAGGCCCGGCGCCATCCCCCGCACCAGCGCCAGGTCCTCCTGTGCCTCGAACAAGCCGCGGCCGAAGGGCTTCGCCTGGCCGTCGCTGAGCAGCGTCCGCACGCTCGCCTTGGGATACCCGAAGCACTTGGCGTTGGCGGCGAGGTCGGCCGCCGGGACGCCTTCGCCGACGTTGAGGATCGCGACCCGGGCGCCGGCGCCTGACCCCAGGGCATCGATGCCGTAGGCCTTGCGCACCTGGGCGAAGCTGTAGGCGCCGAGCTTGCGGGCGGCTGCGCAGCCTTCGGTCCAGGTGCCGTCGTTGGCTGGCGGCTGCGATTTGGCCTTGCCCCGTGCGGCGGCGCCAGATGTGGCCGAGAAGAAGGAGGTCGTGAAGCCCGCCGAGCCCGCCCGCGACGGCTTGGCAGAGCGGCTGTAGGAGGCGACTACCCCGCGGACCAGCGGCCGCAAAGCTCGCGGTAACCGCAGCGGTTTGCGGGTGGCCGGGAACCAGACGTCGGCGAGGTCGTCGTTGTTGTACGACCGCTTGATCGGGCGGCCGATCAGCCGCGCCATCTGCGGCACCGTCCCCCGCACCCGGGCGAAGACACGAGAGGAGTCAAGGGTCGCGGCCATCCCGCGGCGGGCGATCAGGCGGCGAAAGCGCTTCGCGGTCGCGGCGCTCGCCCCGTAGCGCGCTGCCGCCTGCTTCGCGCTGAGGAAGTGGCGGTAGCCGGGCGAGCCGGGTTCGGTCGCGGCCAGGTAGGCAGCACGGGCCGCCGCCTCGGGTCGCTTCAGGCCGAAGTAGAAGGTGATCTGGGCGGGCTTTGCCGTCGCCGAAGGCGCGGCGACGAGGGCGAGCAGCAGAGAGAGAAGAACGAGAATGGGTGCGAGCCGGGACGGTTTCAACCCGCGTCCGTCGACGGTCCGCCCTGAATCGCGAGCAGGCGGTAGTAGAGGACCGCGGCGACGAGTGCCGAGATCGGCGCGGTGATGGTCGAGGCGAGGGCGCTGAAGACGATGCGCACGATCGGGCCGTCGGCGATCGCGACGGCGATGTCACCGAAGATGACGGCGCCGGCGGCCGCGATCAGGAAGGCGACCAGGACCACCCAGAGCACCGGCCAGCCGTTGCCGCGAACGAGCTCGCGCGAGCGCTCGAACGACTCGCGCACGCCGCAGCGCTCGATCACGATCGCGGGCGCGATCACCGCCCAGATCGTGATCAGGAAGAGGCCGGGGACGACCAGGAGCGCGAACCCGATCACGACGCCGATCCCGTACAGCAGCCCGGCGCCGATCAGCGGCGCCAGCACCGGCAGGGCGCCCTGGTACAGATCTCCGGCAGAGGAATCGCGGCGCCCGTTCTGGACGTCGCGTACCAGACCGACGACCATCCCCTCGTAGAGGAAGCCGACGATCGAGCCGAAAACGAGGGCGATCGCGAATCCTGCCAGCGAGTTGCCGACCACGCCGTTGACGATGGCGACGACGAGGTAGAGCCAGAATGCCAGCGGCAGCAGCAGCCCGGCGTTAGCGCCATACGTCGCGAAGACCTCGCTGAGGGTGTCGCCGACGTTCAGCTTGCGCGGCATCCGCCGCCATTTTGGCAGGCGCTGGGGACTACGCTGTGCCGGTGTCCCAGAGGAGCTACCGGTTGCGCGGCGGCGAGCCCGCGGCGGCGGGGATGCGGCGGATCGCCCGCGGCCGCGCCGAGCGTGCCGCCGGGCGCCTGCGCAAGGCAGGCGAGGACGACCTCGCCGCCGCGATCCACGGCGCCCGCAAAGACCTGAAGAAGCTGCGCGCGGTGCTGCGGCTGGTCCGCGAGGAGCTCGGCGAGAAGCACTTCGAGCGCGAAAACCAGCGCTACCGCGAGGCCGCCCGCCTGCTCGCCACCAGCCGCGACGCCGAGGTCAAGCTGCAAACCCTGCGGGCCCTGCGCGAGCGCTGTGGCGCGCAGCTGACGACGGCGGCGACCGAGGCCTGGGAGGCCGCGCTGCTGGCCGACCGCGACCGCCTCGCCTCAGCCGAGGCAGGGGAGCTGGGCGAGCGGATCGAGGCGGCGCTGAGGATGATCGAGACCGGCGCGCAGGAGACCGGCGACTGGCCGCTGTGCGAGGAAGGCTGGAAGCTGGTCGCCGCCGGCCTGACCGAGGCCTACCGCGAGGGCCGCGAGGAACTAGAGGTCGTCAAGGCCGGCGGCTCGGACCTCGAGATCCACGAGCTGCGCAAGCGGGTGAAGGACCTCTGGTACCAGCAGCGGCTGCTGGTCGAGGCCTGGCCGGGACCGATCGGCGCCGCCGTCGCCGAGCTCGACTCGATGGCCGAAATGCTGGGCGAGCACCACGACCTCTCAATGCTGGCCGCCGATCTCAGCGAGCGCGGTAACGCCATCGCCGAAGGCGCCGAGATCGCCTCCCTGATCGCGACTCGCCAGCACCACCTGCTCGAGCACTCGGTCGGGATCGGCGACCGCCTCTACGCCGATAAGCCGAAGGCCTTCCGCCGCCGCCACCGCGCCTACTGGCGCGCCTGGCGCCCCGAATAGCCGCCCGTCAGTGGACGGTCTCGCAGTTGCGGACGGTGTCCTTGCTGTCGACGGTGGCGACGTCCTCGCCCGGGCCGCAGTCGACGACGTCGGCGAAACCGTCGCGAGCGCTGATCCTGTCGTCGCCGTCGCCGCCCGAAATGCGGTCGCGGCCGGCGCCGCCGTCGATGCAGTCGTCGCCGTCGCCGCCGATCAGCCGGTCAGCGCCGGCGCCGCCGCTGATCCGGTCGCCGCCGACGGTGCCGACGATGCGGTTGGGCCCGCCGTCGCCGCTGAGCCTGGTCAGGCAAGGGCGGACCGTGGCGCCGGTCAGCGTCCAGCGAAAGTCGAGCCGTGCCCAGGCGCCGGCGAGAGCGTTGTCAAGCAGGCCGGAGTCCGGCAGCGTCGCCTCGAACGAGTACCTGCGCCGTTCGCCCGCCGCGAGGGCACCGACCTGGATCGTCCCCAGCCCGGTCAGCCGTCCCGAGTAGACGATCGCGTCGGAGGCGCGACTGACGTCGCGGACAACCAGCTGCAGCGCCGGCCCGATCGGCGCCCCGCCGCCGCCCTGCTGCAGGTTGGTGGCCGCCAGCTTCAGCGTCGCCGGCTTCGACCCCGCATCTCGTATTTCGACCAAGCCCTGCGCCGATTGCCCGGGCGCCAAGCCGGATGCGGTGAGGATCGCGCCGTTGGCGTTGGAGCCGGCGATCCGCATCGCGCCGCTCGCCCTCGCCTCCAGCACCTGCGCTGAGGCCCGGCCGAGGCCCGAGAGACCGAGCGCCAGCGCCGCGGCGCCGATCGCAAGCAGCGCCCAGGCGGTCAGCGTCCGCATGCCTCCAGGTCGCACCTTGCCTTGCCCCCGCATCAGAAGTCCTTGTCGGCCGAGCCCGACTCGGTCTTGGCGGTGGTCGACACCGCATTGCCGGCGAAGTCGGTCGGGGTGGCGACCGGGGTCCAGGTCATCGTCCCGGTGCTGGCCGCGGTGGTGCCCGCCGCCGACTGGGTGCCGAGGACGATCATGATCTGGTTGCCGCTCATCGTCATCGTCGACGCGGTCCCGCTGGCGCCGAAGGTGATGTTCGCGGTGGTGTAGTCGGTGCGGCCGAGGCTGATCGTCCCCAGCGGCAGGAGCGTTTTGTTGGTCGAGTTGTAGATCGTCACCGTGTCGGCGGCTTCGACGTTGTTGACGCGGACGACGACGCTGGTCGAGGGCCCGGTCCAGCCCGCGAGAACCGTTTCGGGTTCGATTTCCTTGGTTAGGGTGAGGGTGATTTTGTCGCCGATGTCCGGGCGGCCGGCGATCGCGCCGCCGTTGGTGGTCTGGACGTCGGCGGCGGCCGGCACGGTGTTGTCGACTTCGACGCTGAAGCCACTTTCGGTGGCGCTGTTGCCGGAGACGTCTTTGGCCGTCACCGAGTAGGAGTAGCTGCCGGCGGCAAGGCTCGAGCCGGCCGTCAGTTTGGCGCTGCGCCGGTTGTATTCGACCCCTTCGACTTCATAGGTGCCGGCGCTGAGGCTGGCGGCCGTCGTCCCCGAGGTGATGGTGGTGACGTTGGCGGTGACGGTTTTGAGCCCGCTGGACGGGTTGCCGGCGTCTTCGACGTTGGCGTAGACGTAATAGGTCCCCGCCTTCTTGATCAGGCCGGCGACGCCGCCGGTCGACTTCGAGATCACCGAAGCCGTCACTTCGGGGGCGACGAAGTCAGTGGCGGCGGTGATCGTGTTGCCGGCGTTGGCGGTGCTCTTCAGGAACGCCCCGAAGACGGCGCTGGCCGCGACCGCCGAGATCAGGGCGAAGCTGAGCGTCGCCAGCACGACGAGCTTGGCGGCTCGCCTACTCATGGCCGATCGACTCCAGGTCGGGCTCGGGGTCGCGTCGCCAGATCCGCGCCAGCGCCGTCCAGCAGAGCAGCAGCGCCGGGATCACGATCAGCGCGATCCGGCCCTCGGGCGTCCCGGTCCAGACCAGCGCGTAGCCGATCTTCGGCACTCGGTAGAGGACTCTGCCGACGCTGCCGTCGGCAGGCACGCTCCAGCGCTCGACCGAGGTGTTGGCGTCGCCGCGGGTGACGAAATGGACGACGTCGCCCGCCGGCCGGATCGACTGGACGCGGTGGGAGAAGAGTTTGCCGGTGCCTTCGGGGTCGACGAAGGTGACGATGTCGCCGACGCGCGCGGAGAGCGGCGAAATCGGTTCGGTGACGACGACGTCGCCGGTTTCCAGCGCCGGCGTCATCGAGCCCGAGCGCATCGTGAAAGAGCGATCGCCGAGCGCCAGCGGCGCCGCGGCGGCGAGCAGCGCCGCGAACAGCGCGCCGAGGAAGAGCCAGAGGGCGAAGATGCGCGCCCGCCGGGCAACGGTCGAGTGGAGGACGGCGCTCACCGGCCCTGCCCGTCGGTCGGGATCAGGTTCACGGTCACGTCGCGGCCCTCGTAGCCGGTGACGACCTCGGCGGGCAGCGAGGCGATCACGCGCACGCTCGCCGCGGCCCCCGGCGCCAGCCGCAGCCGACCCGGGGTCCCCCGCCGCAGCGCCTGCAGCGTGGTGTCAGCGAGGACCTGGCCGCCGGAGACGAGACGGACCTCGACCAGGCCGTCGAGCGCCGTCGACGACGGTTCGGCCCGCAAGCCGACCGCGAGCCGCGAGCCGGTCTGGTTGCGCAGCCGCAGGGTCCCCGTGGCGCCGTCGCCGGGACGGAGCGGGCCGCTCTCGAGCAGCGCCCGCGGCGCCGCCGGTGTGACTTCGACCGCCCCGTCGGGCTCGGCGAAGAAGCTCAACCTGGCCGGTAAGACGCCCCCGTGCCCTCCTGCCGGTCGCGCCTGGACGAGGAGGGCGGCGACCAGCGCCACCCCGATCGCGGCCGCGACCACGCGGGTGATCCGGTCTCTGTCTTGGCCGAGAGTCATCGGATCGCCTCGACGCGCGGCGGGCCTGCCTCCGTGGCAGCCCCGCCGCAGTCGTCAGCGCCCCACCCAGGGTGCCTACTGGTTGCGGGCTTCCCAGGTGAAGGTGTGGGCGTTGGTCGTCGCGCCCTGCGCCGCTTCCGGAGCGCTGCTCTGCAGCGTCGCGGCGATCTTGTAGACGACCGCGTCGTTGGTCACCCATTTGCCCGAGGTGAGACCGTTGCCGGGATAGTCGACGAGGCCGTTTTCGTAGCTGCCTTTGGTGCTGATCAGATTGCTCAGCGTGCCGGAGTAGATCGCCCCGGCGGTATCAGCCGTGAACCCGGTGCAGCTCGGGAACGTGGACGAGGACTGCGTGCCCGGCGTGATCGTCACGTCGACGTACGGGGCGAGCGCGCCGCCGCCGCCGGTCACGAACAGGCGGACGTCGGAGTTGAGACTGCCGGTGTACGTCACCTTGATGCATTTTTCGACGCCTTCGCCGGGCTTGACGTTGGTCAGCGAGTAGAGCGCCGAGCCTGCGTCGTTGTCGCTGATCGCGACGGTACCGGCTTTGATTTCGTTGCCGGCGTTGGTCGTCGTCGCACTGAAGGCACCGAAGACGCCGACCGCGGCAAGGCTGCCGAGAGCGCCGACGCAAAGGACGGTCAGTAGGACCTTGGTTCGAATGTTCACTGCTTCCTCCTTGGGTGGGGCGATCACTTAGTTGCTGCGGCGCGATGGGGCCGCGCCAAGGAGGTCGGAGCCCGGCGCAGGAGCAGTGCGGGTTCCCTGCCTGAAAATGGAATGAATGAATGTCCGACCGCTTAAATGGCCGGATGTACTAGCCCTGAGCGGGGGGATCTGGGAGCGAGCTTGCAGCGCGGAAGCGATAGCCGAAGCCGCGCACGGTCTCGATCGGGTCGACACCGCCGACGGCGCCGAGCTTGCGGCGCAGGTAGCTGACGTAGAGCCGGACCTGCTTCGGATCGGCGGCCGCGTTGCCCCAGACGGTCTCCAGCAGCTGGTCGAGGGTGACGACCTGGTTGCGGTTGCGCATCAGCGTCGCCAGCAGGCGGAACTCGGTCGGCGTCAGCTGCACCTCGCGGTCGCCGACTTCGACCCGGCGCTGGCCCTCGTCGACGCTGATCAGGCCGTCGCTGAGGACGTCGAGCGAGGCCGCCTCGGCGGGCCGGCGGCGCAGCAAAGCGCGAATCCGGGCGATCAGCTCATCTGGGTCAAAGGGCTTGGTGACGTAGTCGTCGGCACCGCCGTCGAGACCGCGCAGCTTCTCCGGCTTGGCGCCGGCGGCGGTGAGGACGAGGACCGGGGCCTCGCTCAGCTCGCGGATCCGGGCCAGCACCTGCCAGCCGTCGAGCTCCGGCAGGCCGATGTCGAGGACGACGAGGTCGGGACGGTGCTCGAAAAAGGAGCGGATCGCGGTGCGGCCGTCAGCGGCCTCCAGCCCGACCATCCCGGCGCGGGCGACGAGGGCGGCGACGAGCCCGCGAATGTCGGGATCGTCCTCGACCACCAGTACGGTCGGCGCTTGCACGACCCAAGGGATACCCGATCGGGAGGTCGGATGCAGACGTGACCGTTTTCGACTACGCGCCGGACATCGAGCCGTCGGAGCTGCAGATCCTCTGGGAGCTGAGCTTCGAGCGCTCACCGCGCGGGATTGCGATCATCGAGCCCGGGCAGCGTCACGTCCTCGCGGTCAACCCCTCCTTCGCCCGCATGCACGGCGGCGAGGTCGGCGACTTCACCGGCAAACCGATCGACGACTCGCTGACCCCGGCCGGAGCGGCGCGGCTGCCCCAGCTCGCCGCCGAGCTCGATCGCCTCGGCTTCGTCTCGCTCGAGTCCGAGCACGTGCGCCGCGACGGCAGCGTCTTCCCCGTCGCCAGCGAGGTGATGGCCGCCCACGACGAGAACGGCAAGTTGCTATACCGGATCTGCTGGTTCACCGACCTGACCGAGCGGCGCCGGCTGGAGCGCGAACGCCGCGAGGCCGAGCGCCAGTTCGAGAACGCCTTCCGCAACGCCGCGATCGGGATGGCGATCGCCGAGGTGAACGGAGGCGGGATCCGAGCCAACGCCGCCTTCTGCCAGATCGCCGGCTACAGCGAAGAGGAGCTGCGCCGGCTCGACTTCGCCGGCATCACCCACCCCGACGACATCGAAGCGACCTTCGAGGGCGACGAACGGCTGTTGCGCGGCGAAGCCGCCGACTACCAGCTCGAGAAGCGCTACGTCCGCAAAGACGGCGAGCCGGTCTGGGTCCTGATCTCGGTCTCGCTCGACCGCGACGAAGACGGCGAGCCGAGCCGCTACATCGTCCACGTTCACGACATCTCGGTCCGCAAACGGATGGAGTCCGACCTCTCGCAGTCGGCGGCGGTAGCCGAGCTGAGCCGCGACCTGATCTGCACAGTCGGGCCCGACGACCACCTCGCCAGCCTCGACGGGCGCTGGGAGGAAGTGCTGGGCTGGACCGATGCCGAGCTGACCTCGCGACCGCTTTCGGACTTCGTCCACCCCGATGATCGCGAGGTGACGCTCGGCGAACTCGCCCGCACCCGCAGCAGCGGCCGGCCGGGCAGCTTCCGCAGCCGCTGGCAGACCGGCGGCGGCACCTGGTCCTGGCTTTTGTGGTCGGTCCCCGGTGCCGGCCCCGACGGGCAGGTGTTCTGCGCCGTCCGCGAGGCGGACGAGCGGATCGAGATCGAGAAGGCCTTCGAGCTGCGCGGCGAGGTGATCGCCAACATGGCCGAAGGCGTCTCGCTGGTGACGACCAGCGACATGCGGATCGTCTATGCAAACCCGGCAATGGAGCGGATGTACGGGTTCGGGCTCGGCGAAATGCGGGGCCAGGAGCTGGTCGCCCTGATGCGGCCTCCCAACCTCAGCGCCGAGGAGCTCGCCGAACGCACCGAGGTCGAACAGACGCTTCGCGCGCGCCGCACCGCGACCTACGAGGCGCGTCGTCGCAAGCGCGACGACACCGAGTTCTGGAGCCGGACGACGACCACCACCTTCGACCATCCCCACTACGGGGTCGTCTGGATCACCGTCCAGCAGGACGTCACCGACGAGCGCCGCGCGCGCGAGTCGGCAGCGGAGCTGGAGCGGGCCAAGAGCGAGTTCCTCGGCTCGATCTCACACGAGCTGCGCACCCCGCTGACCTCGATCCTCGGCTACGCGGCGCTGCTGCGAGCCGACGCCGGCGGTCCCGCCGAGCCGCTGCGCCAGCACATCGAGGTGATCGAGCGCAACGCCGCCCGCCAGCTTCGCCTGGTCGAGGACCTGCTCAACATCGCCCAGATCGAGGCTGGCGAGTTCGAGTTCCGCCAGCAGCCGATCGACCTCTGCGAGCTGGTCGACGAAGCCGCCGAAAACGTCCGCCCCGACGCCGAAGCCGAGGAGCTGAGCCTGATCGTCGCGACCAGCGGGCCGCTGGCGGTGATGGGCGACGCCGACCGCCTCGCCCAGGTCTTCTCAAACCTGCTGACCAACGCGATCAAGTTCACCCCGCCGGGCGGCGTGATCGAGGTCGAGCTGCTCGCCACCGAAGGCGAGGCGCGCCTTACCGTCGACGACAGCGGCCGCGGCGTCGAGGCGAGCGAGCTGCCCTACCTCTTCGACCGCCTCTATCGCGGCGAGGACGTCAAAGAGCGCCAGGTCGCCGGCGCCGGCCTCGGCCTGGCGATCTCCCGCGCGATCGTCGAGGCCCACCAGGGCAGGATCGAGGGTCGCGCCAGCAGGCTCGGAGGAGCATGCTTCGAAGTCGCGTTGCCGGCCCTGTCGCGGCTGCCAAGAGACGCGAGCGGTTGATCTTCTGCGTCGGGGGAGGGGACCCCCCACCCACTCTGGGCCGGTAGGGCGGCGGGTCCCCTCCCCCTCCCGTGGTTCCTTTTGCACGCATATCGTGGGTTTCGAACCACGCGAGGGCCGCATCGAGTCTCCGCGCCGGTTCGTGGTTCCTTTTGCACGCATTTCGTCCAAAAGGAACCACGCGATTCGACGCCGGTCCCGCCCTCGCTACCCCCGAGTGAAGTCCAAGATCAGCTGCGCCGCCTCGGTGGGGACGTCGAGCTGGGGGCAATGGCCGATGCCGTCCAATTCGACGTAGTCGGCATTCGGCAGCCACTCCTCGCGATACCGCGTGGCGTAGCTCGGCCAGGGGAGGATCGCGTCGGCGGTGCCCCAGACGATCCGGACCGGGCACTCGATCCGCTCGGGCTCGAGGTGGAAGCCCTCGCGGCCGGCGTACTCGATCAGCGGGCGCACCTCGCAGCGGGTGACGCCGACGATCTGGTGGGCGATCAGGTCGGCCGGGATGTGCTCGTAGTTGGTGGCGATCAGGGCGGTCGCCATCCGCCGGCCCTCGGGCGTGCTGACGATCATCTCGGCCTGGCCGGCGATCGGCAGCAGCTGCTCGTACATCGCGATGAAGCCGTCGAGGACCTGTTTCAGCGATTCGTCGTGCAGGGGCCAGCCGCCGGCGGGGGCGAAGGCGGTGACCGAGCGCGCCCTGCCCCGCTCCGCCAGCTGCAGCGCGATGTAGCCGCCGAGCGAGTTGCCGACGACGTGGGCGGTCTCGAAGCCGGCCTCGTCCATCGCCGCCTCGACCGCGTCGGCGATCAGCGCGTCGCTGACCTCGCCCCACAGCGGCGGCCCGCCGGCATGGGCGAGCAAGGTCGGCGCCAGCACGTCGTGCTCGCGCTCGAGCGCCGGCAGGATCAGCTCCCAGCTGCGCCAGGTGTCGGTGAAGCCATGCAGGCAGATCAGCGGCGTGCCCTCGCCACCGCGGTGCCCGGGCGTGAACGAGCCCACCGCGAGCTCGCCGTCAGTCGCCATAGGGCGCGTAGCGGTGGTGCAGCATCAGGTCGTTGCCGTCGGGGTCGGTGAAGAGCGCCATGTGGCAGACGCCGGTGTCGAAGGTCTCGCCGAGGAACTCGACGCCCTTCGTTTCCAGCTCGGCCCGCGCGGCAGCGACGTCCTCGACGTGCAGGGCCGGGTGGGCATTTTTCTGCGGCGCGAACTCGAACCCCATTTTCGCCGGTTCCCAGATCCCGAAACAGGTGCCGCCCGCCCAGAACTCGAAGCGGCTTTTCTCGTCGGGCCGCAGCCCGAGGGTCTCGACGTAGAAGGCGCGCGAGCGCTCGGCGTCGGTCGAGGGGATGCCGACGAAGTCGATCCCGCTGATCGTCATTGAGTCTCCCTTGGGGTCGTGCTTGGACCGTCTGCACAAACCTAGCGCTGCAACCTGGCGGCAACGCCCAAACAACGTTTACCGATGCCCTGCGAGCGTGTACCTTGGACTCGTGCAGATCAGGGCCGCTGTTTTGGAGGAGTTCGGCAAGCCGCTCGTCGTTCAGGACGTCGAGTTGGCCGAGCCGCGCGCGGGCGAGGTGCTGGTCCGTCTCCATGCCTGCGGGGTCTGCCACACCGACATGTACACGGCTTCGGGCGCCGATCCGTCCGGCTACGCGCCGGCGGTGCTTGGGCACGAGGGCGCGGGCGTCGTCGAGAAGGTCGGTGAGGGCGTCACCGACGTCGCCCCCGGCGACCACGTCGTCACCCTCTTCTCGCCGCAGTGCCGCGAGTGCGTCCATTGCGTCGACCCCCGCACCAACCTCTGCATGGCGATCCGCGCCGAGCAGAACCTCGGCCACCTGCCCGATGGCACGGTCCGGCTCTCGCGCGGTGGCGAGGAGATCCGCCACTTCATGGGCTGCTCGACCTTCGCCGAGTACACGGTGATGCCGCAGATCGCCTTGGCCAAGGTCAACCCGGAGGCGCCCTTCGAGCACATCGCCCTCTTCGCCTGCGGGCTCTCGACCGGGCTCGGCGCGGCGATCAACACGGCCAAGGTCGAACCCGGCACCACCTGCGTCGTCTTCGGCGCCGGCATGGTCGGGCTCGGCGCCGTCGCCGGCTGCCGCCTGCAGGGAGCCGAGCGGATCGTCTGCGTCGACCTCTCCGAGGACCGCCTCGAGCTGGCCAGGGGCCAGGGCGCGACCCAGACGATGATCGGCGGCGAGAACACCGTCGAGGAGATCCTCGAGATGACCGGCGGCTTCGGCGCCGACTACACCTTCGAGGCAACCGGCCTGGTCGGCGTGATGGGGCAGGCGGTCGAAGCGGCGCGGATGGCCTGGGGCCTTTGCACTGTCGCCGGCGTCGCCGGCAAGGGCGAGACGCTCGACGTCGTGCCGCGCCTGCTGATCACCGGCCGCCGCATCGCCGGCTCCTCCTTCGGCGGCGTCAAGGGCCGTGACCAGGTCCCGCAGCTCGTCGACCGCTACCTCGCCGGCGACATCGACGTCGCCCCTTTCATCTCCCACCGGCTCACCCTCGACGAAGTCAACCGCGGCTTCGATCTGATGGAGGAACAGGATGGGATCCGCAGTGTCATCGAGTTCTGAGGCGGACTGCCCGGCCGCCGAGCCCGGATCGATCCCGCCACGCCTGGGGAACTCCCCAAACGGGTGGTTTTGCCGCTTCACGCCCATCGCGAGGAAGCGCTACCTTGTATACAACCGGCCTGGCGGGAGAGACCACGCCGAATCGTGACCGCAACGTCTAAGAAGCCAGAGACCGTGATCGTCCGCTTTGCGGGGGATTCCGGCGACGGTATGCAGCTCGTCGGCGACCGCTTCACCGCTGCCACCGCGCACGTCGGCAACGACCTCTCGACGCTGCCCGACTTCCCGGCCGAGATCCGCGCCCCCGCCGGCACCCCCGGCGGCGTCTCCGCCTTCCAGATCCACTTCGCTTCGCGCGACATCCTCACCCCGGGCGACCACCCCAACACGCTGGTCGCGATGAACCCCGCAGCCCTGAAAACCCATCTCGGGGCGCTCGAGGCGGGCGGCACGCTGATCCTCAACGAGGACGCCTTCACCGCCAACAACCTGCGCAAGGCCGGCTACGGCGACGCCAACCCGCTCGAGGACGGCAGCATCGAGGACTACCAGGTGCTGGCGGTGCCGATGACGACCCTGACGACGCGCGCCACCGAGGACATCGAGGGGCTGAAGCCGGCGGAGGCGCAGCGGACCAAGAACCTCTTCGCGCTGGGGCTGATCTCGTGGATGTACGGGCGTCCGACCGAGGACACGATCTCCTGGCTGGAGGCCAAATTCGCCAAGAAACCGGCGATCATGGCCGGCAACATCGCCGCCTTCAAGGCCGGCTACAACTTCGCCGACACGATCGAGGTCACGGTCACCCCGACCGAAGTGGCGCCGGCGCCGCTGGACTCCGGCGAATACCGCAACGTCAACGGCGCCAACGCGCTGGCGATGGGCCTGGTCGCGGCCAGCGTCCGCAGCGGCCTGCAGCTCTACTACGCCGGCTATCCGATCACGCCGGCCTCCGAACTGCTCCACCAGCTCGCCCGCCACGACCGCTTCGGCGTCCGCACGGTCCAGGCCGAGGACGAGCTGGCGGCCGCCAACATGGCCCTCGGCGCCTCCTTCGGCGGCCAGCTCGGCGTCACCGCGACGAGCGGCCCGGGAATGGACCTGAAGGCGGAGACGATCGCGCTGGCGGCGATGGTCGAGCTGCCGATGGTGATCATCGACGTCCAGCGTTCCGGCCCCTCGACCGGCCTGCCGACCAAAACCGAACAGTCGGACCTGATGCTGGCGATCCATGGCCGCCACGGCGAGTCGCCGCTGCCGGTGCTGGCGGCGAAGACCCCTGCCGACTGCTTCAACTCGGCGGTCGAAGCGGCCGCCATCGCGATCCGCTTCCGCACCCCGGTGATCCTCCTCGCCGACACCTTCCTGATGAACTCCTCGGAGCCCTGGCGGCTGCCGCAGGCGACCGAGCTGGCGGAGATCGACCCCGAATTCGCCACCGGGCCCAACGCCGGCGACGAGTTCCTCCCCTACCTGCGCAACGAGCGCGGCGCCCGTCCCTGGGCCCTGCCCGGCACGCCCGGCCTGCAGCACCGGCTCGGCGGCCTCGAGAAGGAGCACGGCTCCGGCAAGGTCTCCTACGACGCCGCCAACCACGCGCTGATGACGAAGCTGCGCGCCGAGAAGGTCGCCAACGTTGCCGCCGAGATCCCGCCGCTGGAGGTCGACGCCGACGAGGGCGCCGAGCTCCTCGTCGTTGGCTGGGGCTCGACCTTCGGCGTGATCGGCGCCGCCGCCCGGCGCGTCCGCAACCGCGGCGTCAAGGTCGCGACCGCGCACCTGCGCCACCTGGAACCGCTGCCGGCCAACACCGGCGAGATCCTGCGCGCCTACCCGAAGGTGCTGGTCCCAGAGCTGAACACGGGCCAGCTGCTGAGCATCCTGCGCGACAAGTTCCTCGTCGACGCGGTCGGCCACAACA